>AP014633.1:1803751-2405002 GCA_000828835.1 Thioploca ingrica
GTATCATAGCCTTGCGGTAAAGATTCAATGAAAGTATGAATGTTCGCTAATTGAGCAGCGGTTACTATTTCGGCTTGACTCGCTTGCGGTCGAGCATAAGCAATGTTGTAACGAATCGTATCATTAAATAACACCGTATCCTGGGGTACTACACCGATAGCGGCACGCAGGCTAGCTTGAGTGACGTGGCGAATATCTTGGCCGTTGATTAAAATACGACCCGTGGTTACATCGTAAAAACGCAGCAACAACCGTGCAACGGTAGATTTACCAGCACCGCTTGCGCCCACAATAGCGACTTTATGTCCGGCAGGGATGGTAAAACTAAGTGGAGCTAAAATGGGTCGATCCGGTTGATAGTGAAAACTCACCTCCTCAAAACAAACTGCTCCACCATTGACTTGTAAGGGCTGCGCTTGGGGATGATCCTGAATTTCAGGTTGATTATCCAGTAATTTGAACATTAAATCCATATCAGCTAAGGCATATTTAACAGAACGATAAACCACACCCAAAAAATTTAAAGGAATAAACAACTGTAATAAAAACGCATTGACTAAAACTAAATCACCTAAACTCATCTGACCGGTAACCACACCCTGACTAGCCAATAACATAATTAAAGTAACGCCTATCGCAATAATGGCAGATTGTCCAAAGTTGAGCGCTGACATCGAAGTTTGACTTTTGACTGCCGCTAGTTCCCATTGGGACAAGGTGTTATCATAACGTTGTACCTCGAAAGCTTCGTTATTAAAGGCTTTAACAGTTTCATAATTGACTAAACTATCAATAGCTTGATTATTTGCTTCCGATTCTTTAGCATTCATAGTATAACGAAATTCCATGCGCCATTCGGTGACAGCAAAGGTAAATATGACGTAGATAATAACGGTTAGAAAAGTAATCCCAGCGAATTGGATGTCATATTGAGAAAATAAAATCAGCGCGATAAATAAAAATTCAGCTAAAGTTGGAATAATCTGAAAAATCATGTAATTTAGAATGGAACTAATACTGCGGGTACCTCGCTCTAAATCACGGGAAATGGCGCCAATTTGTCGTTCGAGATGAAACCGGAGGGATAAATCATGTAAATGAGTTAATACCTGATTAGAAAGACGTCGCATGGCGTGATAACGAACTCTAGCAAAAACCGCATCACGTAACTCGTTAAACAGCGAACTCGACAGACGTAAAATGCCATAAGCAGTCAGTAAGGTAATCGGTAAAACTGGTGTGGTTTGTTGGTGTTTATCAAGCGCATCAACAATATATTTCAACACCATCGGCACGCCCACATTGGCCATTTTAGCCAAAACTAAAAACAAAAGAGCCAAAAGTACCCGTCCCCGATAATCCCAAATATAGGGCAACATATTGGGTAAATTTTTACGGTCACGTCGGTCCAGGTGAGCTTTGGTGGTATAACGATAATGAGTCATGATATTGCGCATATAGAGTTGATCAATTTTGTTATTACTTTTATAGTATAAACTTTCATATACGGAGAGAAATATGGGCTATTATTTATTGAAAAAATGGGGTAAATACGGTGTTAGCAGTTTTATATTCGGTTACGCTGCCATCAATGCCTCATGGGCAGCGACTTGTAGTGAAGTTGAAGCTTTAAAAACCTGGCAAGAGAAAGGTGATTATCGCAGTGCCTTACAAGAATTAGACAACTGCTTAAGTGCACAACCATCGCTTTCTAATCAGGATATTGGCTTATTTAATGACTTACTTAAACAAGTCTTAGCACCGAATACCGCGACCTCGCTGGAAGAAAGTTATCGTAATTTCCAAAGTGTGTTAAAAACGCACTTACTCAGTACTTTAGGGTTTGAATTTGCGGACTATTTTAAAACCAATCCTAAAGAAGACAGCAAGTTATTTGCTGAAATTCGTAAACCCGAGGAAAAATACTATTTCTACTATGACACCGGTCGCGTCATGTCACATTCTCGTGGGATTGCGCTGACAGATAAAGCCTTGCTTTGGAAGAATTTAACCGGTGAACCACAGCGGTTAGAATTTAATGACATTAACCACATGACGTTGGTTTATGAACTCGGTTTGTCCTTAACTGGTTGGAAAATCAAAGTAAATCATAACGAAGCCAATGAAATTCGCTTATCTGGTGTACCTGATAAAGTCATACAGCCCTTGGTAGCAGCGATGATTTATTTTATCAATGCCAACAAAACCACGCCAGCAAAAGAAATGATCAGTTTGGAAGTAGCCGATAGAGAAATTGCTATTCTAGCGGGTTGGGTAACCCTTTGTCGTGACAAATACGCAAGTCCGGCTGATCCCCTCAAAGATTTACAAGCAGTGGATACTTGTTTAGTCAAGTATGGCAAAGATTTTAAGTTATCGCAAACTGATAATGAATTAGTCCACCAACTCACTGGCCAAATTTTAAGCCAAACTAACCTCGACCTCGAAGCCGGATATAGTCATTTTAAGGCAATATTAGCAACTCACTTTTTTAGTGATCTAAAATTGAGTTTTAAAGATAACTTTAATCCCCAACGACAAGCTGATCTGTTTAAAGAGGCAAATACGGCTGGTGATCTTTACTATTTTTACTTCGATACTGGCAAAGTAGCGGCTGATTCTAGAGGAATTGCGTTGACCAATAAAGCCATTATTTGGAAAAATTTATTAGGCACTTCAGTGAGCTGGGAAAATATAACGGGATCTGCCAATCAATTGCCTTTTGAAAAAATCACTCACATCAGTTTAATTCATGAAATTGGGTTATCTTCGATAGGTGGTTGGAAATTGCGACTCAATGAAGATGAAAAAAATGATATTGTTTTATCGCAGTTATCCGCAGACAATGTCGAATTATTTGCTACTACACTGGTTTATTTTATCAATGTCGCTGCCCATACCCAATTAGCACTGCAAATTCCTCAAGCCACTCAGGATGTATTAACTAAAACTTTCTTAGAAAGACATCCCCAAATTAAATCCGCAACGGATTCAGTTTTTAGCCTGTTCACGCCTAAAAAAGCGGCAACCCCGGCTGAAAATTCCACCAAACCCGCTGCTGAGTCTCAATCTGAAGAACCTAAAGCAGTGACACCCAGTGAAGAAGTCGTACCCGCCGATAAAACCACTGCAGATTCAGCAACCGCTCCGACCACTGAAAATTCCACTACGGAAGCAACGCCAGCGGCTCAAGATTCAGCAAAAGAATCAACTGCTTCACCTTCACCAGCCAGTGAACCCGCCGAAAAATCAACCACTGAAGATTCAACTCCTAAAGAAACCAGTCCGGCTGAAGAAAAATCGGCACCACCGGCGGCTAACACTAAAGAATCTTCGGAATAAATCTTGTCTTGTAGGGTGTGCATCGCACACCCCTTCTTGCCATAGTTAATTTCCATTGGGGTGGGCAATGCCCACCCTAGCTGGCTTTGTTAATATCCTGACTTTGGCTTGACTTAATTCAGCGCGTAGGGTGGATAAGGCGCCATCCACCTTCATGGCATGAATCCGAACCGTGGTGTATGACGCTTCGCTTATACACCCTACGCAGGCTAATGCTATTAAGCACGGTAGGATGCGCTGTGGAACGAAGCGCATCGTTCGCGATTGAGGCACTTGCTGAATACACCCATCGGGAAAAATTCCTACTCACCTAGGAAAATTACGTCATCTTTTCTATCCTGGTCAGAATATTTCCCAATTAGCTAGGAATTTTACCTCTAGTCATTTGTTAAGTTTAAAGGTAATCTTACACTTTAAAGATAACCATAGAATTAAAAGTATCTGTTGGCAAGGATGTTAAAATTTTTGCAACTCACTCTCATAAGATTCCCTTTCAGAAAAAGCTAGCCAACTGATAGTGTTTATTAAGATTAAGACACCAAATTCAAGTCTTACCTCAAGAGGAGAGATTATGATGAACAAAAATATTTCCATTCCGCTTGTACTTACTTTCTATCTGTTGTTACCGAGTTTTTTGCTCACTTTATCTTTGCCGGCTTTAGCCGGAATGAGCTTCGTCGAGAGGTTGCAAAATGGTCAAGGGCAGGTTGAAGGATTGGATGGTGCTAGTTTAGTAGCAGTCAGTCATGATGGTAAATTCGTCTATGTCGCCTCTAGTGAAGATAATCTGTTAACGGTATTGATACGCAATTCAGCCACCGGAGAAGTTACCCCAACTCACAGTGTCTCAGTTTCCGATGCTCGTTCTCTCACGGTGAGTGCCGACGACCAGTTCATCTACTCAGTAGGTTCTGAAGGATTAACGGTATTTAAGCGCGATCCAAACACCGGTCAATTAAGCTTGCAACAAACCATACCCGGAGAGAAGCTTGAATCTAATATTATATCGGTCACAGTAAGTGCAGATAATCAGTCTGTCTATGTGCTCAGTTGGGTTTCGTTGGCAGTATTTAAACGTGATCCAAGCTCCGAGCAATTAACTTTTAAGCAAATTCTAAGAAACGGACAAGATGGGGTAGAGGGACTTGGGGATACTCGCTCAGTCACAGTAAGTTCGGATAATCAGTTTGTCTATGTGCTCGGTGGGGATACATTAGCAGTGTTTAAGCGCGATCCAATCACAGAACAGTTAACTTTTCAGCAAATTCTAAAAAACGGACAAGATGGGGTGGAGGGAATTGAGAATGCTCACTCGGTTACGGTAAGCCCAGATAATCAGTTTATCTATATGCTCGATTGGGATACGTTGGCAGTGTTTAAACACGACCTAAGCACTGAACAGTTAACTTTTAAACAAATTCTAAAAAACGGACAAGATGGGGTAGAGGGACTTGGCGATGCTCGATCGATCGCAGTAAGTGCAGACAATCAGTTTGTTTATGTGGCTTCTTATGGTGACAATGCGGTAGCCGTGTTTGCATGTGATTTGAGCACGGGTCAATTAACTTTGCAACAAGTCCTGAAAAACGGAGAAACTGGGGTGAAGGGGCTTGAAGGTGCTAACTCAGTCTCAGCGAGTGTGGACAATCAATGGGTCTATGTAGCCAGTATTCTTTCTAACGCAGTAGCGGTGTTGGCACGCAATCCCAGCACCGGTCAGTTAACTTTGCGACAAGTCCTCAAGGATGGACAAACTCAGGTGGATGGACTTGATGGTGTTAGGTCAGTCGCGGTAAGTGCTGATGACCAGTTTGTTTATGTGGCTTCTGGGGCGGACGACGCAGTGGTCGCGTTTGCGCGCGATAAGAACACCGGTCAGTTAACTTTACGACAAGTCCTGAGAGACGGACAAGCTGGGGTAGATGGACTTGTTGGTGCGAGGTCAATTACGGTAAGTGCTGATGACCAATTCGTTTATGTAATTAGTAACGGTGATAAAGCGTTGGCAGTGTTTGCACGTGATAAAAACACCGGTCAGTTAAGCTTTCAACAAGTCCTCAAAGATGGACAAAACGGGGTGGAAGGGCTTGCGAAGGCGCGGTCAATCACGGCAAGTGCGGACAACTTGTCCGTCTATGTAACCCCCTGATGAGAACAACGCGGTGGCGATGGTGGTGTTTAAACGCGATCTAAGCACCGGTCAGCTCAGCTTGCAACAGGTTTTAAAAAAAGAACAACTCGGGATGGGAGAATCTTCCATCAATGTTAGCCCGGTCGTTGTGAGTGCGGATAACCGATTTGTTTATATGACTGCTTATAATTATAGTGGTGAATCAGTAGTAGCAATATTTGCACGCGATCTGAGCACCGGTCAATTAACTTTACAACAACTCCTAAAAAACGGACAAAATGGGGTGGAGTGGCTTGAGAAGCCTTACCTAATCACAGTGAGTGCGGACGACCAATTTGTTTATGTGTTAGGTGACCAGCAGTTGTCCGTACTTGAACGCGATCCGAGTACTGGTGAATTAAGGTTTCAACAAGCCCAAGAAGATTGGTATTGTGATTATTATGGTGATTCTGTCCCGACTTCAGTTGCGGTGAGTGCAGATAACCTATGGGTTTATGTAGTTTGTGAAAGAAATGACTCCGTGGAGGAAAGGGGAATGAGTGTATTTATACGCGATCCCAGCACGGGTCAGTTAATATTACAAGATAGATGGTATTATTACAACGATTGGTTTTGGGGAACGCCATCATCAGTCGCAGTCAGTCACGACAGCAGATTCGTCTACATCACGAGTCCTAAAACGGATACGATTATGGTATCCGCGCAAATCAACAATAGCCCTGAGAATTACATTTATTATTCTTACCAAGATAATCCCATTATTTTCAATGAAAATACTTCTTTTACTTTTGTTACTACTTGGTGGGAAAGTATTCGTGATTTAGATGCCGGAATTTTTCCTCTTCAGGTTACTTTAACCGTTACCAACGGTACTTTAACCTTGAATGGTAGAGAAGGGCTTTCCTTTACAGAAGGTGATGGTACAGCAGATAATCGGTTGGTGTTTATCGGCACTTTAACCGCTATTAATAACGCCTTAAAGGGCATGACCTTTACACCGACTTTAAATTTTTACGGTGAGGCTACACTCAATATAGTAACCGATGACTTAGGTCACACCGGTTATGGTGGTGCTCAACAAGATACCGATACGCTGATTATCAAAGTTTTAGATGTCAATGAACCCCCGGTTATAGAAACCATTGCAACTCAATACGGCATACCTAATAAATTACTTAGTTTTAAAGTGATAGCGATAGACCCCAATGTACCCAAACAAAATTTAACTTATAAATTAATCAATAAAGATCTACCACCAGGTGCGAGCATCGATTCTGAAACCGGTCAATTCAAGTGGACACCTTTACCCACGCAAATTGGTATTTTTAAACTAACGGTTGCGGTGACTGATAACGGTGTCAATCCGGATAATTTGGAAGCAAGCCAAACTTTTGAAGTGATTATTAGCGATACCCCTATACTCAAGCCAATTGGTGCTCAAACGGTACTGGTTGATAACACCTTAACTTTTACTGCTCAAGCGGATTTTCTCGAAACGCCAGCTTTAACTTTTAGTTTGCTCAATGCCCCGACGGGTGCGCAGATTGATAAAAAAACTGGGAAATTTACTTGGACGCCGACTCAAACCGGGGAATTTCCAGTAACGGTAATGGTAACTGAACCCTTCGGTCAACGCACGGCAGAAGAAACGGTGATTATCACGGTCACTCAAGTTCTAACAAGCCTGGAGTTAACTTTAAACAGTGTGGCGATTTTCCAAAATGGTCACTTAACCGCTAAAGGGAAGTTAACCAGTTATCCGCAGCAACCCGCCGGTCTGAAAGAATTACCGATTCAATTGCAAATAACTGCTCCGGATGGCAGCATAACAACGCAGGAAGTTACTACGATAGCCAGCGGTGAATATCACTTTACTCAATTACCGGCTTTTACGCAAACGGGTCAGTATCAATTACAAGCCCAGTTTGCGAATGATGATCGCCTAGCTGCAAGTCAGTCCGAGCCACAAACGGTGTTAGTCAGTGCGTTAGCCGGTTATGCGCTGTTAGTCCAAGGACGGGATGCCAAAGGTAATGGTCAGGAAGCCTATGGTAAATCGCTCAATCGCGTGTATCAAAAACTGATAAATCGCGGCTTTATTGATGACAATATTGACTATCTCGGTTTTGATCAAAATCAAATCGGGGTGCTGGTGGATGACACTCCAGATAAAGCAAAAATTCAAAACACATTAAAAACTTTACAAACTCGTCTCAATGCCGATCCGGCGCCGCTGTACATTGTCATGGTTGATCACGGTGATTTAGAGGGAAATTTTCATTTGGATAATGGTAACCACGAAGAAATTGCCCCCACCGAATTGAATAATTGGTTAGCGGCGTTAGAACAAGGTTTAAATGACCCAGCTAAAGCTCAACCACGTGTGATTATCATCGGTTCGTGCTATTCTGGCAATTTTATCTCGGCTTTATCTAAACCCGGTCGAATTTTGGTAACCAGTACCGCACCCGGAGAAGAATCTTACAAAGGTCCCAAAGAACCCGATGAAGTGCGCAGTGGTGAATACTTTATTGAAGCGTTGTTTGCCCAGCTTGGTCAAGGCTACTCACTAAAAACCGCTTTTGAATTAGCAACGCAAAGTACCGAACTGTTTACTCGTACTGATGACACTGACTTTTTTAATGAGCAATTTCAAGATAATGCGGTGCAACATCCGTTACTCGATGACAACAGTGATAACCAAGGCAGCAATGTGTTGGGAGTAGATGGTCAAGCCGCTAAAACTATTTATTTAGGTTTAGGACCACAATATGATCCCACTGCACCCGATAGTCCAGCGGTGATTTTGAGTGTCACGCCGACCGTTCACTTAGAGGCTAATACCACCAGCGCGCCATTATGGGCACGGGTTAATCAACCGAGCCGGGTGAAAGGCGAACAAGTTTTTGTCGATATTCGCCCACCCAGTCTGCAATTAACTAATAATGGTATCGAACAACGGGAAACGTTGGCAATGGAGGGATTAGAACGAATCGAACTCGGCTTGGCTAGTGATAGTGAATTTAGTGGCCATTTTGACGGGTTTACACAAATGGGTCGTTATGAATTATTCTACTTTGTGGTCGATAGTGAAACCGGCGATCGCTCGCCTTTACAACGTTCCCTGGTTTACAAAGACCGCGCTGGCAATCAACCCCCAACACCGGTGCAATTACGCGCTCCCCAGAATGGAGACGAAACTCATACCACCGTCATTTTTGCTTGGCAACCCAGTCCTGATCCCGATAATGATCCGGTCACTTATACTTTTTTATTGGCGACGGAGCCGAGTATGCAACAAATTATCTATCGGCAAGAAGAACTGAGAATGACGATGACCTACTTAAATTCGGAATCCGTGATAGCTGATCCGTTAAATCAAGGTCAACCGGGTTTACGCGATGGGACAAAATACGCTTGGCAAGTTCAAGCTATTGATAAATATGGCGCAGTGGCAGAAAGTCCGGTCTTTACCTTCCAAACTAATGATACCAATTTACCGCCCGGTTTAGGCAGCCTCTACGTTTATAATGCGGTGGATTTTGTGTCCTTAGATAATGCCATGCTGGATTTTTGGGTAGTCGATGAGTGGGGAAATTTAGTTTTAGATGCCAATGGCTTACCAATTCCAGTGCAACAACCACCTGAAGTATTTCAAGATCAAGGATTTTACAACCTGACGCTGCCGTATGGGCGCCGGCGCGCTACCCTTCACGCTACCGGTTATCAAGATCAACCCGTACTTATTGATACTACCGACGGCTTAGCTCACCTTCGAGTTGCCATGACGCCGGCGGGTGGTATTTCCATCCAACCGGGGCAACTGCAATTGACGGCTGAACAAACTCGAGTTGACGAAACGCAAGGTCAAATTGCCTTGGTAGTGAAACGAGTTGGTGGTGATGATGGAGTAGTCTCGGTCGCGTATCAATTGTTACCTGACAGTAGTGCTAGCCTGGGAAGTGACTATAGCGTTCAAGAAGGTCAATTAACTTGGGCGGATCAGGATAGTTTACCGAAAAAAATCTCAGTGACCTTACACGATGATGACCAGAAAGAAGGTGATGAAACTTTTACTGTGCGGTTGAACAACCCCAGTGGTGGTGCTACACTGGGCACACCGAATACCATAAACATTACTCTCCTCGATGATGAAGCCCAGCAGCCACTGCAATCGGGAACACTGCAATTTCAAGTCCCGACTTATTCTGCAACCGAAGGAACGGTTTTACCCTCTATTCTCGTCAGTCGTGTTAAGGGGAGTAATGGAACCGTTGCCGTGCAATATTCAATTACCCCTCAAAGTACAGCGATTGCCAGCGATTACACCGGCGGGACTGGAATTTTGGAATGGGCGGATGGCGATACCGAACCCAAACCACTGCAATTGACCTTAATAGATGATTCGGAAGCGGAAGCGGTTGAAATAATTCAATTAACCTTATTCAATCCGACCGGTGGCGTCCAGTTAGGTGAACCTATCCAAACGACTTTAACTATTGCGGATAATGAAATAACTACTCAACCTGGGGAAAATATGGTTATTGTGCCTCCTCAACCGGGTGATACTACCATACCCAAAACCGATCCACCCAAAACGGATACTCTTCCAGTCATTGAACCATCAGAATCCCAAGCGGGTGTGCTACAATTCCTTGCACCAACTTATTCTCTAAACGAAGGCCTTGGTTCAGTGAGGACTTTCACTGTCACCCGCAGTGGTGGGAGTCAAGGGGCGGTGTCAGTGGAATATGCCACGATAGGTGGAACTGCCGAAATGGGTTTAGATTATGTTGGTGGTACTGGCTTACTGACTTGGGCGGATGGTGATGATATGCCGAAAGCGATTGAACTGACAGTACTTGACGATCAAGAAGCAGAAAAAGCCGAAACCATTCAATTACAGTTAGCCAATCCTACCGGTAGAGCCACTTTAACTCTGTATCGACAAGCGACTTTAATTATTGCCGATAACGATACCACCGCTGCTCAATCGCCCCATGAGGAACTGGCTTCGATAGAATTTACTTCACCGCTGTTTTGGGCACAAGAAGAAGATAATCTAGCTGAACTCACGGTACTGCGCACTGGCAGCAGCCAGGGTGAGGTGTCGGTACAATATATCACTACCACCAACAGTAGCGCCATTTTAGGAGACGATTACCTCAATGGCAGTGGGACTCTTGTTTGGGCTGACCAAGAAACTCAACCCCAGACGATTACCTTAAACCTAATTGATGATCAGCTACCAGACGAAGAAATCATTCATCTCCTGCTAGTGAACCCGACCGGTCAAGCCCGGTTAGGTAAACAAAGTGAAGCCGCCGTCATCATTAAGGATAACGATAAGCCAGTTATCGCTCCTTCTCAGCCGGCCGTATTACAATTTACCCAAACATTTGCCACCGTACCAGAAAATCAGGGCTACATCCTCATTTCCATTATTCGCACCGGTAATCATCAAGAACCCATTACCGTTGATTACGAAACGATTAGCGAGACAGCGACGGCGCATGAAGATTACCTTCCCAGTCAAGGGCGTTTGAGTTGGGATGAAAGCGAAAAAGAGATGATTAGCTTAATTATCCCCATTTTGAAAGATAATCAGGTGGAACCCGATGAAACTTTTGTTATTCGCTTATCCAATCCCAGTGCCGCTGCCCAATTAGGCCCGCTGTCGCAAATAACCATTCAGATTCAAGACCAGGAAAGCTACTCCGATACTCAACCTTCGCCGCTGCTCCCCAATCTCGGTCGAGGTATGGCTTTGGTTAATAGCCTTTCAACCCAGTGGAAAACCAGCTTAAATTGCCAGGCATTCCCTTGTCCACTCAAGGCGGCTTTCCGCGGTGGCAGTTCACTCAATGGCTTAAGTTATCATCCGCAGTTAACTTTACATCCTTATCAATATGTCAATATTCGAGGAGAAATGGATGTAGCAGCGGAACACGTGGGACAACCCGCTGAGTTGCTGATTGTCGCGGCTTGGAAACCGATTAATTCAACCGAGCCAGAAAATTACTTTATGCAAGATAATCAAGGTCAAATTTTACCTTGGGATTTGAATTTAGCGCATTTGGTGGCGGCTCAAAAAGCGGTGACGTTGATGCCCACCCAGGTAATTGATCTGTATACCGGTTTCCTCGGTAGCGGGCAAATTCGGTTATTTTTTGGTTATCAATTGCCGGACGGGGTGATCGTTTTTAATGGTGAACAATCGGTGGAATTGGTGGTGAAGACATTGGCAGAGGATTAGCCCTGGTTGGTTCACTGCCATTTTTGCCCTAACGCCCAACAGCCCGCGTTAACGCCATTAAGTTAAGCCGAGTTTGGTAGGGTGCCTCCCACGCACCCTATCTATCCTTTTTTCATTTCTGCTTCTCCTTTGCTGTTTTAATAATTGTAAATTAAAATTACTATAATTGTGCTAAGAGCAATTCAAATAACACCAAATATTTTCGCAGGCTAGCATAGATTTCTTCTGCTAAATTGTCGTTATAAGTATGAATGGTCAAGTTACGCTTGGCTATCATTTCTACAAACGTTTCTTCATCTGTAATCCAACCCTGCTGAAAGGCTTGTTGGAAACAATTTTTAGGCGATTTGCACACTTCTAACCCTTCATTTCTTAAAGCTTCTTGAATAGCCTTCCAAGCTAATTCATAACACAGTTCATAGCGTTTGATAGCGGCATCACGCACAATCGGTGTTGCTGTTTCTCCCAGAATAATTTTTAGGTTATCAACTGCTTTAGCAAAATTAGCACGCTTATATTTATCGTTCATAACCTTTGTCCATATCGTTTTATTTCTTGCTTTAATAGGTCACTGGCCGATTTCATATCGACTAGATCAATACGATACAGTGTAGGAAAATCGTCAAGCCAGTTTCTAAAATGGGTTAAATCTTGTGAATTTAATTCCTCATTATATTCAATGGCTAAATCAATATCTGATTGTGGGTAAGCGTTACCTTTTATCCAAGAACCAAACCAAATCAGATTAGCTTTACCCTGGAAACGATGATTAAATTCGGTTGAAATCACTTTAACAATCGTTTTAACTCGCTCTGGAATCATCTCTTTCATTTTCAATATGTTTGGATTAATATTGCAACATGGCCACTTAGATTAATATCATTTTAGAGTTTCTTCAACAAAATAACGAAATTCTAGATAGGTCACCGGCAGCATAACGCCGACCGATATAAAGTTAAAAAGAAAATTTCTTGTTATTAAAATTATTATGTTACCTTACAAAGCTGGACTGGAGCACATCCTTTCGGTTAGAATGACATCTGTCAATATCGGTATTGCTTAATTTTGATTTACGGAGAGGTGTCCGAGTGGCTGAAGGAGCACGACTGGAAATCGTGTGTACGTTAACTACGTACCGAGGGTTCGAATCCCTCTCTCTCCGCCAATGATTAATGATTATGGTGGTTCGTGTCGGTCCCCTCGCAACGTAAAGTTGTGAACCCCGTCAGGTCCGGAAGGAAGCAGCGGTAGCAGCGAAAACGGGTGCCGGGGTGTGGCTGACATGGGCTACCGCCCCCCTAATCTTAACGCTTAGCGCTCGTGCTGATGACGAGATTCAGTTGACGACCCATTAAGATGATTGGGTTTGAGTGGTCGCTTCAATCTCAAAGTAACTAGCGGCAATGGCATCGTGAACATGACCCAAACCGGTTTGTAGTTCTTCAATAAATTCATGCAATCCTTCCTGAGCTAGGATTCGCACATTGGCCGATTGGACTTGCCGGTGCACCCGAGCTAACCCCCGTAGTGAGGGATCATTTTTAGGTAATCCAGACAGACAGCTTTCAACGGTGGTGATACAATAACTGACCGCTCTTGGAAAATCAGTATCTTGCAATAAAAATTTCAATACATCTTCATCCTTAACGCGCAACCGCATACAGCGACGATAAGCTTGGTAAGCCGTTAGCGATTTTAGAACACTCATCCATTGAATATTATCAAAAGGACTGAGGATAGTCTCATCTTCATCACTTTGCTCAGGCAATAAATTAGCGGAACAAACATCTAAAATCCGCGTTGTCATATCGGCTCGTTCTAAATAGCAGCCCATACATAAGAAATGATAAGCTGTATCATGGCTCATGGTGCTGGTAATGATCCCGGTTACTTGTTGACAACCTAAAATGACTTTTTTTAGAAAATCATAAAGATTTCGTTTACTGACTCCCGTGGAGAGGGAACGTTTAACTAATAAATATAATTCATTGACTTGTTCCCAAGCTTCAGTAGGAATAATATCGCGGCTGGTGCGCATATTTTCACGAGTTTGTGCTAAGCAACTTAAAATAGAACTATGATTATAAGTATCGCCGAGCAAAAATTTGATCACATTTCGTTCATTGGGTTCACGATAACTCGCAGCGAAAAGTTGTTCATTACTCATAATATCAATCAGTGGCGCCCAACCAAAAGTCGTATTTTTGGGTAGATCTAATAACAAATGGCTATTGACACTGACTAAACGAGCGGTATTTTCTGAGCGTTCTAAATAGCGCGCCATCCAATAAATGCTGCCAGCAACTCTCGATAACATTTTATTTATCCTCCAGGTCAATGATCCAAGTATCTTTACTACCACCACCTTGAGAAGAATTGACCACTAACGAACCTTTTTTCAGAGCAACCCGAGTGAGACCTCCGGTGGTAACATAGGTGGTATCACTTTGTAAAATGAACGGTCTTAAATCAACGTGACGCGGTTCGACCTGATCATCACAGAGCGTTGGCACGGTTGAGAGTGTTAAAGTCGGTTGGGCAATATAATTGCGGGGATCTTGTTGAATTAATTCAACAAATTTGTCACGTTCCCTTTTGCTCGCATGCGGACCCACTAACATGCCATAACCTCCAGATTCATTGGCGGGTTTCACCACAAGCTTATCCAGATTAGCTAACACATAGCCGCGTTGTTTATCGTCTAGACAACGATAAGTTTCAACATTAGGAATAATCGGATCTTCATTTAAATAATATTTAATGATATCGGGAACATAGGAATAAACCACTTTATCGTCGGCAACGCCAGCACCCGGTGCGTTAGCTAACCCGACCCGACCTTTGCGCCAAGCTCGCATTAATCCCGGTACACCTAATAACGAATCTGGATTAAACACTTCTGGATCTAAAAACCAATCATCCACTCGCCGATAGATGACATCGACTCGCTTAAGACCTTGAATATCACGCATATAAACACAATCATTGTCACCGACCACGAGATCCGGTGCTTCTACCAATTCAGCACCCATATTCTGGGCGAGATAAGCATGTTCAAAATAAGCCGAGTTATAAATTCCGGGCGTTAACACCACGACTTGCGGGTAATCTAAAGGACGTGGCGAAATAGCCGCTAACATATCAAATAATTTGGAGGGATAATCATCCACCGGTTGAATATTTTGATACTCAAATAATTCCGGCAAGACCCGTTTCATGACCGAGCGATTTTCTAACATATAGGATACGCCCGACGGTACGCGGAGATTGTCCTCTAACACATACAGAGTACCATCCCGATCCCGCACTAAATCACTACCACAAATATGGGCCCAAACGTTAAATGGCGGTTTAATTCCGACGCATTGGGGGCGAAAATTTTTTGATTTGGCTAATAATTCTGCTGGAAAACGACCCGCTTTAATAATTCGTTGTTCATGGTAAAGATCATCAATAAATAAATTAAGCGCTGTGACTCGTTGCTTTAACCCTGCTTCAGTGCGATCCCACTCGGATTTAGGAATAATACGCGGAATAATATCAAAAGGCCAAGCTCGGTCAATGGTTGAACCTTCAGAATAAACCGTAAAAGTAATTCCCATAACTTGAATAGCCAGTTCGGCAGCATCCTTACGTTCCTTCAATTCGGCATCGTTCATGGAACTTAAACAATTACCCAATTCAGCGGCGGCCGGTCGAAGTTCAGCAGAATTGCCAATCAGTTCATCATAAATATTTTTTATCGGATAATTTTTCCAATCAATCGGCATGAATTTTTCCTCGGTGGTTTCTAGATTCTAATCAATAAATTATCAGATTTTTTTAGCGTAACAAAATAAATATAACTTATTAACAACCAATGGTTTTCTTGCTAAAGTTATTAGTGGTGATTTAATTGCAACCTGAAAAGTGGTGAAGGAATAAAGTATTATCTAAAAACTATGGCAATAGTTATGCCTATTTTATAATTAATTGAAGTTAATATAATTTTATAAAATTAATTTAACAATTGTTATAAATCTAACAAAGAATGAGGAACTCGTTGTAAGCAACTTGACATTATCTTGGGAGCGAGAAATCATTGTTAAATCAGCCGGGTAGGGTGAGCAAGATGCCGTCGTGATGTTGAATTTTAGCAGGGCATTTCCCGGCATTTTGCCCACCAAAATCGCTGCCTACCCAATATCATCGCGGTGAGCGGCATGGTTAGGGTGGGCAAAATGCCGTGTGAGTCCTGTGACCATGCCAAGTGCATAAGACGGCATTTCACCCACCCTACCGGGCTGTTACTCAACAGTCTAATTAAGGTAATATTTTGATAAATATTATTTTATTTATAAATAGATTAATATATCGAAGCTTAAGTGACTACCCCAAAGCCTATTATAGGCACCGTTAATCAATTTTAAGCGGAGGTAATATTTTGCTAATATCTTGAAGTGGACCGAGTGGATTCTTTTTATCTTCAAATTCAGAAACATTAGGTTCACCACCCCAGAGTTTGTGAACCACCAGATCACCTTTGAGCACAATCAAGGCAGTGAAATTCCAACCGGTGGTAATTTGCTTGCGACGAAAATTAAATAAGTCAAGAAGTACATTGCCATAACGATTGCTATTCAGTACTTTGGGGGAAACTTCATAACCTTGACAAGTTGCTCGTGCACGCAAGCAAGCTTGTACGCCGGGATCAAGATCTTCTATCCGAATAGACTGATTAGGCAAAAATTTTTCGGTCAGTTCCAAATAAGTCACTAACTTGACGTTTGGTGTCGCAAAGGGGTCAAATCCTAAGCGTTTTAAATCTTGACTCGTGGTTTGTGAAGGAACTATTTTGTCAAAAGCTATTTTAGCTTCTTCAAAACTTTGCCAAGGTGATTTAGTCGTTTGTTTGATAGAGGGTAATAATCCGCCTGAACAACCGCTACTCGTCATTAATATGAGCAGTATCATCGTGACAGATAAAAATACTGAGTTAAGCATCTTGATAATCCGAGTAAGTGAACTGGTTAATCTTAATTTAATCCGTTGTAGAAATTGCAGAATGGGCAAATGATTTAAGCTTATCCAAGCGTTTTAGCCTCTTGTTCGGTTGATGTTTACGCAAAATTTATTCCTTATCAGGTTCTTCCTGATCCGGTTTTTCCTTGGAATGGGTTTGTTCTTCTAGCCATTCTGCTTGTAATTCTTTATAACGGGCTTCGATACGTGAAGCCAGATAAAAATCTAACCCTTTCTGTTGCCGTGCTAATTTAAGCTGTTCTATCGCTAATGGAGTTTGTCCTAGCAAATAATTATCTTCCGCTAAAGCGAGATGTGCTTCAGCAGTAGCCCCAGTCATTTGCTGAGCTTGAGCTAACAACCGGTAATAATGCGGGTTGGCCAGCGGTGCTAGATTGAGCAACAGCGTTTTTGCTTTAGCAGCGGCTTTATCTTGTAATAATTTTTCTGCATATTCCAAGCTGACCATTTGGTCATGGGGGTAAATTTGTAAAGTTTGTTCATAAATTTGCAGTGCTTGCCGGTCTTGTTTTTGTATCCAGGCTAACTGTGCGCTTAACAAATGATATAAAACCCTATCGCCATCCTGTTTCAGAAGCCAATCGATATGAGATTTTACTCCGTTGGTTTGTTGAGTCGCTAATAAAGTTAACGCCAAAGCATAGCGAGTGGCTCGTTCGTCTTGGTAGCGACCGGTTTTGAGCATTTCTGTTAACGTTTTTAATAAATTCACTTTATTTTCAGTCACCAGAAGCAGCAACTTGGCCTTCATTAAGTGATAAAAAGGCGTGTCCGTTAAAGGAGGAGGTGAATATTTTTCCGCCCGATCCCGAGCCTCGGCAATGCGTTCTGTCGTCACCGGATGAGTCCGCAAAAACTCTGGGATGCCATCCTCATAATAACGATAAGCCGCTTGTAACCGTTCAAAAAAATTAGGCATATCCCGGGGATCAAAGTGGGCATTCGCTAAAATTTGCATCCCCACTCGATCGGCTTCTCTTTCATGAGTGCGAGTAAAATTAATTTGCATTTGAACATTACCCGCCATAATGGCCGTTACAGCTGCTTGTCCTATTTGGGGATTTTTAGCGCCGGCTATCACGGCGGCAATAAGACCAGCGATTGCGGGTAAGGAAAGATTCTGTGCTGATTCCACGGTACGAGCAATATGATGTTGAGTAATATGGGCAATTTCATGAGCCAGTACTGAAGCGAGTTCACTCTCATTGCGAGTGGCTAAAATTAAGCCGCTATGTACTCCGATTAAACCACCCGGTACGGCAAATGCGTTAATATCCGCCTGATTAACCACCACAAAGCGAAAAGTTTGTTCTGGTTCATCACTAGAGGAAGCGAGTTGATTACCCAGTTCATTGATATAGTTGCTTATATGTGGATCATCAATAATTTCCATTCGCCGCCGTAATTGCCGTAGAAAAGCTTCTCCCAATTTCTGTTCTTCTGCCGGTGACATAACGCTTTGAGCAGAATTGCCAATATCAGGTAGTTCTATGGCCTGAATAGGTAGCTGAATTAAACAATTTATTAGAAAATATAATAAATAACGCATATCAGTTATCAGTAAACAATTATCAGTTATCAATAAATAATCATACTCTATAATCCAACGGATTTTTTAACCCAATTATCTGTCATATCAGTTAAAAATAGATACCTCGCAACCCATTGAGTATAAGTCGCTATAATAAACAACTGCTAACTGATCATTATGACCTAAAAGTTCAATAGGAATATCATGCCAATTCGCGTTATTTGTTTTGACTTAGATGATACTTTATGGCCAATTGAACCGGTGATTTATCATGCGGAAGCACAACTTCATCACTGGTTATGTCAACACTATCCACGCATCGCCGCGCAGTTTGATCCACTTACTTTTCGCCAATTACGTCAACAGTTAGTCGAAATACAACCGCAGTTAAGTTGTGATTTAACTCGGTTACGTAAACTGAGTTTAGCACAGGCAGCTGCACAGGTGGGTTACAGCGATAGTTTAGTTGAGCCGGCATTTGAAGTATTTATGGCAGCACGTCATCAGGTACAATTATATGATGATGTGTTACCAACCTTAGAAAAATTGCATCATCATTATCTTATTTGTGCTGTAACTAATGGTAATGCTGATGTTCGCCGGTTAGGATTAGGCCATTGGTTTGACGCCATTTTCTTTGCCCGAGAAGTTGGCGCAGCTAAACCTCATCCAGCCTTATTTGAGGCAGTTTGCCATTATGCTCAAGCTCAGCCTGCACAGGTAGTACATATTGGTGATGACGCGGTTTGCGATATAGCCGGTGCAGCCGCAGTGGGGATGAGAACGGTTTGGATTAATCGTTATCCTCATAAACCCTGGTCTGGAACGATATTGCCAGATGCCATGATTCACTCTTTGACAGAATTAGAAAAGCTATTAATAAATTGGAATACCAAGGAAAGTAACTAGTTTTATTACTTAAACCAAACCTCATTTGACCGTTTATTATTAAGATTTTTTCTTAATAAATTAAATTTATTTGTTTGTTATTAAAGCAATTGATATAAAATATCATTTAAATTTAGCTTTACTGAGTTAAAAAAGCAAAATACTTATTTATAAGTAAATTATTGACTCCCTATCTTCATTGATAATTGAGATAACTGATAACTGAATAAAGGCACAAGCATGATTACGCTTTTTGGTTACACCATCACTGGAGAAATTTATACCGATGCCAAAATCAGTATTTATCGTGGTTATAATCATGATGACAACACGCCGGTTATTATTAAAACGTTAACAACGGAATATCCTACCCCTAAAGAAATTACTCGATTTCGTCATGAGTATGAAATTATTAAAGAATTACAACTGAATGGTTCAGTTAAAGCGTACCAATTACAAAAGTATAAAAATGGTTTAGCGCTCATTTTGGAAGATATTGGTGGCGATTCACTGCGAAATATTATTGCTAATCAAAAATTAGATCTGTTAACTATTTTGAAAATTGCTTTACAACTCACTCAAGCCATCGGTGAATTACATCAACATAATATTATTCATAAAGATATTAAACCAGCCAATATCATTGTTAATTTAGCGACGGGGCAAGTTAAGATTACTGATTTCAGTATTTCTACTGAAAATAACTCAGAAAATAATACTCTGTTGACTAATAAAACCCCATTGGAAGGCACATTAGCTTACATGTCTCCAGAACAAACGGGGCGAATGAATAGAACGATTGATTATCGAAGCGATTTTTATTCTCTGGGAATCACCGTTTATGAAATGTTAGTCGGACGATTGCCCTTTCAAAATACGGATGCAATGGGTCTAGTCCATTGTCATATTGCTAAAATGCCCATTGCACCAACCATTCTCAATGCCAATATTCCGCAGATATTATCTGATTTAGTCATGAAACTATTGGCTAAAAATCCAAGTGAACGTTATCAAAGTGCCTATGGTTTAATAGTGGATTGGCAAAATTGTTTACAACAGTGGGCCGAACATCAATCGATAACCCCATTTCCTTTAGGTCAGCAGGACATGGTGGATAAATTCCAATTACCGCAAAAAATATATGGCCGTTCCATTCAAATCGCTGCCTTGTTAGATACCTTAGCTTATGTTAGTCAGGGACATGCTGCCGTGGTGATGGTCTGTGGAGAAGTGGGTATGGGCAAATCCGTTTTGATCAACGAGTTACAAAAATCGGTAAAAAACTCATCCGGATTCTTCGTTAGTGGCAAATTTGATTTGGCTCGTCAAAACTTGCCCTATAGTGGGATTATTCAAGCATTGCGTGAACTCATGTTGCAATTATTAACGGATTCTTCAGAACAAATAACCCAATGGCAAGAGCAATTACAAACGGGTCTAGGAACACATGCCAAACTACTTATCCAGATGGTGCCAGAATTAGAAATGGTTATGGGTCAACCCGCTGCAACTAAAACACCCGGGGCAGAAGAAGTCAATATTTTAGATTTGCAAAACCGGTTCGCTATCGTCTTGGAAAAATTTATCCATATTCTGGCTCAACCGAATCACCCATTAATCCTGTTTTTAGACGATTTACAGTGGGCGGATAAAGCCAGTTTGAAGTTACTGCAACATTTAATTTTTGACTTAGAAAATGAAGCTATATTATTAATTGGTGGTTATCGCCGGATGGTTGAATCCGTGGAAAATCATCCACTTCAGCAAGTATTGAAGCAAATCGACCACACGCCCATTCGTACTGAACATATCCATTTAACCCCACTGACTTTAGAACATATTACCCAAATCATTGCTGACACCTTACACTGCACCCTCACTTATGCTGCACCACTCGCTGATCTGGTTTTCAAGAAAACAGAAGGAATTCCTTTTTTTGTTCGAGAATTTTTAACGCGGTTGTATGAAGAAGGTCATTTGCGTTTTAATACCTTCAAACGGTGTTGGCAATGGGAAGTTAAACACATCCTCGAAATGGGGATGACTGATAATGTAGTCACCCTAACCACTTCACGGTTACAAAAGTTATCCCTCGCCACTCAAGAAGTATTGAAGTTAGCGGCGGCGATTGGTCAACAGTTTGATATTAAAACGTTAGCATTACTTTATCAACAAACTGAAATCGTGACCACCGAAGCGCTTTGGGAAGCGGTGGAACAACATTTAGTCGAACCACAAGATGATACTTATTATCAACTGATGTATGGTAATTTAGAAGAAGAAAATAGTACTCATTTAGATTTTGTCAAAATTACCTACCGCTTTGTTCATGAGCGCATTCACCAAGCCGCTTATTCTATGCTAACCGCTGAACAAAAAACCGCTGCCCATTATCAATTAGGATGGCAATTACGGGAAAGTACACCACCGGGACACTTAGAAGAACATTTATTTGATATTGTTAACCATTTAAATTTGGCGATCAAACTGATTCATAATCCCGCTGAACGGAATGATCTGGCACGGCTCAATTTAGCAGTCGGCAAAAAAGCCAAATTAGCTAGTAGTTATGAAGCCGCCTTGAATTATTTTCAAATTGGTCTGTCTTTATTAGCCGCAGACAGTTGGGAACGTCAGTACCATTTAACCCTGGCTTTACATGTCCAAACCATAGAAATGGCGTATTTAACGGGTCATCGTGAGCAAGCCGATCAATTGTTTGCACGGGTATTACGCTGTGCTAATAGCTTACTCGATCAAGTCAAGGTCTATGAACTGAAAATCTTATTTTATGTTTCTCAAAA
This sequence comes from Thioploca ingrica, assembly GCA_000828835.1. Classification (GTDB taxonomy): domain Bacteria; phylum Pseudomonadota; class Gammaproteobacteria; order Beggiatoales; family Beggiatoaceae; genus Thioploca; species Thioploca ingrica. The sequence goes on from AP014633.1 coordinate 1,825,726, forward strand.
TCAAGCTCATGCCGCCTTAGAAACGGGCTTGCAGGTGTTACATTTACTGGATATTAGTTTACCGGAACCGCTTGATGATTTTTCTATTTTGTTTAATACGTTACAACAAGCCATGGGAACACGACAAATTGAAGAATTAGTCGATTTACCCCCCATGAAAGATAAATACAAATTAGCCGCTTTACGTCTCTTGGTTTATATTTCTTCATCAGCCTATTTAGCTGCGCCCCAACTTTATCCGTTAATTTGTTTTACTCAAGTTAAATTATGTATCAATTACGGTAATTCAGCCTGGTCAGCGAATGCTTATGCTTCTTATAGTCTTATTTTGTGTGGAACTTTGGGAGATATTGAAGCGGGTTATCGTTTTGGCCAAGTGGCTTTAAAAATGTTAGAACGGTTTCAAGCGAAAGAAATGATGGCCAAGGTGTTAATGTTAGTCAATGCCGGTGTACGACATTGGAAAGAACCGGCGTGGCAAACTTTACCCTCCTTACTAACCGCTATCCAAATGGGGCTAGAAACGGGTGATGTTGAATATGCTTGTTACGCGGCGATGTTTTATGGCATTTATAGTTTTTTAACCGGTTGTGATTTAGATACAGTTAATCAACGATATCGGCAGTATGTCGAATTAATGGAGAAATTTAATCAGAATTTTCAACTTCACTACACTCAATTATGGCAACAAGTAGCCCTAAATTTACAAGGTGCAGTTGAGCAACCTTCCCGTTTAAGTGGTGATAGTTTTGATGAAGATACTTTATTACCGGTCTTTTTAAAACAAAATAATTTTTCCGCCTTGTTTGCGGCTTACTTTGCTAAAGCGTTCTTATGTTATTTCTTTAAAGATTTTCGACAAGCCCTCACTCATGCTCGGTTAGCAGAAAGATATATCATTGAAAATAATACTTTTTTATATTATACCGGGCATAATTTTTATTATTCATTGATTTTATTGGCTAATTGCACCGAAGCCCCTGCCAATAAACGCACGACTTATCTGGAACAAGTGCATAAAAATCAAGTTAATATGCGTAATTGGGCTCGACATTCTCCCAGTAACTACCAACACAAGTACGATTTAGTTAATGCCGAGCAAGCGCGGGTGTTAGGAGATATTCCCCATGCGATGGTCGGTTACGAACAAGCGATTCAAGGTGCAAAAGCCCAAGGCTATCTCCAAGATGAAGCGTTAGCCAATGAATTAGCAGCACAATTTTATGCTAAGCTCAACATTGATAAAGTGGCTCAAACCTATTTAACTGAAGCGCATTATGCCTATTTAACTTGGGGAGCAACGGCTAAGGTGAGATCGTTAGAATCAGCTTATCCATTTTTGCTTTACCGCTATCTCCATACCGAAACGGCTACCCAGGTTACTCAAGCGCCAACGATAGTGACAACCACACCCATCCGGTTACGAAGCAATAATACCCTAGACTTAGTGACAGTTATGAAAGCTTCACAAGCGATTTCCGGTGAGATTGTATTAAATCAACTCATTGAGAAACTTTTACATATTGTGGTGGAAAACGCTGGAGCACAAAAAGGACTATTTATTTTAGAAAAACAGGGACAACTCTTTATTGAGGCGCAAGCTCAAATTGAAGAACCGCTTGCAGCGACAGTCTCCAATGAAACGACTCAACTGAGCACCACCGAAGCAATCATTTTGCAGTCCATTGCTTTAGAAAGTTTGCATGATGATGATCCGAATAATACTTTATTACCGGTGGCGATGATCAATTATGTGGTTCGTACCAAAGCCGATATTGTACTCAATGATGCCATACATAATGGTATTTTTACGAGTAATCCTTATATCACGCGTTATCAAATTAAATCAGTGCTATGTACTCCTTTGATTAACAAAAATCTTTTAAAAGGAGTTCTTTATCTAGAAAACAATTTAATTACTAATGCCTTTACCACTGAACATTTAAATATCTTAAGACTGCTATCAACGCAAATTGCGATTTCTATTGAAAATGCCTTATTTTATGCAGAACTAGAACAAGCGAGAATGGCTGCTGAATCGGCTAACCGGGCCAAAAGTACTTTTTTAATGAATATGAGTCATGAATTACGTACCCCCTTAAATGCAATTTTGGGTTATTCTGATATTATTCGTGAAGACGCTCAAGATATGGGGTATGAAGAAATTCTACCGGATTTAGACAAGATTCAAACGGCGGGGAAACAATTACTCGAAATCATTAGCAACGTTTTAGATATTTCTAAGATAGAAGCGGATAAAATGGGGTTAAACCTAGAATTAGTTGAAATTAAGCCCATTATCCAGGATGTTGTCACGGTAATACAACCTACCCTGGGAGGAAATACCTTACATGTTAATTGTACTGATCTCATTGGTTCAATGTATGCGGATCGAACTAAAATACAACAAATTTTACTCAATTTACTGAGCAATGCTATCAAATTTACCCATCATGGTACGATTACGTTAATAGTTAGCCGCCACTATCCTATCTCTTTACCTGGGCAAAATAATTGTGATTGGATCCATTTTGAAATTGCAGATACGGGAATTGGGATGAATCCCCAACAATTAAAATATATTTTTGAAGCGTTTCATCAAGTGGATAATTCTACCACGCGTCAATATGGCGGGACTGGTTTAGGGTTGACTATCAGTGATCATTTCTGTCGCATGATGGGTGGTAAAATTACCGTCACGAGTGAAATCGGTCAAGGTTCTGTATTTACTGTGCAATTACCTTCAGAAGTAGCAACCCAATAATAGTGATAAAAAGACAATTTATTGAGGGTATTTTTTTCCACCATGTGTAAATACCTATGCTAAGGCGGGGGAAATTTTCCTTAACTTAATGGCATTGAACCAACACTGGCTTGCTATAAAGTGTCATCCGTGGTTAGAAAATGATTGGATGAGTCGATCAATAATCATTTTGGTATGACGTAAGATGCTAACAATCTCTGTAATCTCTTCTTTTGTTGCATCATAAGCTAAACTTTCAGCGTATCGGGTCTCGTCTAATATCACAAAATACCAATGACGCCCAATAATATACGCACCATAAAGGGGATGAGAATGATTATTGAGTTTTTGAGCTGTGACCATTGCTGCTAATAATTGTCCTAAGGGATCATTTGAAGTATCCAGTTGTTTCTTATACTCATGAATGAAAAAAAAGGGTTCTTTCGGAGATTGTGTACCTGAAGCCACTAAAAAATCTACCTTTCCCCACAGACGTTTGCCTTCTCCATATTCAACTGACAAATCTCGTTCTAAAAAGGGACGATACAATTCTTGATAAAAATCAATAAAATCTAATAAGAAAGCAATAAAATAAACCTTTAACTCTTCTTCATTCCAATCGTGGACGTAGTTTAGCAACCTTTGGGATAATTGATTTAGGCGTACCTTTTCATCTACAGAAACGGCTGGCAAGGCAGTCAACCAGTTCTGAAGTTTCTTATTCTTGGGCTCTTTTCGGAGATTAAATTCCATTTCTACCTCTTCCTTCGTCCACTGAGAAAATGGCTTCATGACTTATTCTCGCTCTATACAAATTCGCATTCTGATGTAGCTATCTAAAAATGATTAATAACTCAGGTTACACATCAGACAGTTTTTTTCCCATTCCCCCCTTTGAAAAAAATGGGTTAGGGGGGATTTACCGATGGCCAATACTGACTAGTTTTTAATAATGGTTACTTTAAGTTACCCATTCTGAGATAATTTAACTAAATTTATAGTGTTTTCTTATATTACGATGGATTTGCCAAGTACAGGACATTCCAGCGGAAAATGTCACTAGATCGCCTTCTCCTAACTGGACTGGCTGACCACCCTCGGGAGTGACTATGACTTCCCCCTCCAAAATATAGCAGGTCTCATTACTATCATAAGTCCATAGAAATTGGGACACTTCCTTAGTCCAAATGGGCCAATCATAAACTCCCATCACCTCTAATTTGGCGGGAGAAGGGTTATGTTCAACCATAATTTCACTCATATTTGCTCCTGATGATGAATAATAAATTTACTCCAGTTAGCTTACTTAACCAAATTGATTAAAGCACTTTTAAATGATTTAATCTAGTTTATTCATAGCTTAGATAATCATCGTTCGTGAGGATTTTTTTAGTGGCAGATGGGTAGATCGATCGCTTTAATGATCTCTTCTATCTCTAAGGCGTTGGAAATTCTACAATAAAAGTCGCTCCTTGGCCTAGTTGGCTTTCACACCACACTTTGCCTTTCATCGCCTCTACCAGTTTTTTGACAATAAATAACCCTAACCCAGTAGAATGTTCTCCGCCAGTGGGTTTGGAACTTAAACGGGTGAATTTACCGAATAATTTGGGTAAGTCGCTTTCACTTAAGCCGGTACCCTCATCTTGCACTTCACTACGGATGTAGGAATCACGTTGACATAGGCGAATATAAATATTCTTATTTAATGGAGAGTACTTAATCGCATTGGAAACGAGATTGTCCAAAATTCCTTCACAAGTATTTTTATCAACTAACGCAATCAAAAGTGGTGGTTGAGATTCCAACTGTAGCTTAATATTTTTAGCTTTAGCTCGTTCCTGATAGTTATTAAGCACTTTTTGCATGATAGGTATAATATCTACCGCTTCAAACTTAAAATTCAACTTCCCAGATTCAATGGCGTTAATGTCTAATAAATTAACGACTAAATTGAACATTTGAATGGCCCCTAGTTTAATTTTACTAACTAATTCAATTAGTTCTTCTTTAGTTAATTCATCAAAAGAGTCGAGAATGTCTTCAGCATAGCCTTTAAGACCAGATAAAGGATTTTTTAAATCATGAGCCACAACCCCTATAAATTCATTTTTTTCTTGATTTAGCCTGATTAAATCGGCGTTTTTAGCTGCAATTTCCTCACTATGGCGCAATGCTGCCTCTTTCGCTGCTTCTTCTTGTACTAGCCGAATTTTATTAGCTTCCGCTCGTTGGCGTTCGGTAATATCTTGAAAGACACTGAGTGCATAAACAACTTGTTGTTTTTCGTCAAAAATAGGCGTTCCACAAGATTCTATCGGGATAATTTGGTCAGCTTGTCGAATTTCAATATCGTTAACGCAACTACTTTGACCCTGCAAAGCACGTATTAGCGGCAATTGATTTAACGGGTACCATTCGGAACTACCCGCTTGCATCATTTGATAGCTAATATTAAAGTTATCCGCGGTTACTTGTGGTTCAACCCCTTTACCAAACAATTTACGGGCCTGTTGGTTGATAAAGGTTGGTTTTTTACTCTTGGCTTCTAGTACACAAACACCCACCGGCATGGCTTCTAAAGTTTGTTTCAACGCTAATTTATTAATTTCCAAAGCCATCAAATCATAATAAGCGCGAAGTGCGGCTATCATGGTCACAAAGAGTTTCCGTTGAGTCAGATCCGTTTTCAGCTTATAGTCGTTGATATCATAATCAACAATAATTTTCTCCTCTGGCGCTTCACCCGGTTGACCGGTGCGAAGAATAATACGTACTAAATGATTTTGCAGCGTTTCGCGGATGTATTTAACGATCTTGAGCCCAGAATCATTTTCTTCCATCACCACATCCAAAAATATCACTGCAGCATCGAGGTGATTTTTCAGTAATTCCTGCGCTTCTTGACCCGAATAAGCCGATAAAAAAGTGAGCGGTTTGTTACGGAAAGTAAAGTCTTGTAAGGCAAATTGAGTGACCTCGTGAACTTCTGGGTCATCATCTATGATCACCACTTTCCATATTCTAGCCGGTATCGGATTGATAAAAGGTGGTTGATCATCCTCAATCGGCAGCAAAGTAGATGTCGATGATAAAGCCGTCTGATCTTCCGAGGCGAATAACGTTCCATCCTCTTCGTCAGCGAATTGTAACTCATCTTCTTCCAGAGCTAACGGTAATTCATCGCCATCTTTTTTATCCGAGTTGGGGAAGATCGCAGAAGATAGGGTATTCATTGATTAATCCTTATAATTAATAACTAGTTATTACTGTTTGGATGACAGATAATAACTCAAAAAACGGTTAAATTTTTCTATAATCAAGGGTGATTCCAGCCAGCTATCAGCATTCAAAAATCCTGCTGAATTATTATTCAGTTAGAAACTTTATATGATTACCCTATATTATTCATTATCTCATTTCAACATGACCTTATTTATGATAACATTTCTAGTTTTCAGTGATTATTTTAAATTGACAGCTAGCTGATATAACTCAACTTCAATCAAAGATAGGGGAGTTGCTTATGAGACTAATTTTCCGTTGGCATTATAAATTTATCATTCTAGTTATCGTTGCCTTAGCAACCGCTTGCTTATGGGCTGATGATTTACCTTTACAACAAGGCTTGCTTTGGCAAATTAGTAAACCGGGAAGCACGCCCAGTTATCTCTTTGGTACGATTCATTCTGAAGATACACGGGTTAACCAGTTACCGACTATTGTCAATTCGTTTTTTGAACAAGCCGATAGTGCTTCTTTCGAATTATTGATGGATATTCCAACCTTGTTAAAATCGGCCAGTGCTATGTTTTTTACTGGCGAGCAATCTCTAGACCAATTACTTGATAAAAATATGTACAATCAAGTAGTTAGAGCATTAAATCAACAGAGTATGCCGGCTGATGTCGTCAAAAGGCTAAAACCTTGGGCGGTGATAGCTATGCTTAATGCACCGCCCGCAAAAACTGGAGAATTTTTAGATTTATTATTGTATAGAAAAGCACAACAGCTCAAAATACCCACTTACGGTCTAGAAAAAGTGGAAGAACAGTTGCGTGTGTTTGAAAGCTTATCATTAGAAGAGCAAGTGATATTGTTGCAAGAAACCTTAGCACAGCTTGAGCAGATGCCTAAAATTTTCGATAAACTGCATGAATTGTATCTACAGCGTAATTTGACAGCACTAATGCAATTTAGTACTGAATATATGCAACCGAGTCATTCTCATCATGACCAGTTAGTTAAAAATTTTTATAAAAAGTTAGTTGATGATCGGAATGTTAAAATGGTAAAACGGATGCAAAAACGTTTACAAGAGGGGAATGCTTTTATTGCTGTTGGTGCCTTACATTTACCAGGAACCCAGGGTATTATCAAATTATTACAAGCCCAAGGTTATCAGGTGTTAGCGTTATATTAATCGTGAGTAGGGGAGCAAGAATAGTTACAGCAGAGTAGGGTGCGTTGTTAACGCACCATTAACTTAATACCTTAATTCATTCGCCATCAAAGTAGTGAGCAGACTCGGGTGCGTTGTTAACACACCGTTAACCAGAAAATAGCTTTCAGGCGTTACGGCTAACACCTAACGCACCCTACCTTGCTTTCACACCCTGATTTTCTAGCCATTTGACCAACGGTAGGAAATGTGCACATCTTATAGTGTGACTTACCAAAAATTTTCTGAGTAGAATTTTCTTTCTCGTTCCCACGCTCCAGCGTGGGAATGCGTATTTGACGCTTTGCGTCATGGAAGCAGGTGTGACGCCAGAGCGTCACGATAGACATTCCCAACGAGACGTTGGGAACGAGAGAGAGAAATAATTACTAAAATTAAAACAATTGTTACAATAACAAAAATAACGGAAAAATTCAAAAACTGATTACGCTTCGGGTGTGAACCAAAGTGCGACATAGCAAACGTCGATATACTCTGAAAAACTTTTGGGTTCAGGGGTAAGATAACCGGTTTGTTTTAATCCTTCTAAGTGAAACTCCATCGCCGCTTGCATATTCTGTTTTAGCTCTGCTATTGTCGTTGCGGTCGCTATACCTCCCTCAACGTCTACACCATTGAGATTCACAGGGGATGCCATCCCCGTCTCCATCTATTTTTACCCCTGGACAATGTGCCAAATAATACTTGGCTTCTTCACACGAAGTCATTTCAGAACAATATACCTTACCTGAGCAACTATAAATATTAGAATTTGAGGTGATAGTTTTTTTTAGAATCGGGTTATAGTTAGCAAAGTAGGGTGCGTTGTTAACGCACCATTAACCAGAAAGTAGCTTATTTTTCAGTGCTTCAAATTACTGACGCCTAACACACCCTACCTTGCTTCGTTGCTTCCAGAAATTACCTTCCTGGATTCCGCTGCGCTTCATCCAGGCTACGTTCCAATGCCATTAAGCACGAGCACGAGTAGCACGAGTAGGCTGGGTTGAGGAACGAAACCCAGCTTATTCAAGACCAACATCCATAACATTTCTGTTACTTGTAGCCCAATCAATTGGATAAACACCATGAGCTACCCAACGATGAAAAGAGGAATATTTCCAATCTCTCACCTGATTAACGTAACCCTGTTTTACCTGGTTATAGTGAATATATTCAACATGATGTACATAGTCTTCCTCATCACGAATCACATGTTCCCAGAAACGGCGTTGCCATAGACCACGTTCGTTTTTACGTTGACGGCTTTTGGAAATGTATTCTTTTGTTTTTATAGACCTTGAGAAATCTGATTTAATTAAACGCCAACGAGATGAAAAATGAGCATCGCCTTCAGGTAGTTGCCAAATACAATGTAAGTGATTGGGTAAAATGACAACCGCATCCATAGTGAATGGGTGATTTTTTTGAACATGTTTAAATGATTCCCTTAAAGTATCAACATGTTGAACGAGCAAATCATTTCCTTGTCGTTGTGCTAAAACAACCGTAAAGAAATAACAACCCCCTTCGATTTTTATTCGTTTGTAGTTTTCATGGTTTAATTGGTTTATGTAAAGCTTCGTGCTTACCTGAATTTAGAATTTAGCTACGTGCTTGCTGAATTTAGAATTTAGCTGGGTTTCGTTCCTCAACCCAGCCTACGTGCTACGTGCTACATGCTTTTATTGTTTGGTTATTTCCCCAGTTGAACTTTTTACCAGGCAATCCACTTGTTTGCCTTCGCAATTAACTAATTCGACATACAAAGGCATTTTACCTAACGCATGAGTGGCGCAAGATAAGCAAGGATCATAAGCCCGAACGGCGACTTCAATGTGATTTAGCAGTCCCTCGGTCAGGGTTTGTCCGTCTAAGTATTCTCTCGCAACTTGCCGAATTGATTCATTCATGGCTTGATTATTGTTGGTGGTAGAGACAATTAAATTGGCTTTTTCAATGCTGCCATTGTCGTTAACCAGGTAATGATGAATTAAGGTGCCACGCGGTGCCTCAATCACACCAATGCCTTCTAATAATTTTTCTTCACCTTGGGCGACAATATCGGTTCCAGTGGTGACGGGATCTAACAAAATTTCTTTAATGCGTTCAGCGGCATAAAGCATTTCAATCATGCGCGCCCAGTGGTAAGCGAGGGAAGCGTGTACCAAACCACCGTTTGCATGTGCTCTAAATTGCTGACGTTCCACTTCCGCCAGTGGCGTGGTAATGTAGTCGCAGTTATTAATTCGCGCTAAGGGACCAACTCGATACCAACCCACTTCTTTGCCTTTAGAAATAATGAAGGGAAATTTCATGTAAGACCACGGTTTAACTTCTTCGTGGATGTATTGAGGGTAGTTACAATAATCAACGTGATCAAAAATAATTTCGCCGTTAGCCTCTTTAGCACGTAAGCCACCGTGATATAAATCCAGTGCTCCGTCCGCTGTGACTAAACTGAGCATACTTGATTGAATCATAGCGAAGCGCTGGTGGAAATCGGCATTGGTTAAGTAGACTTTTTTGATCAAATCAACAGCACCTTTGCTCCAAAGAATAATTTGGTCAATATCGGCTAACAATAAAGCGCGATGTTGTAAAGAGAGCGGTTTGTTCATGCCACCCGGCAGACTGGCGGTGCCATGAACTCGTTTGCCCGAAATAATGCGAATGACTTCTTGACCATATTTGCGGAGGCGAATTCCTTGTAAGCCCAGGTCGGGATGGTCGGCGATGACGCCAACGATATTACGATGTGCGACGGCGTCATTGATGCCAAACAGTAAATCCGGTGAACAGAGATGGAAGAAATGCAAAGCGTGAGACTGTAAAATTTGCCCTAAGTGTAATAGTCTTCGCAGGTTATCCGCAGTTGGCGTGAGTTGTCTGGCGCCAGCAAGCATATCGACGGCTTTAGCGGCGGCTAAATGGTGACTCACCGGACAAATGCCACATAACCGCTGTACTAAGACGGGGATTTCCCAGTAGGGTCGTCCTTGAATAAATTTTTCAAATCCCCGAAATTCGACAATGTGTAAGCGGGCTTGGTGAACGTGATTATCTTCGTCTAAGAGTAAAGTGACTTTACCATGTCCTTCAACTCGAGTTAAGGGTTCAATGACAACCCGTTTTAGGGTTTCTGGATGCGTTGCGGTTTCAAGTTGGCTCATGTGTGTAATCCTTTTTAGTCAAGCCGTTATTTGGAGTTAGCTCAACTAATCGTAATGGATGGCTTGGTAAGGTAAAGAAATTTCTTGACCAGCCAATAATTCATTTAAAAAAGTCCAAATGGCATCCCCAGAAGGTGGGCAGCCGGGGAGAAAGTAATCGATTTTAACGATTTCATGAATGGGGTGAACTTTGTTCAATAATAAAGGAATTTCTGGGTCATTGGGAATTAAAGGATTCACCACGCCCACACCATTAAGGTAGGATTCCTCTAGACATTCTTTTAAAGAGTAATGGTTACGCAATGCGGGAACACCACCATTAAAGGCACAAGCACCCATCGCAATCAGAATTTTACAGTTCTTCCGAAATTCTTTTAGGACATGGACATTCTCTGCATTACAAACACCACCTTCAATTAAACCAATATCGCAAGGACCGCAGTGTTTAATATCGGTTAGGGGAGTGCGATCAAATTCAATATGTTCTAACAGTTCCAGTAACCGTTCATCAATATCGAGAAATGACATGTGGCAACCAAAGCAACCGGCCAGTGAAGTAGTGGCAACCCGAATTTTATTTGCGGCCATATTTAGTTGCTCCTGCATGTAGTTGCTGAGAATCGCCGACAATCCGAATCGATTGCTGGTCGTATAACCGTTCGCCAATCGGCGTGGTATAACGAGTTCGTTTACGTAAAATAGCGCCGACCGGACAAACGAATGCGGCTTTATCGCCGACGGCAAAGTCGGTATCTTCCAGTTTGCCGGAGGGCGAATTAATAATTAAATGGGCTTTGATACCGCGACCACTAATCGCAAAAATATTTTTCTTATCCACATCGCGGCTAGCACGCACGCAAAGTTCACACAGGATACAACGGTTAAAGTCAATCACGTAGTCTGGATGGGAGGGATCCAGATCGCGATAGGGGTAAAAATGCTGATAATGGGAAGACAGCATCCCGACGTAGTAAGCCACCGCTTGGAGTTGGCAATTACCGGTTTTGGGACAACCGGGGCAAATATGATTGCCTTCTACAAACAGCATTTGAGTGAGTGCCCGCCGATTTTCGTTGAGTTCTTTAGTATTATTCAGAATTTCTTGACCGGCAGCGGCTGGCATGGTGCAGGCGGATTCATAACGTCCATTCACCATGACGGTACACAGTCTGCAACTGCCATGCGGTTTAAATTCTGGATGATAGCACAGGTGAGGAATATAAATTTTAGCAGCCAATGCCGCATCCATAATCGTCTGCCCAGGTTGAAAGGGTATTTTTTGTCCGTCAAGCGTAATCGTTTGTTCTTCTGGTTGCATAGAGATTCCCTCAATCAATTTATAAATAAGCCAATTCGTCTCTTCTACCGGTAATTTGGCGCGCCTCTTCCAAAGCACTATCCAAATCAAAAGCCGGTTCAAAATCCGCTTCGACTAACAAGCGCTTGCGGTAGACTTCGGGGAATTTTTTCAAAGTATCCGCAATGTGATTGGAAGCAGTTTGCCCCAAACCACAGTGGCTAGCGGTTTTGAGAATCTGACTAATATGGCTCATATCTTTTAAGTCATCGGCGGTACCATGACCGGTATAGACTTTTTCTACTAAATTCTTGAGTAAGGAAGTACCTACCCGACACGGGGTGCAAAAACCGCAACTTTCATGCACGAAGAAATGCGCAAAATTACGCACCACTTCCAGCAAATCGCGTTGCCGATTAAAGATCATCACTGATCCGCCGGTAGCGACATCTTCAAAGGCGATTTTGCGATCAAATTCTTTGGCGGATAAGCAGGTGCCGGCAGCGCCGGAAATTTGTACGGCTTGAGTATCTTGGGCGCCACAGGCTTCTAGAACTTCTCGCACGCTCACACCAAAGGGAAATTCATAGATCCCAGGGCGTAAACAGTCACCGGAAATGCTCAGTAATTTGGTACCTTTCGACTGTTTTGTACCGAGTGCCGCAAAGCCGTCGCCACCATAAACGGCGATTCGCGCAGCTAGGGCGAAGGTTTCTACATTATTGACGACGGTGGGTTTGTTGAGATAGCCTTGGGTCACGGGGAAAGGCGGGCGATTGCGCGGGACACCTCGTTTACCTTCTAACGATTCAATCAAGGCTAATTCAGCACCACAAACGTAAGCGCCAGCCCCTAAATGAATTTTGATATCGAAAGAGAAATTGGGATTACCGAGAATTTGTTCACCCAATAAGCCCTGTTCCCGTCGCTTCGCGAGCACGGCTTCTAAGGGTTGCAGTAAATAACGATATTCACCTCGTAAATACAAAAATCCTTGGTGTGCACCAATAATGCGAGCACAGACTGTCATGCCTTCAAAGACCAGATCAGCATAGCTTTGTAGTAACACGCGATCTTTGAAGGTACCTGGTTCACCTTCATCGGCATTGCAAACCACGTAACGTTCATCAGCATGCGTGTTGCGACAAAATGCCCATTTAGTTGCGGTTTTAAACCCAGCGCCACCACAACCGCGTAAACCGGATTTCTCAATCTCGGCTAAAGTCGCGTCGGTACCTCGAGCCAGCATGACCCGAATGGCCAAACCTTCTTCCAAGGGTTCTCCCAAGAGGATATGTTTGTGCTGGATGTTATCTTGTACTTGAAAGAATTCAGTTGGCCAATGGGAGAGTGGTGTTTGGGTTTCGATTAACTCAGCAATTTTATCCAGCTTGGCTTGAGTTAATTGGGTTACCGTATAGCCATTAACTAACATCGCTGGCCCTTGATCACTCATGCCAATACAAGCAGTATTGTCAATTGTCACTCGGCCATCAGCGCGTGGCTTACCGATTTCCACCTTGAGTTTTTGTAAAAGGTAGTCCATTAATTGGGGTTTACCTTGTAGATGTTCAATGATATTGTCGCTAAAGTAAATATCATATTGACCACGGGGGCTATCATGGAAAAAGCTATAAAAACCCGCTACACCGGCAACATAAGCGCGTGGTAATTTTAAAATTTCAGCAAAACTATCAATCGCTGCGGTTGGAATGTAACTGAGTTTTTCTTGCACCTGCCATAGCATTTGCACTAATTCAGTCGCTTGATAAGCGTAGCTATGGGTAATTTCTTGAACAGTCGTGTGGATAGTAGTCATGTCGATAGTCGACATATTGGTTTAATCTCCTAGTTGAATGGGTTGAGGACGATGTAGTGACTACTTTAAGATTAGCTTGATTATTTCTTTATGATTGTGAGTTGAAGGTATTATAACGATTTTATTTTAATAGCTAAAGCTTTTTATTAATAGTATAGATGAGAAAAAGGTGCAAATTTGGGGCGAGTCTACTTTGCTAAGCGAATACCATTAAGCAAGTTAGTTGTGACGGGTAGAAGTTCTCGCTTCGCATTTTGTTAAGCAAGTATGAGCTTGGGAAACAAGCGTTTCCAACGAGGGTAGTCAATGCTATTAAGTTAAGCTATAACTCCCCTCTTTAAAAAAGGGGGCCGGGGGGATTTTTTGGTAAGTCAACCGTTTAAAATCCCCCCTAACTCCCCTTTGAAAAAGGGGGGAATCCTTAAGCGGGGGTAGTGCTAAAGAGCGTGAGTCAGTTGAAATCCGGTAGAAGTCTCTTACTCACCTAAATGTTACCACCGCTTAGTAGGCTAGAGGTTAATAAGAAAAAGGTGACCAAGCCGGTTCACGAACTTCTTCTCCTAAATTGACGACGAGTCGTTGGCGAACACTACCGTCGGAGGATACTGCCGCTAATTCAGAACCGGTCGCATAAATGATCATATCGCCATTGGGAGCAAAACTCGGTGATTCGTCTAAACTCGTTTGACTCAAGATTTTTAAGTTACCACTCCCCAAATCCAATGAGGCAATTCGATAACCTTGACCGCTGCTATGTAATAATGCTAATCGATTCCCATCCGGCGAAAAACGAGCACGTGCATTGTAATTGCCTTTAAAAGTTAACCGTTGTACTTGGCTACCATCCGCAGCCATACGATAAATCTGCGGCTGATTACCAACGCGGTCTGAGGTAAATACCAGTGATTGTCCATCAGGTGCCCATTCCGGCTCAGTATCAATCGCTGGATCATGAGTTAAACGAGTTAAGGCACCGGTAAGTAAATTAAAAACATAGATTTCGGGATTGCCTTCATGGGATAAAGTGACGGCTAAACGAGTTCCATCGGGTGACCAAGCCGGAGCGGCGTTAAGTCCACGTTTATCAGAAATGCGCAGCCGTCGTCCAGTCTGAACTTCTTGAACATAAATAGCCATTTTTTTATCACTTCCCCGGTTTTCATAGGTCACATAGGCAATCCGCCGCCCATCGGGTGACCAAGTGGGTGAAAAAATGGGTTCGTCTGAGCGCAACATCAAGCGTGGATTAGCGCCATCGGCATCGGCAACCTGGAGTTGATATTCTTTTTGCTTACCACGACCTTGTAAGGTCACATAGACAATTCGGGTACCAAATACACCTCGCACGCCAAGCAGAGCATTATAAATTTTATCACTAATTTGATGAGCAACTTGTCGTAGGGTTTGGACGGTGGCTGGATATTGAAATCCAATTAAACGGGTGCCTTTATAAACATCAAATAATTCAAATTCAACGGTATAACCGCTCAAACTCCCACCGCTAATCCGCCCAATCACTAAATAAGGAACACCGGCGGCTTGCCAATTGGAGAAAGTCACCTGATGTGCGTAGCTTGGGCGTTCTGGTAGACTAGAGGCTGACATAGGCGAAAAGCGACCACTACGATGTAAATCACTGGACACAATGCCGGCTATATCCTGTGGTGGTGGAGTATTAGCGGATACGCCAAAGGGGACAATGGCAATGGGAGGTGCTCCTCCTTCTTCTGCATTGGCGGTAACCTCAATGGTTAGAATAGCATAGACTGGTTTTAATAAACACATGTAAATCAATAAAAAGAAGACAAAAATACGCATTGTTTTTAACCTAATCGACAAGTTTAAATGTAGATTGAACCGGATTAAATTCTCCCACTAAATCTTTAGGTATTGGTAAAGGTGATGCTCGCTGGGCTGCACGTTTCGCGAAATCATCGAAAATACGATTACCACTTCCTTTAACAACAGTTACTTTAGTTACATGACCATTTTCACTAATGAAAATGTTTACTATGCAAGACAACCCGCGATAATTTTCCCCTCGAGGAGGATTACTCCTCCAAATCCTCTGTACTTTCCCTTCAACACTAGCTTTTACTCGTCCTATACGTTGTTTGTCATTTTTTTGACTAGCTGCCTCGGCCGCTTTACGTTTTTCCTCGGCTGCTTGCTCAGCCGCTTTACGTTTTTCCTCGGCTTCGCGAGCGGCTTGTTGTTCTGCGGCTTGGCGCTTCTTTTCTTCTGCCTCTCGCTCAGCTTTTTGTTCGGCCGATTTCCGTTGTTTCTCAGCTTTTTCAGTTGCTTTTTGCTCTGCGGCTTTACGTTTCTTTTCCTCAGCTTGAGCCGCTTTTTTCTCTGCTAGCTTGCGTTTCTTTTCGGCGGTTTTTTGTTCCGCCGCTTTGCGTTTTTCTTCCTCTTTAGCTAAACGGGCTTGTTTTTCAGCTTGTTTCTTTTTCTCTAACTTCTTTTGCTCGGCAAGGCTTTTAGCTTCCTCTTTTTTCTGCAATTCTTGCTTTTTTTCTAAATGTTGGTTTCGTTCGCGTTCGGCTTGTTCCAATTCATCTCGTAGTGCTTCTTCTCTTTCCCTTCTTGCTTTAGCTTCTTGTTTTAATCGTGCTTGTTCAATTTGTTGACGTTTGGACTTATCCAACTGAGCTGTTTCATTGCGGCGTTGCTGTTCTAATTGGGCTAAACGTTGTTGTTCTCGTTGTTTTTGTTCGCGTAGTTTATCTAAGCGTCGTGCTTCCTTTTCTACAGTACGTTCAACATTGTTTATTTGCTTTTCTAATTCAACATATTGAGTTTTTTGGGTTTTATTTTCATTGTGTTGTTGAGCTTTAAAATAGCTAACTGCGTTTAATACTTGCTTTTCATCCATCGCCATGGCTTGGATAATATGCTCCGGCTTAGGTGGTATTACGTGCGGTTTTAAAGGCCATTCTACATTAAAAATAACCACAATGAGTAGCAGCACATGAATAATAAGTGCATTGAAAAATGAAATTGTCTTATCCCACATATTATTATAACTTAACTTAAAAAAGTGGCTTGCACTACTCTTGGCTTTATTCCGGTTGTGCTTGTTCTACTAAGGCTTGTTCAGCCCGTCGACGTTGTTCAAGTTGTTCTAATTGTTGCTGTTCTATTTTTTGTTCTTGCTGTAAAGCTTGCACCCGAGCTTGGGCTTGTTTCATTAATTGTTGATATTCGAGCTTTTTTTGCTCCAACGCATATTGTTGTGCCTGTTGCTCGGCATTTTTAATCGTTTCCGCTCGGGTTAACCTTTTTAATTCCAGTTGTACTTGGTTTTCATCTATCCCGTTGTTGGTGCCGGTTGGTGGTGTTAATGTCGAAAAATAGGCAGTTAAATCGCTTCCACTTAGCAACATACCTATTAGGGTAGCGTGGAGAATTAAAGAATAAATAACAGCAACAATTTTATCCCACATCGTCGTTATTGATTTAAAGGTTTGGTAAGCAATCCCACTTTTTCAACGCCAGTTTCTCTGAGTAATGACATGACTTTAACGACTTTTCCATAAGCTAATTGGCTATCTCCAGCCACTAAAACTTGTGAATTAGGGTTAAGACGCATGACGGCAGTGACTCGGGTAAGCAAAGCTTCTGTCGAAATCGGTTCCTTGTCTTCATCTAAAAATAATTGTCCTTGAGCATCCACAGTCACGATCACGAAACGATTTTGTTCCGGTACCACTGTTTCAGCTTTCTTAACGGTCGGTAACTCCACTTCAACACTTCGAGTGAGTAGGGGAGAAGTAATCATAAAAATGATTAATAACACTAACATGACATCAATATAAGGCACCACATTCATTTCGTTCATGCGGTGACGGCGAGCACGAGTATATGCCATATTTTTTAGTTACTATTGACTAGGGTGATGGTATGGGCTTGACGTTGTAAGATGCCCGTAAATTCATCTAGAAAAGTATCGTAGCGGGTGGTTAAGCGTTCGATATCTTCCACATAATGGTTGTAAGCCATGACTGCCGGAATAGCGGCAAATAAACCCATTGCCGTCGCAATTAAGGCTTCTGAAATACCCGGTGCCACCATCGCTAAAGTCACTTGTTGCATGCCACCCAAGGCATGAAATGAATTCATAATGCCCCAAACCGTACCAAATAAGCCAATATAGGGGCTAACCGAGCCCACGGTGGCTAATGAGGTTAAATCCGCATCCATTTCATCGACTTCGCGATGCAACACGACTCGCATAGCGCGTTGCGAACCCTCCAATAGGGCAGAAGGACTCATATTGAGTTGTTTACGCAAGCGAACAAATTCCATATAACCGGAAGTGAAAATACCTTCCATCCCAGTGGGTTCATCATTGGTGCTACAAACTCGACTGTAAAGTGCATTCAAATCTTTGCCTTTCCAAAAGCGATCTTCAAAGTCATCTGCGGCACGACGTGCCTTTTTCAAGTAGCGACCTTTACGCAAAATCAGGCTCCAAGAATAAATGGAAATAAGTAATAACAATAGCATCACCATTTGCACAAGCAAACTAGCGTCTAACACTAATTGTATAAGTGATAAGTTGGCCATTTTTCAGTTGTTCAGTTGTCAGTTATCAGTTATCAAAAAATTGTCTTCCTATTTTAAGAAAGCGATCAACGTTTTGTCACTACTGGAGGTCATATTTGAGGAAAACAGGTGGGTTTTTCAATGTCTTTATTTATTAATTTCTTGCAATGCACTAAATAAAGTGGTTGGATAAGGTTGTGGACGCATGTTAACGACATTAATAGCGGCTAATTTAACCTGTGCCATGCAAAGGATATCGCCTTGTCGTACCACTTGTTGTTGCAATGTCATGCTCGCTTTACCTAATTTGTGGAGTTGAACCGTGATATCCAGTGCTTCATTGAATAAAGCTGGTCGAAAATAATCAATCGCAATTCTCCGTACTACAATAACTAAATTATATTGTTGCATCAAGTCAGTTAATTCAAATCCTAATTTCCGCAACCATTCCATGCGAGCACGTTCCATATACTTGAGATAATTCGCATGGTAAACAATTCCACCGGCATCGGTGTCTTCATAATAAATCCGGATCGGTAAAGCAAATTCTTTCATCATGACAACTCATCAACGTTGAAGAAATAATTTTATTTTTCAGTGGTAAATAAATCTAATGAACCGGTGGGGTTAAGACCAAAATGTTGCCAAGCTAATTTCGTTACCATACGTCCCCTTGAAGTTCGCATTAATAAACCTTGTTGGAGTAAAAATGGCTCAATGACATCTTCTATGGTGCCTTTTTCTTCGCCAAGAACAGCAGCTAAACTGTCAATTCCAACGGGGCCACCAGCAAATTTTTCCATAATCGCGAGTAATAATTTTCTATCCATCATATCGAGCCCATAATTATCCACATTAAGCAAGTCTAATGCCTTTCGTGCCACTTCTAAGGTAATTTGACCGTTAGCACGAATTTGAGCATAGTCTCGTACCCGTCGTAGTAAGCGATTAGCAATTCGAGGCGTGCCTCGGGAACGCTGTGCCAATTCTAAAGCCCCGGCGGAGTCCAGGGGAACATTTAAAATATGGGCAGAGCGAGTAATAATAGCCGCTAAGTCTTGATTATTATAAAATTCCAGTCGTTGAGTAATACCAAACCGATCACGTAAAGGGGAAGTGAGTAATCCCGCTCGAGTCGTGGCACCAATTAGAGTAAACGGTGGTAAATCTAACTTAATCGAACGAGCAGCCGGACCTTCCCCAATAATAATATCGAGTTGAAAATCTTCCATCGCCGGATATAAAATTTCTTCGACTACGGGGCTTAACCGATGAATTTCATCAATAAATAAAACGTCATGTGGTTCTAAATGAGTTAACAACGCAGCCAAATCGCCAGGACGCTCCAAAACCGGTCCCGAGGTTTGGCGAATATTGACCTCCATTTCATGAGCAATAATATGTGCTAGCGTCGTTTTACCTAAACCCGGGGGGCCAAAAATTAATAAATGATCCAGTGCTTCACCTCTGAATTTAGCCGCCGGAATAAAAATTTCCATTTGTTCGCGAACCCGAGTTTGACCGGCATAATCAATTAAACGTCGAGGACGAATAGCTCTATCTATAGCTTGATCTTCAACATCATGGGTGGAGCTAATAAGGCGTTCGATTTCAACAGTCACAGTGATAGCAGTCGATTTTGAAAGGTTTAAAGCCAGGTTAGAATTTGGGGTAGTGCCCAATGAGTAGTGATTTAACTCGGTCGCAACCAGGAGTTACAATTCCTTATTACACTAAAATCACTCTTACTTTAATCACTCTTACTTTAAGTACTACCGAACTTTATATTATATCTGTTTAAATTGACTTGTTCAAAGTAAAAACTGGTTGTTTAGGTAAGATAACTTTAAACCGAAGTGAGTATTAGATATAATGCAAAATTCATTTTGTTTCCCTTATTAAGGAAACAAGTTTAATTTTAGCGATATCTATACTGTTCAATTCATTGATGGACCATTGAATGAAGAAATTAACCTTTGCTGTTTGTATTTTATTAACAACTCATACGATTGGTTATGCCACCACTACTGCTCCCGCTTCTGCTGGACTTGTTGGTAATGCCGAAGAGGGTAAAACTAAAAGTACCAATTTAGCCTGTGTGGGCTGTCATGGCCCTGATGGTAATAGCCTTGGACCCACTTTTCCTAACTTAGCTGGACAACATGCCAGTTATATTGTGCGGCAAATACAAGCCTTTAAATCGGGAGCACGCAGTGAACCGAGTATGACACCCATGGCCATGCCGCTCACTGAGCAAGACATAGTCGATTTGGCTGCTTACTTTTCTAGTCAAACCGTTAAAATGAGCTCTGCGAGTGAAGATTCAGTTAAATCAGGGCAAAAAATTTATCGTGGTGGTAATAAAAAAACCGGATTACCCGCTTGTGCTGGTTGTCATGGGCCACAAGGTTTGGGTAATCCGGCCGCGAATTACCCGGCGCTTAGCAGTCAACACAAAGAGTATACCGTAAAACAATTGAAAGATTATCAGAGTGGTGCACGTAAACCCGAAGGTAATGCTGCCATTATGCGTGATATTGCCACCAAGATGTCTGAAGATGAAATGAAAGTAGTCACCGATTATATGCAAGGTTTGCATTAATCATTTCTTATTTAGGAAAGCACAGATAGCCATCGATCTAACCGACTAATTGAGTTAAGTTAAGTCGATGCCTATCTCTTTCAAGTAGTCACAATCGGTTCTTAGCAAAACATTTTAATTGGCCGTGAGGAGTTAATCCATGATGAAATCGCCTTGTAATTGTTTGTTAGTGGTATTATTCGCCAGTTTTTTTTTCCTAACCCAGGCTGCTTATGCTGACAGTAAGTCACCATCCAACCCCTATGCCGGTAAATACGAATTAGTCACTCCACCGCAACCAACCAGTACACCCGATAAGGTTGAGATTGTTGAACTCTTTTGGTATCGTTGTCCACATTGCTATGCCTTTGAGAAATTCTTAAGGAAAACCGGTTGGTTGCAAAAGAAACCCAATTATGTTGAATTTACTCATATGCCGGCGGTGTTTGATAAAGATAACTGGATACCGCTGGCTAAGGCTTATTATGTTGCTGAATCTTTAGGTGTTTTAGATAAAGTACACCTCCCCATTTTCGAAGCTATCCATGATAAAAGACGCAACTTGAATGATGAGCAAGCCTTGCAAAAACTATTTAATGAATATGGTGTCAATTCGGAGGAGTTTACTAAAACCTATAAGTCTTTTGCGATAGAAACGAAAGTAAATCGCGCTAAAGACATGACTACCCGGTATGGTATTAACGGTGTTCCCGTTGTTATTGTCAATGGCAAATATCGGTTGAATAGTGAAAAAGCCGATGGTTATGAAAACATGATGTTAGTCATTGATTATTTAGTTGAAAAAGAACATACGATTATGACAGCCGCTCGTTCTGGTGCAGCGCCTAAATAAAATTGATTGGAAGAATGGAATTCACTGACACTTATTCCATTCTTCCACAATTTTATTGTTCGACCGGGCAAACACGTCCGTTTCCCCCTACTCCTCCAAAACGGTTAAAACTCATAAAGTGCTCAATTCCACATCTGGATGAAAATTTTAGAACAAACACCCATTCTCTTGACACTACAATATCGCCCGATTGGATTTTGGTTAATGGGTAGTTTGCTAATCATCATCGGTATAGGAATTTTCACTTTTGGGAGCGAAACGCCAATCTTGACTTGTTATCGAGAACGAGTAACCGCCGGTTATTGTGAGCGAACCATTTTATATCATCGGGTTAGTTCTCAAGTTGAGCAATTTAAAATCAGTGAATTGCAAAAGATTGAAATAAAGACAGGACGGTTTCGATGGCAAGCGGAGGAGGAATCTTATCCGTCTGCGAGAGGTTATTATCATATTCTATTGTATCTAGATGGAAATAGAATATTTCCTTTATTTTTATATGGTAAGAAAAATTTTACTGAGCAAGCCGCTATTGTTGAGCACATTAAAGCTTTTCTCCATAATCCCGAGCAAATTTCGTTAATTATTAGGCGTAGTAACCGCTGGATAAGCTATCCCATCAGTGGTGTTTTTATATTCATTGGTTTGATGGCGCAATTACGCCAAGTTATTACCGTGACGTTTGACAAACTCGGGGAACATCTCATCACTAACCAATGGCGAATATCAGGGATTCAAATGATTCAAGATCTGGATAATGTTATTGCCGTAGAAGTAGAATCAAGCTGGTTTTTGAGTCAGATCCGATTGGTACTCAAATCCGGTGAACGTATTTCACTGACTTCTAAAAGTATCGGTAGAGTAAATAAACAAAACTTAGCTAATAACATAACTCGTTTTTTAGGGGAAAATAAGCGCTGCAGTTGAAAATCACTCACTATGCCTTTGTAAAATCGCAATTTGTTCCAAAATAGGGTCAATTACGGGTGCTAATTTTTTTCGCATTAAACTTCCAACAGCCGTCGTATGGGAAAAAATCGGCCTTAATATTGAATAACCTAAACCAGATAAAATTAACATCGCCGTAATCGTCTCGCGTAATTTTGGCATCAGCGCTAATATCTCGCGTTGTTCAATCGAAGTGGTATCCAAACAAGTATCGCAACCATGATGAGCCCGTTCGATCAAACTTAAAATATTCATTTCATCATCATAAGATTGAGGACGAATACGGGCAAAATAATTAGCCATCACCTCGAATAAAATATTCACCACCTCTTGATTAACCGGTTTGCGCAAAACTTGCTCACTGGTTGCTAAAAAAGATTGACCGGTACTAGAAGTTACTTTAACTAATTGTATGGCAAGTTGGTTTTCTTTAACAACTAAGGGAGCTAAAGTGGCTTTAATTTGCGATGTATCAGCACGAGCCGCTACTAAATTAGGTAAATTATCCGGTTGTGCCCACAAAAATCCGACTAAATAAGCATTTTTACTGCGTCCCTTCTTCCAAAGCGTTTGCCGAGTGACTTCATCAATTAAATTGGGCTGTAAAACCAAGCGTACCGATTCAATGATAAGATAAGCCTCTTCTTCAAAGGGTAAATATTCAACCAAATAGTGTGCTAATATTTGACCGAATTCACTATGAGCAATCTGACTATGGGTTAACAAACTGCGCGCATTATCGGAATTGGGCAACGCCCACCAAGCACGACGCGCTAATTCTGGCGTTAAACCGGGTGCATGTACGACGGCTACCACCGCTTCGGGTTCACCTAATAACAATAATTGAGCTAAGTTATCAGATTTAGCTTGTCCCATGCGGTTCCAACGTTTCAAATAAGTTGGATACCCCCCGGGTGAACCTAAAATTTGTCCAGAAATTAATTCTCTAACATAACGTAAATAAATTTCATCACGGCAATTGGGATGCAATTGCACTTTGGCATCCCCTTTTGCTGAAAGACCGTAAACAACCATTTTTGCTTCATCAATACGGATAGCTTGTATTTGATTAGCGAGTAATACATTCAAGCGTAGATTATCTTCAGGCGTCAGTTGTTCCATAACTTATGGCTAAATAAAATTAAAAGATGAGATCAAAGTAACCAGTTTGCACCAGGTTGGGTCAATACCATTTAAAAATCAATTTTGACCTACCAATAGCCGGTCATGCTCCATTACCAAAATAGTTTAACAAAAAGTAGTACCCATTGGGTGATCACTTATAATAGCAGACATCAGTAAACGAATTAATTAGGAAAATATTTCTAAACCTCAAAATGATCACCCAGGAGAATATTATCTATGGTTCATAAAGTGATTAATACACCTCATGCTCCTCAAGCAATAGGAACTTATTCACAAGCGATTAAAGTCGATAGAACGGTTTATCTGTCTGGACAAATTCCTTTAGCACCCAGTACGATGACTTTGGTGAATGGTGATATGGCTAGTCAAATTCGACAAGTCTTTGATAATTTACGCGCGGTTGCGCAAGCGGCGGGTGGTGATTTAACTGATGTGGTGAAACTCAATGTGTTTTTAACGGATTTAACCCATTTTACTCTGGTTAACGAGATTATGGCGGACTATTTTCAGCCACCCTATCCCGCTCGAGCAGCGGTTGGAGTAGCCGCTTTGCCCAAAGGGGCTGCCGTGGAAATGGACGCTATTTTAGTTCTGCCAGCTTAGTTATGGTAAAGGTATTCAGAGCTGATTCTGAATGCCACCATTTTAGTATGAGTTTACCCCTCACTCAGTTACCGGGCGTTAGTACCAGAATTGCTGAACTATTCGCACGGCTTGGTATCCTCACGGTAGACGATTTATTGTTTCACTTACCGTTACGTTATGAGGATCGAACTCAAATTAAGCCACTGGCTACCGTTAAAGTGGGACAAACCGTTTTAATTGAGGGAACCATCCAAGCCAGCGAGGTAAAACAAGGTAAGCGACGTTCTTTAGTTTGTACTTTATCTGATGGTTCAAGTACGATTATCTTGCGGTTTTTTCACTTTTATCCAGCACAACAACATCAATTACAAGCGGGTGCTAAATTGCGTTGCTTTGGTGAGATTCGGCAAGGTTACTCTGGTTTAGAATTGGTGCATCCGCAGTATGAGCGTATTAATTATTCTCCCGTTCACAATCCATTAGCAGATCATCTCACGCCGATTTATCCCAGTAATGCCCATTTAAATCAATCGGTTTTCTATACCCTCATTGAACAAATTTTAACTACACAAGACATTGTTGATTATATTCCGATTCAAATACAACATCAGTTTAAATTATTACCGTTAACAACCGCCTTACAACTGCTGCATCAGCCCCCGCCGACGGTGGCTTTAGCCGCATTGCAAAGTAGTACCCATCCCGCTCGACGACGACTGGCTTTTGAAGAATTACTGGCTCACCACTTAAGTTTATATACCCTCCGTGCCCAAGCTTATCATCGTCAGGCACCCAGTCTGAATAACCGTGGACAATTAGGACAACAATTATTAGCCCAGTTACCTTTTCAATTAACCGCAGCACAACAAAAGGTTTATGCTGAAATTACGACCGATTTACGTGCGACTCACCCCATGCAACGATTAGTACAAGGTGATGTGGGTTCTGGTAAAACTATCGTCGCAGCGCTCAGTGCTTTACAAGCGATTGAGTCAGGTTATCAGGTCGCGGTCATGGCACCAACCGAATTACTTTCTGAACAACATATGCGTACCTTTAGCCAATGGTTACAACCTTTTGCGATTGAAATCGTTTGGCTAACCGGTAGCCTAACCAAAAAAAAACGCGATCAAGCTTTAGCCAACTTAGCCAGTGGACAAGCCGCATTAGCCATCGGTACCCACGCCTTATTTCAAAAAGAAGTTGAATTTGCGCGCTTAGGTTTAGTCATTATCGATGAACAACACCGTTTTGGTGTTCATCAACGGTTAGCTTTACGCAATAAAGGCAGTAGCAGCGGTTATTATCCTCATCAGTTGATTATGACCGCTACCCCTATTCCTAGAACTTTAGCGATGACGGCTTATGCCGATTTAGATACTTCTATTATTGATGAACTACCCCCGGGTCGTACCCCAGTCAATACCGCTGTCATTCCCAACACCCGCCGCGAAGAAGTGATTGAGCGAATTCGCTATGCGTGTCAACAAGAAGATCGTCAAGCTTATTGGGTTTGCACTTTAATCGAGGAATCTGAAGTTTTGCAATATCAAGCGGCGAAAGACACCGCCGAACAATTACACCAAGCATTACCACAGTTACGGATTGGAATTATTCATGGTCGGATGAAAGCCAAAGAAAAAGAAAAAGTCATGGCTCAATTTCAGGGAGGACAAATTGATCTACTGGTTGCTACCACGGTGATTGAAGTGGGTGTCGATGTACCGAATGCCAGTTTAATGATTATTGAAAATGCCGAACGGTTAGGTTTGGCTCAACTTCATCAGCTACGCGGGCGGGTTGGTAGAGGCGTTTTGCCCAGTTATTGCGTGTTACTTTATCAACTTCCTTTAAGTGATATAGCTAAATCTCGCTTAGCGACCATCCGTGATACCCACGATGGTTTTGCGATCGCCCAAAAAGATCTGGAAATCCGCGGTCCGGGTGAAGTACTGGGAACCCGTCAAACCGGCACGATGAACTTAAGAATTGCTGATTTACAACGGGATCAAGACTTATTGAGCGATATTATCCACGCCGCTAAAATGTTATTCAACGAATATCCCGAACATTGTCAACATCTCATTCAACGTTGGGTAAAAGAAGGATTGCATTACGGAGAAGTTTAATGTTACCTTTTTGATTACTGGTGTAGTTTACAGTAACAATTGAATTTCATTACGGTAATTGGAGAAAAATTCGCTTATGTATTATTTCGACGTCAAATTAAATGATCCCTTTGATAATGCTGTCAAACGCGTTACCGAAGCATTACAGCAACAAAAATTTGGTATCTTAAATGAAATCAACGTTGATGCCGTTCTTAAAAATAAACTCGAAATCAACATACCACGCTATCGTATTTTGCATGCCTGTAATCCCGCTTTTGCTCACCGTCTCATTAGTCTGGATCCGGCGGTTGGTGTACTCTTACCTTGCAATGTACTCGTTCGTGAAGAAGCAGATAGTACCACCACGGTTGTTTTTATGGATCCCGTCGCGGTTTTTGGCTTAACCCAAAATCAAGAAGTCATACGCATTATTGAGGAAGCTAAAACATTATTGATGCACGTACGTGACCATTTAGCTAAATAATTTCAAACCGAGGGGTAGCGGCAACTAGCCAAAACCCCAGCGAATTCGCCTGATTTTTATCCCTCATCATTCCTTCCCGTTTTTAAATTAAACTCACCGGTTTGATCCAATTCTATCTCACCCGATTTTTATAGTAAAAAAATAAATTTAACTTGAAAATCATATATTAATTATAAATTAATTCGTCATTTTTTAGACAACCGCAAAAAAAATTATAAATACTTTTTTCTGTTCTCATTATCAAACTGTCATTTCTATGACAACTCTTTAGCAATTCACTTTATTTTTAGAATTATATTGCCTTACTATTAAATTTCAAGTTCACAGCAAGTGTACTCATTTATAATCTATTTATTGTTATTTCAATCACAATAATTAATCATTTTATACCAATAAATTATTTATGGCACATTTTTTGTATAAAACGACAATAAGTTAATAAGTAGATAAATTATATAATTATTAACATAGGAGGACCGTTTAAAGGATATATTAAGCAGTTTTAGGGCAACGATATGTACATTAGCAAAATATCCGATCAAGTTCCAATTGTAGATTCAATGGCGAAAAAAAATATATTTTTTGTACAACTATTTGATATATTAAGTATAATTTTTTCAGCTATAATCGCTTATACCAGTTATTTTTCCTTTGAAGAATGGCCTATACATGTTAATTATATTGTAGCTATTGTATTAAGTGTGTTACTTACAATCATTATTTTTCCATTATTTAAAGTTAACCAATTATATGGAAATGATTTATTTTCATACATTCATAGACTTTTCTTAGCTTGGTTAACTGTGATAGCTATATTGATTATCATCGCATTTTCTTTAAAACTGAGTGCTCATTTTTCTAGAAAATGGTTATTTAGTTGGACTTTTTTAAGTTTTCTATTACTTTTTGGTACGAGACTTATTTTACATTACATTATTTATTTGGCTGCAAAGGATAATTTCAAAAAGATTGTTATCGTTGGTGCTCAAGAATTAGGTCAAACTTTGGTTCAACGGATTAGATCTGCAAAACCTTATCTAAATATAGATGTATTAGCTTTTTTCGATGATAATGACACCTTAAAAAACAAAGCAGTAGAAAACATTCATGTTAATGGAAATATATTAAATTTAAGTCGGTTTATCAGAGAAAATGAAATAGATGAAGTTTGGGTAACCCCACAATACATTGACCAAGCTTATCTAGAAAAAATTTTACATAATTTACGTTATAACCTAGTAACTATCCGTTTTATCCCGAATATTTTTTCTTTTCATCTAATTAATTACTCGGTCTCTCAATTCTTAGGATTGCCCGTCATTAGTCTCACCGAATCACCGATGACTAATGAAGTTAACCGAGCATTAAAGGCCATTGAAGACAAAGTACTCGCCAGCTTGATTTTACTCGCACTGAGTCCACTCATGTTGATGATATCGATAGGAATTAAACTGTCTTCTGCCGGGCCAATTTTTTACCGTCAAGAACGAATGGGATGGAATGGTAAACTCTTTATGATGCTTAAATTTCGCACTATGCCCATTGATGTGGAGAAAGAAACTGGACCCGTGTGGGCAAAAATGAGCGAAACTAGAGCCACTCGTCTCGGTCATTTGTTAAGACGAACTAGCCTGGATGAATTACCACAACTTTGGAATGTGCTAAGAGGTGAAATGTCCATTGTGGGTCCACGACCAGAACGTCCGTATTTTGTAGAAAAGTTTAAGGAAGATATTCCTGATTATATGCAAAAACATTTAGTTAAAGCCGGAATCACCGGTTGGGCGCAAGTAAACGGTTGGCGTGGTAATACCGATTTACGCAAACGTATTGAACATGATATTTATTATATTGAACATTGGTCAGTGTGGTTTGACTTGAAAATTATCTTTTTGACTATTTTTAAAATTCTTTTTGATAAAAATGCTTATTAGAATTTTTTGAGCAGATTAAGCAACTCACCTGACGCATGGCGGTTTGAACAAGATTAAACGGATTATCAGGATGGACAGGATAAGATGTGGATTGGGTCTTAGAAGCGGTTGGTGCCAATTGGTTAAAAACCGCTCCAGCCAAGCGAGAAAGTTGGACTTCACTTCGTTCAGTTTAATCGACACACTCGGCGAATTGGGTATCTTCACAAATTTTGGGCTAGATGAAGAATTTCCTCAACATCGAAACTGCGCGCCAGAACGTCGATCTTTTTCACCAGGGTAGGACAACAGCCGATCTGTTCCAGTTCTTCGGCAAATTCTTTAATCGCCATAATATCGCCACACTTGGCAAAGTGTATTAGTTGTGCAACCTGTTCCGGAGATAAACGCCATTCCGCTTGCGCAGTCTCGCTAGCGTTGGTTTCTGCACACACCCACGTTAGCGGCAACAGTTGGCTTAATGTATCGAGTAATTCATCGAGAGATACGGGTTTGGCAAGATGAGCATTGCAACCCGCTGCTTGGCTTTGCTCACGATCTTGAGCAAATACGGCAGCGGAGATAGCAACCACCGGCGTATCTCGAAAATCAGGCAAGGCACGTAAAGCGCGGGTAGTTTCTAGACCATCCATTTCCGGCATTCGCAAGTCCATGAGAATCAAATCGGGTTGCCAAGTGGTGACTATTTCCAGACAATGCCGACCGCTGTTTGCTTCCGTTACCACCAAGCCCAATGGTTCCAGCAATCCTCGCAATACTTGCCGGTTATTGGCGACATCATCGGTAATAAGCACGCGGAACGCGCCTTTGCCTTGGGTACGGTAGTAACTAGTGATAGTAAATTTATCCGGCTGCGGTTGTATTTCAACCGGGGTAGAAACTACTTCCACTGGAATCTCCACGCGGAAAGTGCTGCCGGTACCTAGTGTGCTTACCACGGTCAACTGACCATCCATTGCCTCTACCAAACGGCGGGAGATCGATAACCCCAAGCCGGTGCCCTGGAGTTTGTGCTTACTCTCGCCAGTTTGTCGGAAGGGTTCAAAAATTTTGTCTATCTCTGTTGGTGAAATCCCGACCCCGGTGTCCGCTACTTCGAAACATAGCCAACCGGTTTTGAAGTTGGTGCGTAGGGTAACCTCACCCTGTTCAGTGAATTTAACCGCATTGCTCAGCAGGTTCATGGCGATCTGACGCAGACGTTTGTTATCGCAGTACAAAGTATAAGGCAGTGTTGCCAAAGTTTCATGGCGGAACAATAGGCCCTTTTGCGTAGCACGGATGCGGAACATTTCGCTCAGTTCCTGAAAAAAGATCCGCGTGTCCCAAACTTCAGGAAAAAGTTCAAAGCGACCCGCTTCGATTTTAGCTAAGTCCAGAATATCGTTGATCAGGGTAAGCAAATATTCACCGCCACGCTGAATGCTTTGCACATAGCTACGTTGTTTCTTAACGATGGTTGGATCCTTATCCAGAATCTGGGCAAAGCCGAGCACAGCGTTGAGTGGGGTGCGTAATTCATGGCTCATGTTGGCGAGAAAGGCACTTTTGGCGCGATTAGCGGCTTCGGCGGCTTCACGGGCATGAATTAACTCAGTTTCTGCTTGCTTGCGACGGCTGATATCTACCAACACCCAGATGATGCCTTGCGTGGGGTCATTTGGATCCATAAGGGAAGCACTAATACTCATCCATACGAGAGAACCGTCTTTACGTTTTAACGGGTATTCGAGATTGTGCAATTGGCCACCGTTGAAAACTTGAGTATAATATTTTGCCACAAACGCTTCATAGTCGGCTTGATCAGTATGGACGATTACTGGACTCTGGCCAATGAGTTCTTCTCGAGTGTAGCCCAGGAATTTAGCCACACCGGGATTACACTCGACGATACGGCACTCGCCACTAACCACACCGATGGCCACATTGCTGTGAGCAAACAGCGCCTGTTGCCATTGCAAAGCGTGGCGCAATTCCGCCTCAATCTGTTGCTGTGTAGTCATGTCACGTATACTGACCACGGCGCCGATGACCACTTGATGGATATCACGGTAGGGGGAATAAATCACATCTAGAAATTGCTTTTTATTGACAAAATTGAACCAAGCCTGGTAACGCATCTCTTCACCCGCAAAACAACGATCCAGATAGCCTTTTGCAGTGCTAGCAAATATTTCTACGCCAATAATCTCAGCAACGGGGTGACCGATGATGGCGGATAGTGACTTATCAAAGCGGTTGGCATAGGCCGTATTCACCATGCGATAGACATAATCTCGGTCTATGAAGGCCATAAAATCTTGGGTAGCCAATACCATATATTCAAAAATACGCCGTTGTTGTTCTGCCTGCTTGCGCGCGGTGATGTCGGTGAATGAAACAACCACCGCATAAGGAGAACTTTCGCCAGGATGGAACATCGGCTCAGAATTAATAGCAAGCCAGCGCAATTCGCCATTGGGCTGACACACCCCCATAGTCACCTCGTGCTGCGCTTGACCGGTACGCAGGGTTACCATCCTCGGGTGAACTTCGCTGGGAAAAGGCGAACCATCTTCATGGATAGTTTGCCAGCGCGGATCGAGGGAAGTACGCCCCATCATTTGTTCACAGGTTAGGCCAAGAATTCGCTCTGCGGCGATATTACAGGTGAGGATTTCACCGGCTTGATTTTGCATCACGATGCCTTCACTCATCGCGGTGATGAGTGACCGGTAGCGTTCCTCGCTTTGGCGCCGGGCAATTTCCGCCTGCTTGCGAGCAGTGATATTTTCGTGCGTTACTACCAATCGCACCGGACCATCACCGGAAAAACGAGTAACTTGAGCCATAAACCAGCGTTGTTCAGTGGCGCAATGACAGGGATATTCCAGGGTAAAATAATTTTGTTCTCCACGCAGTACCGCTCGCAGACCGGCGGCAAAGGGTTGTGCTTCTTCAGTGCACTTACCGGTGGCTTGGTCGCAAATGGCTAGATAATTACTGCCTTCCGCGTAGTGGTTTGGCACGGGTGGATTAGCTTGCGCAAACGCCCGCCAAGCTTGGTTGACAGCCAAAATGGTGCCATTCTCGTCCAGTACACACAGGTGAGCAGAGAGTGCATCAATGGTTGCCCGCGCAAACCGCTCAGCGTCATACAACGCTTCCTGGGTTTGGCGTACTGCGCTGATGTCGTGAATATGGCCATGCCACAGGATGGAGCCATCGGCCTCTCGCTGTGGGGTAGCGTGACCGATAGCCCAAATAGTGCGACCAGTGGGCTGGTTAAGGCGAAATTCGCACTGCCAAGGTTGCATGGTCTTGGCTGACTCTTCGATACTGGCGATGACTTGCGCATAATCGTCTGAATGCAAGGTTTGAAAGGCGGGCGTGGCATCGGCTTGAACCGCTTCGGGCGAAACCCCACAAAGTTCTCGTATGCCGGCGCTGACGTAGGGAAAACCGGAATGGCCATCTGGCCATAACCGGTATTGATAGAGTATGCCGGGTACGTTGTCGGCAATCTTCTCCAGACGTTCCCGCATTTCCCGTTCTGCCGCCTCGGCGCGGTTGCGTTCAGCAATATCCTGATGCAGGCGACGTTCTGCTTCGGCTAGTGCTTCACTACGCTGGCGCAGACTATGTACCATACGCAAACCTAAATAGGCGGTAATGCTGCTATACACGGTTAGCGTATAAATGGTCACTGCCCACGATAGCGGATTGCTGGCATAGGCTTGGTAATCCAGGTCGAAATGGAGCTGACCTTGCACCGCTGCTACACCCAGCCCAGCAAAACTCGCCGCCGCTGCTGCGATAGTCAACCAAGCACCGAGTTCGCTCAAAAGCAACATGGCCAGGAATGCCAGCATAACTAATAACACCTTAACATCCGCTACTGGTCCTAAAGAGGCAACCCCCATGATCATCGCAAGCCAAATGCTTCCTAAGCAGAGTCCGGTTCGCCAACCATATGACAAATAAGAACGCATTAAAACCAATAGCCAAAAGCTGATACCAAGCCCGATATGAAAGGTAAATAAAGGCAGCCAGCCGATATACCAGGCGCGTGCTACTGACAAGATGATTCCTGGGACTAAAGCGATAGCGAGCAACAGAATCAGCTGATCCAATAGGTGAGAACGGAGAGTGGCAAAATTTTCCATATTTTCTGGGGAGAATTTATCTGGGGGCAGCCAATGAAATTTTTTGAGCGATCTTATTCGGCAAGGAATGTTGTATTTGAACGTCAATGCTTCGTCATCAATATCAATAGTCTTATCTCACTATGATTATTAAGCTAACTCCATAGCTTTAGCTAGCATCCCTCAACTACTCGTTTTAAAAATAATCCGATTTCTGCCTTGTTCTTTAGCTTCATAAAGTGCGCGATCAGCAATTTGGATAAGTATATCCGGAGAACAGGTGGTAGTAGGAATAGTACTGGATACCCCCATACTCAAGGTGACATAAGGGTTAACTTCAGAATTCGGATGAATTAATTTAAGGGATTGTAAATGGTTTTGGATAAGATAAGCGACTCGCATGGCACCCTCACTGGGTGTGTTCGGTAAAATCACCGTAAATTCTTCGCCACCATAACGTGCCGCTAAATCACCTGGCCGACTAACGGCATGGTTAATGGCTTCAGCGACTTGTTGTAAGCAATCATCGCCCGCTTGATGACCATAGGTGTCATTATACGGTTTGAAGTAATCAATATCACATAAAATAAGCGATAAGGGGATTTGTTCTCGTAAAGCACGACGCCATTCGCGTTGAAGGTATTCGTCTAATCGCCGGCGGTTAGCCAGTTTAGTCAAGCTATCCAACGTCGCCAGACGTTCTAATTCTTGATTCAGTTGTTGGAGTGCTTCTTTTTGGGTTTCTAACTCTCTTTGTAAATAGCGAATGGTGAGGTGAGTATTAACTCTAGCTAAAACTTCTTCTTGTTGAAATGGCTTAGTAATGTAATCTACGGCACCCAGTTTAAAAGCTTTAACTTTATTTAAAGTGTCGGATAATGCGGTCATAAAAATGACCGGGATATTATGAGTTTTAGGATTATTTTTTAAATAGCGACAGGTTTCAAAACCATCCATACCCGGCATCAGTACATCTAATAAAATTAAGTTCGGTTGTTCTTCTTGGGCAATTTCGAGAGCGTCTTTACCATCCTCAGCAACCAAAATTTCAAAACCATAATTATTTAGAAATTCAAATAATAATTTAATGTTATGAGGAGTGTCATCAACAATCAATAAGGTACCCGGTTGGGCATTATTCATAGGCATTTTGTATTAATCAAGGTGTTGTTAGAATATTGAACCGCCGTGATGAGTAAATCCAACTTTTGCTAATATCATTATTAGTTTAGCACTACCCAATGGTTAATTGCTTTACTGAGTTATAGCTGACCAACCGTTATTTTAATTCGCTTTAACAGTTGTTGGATACCACTCGCGCATAGAATAATTATCATTCCATAAACAATTGCACCTTGCCAATCAGCAAAAATCAGTTCACCTAACCCAAATAAACAGCTATAACCTAAGCCGACACTCAATAACCAAATCACTATCAGTTGAGGTAAAATGGACTTCGGTGTCGGGTAGCCTAAACTATCGGCTACCGGTTGCCACCAACCCAGGGGTTGAATCCGTTGATAAAAATTAACGAGTACCGGCCAATCAGTGGGTTTGGTCAAGAAAGTAGCGGTTAACCACGCTAGCGTCGTAAAACCCACGGTAATAAATAAGCTATTAGGAAATGACCACTGCAGGTAAAATTGGGTAAAAGTATAGGCAATAAAAGGCGCTATGGTGGCTACAATTTCACTCCAAGCGTTAATACGCCACCAATACCAACGTAATATTAATACTGCACCTAAGCCAGCACCACATTCAATCATAAAATGAAAAGCATTTTCTAGAGTTTTAATTTGCGAAGTGACACCCAAAGCGACCAGCATTAACAATAAGGTATTAAGACGTGAAGCCCGAATTAACTGGGATTGAGTGGCATTGGGTTTGAGGAAGCGGTGATAGAAATCGTTAACAATATAGCTTGCACCCCAATTTAGTTGCGTAGAAAGGGTACTCATATAGGCTGCTAAAAAAGTAACGAGCAATAAGCCGATTAAACCAGTTGGTAAAAAATCTCGCATGGCTAAAACGTAGCCTAATTTTTTATCAGTCGCTGCTAAATGCGGATATAAAATTAAGCTACATAATCCCACCAAAATCCATGGCCAAGGGCGTAGCGCATAATTGGCTATTTGAAAAAATAAGGTTGCTTTAATCGCTTGTTGTTCATCTTTGGTACTCATCATTCGCTGAGCGACATAACCACCGCCGCCCGGTTCTGCGCCCGGATACCAACTCGCCCACCATTGTATACCGACAAAAGCGAAGAAAGTCGCTAAGCTAATGGTTAACATTTGACCGGTTTCGCCAATATGCGTCCAGCTAATCGTTGGAAAAAAGCTCAACGTTTCTGGGGGTAGTTTGGCTTGTAATCCGCTAATACCGCCAATTGGTTCTGAATTGACCACCACAATCGCTAAGACAATACAACCGGTCATCGCAATAATAAACTGAATAAAATCGGTAGCGGCAACCCCTAACAATCCCGACAAACTAGAATAAATCATCACCATTAGCATGGCACCCGCTAAGTAAAAAATAAGCTGACTTTCCGGGATACCAAAAAAGATTTGTAATAACGAACCGAGCGCAACGTTAACCCAGGCAATGATCACGGAATTCATAAAAATACCTAAATAAATCGCTTTAAATCCACGTAAAAAAGCCGCTGGTTTACCAGAATAACGTAATTCCGTGAATTCAACATCGGTTATGACATTAGCTCTACGCCAGAATTGCGCGAACAAGAAAGTCGTTAACATGCCGCCGATGAGTCCATTCCACCATAACCAATTACCACTGATACCATATTGAGCTACCAATTCAGTCACCAATAAGGGCGTATCCGCCGCAAAAGTGGTTGCCACCATAGAAGTACCGGCCAGCCACCACGGTAATTTTCTCCCCCCCAAAAAGAAATTTTCCACATTCTTACTAGCTGGTTTGGTGAAGAATAAGCCGATAGCTAATGTCAAGAACAGAAAAATAATAATGATTGATATATCAAGTAGTTGTAGTTTCATAGGCGCTGAATTAAGTCCCCATAGAATGAATCATACCTAATCGGCATTCTGGTTAATTTTATCCTGTTCCAGTTCCATCAATAAATTTTGCATATCGGGTGGTAAAGGCACAGTCCATTGCAGCCACTGACCACTGTGAGGATGCACGAGACCGAGGGTTTCAGCATGTAAAGCTTGTCTTGGAAAAGTGCGTAAGGTTTGTTTTAATGATTCACTGCTGCCGGCGGGAAAATGTAATCGCCCCCCATAGGCTTTATCACCCACTAATGGATAACGCTGATAAGCCATGTGGACTCGGATTTGGTGAGTACGACCGGTTTCTAATTGAACTCGAATATGGGTATGCGCACGGTAACGTTGGATGATTCGATAGTGAGTCACCGCCGGTTTACCCTGAGTGACGACGGCCATCTGGGTACGATGCGTTGGATGGCGTCCGATGGGGGCATCTATCGTTCCACCCGCAACGAATACGCCGGTAACGACCGCTTGATATTCGCGTTTAAATTGATGCTGTTGTAATTGTGCCACTAAATGGGTATGTGCCGGTAAC
Organism: Thioploca ingrica; assembly: GCA_000828835.1. Lineage (GTDB taxonomy): Bacteria > Pseudomonadota > Gammaproteobacteria > Beggiatoales > Beggiatoaceae > Thioploca > Thioploca ingrica. The sequence continues at coordinate 1,862,089 of AP014633.1, forward strand.
GACCGAGCAATAGCTAGAATACCACTGGTATCTTTATCTAAGCGGTGAATAATTCCGGCTCGCGGTAATTGCGCCAATTCTGGGGCATAATGGAGTAACGCATTAACTAAAGTTTCATCCGGATTACCGGCACCAGGATGTACTACCACACCAGCGGGTTTATTGACCACGAGAATGGCTTCATCTTCATACAGCAAATTCAGCGGCAGAGATTGTGCTTGCCAAGTCACTTGTTCCTCAAGCTGAGCCGTGAGTTGTACTTTTTCACCGCCTTGCACTTTCTCTTTACCACGTCGGCGCGGCGTCGTATCAATCAATACCTGCCCTTCACTAAGCCACTGTTGCAACCGCGCCCGAGAATAAGTGGGAAATAACTCTGCCAAGGCTTTATCGAGACGGTACCCGGCCATATGAGCGGGTATGATTGTGTTAAAATGATTTGTTATTGACATGGTTGATTACTGAATACCTAACTCACTTTTGCTAGCTTTTTTAGGATAACCAAATGAAATGGATTAAATTGAGCATTATGTTATATAGTTTATCATCATTACTCGGCTGCAGTTTAATAGGTGATACCCGAGATGAAACCAGGGATTGGAGCCTAGAACGCCTTTATTCAGAAGCGAAAGAAGCATTAGATAGTGGCGTCTATGAAACAGCTATTAAATATTATGAACAACTGGAAGCGCGTGATCCCTTTGGTAAATATGCTCAACAAGCTCAACTAGAAGTCATTTATGCTTATTATAAATTTGAAGAACCGGACTCAGCGATAGTGGCAGCCGATCGCTTTATTAAATTATACCCACGCCATCCTTATGTTGACTATGCTTACTACCTCAAAGGATTAGTTAATTTTGAACGTAATCAAGGCATTTTAGCACGGATTTTACCTTTAGATCGTTCCCAACGTGATCAAGGTGCCGCTTTACAATCATTTTATGATTTTGCCGACTTAGTAAAACAGTTTCCTCAAAGTAAATATAGTGAAGATGCTAAACAACGGATGGTTTATTTGCGGAATATCTTAGCGGAATATGAACTGCATGTAGCTCGATTTTATTTGCAACGTGGTGCTTATATCGCTGCCGCTAATCGAGCCAAAACCGTCATTCAATCCTACCAACAAACTCCCGCAGTAGCCGACGCCTTAGTTATTTTAGCTAAAGCTTATAAAATTATGGGATTAGATGACTTATCTGCCAATGCTTTAAGCGTATTGAAATTAAATTACCCTCATCATAAAGGCATTAAGGAAATAGAAAGGGTGGTCGTGAAATAAAACCAATTTGGCTATCTGGTGTCAACGGTTTTCTCGTTCTCACGCGGGCGCATCACTGCCATTAAAGTTAAGCATTTCTTTCTCCCCTCCTTGAGAAGGAGGGGTTGGGGGTGGTTAAAAACGTTTATTTCATTCAATCGAATAATAACCATCCCCCGACCCCCTCCTTAGTAAGGCGGGGGAGAAAACAGCTTACACCTAGGAACGAGAAAAAATATCGGGTGAAACTCAGTAGCGATAATAATTATCGGGATTATATAAGTGATAAACATCCATTGGACGAAGATGAGGCACTTTCATATAACGATTACCCCCAGAATCAATCTGTTCTTGGCGAGCCACAATGGTAATTTCTTCTGGTTGTTCTTTGGATTCTTCTTTTTCGGTCGGTTGTTTGGTGTAAGAAGTATCATGAATATCTTCAATGATATGATCTACCCAATGATATTTAACCGCCTGGCTAGCAAATTCAGACCAGTCGCCCCGGGAATTATTTTCATACATTTTTTTGACCAATTCTTCTAAAGTTAGCCCCATTTTAGCAGCAATGGGCTGCATGATACGTTGAGACCATTCTTCGAGAACTTTTAATTGTTCGCGTTGCTCAGTTTGGTTACCCCAAGAGATTCCCCAGACTTGATGGTGGACCATAATAGCATCCGGCAAGGCATAAGAACGCTCCGCTAAAGTGACAATGGCAGCAGCCATGCTCGCCGCTAAAGATTTCAACACCACATAAACCGGTGCACGACTACTTTTCATCGCTTTGATAATTCGACTGCCTTCCATCACTGAGCCACCTGGGCAATATTCAATGATGAGAAAGATAGGATATTCTGAGGTCTTATTGTTAAAGTATTCAATTCTCTCAATAATATAACTCGCCATCCCTGGCCAAATCGGGCCATCTAAAATGATCTTTCTATCACTTATCATTAATTTGCCATTAACAAAAGGTTCCTTTTGATATTCTTTAGGCTTATTAACTTGGCTTTCCCACTCTTCATTCATATCTCGGTTAGCCACTTTAGCTTCAATTTGTTCTTTTTTAAAATTCAGTTGGAGTGATTCATAATCTAATTTAGCCGTGGCGAGTTCAAGCTGTAATTTTTGTTGCTTATGTTTTTCTTCCTGAATCTCATTTTGTAGTACTAACTTGTCTTTTTCACTGCTAAGATAAGCCAGAATTTGTTTTTGTTTGCGTTCATAAATATCATTTTCCACTTCTAAGCGTGCTTTCGTAGCATTCAGTTCTGCCAATAATTGCTCTTCTTTAGCGGTTTGCAACTCATTTTCTAACAACAATTTGTCTTTTTCTTGCTGCAGTTTGGATAATGCTTTTTCATATTCCAAAGTTAATTTATTCTGTTCTAATTGTAGTTTTTTGACTTCTTGAGCTAATTTCTTAGTTTCATCATCGTAAACTACAACCGGCGGTGGGGAAGTAGCGGAATCTTTATCTTTAGTTTGAGCTAAAGAAAGTGAGTTTGTTGCTACCATCGTCTTAGCTGGTGGTGCAGTGAGTGGCACCGGCTGGTTATTCGCTTTCAGTGTCGCTTGTTCTTGAACTGCTTGAGGAACCGGTTTCGCCGGCCTTAATTCTTCTTGTGGCTGAGCATTAACACCTAAAGTGATCCACAACAAACTGATAACTATGTTCTTAGTAACATTGCGTTGATTAAATAAACTTATTTTCATATTAATTTACCTTTGCAGCCTTGGTCTATGACAACAAAGTAAAACAATAACTTATTGATAAACCTAACCAATTGATTAAATGAGGCTATTTAATGGATAAATAGCCTATTTTATTATGATATCACATTATTAAAGATTAAAAAAGGGTTAAAGCGTTATTTATTAGATGACGATACCAATATGTTTTAGTAAAGCATCAATCCTGGGTTCTCGTCCTCGAAAGGCGACAAATAATTCCATTGGTTCTTGCGAACCGCCTGATTCTAATATCGTCTGTAAAAAGCGTTTGCCGGTGGCTCGATCAAAAATCCCTTGTTCTTCAAATTGAGCAAAAGCATCGGCTGATAATACTTCAGCCCATTTGTAACTGTAATAACCAGCGGCATAACCCCCGGAGAAAATATGCGCAAAACCATGTTGAAAGCGATTAAAAGCGGGTGGAAATAACACGGACACTTGTTGACGTACATCATTTAATAACGTTTGGATATTGAGATCGGCGGTGTATTCCGTATGGAGGCGAAAATCAAACAGCGCAAATTCAAGTTGTCGCAACATAAAGAGACCCACTTGAAAATTTCTTGCTGCTAACATTTTTGCAAATAATTCACTGGGTAAAGCTTCACCGGTTTGATAATGGCTGGCCAATAAATCTATTGCTTCCCGTTGCCAACACCAATTTTCCATAAATTGACTAGGTAATTCGACGGCGTCCCAAGCAACTCCATTGATGCCGGCGACGGGAGCATAATCTACTCGAGTAAGCAGATGATGTAATCCATGACCAAATTCATGAAATAAAGTAATGACTTCTTGATGAGTTAATAAAGTCGGTTGTTGACCCACTGAGGGGGTAAAATTACAAACTAAATAAGCGACTGGTAATTGTAAGCCTTGTCGGGTACGATGGCGAACGATACATTCATCCATCCAAGCACCGCCTCGTTTACCGCGCCGCGCAAAGAAATCGAAGTAAAATTGGCCACGTAATTCACCGGTTTCATCATAGATAGAAAAGAATTGAACCTCGGGATGCCAAGTATCGACTTCATCATGCTGCTGGATAACTATTCCATATAAGCGTTGTACCACACTAAATAAGCCGGCTAATACTTGCGGTAATGGGAAATACGGCCGTAACATTTCTTGAGAAATATCATAGAGATGGTGACGTAACTTTTCTGAATAGTAGGATATGTCCCACATTTCTAGCTTATTGATACCATACTGTGCTTGAGCAAAAGCTTGTAACTGTTCTAATTCTTTTATGGCGAAGGGTTTCGTTTGCTCGGCTAAATTCGTGAGAAAAGTTAACACCTGTTGAGGTGTTTCTGCCATTTTAGTACTCAACGAGTACTCAGCATAGTTAGCAAAACCCAGTAAAGTCGCTAATTCATGGCGTAACGCCAGAATTTCGGCCATAATTGCGCTGTTGTCCCATTGCCCAGCATGAGGACCTTGATCCGAAGCTCGGGTCATATAAGCTTGATACATTTCATAACGCAACTCATGATTATCCGCGTAATTTAATACCGGTTGATAACAAGGCCAATCTAAAGTGAGTACCCAACCCGGTAATTGTTCTTGTTCAGCATTTTGTTTAATTAAATTGAGTACCGATTCCGGTAAACCTGCCAGGAGGCGGTCATCAGTAATCTGTTTTTTCCAGGCATGGGTGGCATCTAATAAATTCTCAGAAAATCGGGTACCTAATTGGGAAAGTTGTTGTTGAATTTCTTTATAGCGAGTTTGTTTATCTGCGGGTAAATCAACCCCGGCCAAATGAAAATCGCGTAATTCATTCTTAATAATTTGTTGTTGAGCCGTTTCTAGCTGCGCAAAAGTGGAATTATTCGCAATTGCTTGATAAGCCGCATATAAATCTTTATTCTGCCCAATTTCACTCCGATAAGTCGATAACATCGGTAAACAAGCATTGTAAGCTTGGCGCAATTCTTCACCATCGGCTACCCCATGTAAATGTCCAATCGGTGACCAAATCCGGTTTAACCGATCGTTTAATTCGTTCAGGGGTTGAATAAAATTATCCCACGTATAATGTTTTGATAGATTAAGTAAATTTTTAATTTGGGTGCGATTATCATTCAGAATTTGTTCAATGGCTGGGACAATATGTTCCGGTTTTATTCGCGAAAAAGGGGGAAGTCCTTGCATCTGGAGTAAAGGATTGCTCATAAAGTAGCCTATTGGGAAAAATGAGGTGGATGGAAAACTGAAAACGAATGAAAAGTAATTTATTTTACCAATTTCCTGACACCAGTGCTTATAAATTTTTTTGGGTATTTTGTTTAATTGATGGTATGAAATTAACTTTAAACGCTTGCTCCTTTGCGCAAGGAGCAAGATGTAAAGTAAACAATGGCTAGTCGCTGCTATGCCCGCGTTAAATTAATCTGGGATGACCGGCTTGATTTCCCAAATTTCATGAGCATACTCAGAAATGGTTCGATCCGAAGAAAACTTACCCATGTTGGCTACGTTGAGAATGGCTCGCCGATTCCAATCGTCTTGATTACGGTAAACTTCATCAACGTGATTTTGACAGTTAATATAATCAGCGTAGTCGGCTAACAGCATATAACGATCACCATTATGGGTTAAAGTATCAAAAACGGGTTGAAATATCGTCGATTTATCTCGACAAAAATAACCCGAACTGATCATATCGAGAACTTGCTTTAGTTCTTGATTGCCATGATAATAATCCCATGGATTATAGCCGCGCTGGCGACGCTCAGCAACTTGTTCTGAAGTCATCCCAAAAATAAAAATGTTGTCTTCGCCAACTTCCTCGCGAATCTCAACGTTAGCACCATCTAAAGTTCCAATCGTTAATGCGCCATTTAAGGCCAATTTCATATTACCGGTACCTGAAGCTTCCGTACCGGCAGTCGAAATCTGCTCTGACAAATCCGCCGCCGGAATAATGCGCACGGCATTGGAAACATCATAATTGGGAATAAAAACGACCTTTAATTGCTCATTCACAATCGGATCATGATTAACTACATCAGCCACACTATTGATAAGCTTGATAATCAATTTAGCGATAAAATAACCGGGTGCTGATTTACCCGCAAAAATGACTGTGCGGGGTACTCGATCGAAGTGAGGATCAACTCGAATGTGATTATAGTGAGCAATCACATGCAATAGTTTAAGCAACTGCCGCTTGTATTCATGAATCCGTTTAACTTGGACATCAAACAGGGAATGCGGATTAATGGTTAGGCCCATTTGTTTTTGAATAAATTCAGCGAGTTTTTGTTTATTACGTTGTTTAATCGCTTGAAATTCGGTACGAAAATGAGTATCCATTGCTAATGGAATCAGTTGTTTTAACTGGTTCAGATCGGTTACCCATTCATGGCCAATGTGTTGATTAATTAACTGAGCTAATTCCGGATTGGCTTCATTTAACCAGCGACGTGGCGTTATTCCATTAGTCTTATTAACAATTCTATTCGGAAAGAATCGATCAAAATCCGCGAAAATGGTCGTTTTCATTAAATGGGTATGTAATTTCGCTACCCCATTGACTTTGTGACTGCCAATAAACGCCAAATGCCCCATACGGATATGTTTTTCGCCTTCTTCACCAATGATGGACATACGCTTTAGTGCATCCATATCGCCCGGATAACGATAACTGACTTCTTTAAGAAATTCATGATTAATTTGATAAATGATTTGGAGATGGCGAGGCAGTAAGCGTTCAAATAAGCGAATCGGCCAAGTTTCTAGCGCTTCCGGTAATAAAGTATGATTGGTATAAGCAAAAATCTGGATGGTGATATCCCAAACTTCAGACCAAGGCAAATGATAACGATCGAGCAACAGCCGCATCATTTCAGGAATAGCTAGGGTTGGATGAGTATCATTGAGTTGAATCGCGACTTTAGCCGGCAAACCTCTAATATCATCGTGATTAACTAAATAACGTCTGATAATATCTTGTAACGAAGCCGACACAAAGAAATATTCTTGACGTAAGCGTAACTCCCGACCCATTGGAGTCGTATCATCGGGATATAACACTTTCGAGAGATTTTCGGAATTATTTTTATCTTCTACCGCCTTGATATAATTGCCTTCATTAAAATAACCTAAATCAAAGTCACGAGAAGATTTAGCTGCCCACAACCGTAAGTTATTGACATTAGCGGTGCCATAGCCGGGAATCGGGGTATCATAAGCCATCGCCATAACATCTTCGGTCTCTTTCCAGTGATAACCTTTGCGTCCCAGTTGCTCATCTTTATATTCCACCACATGACCCCCAAAATGCACCGGGTACAATACTTCAGCACGGGGATATTCCCAGGGATTACCATAACGTAACCAGTTATCCGGATGTTCTACTTGAAAACCGTCATAAAAACGTTGATAAAACATCCCATATTCATAACGGATACTATATCCATAACCCGGTAACCCTATCGTCGCCATAGAATCAAGAAAGCAAGCCGCTAACCGTCCTAAACCACCATTACCCAATGCTGGATCGGGTTCCAATTCAGTAATGGTTTCCAAGGATAAACCTAATTCGGATAGTGCTTGGCAAAATTTATCATAAATGCCTAAATTCAACATACTTTTAATGAGAGTTCGGCCCATCAAGAATTCTAAGGAAAGATAATAAACCCGCTTAGCATCTCGGCGGTAATATTCACCCATAGTGGTCATCCAACGATCCGCTAAGAGATCTCTGATCACATAGGCAATCGCATTGAACCAATCTCTATCGGTAGCTGTTCTCGGCGTTTTAGCAACCGTATAATGTAAGTGGTCCTTTATTCTTTTTTTAATAGAATTGACATTTAAACTAGAGTCATTATTCATCTGATTGGTCACGAAATAATCCTTGGTTATGGTTTCATGGGAAAAGTGTTTAAAGGCGGAGCGCAAATATTTTAATGTATTGGTTAACAAAATTTTTACTCCTCATGAGTCAGGATAATTGACTTAAAATTTTTAATGGGATCAGGGTGTAATCATTTTAAGCTAAAATACTTAATTTAATTCGATATTCAATGATACCGACTTTTGTGCTTGACTTGTTAATGACATGGCTTAAACTCTTGGTTGTTATTTTAACTCCGTTGGATTGGAATTGAGCTTTGGAAACTTCATTGCCTATAAATGTCGTTATTTTTCCGGTTCTGGCCGCGTTGCTCTCCAGTTTGGTTGCACTCGGTGCCTACCGTTTTCCCTGGTTACTACGGTACTTAGCCTTTTTACTACTGGGATTAGCCGGCATCAGTGCTATTGTCAGTGGTGGTTGGGTATTAATTAATGATATCTCCATTTCTGGAGAGTTGCCGCTCGGATTACCCTGGCTGAAATGGCATATCCGCTTAGAGCCATTATCGGGTTTTTTCTGGGTCATTGTGGGTATTCTCACCACCGCTATCAGCAGCTATGGACCCAGTTATGTCCGTGAATTTGAATCGGGACCTTATTCTTTATCTACCTTAGGTTTTTTTACCGGTTTATTTGTGGCCGGCATGTTGTTAGTTTTGCTGGCTGACGACGCTTTCCTTTTTATGATTGCTTGGGAAATCATGTCACTTTCTAGTTACTTTTTGGTTGGATATCAACATCTACAAGTAACACATCGTCGAGCGGCTTTTTTATATTTGCTCATGGCGCAACTGGGCGCTTTAGCTATTTTACTCGCTTTTAGTATTTTAATAAGCATCAACGGTGATTTTACCTTTGCCACGATGCGGCAAGCTGAGTTATCGCCACTCTGGGCGAATATCGCTTTTGGTTTTGGGTTACTTGGATTTGGCATGAAGGCCGGTTTAGTACCAATCCATGTATGGTTACCCGAAGCACACCCGGTTGCGCCTTCACCGATTTCTGCCTTAATGAGTGGCGTGATGTTAAAAGTGGCAATCTATGGTCTTATTCGCTTGGTATTTGATTTATTAGGTACACCGCATTGGAGTTGGGGAATTATTCTACTGATTATGGGTTCGAGCACCGCTTTTATCGGAATTTTGTACGCATTGATGCAAAACAATTTAAAACGCTTGTTAGCTTATTCCTCAATAGAAAATATGGGGATTATCACCATCGGTCTCGGGTTAAGTATCTTATTTATCGCCAATGGCCACCCTCTTCTAGGCGCATTGGCCATGATTGCCGCACTCTATCATGCACTGAATCACGCCTTATTCAAAGGCTTACTATTTCTCAGTGCCGGTTCCATTTTACAAGCAACCCATGAGCAAAATTTGGAAAACTTCGGGGGGTTAATCCGATATCTGCCTTATACGGCATTCTTTTTCTTAATCGGCTGCTTGGCTATTTCTGGGTTACCACCGCTGAATGGATTCGTCTCGGAATGGCTTACTTTTCAAGCGGCTTTGCAAACCCCTTCCCTAACCAGTGGGGTATTACGTGCCGTAATTCCACTCAGTGCGGCTTTATTGGCATTGACAGCGGCTTTATCTGCTACTTGTTTTGTCAAAGTTTATGGGGTCACTTTTCTAGGACAACCACGTCATCAATTTAATCATCCTATTCAAGAACCGGCTTGGGGAATGACTATTGCGCAGGCTTTTTTAGCCCTGTTATGTTTACTGTTGGGTATTTTTCCCACCACCATTATTGATGTAATTGAAATTATTCCTCAACATCTCGTTGGGTATGACTTACCCAGTGCTTCTGAACAAGGCTGGCTGTGGTTGACCCCCATCTCGGCTGAAGTGGCTTCTTATTCAGCACCGTTAGTGTTGCTCGCTATTATCAGTGTGTGGTTTATATTTTTCGGGTTACTTTACACCACTAAGAAAACACGTCGCACTTCGCCATGGGAATGTGGATTTGGTACCGTGAGTCCTAGAATGCAGTACACCGCTACCGCTTTTGTTATGCCCATTCAACGAATTTTTAAACCGGCTTGGCGTATAGAAGAACTGGTTAAAGAACAAACGGATAAAAAGACGCTTTATCCCCAAGCTATTCGCTATGAACTGCATATTGCCGACCGCTTTTGGTTAATTTTATATGAACCCTTCATTGGTTTAGTTGCCACGATTGCTCGGCAAATTGGGCGAATTCAAACCGGTAATATTCGGACTTATTTAGCTTATTCTTTCTTCACTTTATTGATATTGTTATGGCTGATTACTTAAATGAATGGTTAGTCAATTTACCCCTGGGTTGGTTGTTAGCCGGTTTGCAAACCTTATTATTTATTGCCATTGCACCCTTATTGACCGGTTGGATCAAACGGAAAAAATGTCGGTTGCAGAACCGTACGGCGCCACCAGTATGGCAACCTTATCGAGACTTAAGAAAATTATTTCGCAAAGAGTCGGTGATAGCAGAAAATGCCTCGTGGATATTTCGTACCACGCCTTACATCGTTTTTGGTACTACCGTTCTGGCTGCCGGTGTGGTTCCATTGATTGCGACCGATTTACCTTCAGCGGCGATTGCTGATGTCATTGTATTAGTTGGATTTTTTGCTTTAGCCCGATTTTTTCTTGCGCTAGCGGGTATGGACATTGGCACCGCTTTTGGAGGGATGGGTTCTTCCCGCGAAATGACCTTAGCTTCTTTAACTGAACCGGCGATGCTTATGGCGGTATTCACGTTAGCCATGACTGCTTCAACGACTAATCTGTCAACGACGATGGAAGTGATTCTTTCTCAAGGTATTGTGTTACGACCTTCCTTTATTTTTGCCGCTTTGGGATTAATGATGGTGGCGATTGCCGAAACCGGACGTATTCCGATTGACAATCCAGCCACTCATTTAGAATTGACTATGATACACGAAGCCATGATCTTGGAATATAGCGGTCGGCATTTAGCGATGATTGAATGGGCCAATCAAATTAAATTAATGATTTATGGCGTTCTGATTGCTAATTTATTTATACCTTGGGGAATTGCCACCGAATTAACTGAAGTCGCTTTATTCCTAGGGAGCGTAGCCATCATCGCCAAACTCGCTTTATTGGGCATAATTTTGGCTGCTTCTGAAACCGTATTGGCAAAATTACGCCTATTTCAGGCACCCAATTACATTAGTTTTGCCTTTCTACTCTGTTTATTAGGTTTACTCAGTCATGTCATTTTAGAAGTGCAACAATCTACTCTCTAAAGATTAATTAAGGGTGACATCTGGCACTTCTTCTGAGGTGTCATCCTCTAACTCATCACCGGGTGTATTGACGACCACTGCTAACTGAGCCGTTAAACCGGTGGGTGTTTTTACCGTAATCACGTCTTCTCCTTCAGTTGTTGCTAATAACAAACTCGTTGCTTGACCATCATGGTCAGTGAGTAAATTATTTTCAGTCAAGAAATTACCTTTTGCCGAAGCAATAGATAAACTTTGATTAGGAAGACTCTCTCCGTTTTGAGCTTCTAAAGTAGCTAGCAATTCAATTCCTTCTCCCAATATCATTTCAATGGTAGTAGAATTTTCTGGTGAACTGAGTACCTCAAGATGGAGCTTAGCAGCTTGATTAGCCGTCGTTAGAAGAGTATCACCCGCATTGAGAGGAATTGTCGTCGGCACATTATCACTGCAAGCACTTAAACTCAAAATAATAAAAAAAGCTAATCGTTTAAACCTAAAATACATAAAATATGACCTCTTACCCAGCATAAACTAAACGTCAATTTCAGAATGTAGTCTGGATGAAACGAAGTGAAATCCAGGATTCAAGTCATTTCATTATCAATACTTTGTTTCGGTGAAATAATCTCAATGGCTAAAGTTGGCATTTGGGAAACTCGCAATACGTCATCTTATTCATTTTACCTTCAGCTTATTTAGCCCGTTGTTTCGTTGCTGCTTGACCGATTGGTAGTAAAACACCTTAGCAAGGAAGGAATGTAGATGGTAACGAAAGGTTTAATTTCAGGGTAGTGAGTAGATTCTCGCTATCGCAGAAATAAAGTAACTTCAATTTTGTCGAACTTATATTAAATTATAATGTGTTTCACCATTTTTATTCTATATGAAAAAAAGTAATTATCTGAATTTTTTGGCGCACCATTTTTTGACTTTCTCGCACAATTTGCTAAACTGCGGTCAATTTAAACTACTCCACTCAAAATCCCATGTCACGTTATCTTAACCCCTATACCGATTTTGGGTTTAAAAAACTCTTTGGTGAAGAAGGTAATAAAGATCTATTGACCGATTTTCTCAATCAACTTTTGCCACCCCATCATCAAATAAATCGTTTACAGTTTAAAAACCCTGAAAACTTGCCCAACTTACCGTTAGAACGCAAAGCAATTTTTGACATTTATTGCCAAAGTATTACTGGCGAGAATTTCATTGTTGAAATGCAAAAAGCCAAACTACATTTTTTTAAAGACCGGGCATTGTTTTATAGCACCTTTCCAATTCGTGACCAAGCCAAAAAGGGGGAATGGGATTTTAAATTAACACCGGTGTATTACGTGGCCATCCTGGATTTTAAATATGACGAACTCGAAGAAAAACAAAAGTTACTTCGAGAAGTAGCCTTAAAAGACCAAGAGGGACACTTGTTTTACGACAAACTGCATTTTAAATTTCTACAAATGCCGTTATTCACTAAACCAGAACACGAATTAGCAACGCATTTTGATAAATGGCTGTATTTTCTAAAAAACTTAGACAGTTTTGAGCAGATTCCAGCGATTCTCAACGAACCATTATTTCAAAAGGCGTTTGAAACTTTAGAAGAAGCTAACTTAAGCCCCGAACAAAGAGAACAATATCAGAAAAGTTTATTGACCTATTGGGAATTAAAGGGGGTGGTTGATACGGCGAGAGAGGAAGGTTTGCAGAAAGGAAGAGAAGAGGGAAAACTGGAGGGAATCTTACAAGTGGCATTAACCATGAAACAAAAGGGTTTAGCGATTGAGGTGATTGAAACAATGACGGGATTAACTCAGAGTAAAATTGAGGGGTTGTAAAGACGTACCCATTATCTGAACGGATTAGCTTGATTAAGAGATTAACCTGTCTCTACCAATCAAAATTTAAGACAATAAATCAACTTTAGCCCACTTTTTTTGGTGTTTCCAAGCAGCAATCGCTACGATACTTAACACAGTTCCATTGCCGGTCGGTCAAGTCTGTGTAGGGTGTTGTATAAACGAAGCGTCATCCATCCAAAACCGGTCGAGGTGCATGACGCTACCGCTCATGCACCCTACGCTTACTCACGTCAAATTATAAGGTGTTTCGCCATTCTTATTCCATAGATTTAATTTATTATGAATAAGAAAAATCCATATTAAATTATATTCCATATAAATAGTAATTATGTGATAATCAGAATTTCTTTTGTTTGATAAGATAGGGAAAACATAAGTTCCTTTAAGTTGTGAAACCAATTGTGTCACAAGGAGGGCATAATTTTTATGGACTTTAAGAAAAAATTAGGAATGATGATTGTTTCATTCATTCCAGTTATGGCTCTAACTCAAAGTGTCTTAGCTGATGAAAATCAGTATTCACAAAAAGTAGAAGAGGATATCGTTAATCACTTAAATTCAAATTTATTACCAACCGACATATCTACCCCAGCTAGTCTGGGACAAATCCCAATAAAAAATGCTGGTTTTGAAACGGGCAATACCACCGGCTGGGAGATTTATGTACCTGTAGGTGGAATCGGTCAAGTTGTTAGTTCTCATAGTAGATTTTGCCCTCCCCCTCCGGTCGAATCGCCATTCGATGGCAATTATTTTCTTGAACTTAAGACAGACGGGCCAGGAAGCTACACCACGGCTGCACAATTTGTAGTCTTAGGAGCCGGTGATCGGCTGTATGGTGCCGCTATTTTTGATTCAGCCGATTATTGGCCTTTCACAGATGACGCCAGTGTCAGAATTTACTATCACACATTAGATGGTCTTCAATTAGTTGCCGAACCCTGGAAACGAGAAGCGGATGACTGTAGTCAAATTGAATCTTGGACACCGTGGAGTTGGACAGCACCTCAAGCCGGGTTATATGCAATCACTTATCGCGTTATTAATGCCATTGATAGTGAAGTAGACAGCTACGCCTTATTTGACAGTGCGGTTTGTTCAAAATCTGATCAACTCGTATGCGATCATAATTTCCTGGGAACGAACGGTCCTGACATTATCATTGGAACCACTGGATCTGACATTATTTGTGGTCGAGGTGGTAATGATGAAATCATTGGGTTAGGTGGAAATGACTTAATTTGTGGTGGCGACGGTGAAGATGAACTCTATGGTGGTGAAGGCAACGATATTTTATATGGTGGTAACGGTGAAGATGAGCTTTATGGCGGTAAAGGCAATGATCTCCTCTATGGCGGTGATAAAACTACCCCAGATTGGCTCTATGGCGGCAAAGGAAACGATACTTGTGTGACAGAGAGAGGTTCTAGTAAAAATAGTTGTGAATTTGCGATAACAGAAGCAAATTTGCCTAAGTAAAATTAACTTTGCCAAAGATTAAGAAAGAGTAGTAATCATTTTTGAGTGGTAATGGATACTTTCTCTTTCTTATGGGTACAGTCTTAAAAATGTTGGATTTACATTAAATTGGAGGTCATATAAAAATGTTTATGAAAGGATTTATCAAGAAATTGTCTATCAATTTTCTTGTCTCAGTTCTGTTGATATTGGTTAATATCAACCTAGCCAATGCAGCTTATGACATCTTTGTGGGAACTCAGAGTGGTGCTGGTTATGGTTCCACAGGAGGTGGCATTGTTTATAGATATGGCGGTGATACCAACTGGACTAATATCTCAGCAGGTACCAATATCGGTCAAGCGGTTATGGACTTAGAGGTTTTTGGAGGTAAGCTATATGCAGCTACCCAAACTAACTCTGGACCTGGAGGAGATAGTGGTTATGGTCAAGTTTGGCGTTACAATGGGGGTACTAACTGGACGCTAGTAGGAACAATGGGCACTTCCGTTATGGATTTGATTACTTACCGTGGTGCTCTTTATGCTGTGGTTACGGACTACATGTATCGAGACGGTGACTATAAAAATGGCAAGTTGTATAGATACCAAGCACCAAATAATTGGACTAAAGTAGGCGGATTAAGCTATACCGGCTTTCGGACCGCTATAGTATCCAGTGTTAGTGGAAGAGATGAAATTATTATAGGTGAACTCAATACGGATGCTTGGTCAGCCTATTCTCCAGAAATTGGTTTAGAACTTCGCAGTGATCCAGGTGGCTCCTGTGTATGGGATTTTGCAGAGTACAATGGTGCTGTGTACTCAGGTCATTATTGGGGGCCAATTTATAAAACAACAGATGCATATAACTGGACTATGGAATTGTTTGAAGGTGATAGACATTTTTGGGCACTAGAAACCTTCAAAAGAAAACTTTATGTAGGTGGTAGTGGCGGCTATTACTCTCCTCATTCTGGAAGATTAGATTTTTTAGAAGGCTCTAATTTAGTGACAGTCTGGGAATATCCAACTCAATCTGACACAGATGGCATAACTCGCTTAGCTGTTGCGCCTGATGATTCAATACTTCTTATCGGTACCGGAATTTTAGATGGTTATTATACTGGAAACGGAAAAGCAGAAGTATGGGTTTATAGACCGCTTGCTAGACCTCCCTATAATCAACCTAGACTTATTTCGCCCCTAGATTACTTTGCTGGTGGCGTTCAATCTTTATCGATTGTAGAACCATTGCCTTATTAACTTAAGGTGATTATCCTTAAATAGGAAAAGGCGGGAAAGGATTCCCGCCCTACTCCTACTTTAGATTATTATTACCCCCCCACCTCCTTGGTTTAACCTGCCGCATTCTAGACAACCCACTTTTCGTTAAGCACTTATGCTGAACTCCGGTTACACTATATTAAGCTGAATTATATAACTATAACTTAATTTGTTGAGCAATTTTTAATAAAGCGTAGATTGAACAAAGTCTTGCCAACCATGAGACAATTTAGGATTATTTATAATTCAGCTTTTTTCTGGTGTAAGTCTTAACAATAACATGAAGGAGTCCATGACATGTCAGATGTCAAAGTCTATGATGTTTTACCTGATGCAGCCGCAAAGGCACACATTAATGACAAACAATATCAAGCAATGTATGCTCATTCTATCTCTGATCCCAGCGATTTTTGGGCACAACAAGCGAGAAATTTCATCACTTGGTTTAAAGAGTGGGATAAAGTTCAAGATTGGGATTATTACACCGGTAAAACTCGCTGGTTCGAGGGTGCTAAACTGAATGTTTCGTATAACTGTTTAGACCGCCATTTGGCTTCAAGAGGCGATCAGGTTGCTATCATTTGGGAAGGTGACGATCCCAAGGTGGATAAAAAAATCACTTATCGTCAATTATATGAGCAAGTCTGTCGATTCGCTAATGTACTCAAAGAACGTGGTGTTAAGAAGGGTGATCGGGTTTGCATCTATTTGCCCATGATTCCAGAAGCGGCGGTCGCTATGTTAGCCTGTGCTCGGATTGGCGCGGTCCATTCAGTGGTATTTGGTGGGTTTTCTCCCGAATCTTTGAAAGACCGCATCTTAGATTCCGGCTGTCAAGTGGTGATTACCGCTAATGAAGGGTTACGGGGTGGCCGTTCAGTTCCGCTTAAAGCTAATGTGGATAAGGCATTAACAAGCTGTCCTGGTATCCATACCGTGATTGTGGTTAAACATACTCAACATCAGCCCACTTGGCAAACCGGTAAAGATATCTGGTACCACGAGGAAGTGGCTAAAGTATCAACCGAATGTCCGGCTGAGGAAATGGATGCGGAAGATCCTTTATTTATTCTCTACACTTCCGGTTCCACCGGTAAACCCAAAGGGGTTTTACATACTAGTGGTGGCTATATTCTTTATACCGCGATGACGCATAAGTACATTTTTGATTACCATGATGGCGATATTTATTGGTGCACCGCTGATGTTGGTTGGGTTACTGGGCATTCTTATATTATTTATGGGCCACTCGCCAATGGTGCCGTCACTTTGATGTTTGAAGGAGTACCGACTTATCCCGATGCGAGTCGGTTTTGGCAAGTCGTAGATAAACACCAAGTTAATATTTTCTATACCGCACCCACGGCAATTCGGGCATTGATGGGTAAAGGGAATGCTTTAGTTGAACAGACGAGTCGGAAAAGCTTACGCATCCTCGGCAGTGTGGGAGAACCCATTAACCCGGAAGCGTGGGAATGGTATTATCATGTGGTTGGCGAAGGACGGTGTCCTATCGTTGATACCTGGTGGCAAACCGAAACCGGTGGCATTCTGATTACCCCCTTACCGGGTGCCACTCCACTTAAACCCGGTTCAGCTACCCGTCCCTTTTTTGGCGTGGTACCAGCGATTGTCAACAACGAAGGCGAAGTTCTAGAAGGCGAAGCCGAAGGCAATTTAGTGATTACCCGTTCCTGGCCTTCACAAATGCGTACTGTTTTTGGTGATCATCAACGTTTTATCGATACTTATTTGAAAACTTACCCCGGAAATTACTTTACCGGTGATGGTGCCCGTCGCGATAAGGATGGTTATTACTGGATTACCGGTCGAGTTGATGATGTACTCAATGTCTCTGGGCATCGTTTAGGAACCGCTGAGGTAGAGAGTGCTTTGGTCTTGCATGAAAAAGTCGCCGAGGCGGCCGTGGTCGGTTATCCGCATGACATTAAAGGTCAAGGCATTTACGCTTATGTTACGCTCATGGCCGATGTTCAACCGAGTGAAGCATTACGGAAAGAATTAATCAACTTAGTTCGTTCTGAAATTGGTGCCATCGCCACCCCCGATATTATTCAATGGGCACCGGGGTTACCTAAAACGCGCTCTGGCAAAATTATGCGGCGAATTTTACGTAAAATTGCCGCTAATGAAATTAGCAATTTAGGTGATATCTCAACATTAGCTGATCCAGGTGTCGTTGATAACCTGATTGAAACACGTTCTAATAAATAGCAAATTGTTGATTTCTTAAAGTACTAAATCAGTAATCAAGGGGCAGACACGCCGGTTTGCCCCTACCAATTAAAATCAGCCCGTAGCCTCACTGCTATTAAGTTAAGGATTCCCCCCCCTTTTTCAAAGGGGGGAAAACTTCTTTAAGTTGACGGCAGTGACTTGTAGCCTGGATGAAGCGCAGCGGAATCCAGGAAACCCAGTTAAATCTCTCTGGACAGGTTACTCGGTAACCGTCACCTCAATACTTTCTCCAGTGTTCACCACCGTTCCATCCGATAACCGATAAGCAAAATAGAGATTAATAACCCCGGTTACTGGGAATAATCCTTGATATATCAGCACTTCTTGCCAGGTGTTCAAGGTCACATCCCGTTGGAAAGCCACTAAATGAGCTAGGTTCTTATCCCAAGGTAAAACGTGGCCTTGGGCGTCAAGCATGAAGTAGCTGACTTGACTTGAACCGGGTAGCGGCTGATAGGCGACATAAACTAAAAGCTCCGCCACTTGCCCACTATGCTGTGGATCCACAATAATTCTACCACGGACTTCCGCCGTAGCGGCGCGCGGTTGTTGTACTTGTCGCTGGAATTCACCTTGATTCACAGCAATCCCGCCCAAAAACTGCGTGGTGAGGTGATGAATCTCGTGGCCTTGGGCATCGGTCGCCACGGGGTTACCCAGTTTTGGTAGCGGTACCGTGCCTTCAAGCGTGACATCCTCTTCAAGGGTGACGTGGTTACCAAAAGTAACATTGGCAAGATAACTCCCGGTTTTAACCGTCAAATTCTCCAGCATAGCCGGCGCGGTCGGATCGCCAATAATTCGACCTTGCAAAATACCACCGTGAATCTGGGTATGAGGTGCTAATTGAACCTCTTGAAAGAAACCATTAACGTCACTGGTATTGAAAATATCTCCCGCTAACGTTCCACCGATAATGCGATAACCCCGAAATTCAAAGTTGGACAAAATCCCTTGATTGTAGATGTAACCGGTGACAATGCCACCCTGGACTTGACTTTGGGGCTTAATGATCAGGTTAGAAACCCAACCCTGATTATTAATTGTACCTTCTAATATAGCGCTAGAAAGATTACCTTCTGTTCCAACTTCCAAATGAGTCACGGTATGCCATTTTGCATTGCATACCACATTTAACCAACCTCGAACGGGACAAAGTGGGATATCACTAATAATTTTATCTGGCATAACTAAAATTGGCTCTGGTGCAGTCAATTCTAGTGGTGGTACCAAAGAAATAGGGTGTTCTTCTAGCAAGGAGAGTTGAGCGGTATCCAAAATCTTATCACTAGCATCCGTTAACTGGATGGTAAATACTTTTTTACTGTTGAGCACTTCGGCGTCGGTTATGATGGGATCATCAAGGAGCGGGATAGTTATAGTTTTATCATCACTTTCTCCCTCAGCCCACGTCAGACTACCCTGAGCAGCGAGGTAATCCCAACCGGCTTTAGCGGTATCATCTTGAGTGGCATAGTTGACCGTTAAGTTTCCTTCGGTACCCTCGGTTCGCTTGATGATAACCGTTAGGGTTTCCTGTCCGGCGGTGGCTTCGTAGTGGCTAGCCGAAAATCTGGCAGTACCCGAAAGAATGGGGACAAAGGTCGCTTCACATTCAGTCGGAGCATTGAGAACGAATTGTCCCGTGGTACAGGCACTACCACTGAAGCCGGCGAATTTGAAACCCGCTGCCGGGTACGCCGTGAGAACAATGGCCGGTTCACCACTGGCAAAAGTGGTTTTGGTGGTAACGCTACCTTCACCGGTGATCTTCATGGAAAATTCTAGGTCAGCCGGTAGCGTTAGTGAGGTGGTGGTTGGCAGCAATTCAAAGCGGGCGTTGCAAATCTTATCGCCATTCAGGGTGAGATTTCCGTCACTGCAATCTTTATCGCCATTGAAACCCACAAATTGGGAATCGGCTGCCGCTGTGGCCGTAAGTGTAACGGGTGTAGCGGTATTGAAATTGGTTTGACAATGGCTACCACAATCAATCCCGGCCGGTAAACTGGTGATGGTTCCCTTTCCGGTACCGGATGGGCTGACGGTTAAAGTCGCAGTAGGATCAGTTTTAAGCTCAAAGTAGGCGGTACAAGAACGCGAGCCATTCATAAACAGTTCTCCATTTTCACAGTCGCTTTGGTATCCACCAAAACCGGTAAATTTGGAACCAGCCGATGGTATCGCAATCAGGCTAACCCAACTGGCGGTTTCGTAGGAATGGGAACATTGGGTTTGGCTGCTGTCACAATCTATTCCATGGGGAGCGGTGGTGACATGACCTTGACCGTTGCCGCCAAAGTGGAGGGTGAGGTTCATCGTGGGGGGTAAAGGTTCGGCTGGCGGTGGAGTTGTGGGGAGTGGTGGTTGGGCTGGAGGGGGTGTTGCCATCATTATGTCACTACTGGTAGTGAGTACTGCAGTTCCGGGACTGGCACCGCTAGCCGCCACTGGAGTAATTTCAAAACACAGGTATTTATCGATTTCGCTGCTAGTTAGGGTATAAGTTTGATTGGTAGCTCCGGGGATAGCAGTTTTTTCAGTGGTACAAGTGGCATCGGTAGCCGTGTCCCATTGAAAAGTGGAAATACCTTCTGGGTCGCCTTCCGTATCACTATAGGTGTAGTTGCCTTGGAGGATTTCACCGACTTTGAAGGTTGGGGTGCCGGTGGGGTTGAGGCTAATATTGACATTATTGGCTAGGGGGGCGGTATTTGGACAAGTCTTTATAATTGTATTGACATACAAGCTCGTTGGATTTGGGCTCACACCTAGCTCATTTATTATTTTAAACGTTAGTGTATTGGTTCCAACTAAAAAGCCTGAAGAAGCTGAAAATGGGTGAGATGATTGGTAAGTCGATTCAGTCCCTGGATTAAAAGGATCTACAGAATCAAAAATTTGATTGTCATTTAGAAATATCTGTAACCCATTATCACTGGAGTTTTGTCCTTCTATGGAAGGATCACAACCAATCGAATCCAGATTGAATTCATATGTATATTTATACTATCCCCCCATTCTATCTTGATCACCGTTAACAGGTCCAATCCAGTTAGTACCAGCAATTGGATCTATCCAAGCAGGATTCTTTAGAATTCCTACTGGTGTAAAAGTGTTGCCAATAGGATCAGTACCAGTAAAATTAATATCTGGATTGCCAATTCCGGCTGTTCCAGTTGATAAAGTAATATCGGCCCAGGTCGGTAAGGGGATAATTAAGCATTCCAATGAGATCAAAAAAAACAAAATTTTTATCGGAAATAAGAACTGAGCAAGAGATGCTCCATTTTGTTTCCTACCGTGATGAATTATCATAATAAATTCCTCTCATTTTAATAGTCGTAATAAATACATGCACGTTATAAGCCGGTTGAGTACCGCGATTGCGTACCAAAACATAGGCAAAATTGGATTGCCCTACTTCTGGATCTTGGTGGATAGGTAAAGGCTGACTTAAGCCAGTTGGTGCGCTACTACTGAGTAGTGTTAACAATATCTTCAGAACACCACCAACCACCACAAATTCCTGGAGGGCTAGGTTCTGCACCAGTATCAGCAATTCCATCTCTTATCCAGACATCAGCACCGTTAGGATTAGGTGCGGGAGTAAAAGATTGTTGGTCTGTTGACGCTCCAAAACCAGTTACCGGCAAAACAGCACCTCCTAAAGAAGTGGCAAGTAATCCTATAAAAAGTGTTTTCTCTAACCCAACTAATTTTTTGAATAACATAATGAAAAACCTCCTATCACAATTTGCATTTTAGATAACGAAATTCTCATAACCGGAATGAATGAAACCACCACAACACCTAATTTTCTCTTAAAGTCCATAAAAATTATGCCCTCCTTATGACGCAATTAATTTTACAGATTAAGGGAACTTATGTTTTCCCTACTTTATACAAATAAAAAATAATTTATTTGTTCCATAATAACTATTAATAGGGGATATAATTTCATAATACAAATGAAATTTCATTATTTATAATAAATTAAATCTATAGAATAGGAACGGCGAAACACATTATAATTTAACGTGAGTTCGACGAAATCGAAAGCGAGAATCTACTCACTACCCTGAAATTAAACCTTTCGTTACCATCTACATTCCTTCCTTGCTAAGGTGTTTTACTACCAATCGGTCAAGCAGCAATGAAACAACGGGCTAAATCAGCTGAAGATAATATGAATAAGAGGAAATCAGAATGACAAATTTAATCCCCATTGAACCAGAGGAGTCTCAAGACATGGGTTCATTGAATCATAGCTTTACCCAAGCTCGCTTAACCACGCTGTTATCTCATGAAGAGAGATTCACGACCTTTGTGGAGTTAAGTTTAGATGTCAGTCAAACCGATTTGACCCCCTTTGGATTGAAGACTAAAGAAGAATTCAAACCCGAGGTTTGCCTTTACGAAATTGTTTCTGGTTATCCAGAACCCGATCCCCAAGATGACGTGCTGCGAGTTTCCCAAATGCCAACTTTAGCCATTGAGATTATTTCACCGAAACAAAGTATTGATGACATTTTATCAAAGTTCAAAGCCTATTTTGCGTTGGGTATCAAGTCGTGTTGGTTGGTTACGCCGGCTTTTGAATCAATAACAGTTTATTCTGGGTTTAGAAATTTTAAACTCTTTGATGTCAGACGTGATGCCGAAGTCATTGATGATGTGTTAGACATTCATCTGCCTCTGGGGAAAATTTTTAGAAAGGTGAAAACCTAAAGAAAAGAATCGTTGCCTGGACTACGCTACAATGAAATCAGTTGAATCCTGGATTTCACTTTGTTTCATCCAAGCTATGGTTCACTACCAATTAAAATCAGCCAGTTAGGGAAAACTGGCCTCTACATAAAACCCGATAGCTATCACTTATAAATTCGCCACGAATTTTCATCTTGGTAAACTTCATACTGCGCCCAATTGGCAAATTCTTCCTGCGTACAACTTTCAATCTGACGGCGTCTTTGACCGATAATGATTTTGTAAGTTATCATGGCTTTCTTCTGGTCATTGGCGCTGCTTTCTGCAATAACTTGGCGAATTGACCAATGGTTACCATATTGACCATTACTATAATAGCAACCTAATTTAATGGTGTGTGATGATTGTAAAG
The DNA here is from genome assembly GCA_000828835.1 of Thioploca ingrica. GTDB lineage: Bacteria > Pseudomonadota > Gammaproteobacteria > Beggiatoales > Beggiatoaceae > Thioploca > Thioploca ingrica. The sequence goes on from AP014633.1 coordinate 1,885,181, forward strand.
ACATTTTCATGGCGTGTTGGGTAGCGAGGGCATAAATTTTAGCCAGTTCATATTCGGTTATATCAATAAAAGAATCAATTTGCTTGAGCGCATATTCTAAATCTTGATAAGAAAGATCTAACTGAGTGGGTAATGAACTGGGTGAGGTTGGTTGTGGTCGCATAAAATTAATCGGATAGCGTCGCCAGGAAAAAAAATAATTCACGATGATTGCAACGAACAACAGAACAGCGGCATTCAATAACACGGGGGTTATCACAAATTGGTATCCTAATAACTCGATTCCATTACCACCCATGACAGCCGTTAATGCAGTGGCAGCGCCTGGTGGATGGAGACAACGCAGGTAATACATAGCCGCAATCGCTAACGATACCGCAAGAGCAGCCGCGAGAAAAGCATTGGGAACGAGTTTAAAACAGGTGATTCCAATTAAAGCAGAAATAACATGTCCACCGACAAGTGGCCACGGTTGAGATAAACTCCCATGTGGTACCGCAAACACCAGAACAGCAGATGCACCCATCGACGCGACAATTAATGGAGCATCATGACCTACAAAAGAATAACTTATCGCAATGACGAGCCAGATACCAATAAAACCACCGATTGCTGAAATAATTTTTTCCAAATGACTGACCCAGTTAAATTCAATTCCTAAAAAGTCACTCATCGTTTTTATTAATTTGCTCACGTCAACACCCCAAAAAATTTATCTTCCAATTCAGTTATTCGTGTTTTGTCAAACTTATTTTGACGGGTAACGATATTGTCGGGGCAGATCTGCGTACCTGTCCTAAATCGGGAGCCAAGGGGTAGACACATGACCGGTCTGCCCCTGCCCGTCACCATTGACAGAACACGAGTGATAGCTTCAGCAATATAGCTTTAAACTCGTTGCAACAGCCTTGATATAAATCAAATCCATATTACTGGAATTTTATTTAATGATACGCTGCCACGGTGAAATAATTCTTTGAAATAACCGTGATTCAGGTTGAGGTGAATAAGGCAGTATCAACCCGTTATCCACTCGCTGGCGCTTAGGGTTGCTTTTGGAGTTTAGAAAAAGGAAATAGTAGTAGACTTAGTTATATAATTAATCACCGCTTAATTTTTGTCCATTCTACCAATGGCACAACTGACGAAAGATTTACCTTTAGCTTTGAGGGATTTTAAGCCCGCTACTGAACCTTTTTCGGGGTAACCTAAAGAAAGTAACGTTTGAGCAATTTGTTCGCGTTGCAGATTATCTCCTTCTATCATGACTAACCCTTGTTCAATATCGACGCTGACCGTGCGAACCTGAGGCGTTTTTAATAAACTACTTTCAATGGTTTTCGCACAACCACGACATTTAATATTTTCAACCGCAATCATTTCTTGCATGATAATATATTCCTCTTGTCTAAATTAGAAATCATATGCTTGCTCTATTTCACTTGCATTGGGTTTCGCTTTCCATTTTTAAATGTCTTTCAAAAAAAATAGTGTACCTGATGTGCAACTGGTTTTCTTATTTTGAATAGGCTTGAGTTATAGTGGGTTTCGCTTCGCGCTATCCGCCCTACGAAAATCAAGTTTCCAGCTATTTTTCAGCGAGGCGAGATAAAATTAAAAAGTATGCTCTGGTCCAGGAAATAAACCGGTTTTAACTGCTTTGATAAAAGCTTCAATAGCGGTGATTATCGATCCCGTTTCTGGTAAGAAATCTTTAGAAAAAGAAGGTCGCTTGCCCGGGGTAATGCCTAACATATCGTATAAAACAAGCACTTGTGCATCACAAGCTGAACCAGCACCAATTCCTATCACCGGAATATCGAGAGATTGAGTAATTTCAGCCGCTAAATTGCCGGGAACACATTCCAGTACCAGTAAGGCAGCACCAGCCGATTGTAAAGCCAGCGCATCATGACGGAGGTTATTCGCTTCGCTTTCGGTTCGACCTTGAACGCGATAACCGCCTAAGCGGTGGATTGATTGCGGTGTTAACCCTAAATGAGCACAGACTGGAATACCCCGTTCGGTTAATAATCGGACGGTTTCCACTAACCAATTTCCTCCTTCTAATTTAACAACTTGCGCCTGTCCTTCTTGTAATAAGCGTGCCGCTGAGTGCAAAGCGAGATCGGGGGTAGCGTAGCTCATAAAAGGCATATCGACTATCAGTAACGCATTTCGACTACCCCGATAAACTTGTTGGCAGTGATAAATCATGTGTTCTACCGTCACTGGCAAAGTCGTTTCATGACCTTGAATGACCATACCGAGTGAGTCACCGACTAATAAAATTTCAATTCCGGCTTGGTCTAGTAGAGCGGCGAAACTAGCATCGTAAACGGTTAAACAGGTGATTTTTTCACCCTGCGTTTTTAGTTTACGTAATTGGGTTAAGGTAAGGCGATTCATCGGTTAATTTTATCCACAATCCGGTAAGCAATTAAGAAACAACCACGGATAATTTAGCTAATCCCTGGGGTGGGCAAGCGGCTATTAAATCTTGAAGTCGTTGTCCATTGGGTAAACGCAACTGGGGAGCACATTCATACAGTGGGTATAACACAAAGGTTCTTTGATACAGCCCGGGGTGGGGTAAAGTTAATACGGGATCTGAGGATTGTCTATCATCGTATAAAAGAATATCTAAATCCAAAGTTCTTGGTCCCCACCGTTGCTGTGCCGAGCGAATTCTTCCCTGTTGAGTTTCAATCGTTTGTAATTGACTTAATAGCGCCAATGGCGATAACTGAGTACTGAGTACGGCAACGGCATTGATATAATCAGGTTGAGGTGGTCCTAAAGGTGCACTGTGGTAAAGTGCTGAATGAGTTAATAAAGTTGTCTGAGGCATTTGGTTAAGTGCCGGTAATGCCTGCTTAATTTGTTGGATAGGATTATCCAGATTACTTCCTAATCCGACATAGACCGTATGCGACATGGGTGTAAAGTATTATAACCCGATAATAGCATGATATTTTATCATTCACTTTCGATCTCAACTTTGATGATTATTTTCTTTTTATTACTTCGGCGTCGCCGCGGTTGCTTAGAACCAGTGGCTGGATATTGAGATAACAAAGCCTGACGTTGCTGCTCATCGCTATTAATAAATTGAGTCCACCATTGAGCAAACGGTTTAGCTTCTTCTTCGCCAGCTTGCGCACGTAATAACAGAAAATCATAACTGGCTCGAAACCGAGGATGTTCTAGCAAATTTAAGTATCTTTTCCCTCGAACCGGTCGGACCAGCCGCTGTTGTAATGACCAAATTTCTTGCATCAACACGACAATCCGTCTGGGGATAGCAACTCGCTTATGTTGTTTAACGAGTAAACTTTGGCTCGCTTTTAGTAGCATTTCCGTTGAGTAAGTGTTTTTGCCAGCGGCTTGTGCCGGTAAGGATCGTGATAAAGGTGGCCATAATAAAGCCGCTAACAAAAAGGCTGGGGCAACCGGTTTATTGTCTTTGAGTCGCTCGTCGGTATTATGTAATACCTGTTTTATTAAAGCCAAGGTTTGGGCATCCTCAAGACATTCATCCGTATAAGGAAATAATTGCTTGAATAAATTATATTCGCGTAATTGGATAAAGGCTTGGACGGCATACCCACTTAAAAATAGCTTTTGTACTTCTTCCAATAGTCGCGCTGGCGGAATATTAGCCAATAAGCCACCTAATTGCTGAATGGGTGTGGCCGTAGTCGGTGCTATGGTAAAGCCCAATTTAGCTGCGAATCTGACTGCGCGTAACATTCTCACCGGATCTTCTTCGTAGCGACGTTGTGGATTACCGATCACCCGAATAATACCGGCGCGCAGATCAGCCATACCATTGGCATAGTCTAACAAAGAAAAATCACTAATATCGTAATAGAGTGCATTGATAGTAAAATCACGTCGCCACGCATCTTCGTCTATGGTCCCATAAACGTTATCGCGTAAAATTCGCCCTTCTTCCATCACGCCATCTCCGCCTTTATCGTGATGAGCACGGAAGGTGGCCACTTCGACGATATCTTTATTTAAACGAACATGCGCCAATAAAAACCGTCTGCCAATCAGTCGACAACTCCGAAATAATTTTTTTATTTCCTCGGGTAAGGCATTGGTTACGACATCAAAATCTTTGGGAATCCGTCCTAATAATACATCTCGAACACCACCACCGACTAAAAATGCTTGGTAGCCCGCATGACGTAACTGATACAACACAGTCAGTGCCGATTGGCTGATGTGGCGACGCGACAAAGTATGTTCCGGACGTGGAATACGGATAGGTCTCTGTTTGATAGAGTCTTCCTGCACTGGCAAGTTAATTTGAGGATATTGTGGTAAAAAGTTGGTAGATATTTTTAGTACTGTTGATAACAAACCACTCGTGAGTGAGCTATGACTTGTCAACTCTCCTCCTTTGATTTCAGTAGAAATCTTAATTAAGTTAAGCACTTGATTATCAGTCTTACCCAATCAATGTTAACGATCAAATCCGCCTCTATAAGTAGAAAGTAATTTTAAATGGTTTTAATCGGCTTAGCAACCTTTGTCTTGTTAGCTTTCTATCATTATGGTTTTAGCGTCATTGGGTTAATATCCTTGATATTTTAATGGCAAAGAACTACATTAATATAGAGTAAACTTTAGATAATTCAAGAGCGATCACCTTGGGTTATTTTTGAGTTATTCAGGAGGTGTTGATTATGAAAAAGCGACTGACTAAAAAAGTAGTGTTGATCGGGCTGGTATTAGTTAGCTTGACGTTGACTTCTACTACCGTGACTTAGGAATGGATCTAAATTAAATGAGATACTCCTATTGGCTAAATCAATTCGAGGAGGGTAACTCGTTACCTCAATTACCCTCCTCTTTTACTTTAAGAACAATCGGCTAAACTTTAACCCCGCGTTGACGCATATCAGCCAACACCACTTCAATACCGAGTTTGTCGATGGTCCGCATACCATGACTACTCAGCCGTAGTTTAACCCACCGATTCTCACCCGGTACCCAAAAACGGTGAATATGTAAATTAGGGAGAAAGCGACGTTTGGTTTTGTTGTTCGCATGAGAGACATTGTTACCGGTCATGGGACCTTTCCCAGTGACTTGACAGATTCGAGACATTTGTTTTTCCTTGTGGGTGGTTATTTAAAATTTATTCGCTAAAAAAACGGCTCTTTTTAACAAAAAATGAGTTCAATAACAAGTGGTTCTTCACTCAGCCGGCGGGTTAGCAGAATTAATATTTCTAGGCAGGCGAATTCGGCAAGATTCTAATTCCGCTGGTAAATTTTCACCGCTCATTTTTTTTACTGCTTCACACAGTAATTGTAATCTTTTATCCATAAAATCAATATCATCTAACATGTAGTTAATCGCGTACTGGATGGGATCGATATCGGGCATATCTTGAGGAATACCATAAGCATCGTAAATTTTTTTCTCTAGAGCCTGTTTATGATGCCGCTCATAATTGGTATCAACTTTAATGATTCGTCCGGGAATACCAACCACGGTTGCTCCTTCCGGAACAGATTTAAGAATCACCGCATTAGATCCAATTCGGGCACCATTACCAATCGTAATCGGTCCCAGCACTTTAGCGCCAGCACCGACCACCACGTCATTACCTAAAGTCGGATGACGTTTGCCTTTTTGCCAGGTGGTTCCGCCCAACGTAACGCCATGATAAAGCGTACAATCATCACCAATACAAGCCGTTTCACCAATTACTACGCCCATCCCATGATCAATAAAAAAGCGATGTCCAATTTGGGCACCAGGATGAATCTCTATTCCCGTTAACCACCGAGTGAAAGTGGATAAAGTCCGTGCGAGCCATTTCCAATCGGCTTGCCAAAGACGGTAGCTGAGACGATGTAAAATGACGGCATGTAATCCAGGATAATTGGTTAATATTTCAAAAGTAGTGCGCGCCGCTGGATCACGTTCAAACACACAAGCAATATCTTCTTTTAAACGCTCAAACATGAAATATTTTTTCCTAATCGCAATGGAGAAAACAAGGAATTAGCTTGGGCACGCATCAAAAATCACATTCGTTTTACCATTAAAAATAAGAAAGTGTTGTTCTTTAGCATGAGCAATTAAGGTCACACCATACTGTTGAGCGAGTTTAATGCCACGATAAGTGACACCCGAACGCGATAAAAGAATAGGAATACCCATATGAACTATTTTCATGACAATTTCAGCATTTAAGCGTCCGGTGGTGTAAAAAATTTTATCTTCACCGCCCCAATGCTGTAACCACATCAAACCCGCAATCGTATCAACCGCATTATGTCGCCCAACATCTTCAATAAAAGCAAGAAGTTGGTGATTGGTTTGGTAAAGAGCGCAGCTATGCACACCACCGACTTGATGGTGCACTTTGTTGTACTGAGTTAAAGCCGCTAACAAGGCGTAAATAAGGGACTGTTTCACTGGAATGGGTGGTAATAATTGACTGAGAATCAATGGTTGACTACTTAATACCGCGCCTTGACCACAAGTCGTCAGCGCCGAATATCCAGTGGGAGTTGCTAACTGCCACTGAGAAACGGTTTGTATTTCAACGGTTTCAGTTTGCCAATCCACTTGAACCGTGGTTATTTCTTCGAGTTGCTTAATTAAGCCTTGATTTCTGAGATAACCTATCGCTAAGGCTTCCGGATAAGCTCCAAATGTCATTAAGGTTATTATTTCACCGTGGTTAACACGTAAAGTCAACGGTTTTTCACCCGCCACGGGGATTGTTTGTGAACGTCCCTGTTCATCCCACACCACGACGGAATGAATCGGGCTTAATCCGGCATGAGTCATTTGTGGCTGGTAAGACACGGTTACTTCAATGAATCGGTTTTAACCACCGGTCACATTCATATGTCGTAAAATCTGCGTGGATCGCTCTAAGTTAAAATCATGACCTTTCGGTTTCATGTCGATTGCCTTCACAATAGCTTGTTTTAATGGTTCAATTTCACCAGGATGCGCCCGAATAATTCGCCGCAAATCCACCGCATTTTCTTGTCCTAAGCACAGTAATAACCGACCCTCGGTCGTCACTCGGACTCGATTACAAGTCTCGCAAAAATTATGACTATGTGGCGAGATAAAACCAACCCGGGTATGAGTATCAATAATTTGGTAGTATCTAGCCGGGCCGCCGGTCGTCTCCGTGGTGGGGATTAAGGTAAAAGCTTGTTTAAGATCTTGTCGAATCTGATCATTGGAATAAAAGGTTTCTGCCCGATTATGATCACCAATAATTCCAATGGGCATTGCTTCAATAAAACTAATATCAATCCCTTGTTGAATAGCAAATTGCGTTAGATCAATCACTTCATCGTGGTTACGGTTTTTCAAAATCACGGTATTGATCTTAATTCGTTGAAAACCAGCTTGAATAGCCGCTTCGATGCCGCGTAACACGACCTCCAATTTATCCACGCGAGACAGTTCTTGAAAACGGTCTGGTTTTAAACTGTCTAAGCTAATATTAATTCGTTTAATGCCAGCCGCCTGAAGTGATTGTGCCATTTTCGGCAATTGCGAACCATTGGTGGTCAGAACCAGTTCTTTTAAACCGGCTAAGTTACCCAGGGTTTGAATTAATTGTAAGATATTTTTACGAACCAGTGGTTCACCACCAGTCAGACGGATTTTAGTGACACCCAATTCAACAAAGGCTTGTCCAACTAAGGCTAATTCTTCTAAGGTCAATAATTGTGCCCGTGGCATAAAACGCATTCGTTCGTCCATACAGTAAACGCAACGAAAGTCACAGCGATCAGTCACTGAAAGCCGTATATAATTAATTTTTCTATTGAATTTATCGATTAATTGAGTCGTTTCGTTCACAGTAAGTAACCTTCATTTGGGTTCATTAATAAATGATAACTCATTTAGAGCATTTAATCATAACTCATCAAGATTATAATAAAACTGAAATGAGAGGTTGATCATTGATTTTAATCAATAACAAACTGAATATTCTTAATTTATTTGGCAATGAGATTGCATAAGGTCACTGCCATTAAGTTAGGAATTCCCCCTCTTTAGAAAAATAGGGATTAGGGGGGGATTTTAAGTAGCCGTAAGTCCAATGCCATTAAGTTAAGCATGGTTCTCCCCCGCCTTACCAAGGAGGGGGGTGGTTAATCAGTTGAATAAGATAAACTGGTTCAACCACCCCCAGCCCCTCCTTAATAAGGCGGGGGAAATTTTTCCTTAACTTCATGGCATTGAGCCGTAAGTCGGACACACTGCGTTTAATCCGACCTACGCACTAAGCCATTAAAAAAGCATTTTTGGAGAGATTTTCCAACACAACCTTGACATAATTTGCTGCATAGCTACGTAACTTTTCCGAATCGGTGATTGTTTGGTTATCCTTTTCCATGCGTACCGTCATTTCACCTTTTTCTATAGCCGCAAGTACCATATCGACGAGCATCGTTTTGTTATGATTACCATCTAGATAAGGCAATAAATACTGAGTGAGAGAATCTAAATTACAATTATCGTGACGTAAATTGGTTACCTGTGCTTGTTGCTGAACTTGCAACCGTGCTAAAGGACTCGCTAGAGGATATTCACTGATGGTTAACGTAAAATTTTCCGGACGAGTATGAAATTCGACTTTATTACTCTTCACTGATAATTCCAATAAAAAAGTACTAATGTTATTGTTAACTGCTGCGGTTATTTGGTTAGGCTTTATATCGACACCTAAGCGGGCATAAGCGTGCTGCATCAAGTCATTATAAGATAAACTTTGAGGCCAAGATTCACCCAGGCACAAGCAAACCGCCTTAGCAATAGATGACTCAGCGGAAAGAGTAATTTTATCATTACCAAGAATCTTGAATTTTTCTAATAGTTGATCATTCAGGTTAAGTGGTGATGAATAGGGTTGTATCGGTGCGGCAATATAAAAATTGCGGATGATTTCTGGCTTCAAGATACGATTGAGCGAAATATCCTGATGGCACAATAAGGTTTGGCGAAACTCGCGATTGAGCAAAAAATCCGTATACTGTTCTTGCCGAACCTGATCACCTGACATCCTCAGTGTTTCTGCTATCTTTCGTGGAAAATTAGCAGCAAACATGGTACTTAACTCGGTATCAGATAAATATTGCAACTGATGTTGTTTGGCTCGCTCAATAAATTGGTAGAAAAAGGTCGGAATATTATTCTCTTCTAAATGTTCATGGAGTAAATAACTATCTGGTTTTTGATTTAAGGAATCGAGTTTGGTTTTCAGAACAGAACTATAGAAATCATTGTCATTTTGAGTTGATTCCACTAGAAAATTGATCAGGGCGCGTGCTTGTTCAATCTTCTCTTGTGAAGTGGCAAATTGTTGGGTATGGTACAACATCATCTCGCGAACCATTCCATTGATATACCAACCCGGATAAATATTATAACTAACATAAGCCACACCCTGATGAACCAAATTATCATGACATATCTGGAGGAGTTTATCTTGCACGGGTGGTGGTACCCAAGAATAAACACCATGTGCCACAATATAATCAAACCTACCCAATTGGTGGTCGATAGCCATGATATTCATCTGTTTAAGCGTGATATTTTTAAGGCCCAAATAGCGAATATTATTTTGTCCATACTCAACCTGGCGTTTAGAAAGATCAATACCGATAAATTGACTATCAGGCATGGCTTGTGCCATAGCAATCAGATTATTACCACTGGCACAACCCAATTCTAATACTCGACATCGTTCTATTGCCGGTGGCTGCATCCCAAAAAGGGTAGCGATAGTTGCCAATTTGTCGGGTTGAGTTGGTTTAAAAACGTTTGAAGGATAAGGTACTTCGTCATAACTGTTGCTATTCATATTGTTGAAATCTTCAGTCATATACTCATCATAATAATTTAGTTAAATATACACCCACTTGTTGCTTTAACTTCCTTAAACAAAGTAAGCTAAGCTAGGTTGCCTACCCTAACTATCTGAAACAACTATTAAATTCTATTAATATATAAAGTTGAACGAAGCTTCTTTTCTAAAATCCTTTTAACTTGACGCCACCCCAACACCCCAGCAAATAGAAAACCATTACCCGAGGATTAACCGATAACCCACCCCGGTTTCAGTGAGTAGGTGCCGAGGTTGCGCCGGGTTTTGTTCCAGTTTTTGACGCAGGTGTCCCATGTAAATTCTAAGGTAATGGCTGCTTTCTGAATGGTTCGGTCCCCAGACTTCTTTTAATAATTGGCGGTGGGTCAATACTTTGCCAGCATGGCGGATTAATACAGACAGCAAGCGGTACTCGAGGGGGGTTAGATGAACGGCTTGCCCGCCACGCGTGATGCTTCTGGAAGCCAAATCGATTTTAACCTCGCCAAAACGGACTTCGTGCTCGGTGAGCGCCAATGGAGATTGATGGCGGCGTAGATGCGCCCGAATCCGTGCCAGCAGTTCGGCAACGCCAAAGGGTTTCGTTAAATAGTCGTCGGCGCCGGCATCCAACGCCTGAACCTTTTCCTGTTCCTGCGTACGTGCTGAGAGCACAATGATGGGTGCGCTGCTCCACGTCCGAATCTCACGGATAACTTCAATCCCCTCCCGATCGGGCAATCCCAGGTCAATGATCAACAAATCCGGCTTGCGGGTGCTGGCTTCGATGAGACCTTGTTGACCGGTTTCGGCTTCAAATACCCGCATGTTTTCTGCCTGCAGCGCGGTATTGAGAAAACGGCGAATGGGTTTCTCATCTTCAATGATAAGGATGTGAGGGGAAGATTCAGGATTCGTCATCAGTCAATTCGGTTTCTGGAAGTGGTGGCGATTGACCCAGTGGTAGCGTGAAGGTAAATTTTGCGCCCGTCGGTTGAACATTCTCGGCAGTTATTTTACCCCCATGCGCTTCGACAATCGCTTTGCAAATGGCCAAACCCAATCCTACCCCAGCCTGGGAATATTTCTTCTCTCCTCGGGTGAATTTATCGAAGATCTTTTCTTCCATGCCAGCCGTGAGTCCTGGGCCATTGTCGATCACACTGAATTGAAATTCATCAGCATTGACTCGGCCGTGAAGCGTAATGCACGATTCAGCCGGGGTGTACTTCGCTGCGTTTTCGAGCAAATTGCACAATACCCGTTCGATGAGCACAGCGTCGAACAACAGCAGGGGCAGATCCGGGGGAAGATCCGTTGCAATCTGGTGTTTCGATAGCAATCGTTCCGAGGCACGCAGCGCGCTGCCAATCACCTCCTCGATAGGTTGCCACTGTTGATTCAATTTCAAGCCGCCAGACTGCAACCGCGCCATATCCAGTAAATTAGTCACCAACCCGTTGATGCGCAGGGCTTCCTCATAGAGCGCGTTGGCCAATTCCTGGCGAGTCTGAACGGGCAATTCTGGTTGGGTGCTCAACGTACTGGATAAGCCGACAATCGCGGTCAAAGGTGTGCGCAAATCGTGCGAAATCGCGGAGAGCAACGAATTGCGCAACCGCTCGGCTTCCATGCTCACCAACACATCTTGAGCGATTTCTACATAATGCACCCGTTCTAATGCGAGTGCAATCTGAGCGGCAAAAGTATCGAGCAGACGTTGTTGCTCCGGTTGAAAAATCTGGCGTGAATTAGCCTGCGCCATGGCCAACACGCCCCGGGTACGCATGGGGGCACGCAGTGGCAGATACAACACCGGATTGGCCGGTAAGGTATTGGTGCCTAAGCCGGCCGGTTGTTGATTATCGTAAACCCATTGTGCGATCCCCGGATCAAACAGAGAAAATCTCGGATTCTCCTGCATTTCAGCGACCGGCTGGCGGACTTTTTCACGGCTGTCCGGCAACAACAGCGCGATCTGAGCCTGAAACATCCCGCGTAAGTGTTCGGTGCTGATTTCAATGATTTGTGCGACCGTCAGCGCCGAAGACAGTTCCTTGCTCAGGGCGTATAACGCGCTGGCACGCCGTTCCCGGTAGCTGGCAACCCGGGCTTGATAACGCAAGCTGGCGGTGAGATGACTGATGATCAAGGAGATCACGAGCATGACAACAAAGGTAAACAGGTATTGCGTATCGGCTATCGTCAACGATAACTTGGGGGGAACGAAAAAGAAGTCAAATATCACCACACTCAGAATGGAAGCGAAAACACCTGCGCCTCGCCCGAACCGTACTGTCACTAGCACCACCGCTAGCAGATACAGCATAATAACATTGGCGAGATCTAGAAAGTTGCTCAGACCCGCCGCGATGAAGGTTACACCGATGCCAGCGGCGATAGCCCAGACGTAGCCTTGCGGCTGTCGTTCTGAATTTTCCTCGAATTCGAGACTGATCGCGTTAGCGGCTGGAAGCGTGGCAGCCGTTTCGGACGCTAGCGTGTGGCTTACTACATATACATCAATATCTTGCGAGCGATTAGCCAATTCATCCGCTAGGCTAGTACGCCACAGTCTAGCTAGCGAAGAACGGCTTGATTTACCGACCACCCATTTTGTTACATTGTGGCTGCGGGCATAACTCATTAACGTGGACGCCAATTCAGAACCAGATAGGACAGCCGTTTCGGCGCCCAGTTCTTGAGCCAGTTTCAGCGTTTTGAGAATTCGGTCGCGGTGGTTAGCCGGTAGGCGTTGCAACCCTGGGGTTTCCACGTAAACCGCCAGCCAATCTGCCCGCAAACCAGTGGCCAATCTCGCCGCGCTGCGCACCAACTGATCTCCCTCTAGACTGGAACCAATGCAGACCATTAACCGCTCTTTCGCTTGCCAAACTGGGTGGATTGAGCGATCAGCCCGGTAATCTCGCATCTGAGCGTCCACCCGATCTGCGGTCCGCCGCAGCGCCAATTCACGCAAGGCGATCAAATTGCCTTTACGAAAAAAGTGTTGTATCGCATGCTCTGCTTGCTGAGGGAGATAGACTTTGCCTTCTTTCAGCCGCTGTAACAGTTCATCCGGGGTGAGATCAACCAGCGTAATTTCATCCGCCTTCTCAAATACATGGTCGGGCACCGTTTCCCATACCCGGATCCCGGTAATTTGACCGACAATATCGTTGAGACTCTCCAGATGCTGAACATTGACCGTGGTATACACACTAATGCCAGCGGTGAGTAATTCCTCCACATCCTGCCAACGTTTGGGATGGCGCGAGCCAGCGACGTTGGAGTGCGCCAATTCGTCTATCAGAATCAGGGAAGGTTTACGAGCTAGCGCGCCGTCCAGATCAAATTCCGGCAGTTGTCGGTCACGATACTCAATCAGCTTGGGCGGCAGCACCTCCAGATCGGCTAATAATTGGGCGGTTTCGCTCCGTCCGTGCGTTTCAACTACCCCCGCTACTACGTCGATCCCTTGTTGCCGCTGAGCGCCGGCGGCTGAGAGCATGGCGAAAGTTTTGCCCACCCCGGCGCAGCCGCCAAAAAAGATTTTCAGCCGCCCACGCTGTTGTTTGGCTTCTTCCTGCTGAATTTTATTCAGGAGTTCATCGGGATCGGGGCGTTTATCATCCATAACCGTAGTGACTCTTAATAATTGGTGGTGAATAGGTTATACCAATAAGTTACTGACTATGAATACCAGCACTTAAAATATCCAATATAATGCGCACGCTAACCCAAGGTGAATTTCGCTGGTTCCCAAGCTGGAACTTCACTGCCATTAAATTAAGGGCAGACACATCGGTCTGCCCCTACAAAATATCACGTATGTAGGGGCGAACCGACGTGTTCGCCCTCTCATCTCGCTGTACCGAAAACTCAGGCATTTTGAGTGAGCATCTCCAATAAGATACCAACAATTTTATCCGGATTCTCAATTAAATACTCATCAAGGTCTATCACCACCTCAAGACCTTTCATTTCCAGAAACTTCCATGCAGTTCCAGTGGTAACAACACCATATAATACAGTAATATATTTATTATTTTCTGCTTGATTGAAAATACTTGCTGCAACCATTTCTGCAATACATTGACCTAATCCACCAATAATATTTTCATTTTTGGCTTCAACTACAGCGATGATAGGACTACTTAAGATTAATTGTTCCTGGGAGGCACTGATTATAAAATCACAGAAACCATTTAACCCCTTTTCCTTATCCACATTAAATTCAATCCCAGAAAATAAACTGATTTGATGATTAAGTATTTTTCGTACTTCAACGAGAATAGTCGCAATAATAAGTTCTGAGCGGGCTTTTTCCGTATTGATTGCGCGAGCCAGAGGAATATTTTCTTTTAATATTTCAGAAAGAATAGGGCTGATATCAACCGACTTAACAGCAGAAAAAACATTCTGTCTTTCAATTAATTTAACGCCTAATTCGTTTTTAACTTTTCTAAGGTCAAAATCACTATATGGCATATTAAACCTCAAGTTTTATTACACCTCATGTTTATGCACTAAACCGGTTAAATTAAAAACATTAGCATTTTTCTCAGTGATAAGTTAGGTTTCGCTAACGTCCCTCACTGTTATCGGCTAACCGCTCCAGTGCCAGATTTAAGCCTAGCACATTCACCCGAACTTCGCCCCATATCCCCCCCAGCGCCTTCAATGCGCGCCTGACCCAGCGCCTGTACACGTGCTGGGTCTAATCCGCGCAATTTTGCCTAATACTGCGCTGTTGGCCTACCCGACTCTCTCCTGGAAAATCGGGCCAATCCAGGTTCAGAGCCGTTAGAATATTTCAAAACACTGCTTTTCCCATTTCCAAGACGGCTGAATTTCCAGCGGCGGTTGATCTTGAGGCGATAAAATTCCGTACAGGCAATATTCACCGGTGGAAAGTGATTCCGGTAAAGTAAGATCGATCACCGTTAACGGTTCATTTTGCTGACGTGGTGCTAACCAGTGGTTGGGTTGATCAGAAAGGCCAGGTTCATTCAGTTTTTTAAAGGTTAGGAATTGTCCATCCGGCATAACTACTGCTGCATACAAATCATAACCCCAGTTGAGATTTTCTATCAGTTTGGCTGTAAACTGCTCACCACGTTGATAGCGGGTTTGGCCTAGTTGGAGTTGCACGTTGGCGGTAGCGGGTGGGTTAATACCATTAGTCACGGTAATCTTGATGGATTCATCACCGTGGGCTTCGTTATTATCGTGGTCTTGGGCGTGGATGGTGATATCGTAGTTACCATTGTAGAGCGTCTCTTGCCAAGTCGTCTGCCAGACATTTTCTTGGCCAGTGGGCACAAAATTCAAGCGTGGATAAGGGCTGATAGGGGTACCGTGAATATCACGGAGGAAATCCATTTTGGGCGGATGGACAATGGCCCACACGGATTTGACGTGACCGGAAACCGTCGTGGCTTTGACTTTTAGAGTGAGCGGTTGACCAGCTTGGAGGGTCGTTGAAGTCGTGAGATTTTCCACCGCCAGGGTAGAGTCAGCCGTTTGGAAATTACCATTGATATAGACCGTTTGCAACCATTGGCCATCGTCTGACGTATATAAACCGTCATGAGTATCGTCCAGTTGGGGAGTTTGCGAGGTCAATTGGCCACGCTCAATGGCGCCGGTTAAGTCGAGATTGTGGCCACTTAATTTACTTTGCGCCTGAGTAGCCAAGCCAAAGGCTTCGTGGAAATTCCGACCTTGGAGCAGGTAATCCGCCAAAAAGTAGCTAAACCCACGGTTTTCGATAAAATAGGCCAGTTCATCGCCTTTGGCACTGCTAATAATCGCGCGCTTGGGGGCTTGGAGTGTTTGGAGGAAGGAGCCAGAGTGACAAGCTTCGAGAATGACCACCACGGCATTGCCCGTGACCGTTTGGTAGTCATCTAACAACGCTTTGAAATCGCTAGCGGTGAGTTCCTGGGAGGATGAAAGCATGAGCCGACCATCACCACCATGATCCATGAAAAAGAAGTACAGTGGTTGCGTGAGTTGGCCACGCTGTTTAGCCCACTCCAAGGCTTGTTTGACATCATCAAGAGTAATCGAACGTGGTTCGGTGGGCGCATCAACAATGCGGTCGTTAAGGCCATCGCCGTTGAAATCAGTCCACTGATCAGAGGACAGGTAATAGATTTCGTTATGGTCAAACCCGCGGCGGTAGAAGGTTTGGTAAAAGCGGTTGGTAATGGTTTGGGTTGTACCCCAGAGGGAATTGTTGGTTTCGGCACCACCCCCGGCGATGAGGATAGCGGCACGCTGACCTTGTTGGAGGTCTTGGCAGGTTTGGTCATCAATTTGGGCTTGGCTGCACAGGGCAGTTTTGCGGCTGAAGGTTAGGTGTGCTAAACCGCTATTAGTCCCAATCCATAACCCACCTTGTCCGTCACTAAGGAGGGAATGAACCTCGTTGCCTAGCAACTTCGAATTCTCTGTGTTGTAAACCGTCCACTCACCCGACCCAGTCAAGTACGCTAAACCGCCATACCCAGTCCCAACCCACAGCCCACCTTGCCCATCACTGAGGAGAGACACAATATAGTTGCCTGGCAACCCCGAATTCTCTGTGTTATAAACCGTCCACTCGCCTAGCCCCGTCAAGTGCGCTAAACCACCACCCCAAGTCCCCATCCATAGTCCACCTTGCACGTCACTGAGGAGGGAAGTAACCCCGTTGTCTGGCAACTCTGAATTCTCTTCGTTATAAATCGTCCACTTGTCTAGCTTACTCAGGTGCGCTAAACCACCCTCGCCAGTCCCAATCCACAGCCCGCTTTGACCGTCGCTGATGAGGGAGTTAACCTCGTTGTCTGGCAACCTAGAATTCTTTTGGTTATAAGCTGTCCACTCGCCTGACCCAGACAGGTGCGCTAAACCTAAACTGGTCCCAATCCATAACCCGTCCTGCCCATCACTGACAAGGGAGGCAATGTTGTCGGAGGAGGTAATCTCGTCAGATGGTCTCCAATTCTCTTGGTAGTAAACCGTCCATTCGCCGGTCCCAGTCAGGTGTGCTAAACCCCCATCAGTCCCAATCCACAGCCCGCCTTTCCCATCACTGAGAAGGGAATCAACCCAGTTGTCTGGCAACCCCGAATTTTTTAGGTAATAACTTATCCACTCGCCTGGCCCACTCCAGTGTGCTAAACCGCCACCTGAAGACCCAATCCACAGCCCACCTTGCCCATCATTGAGGAGGGAATTAACCTCGTTGTCTGGCAACCCCGAATTCTCTTGATTGTCACTCAGCCACTCGCCGGTACTACTTTGGTGCGCTAAACCTCCAGTGGTGCCAATCCACAGCCCGCCTTGTCCATCACTGACAAGGGAATTAACCTCGTTGTCTGGCAACCCCGAATTCTCTTGATTGTCACTCAGCCACTCGCCGGTACTACTTTGGTGCGCTAAACCCCCAGTGGTGCCAATCCACAACCCGCCTTTCCCATCACTGAGAAGGGAATTAACCGTGTCATCCGGCAACCCTGAATTTTCTTGTTGGTAACCTGTCCACTCGTCCGATCTATTCCAGTGCACTAAGCCTCCTCCAATCCATCCTCCATATCCATCCTCCTGTAGAGTACCGATCCACAGCCCACCTTGCCCATCACTGAGGAGAGATCTAATCGTGTTGTTTGGCAAATCAGAATTCTCTTGATCATAAACCGTCCATTCACCCGACTCAGTCAAGTGCGCTAAACCGCCAAACACAGTCCCAACCCATATCCCGCCTTGACCATCACTGAGGAGAGAATAAATCTGGTCGGATGGCAACCCCGAATTTTTTGGGTAATAAATTGTCCACTCGCCTAGCCCAGTTAAATGCGCTAAACCGCTATTAGTCCCAATCCACAACCCGCCTTGCCCATCACTGAGGAGAGATTGAATCCAGTTGTCTGGCAATTTTGAATTCTCTGTGTTGTAAACTGTCCATTCCCCCAGTCCACTCCGATGCACTAAGCCTCCCCCAGTCCCTTCGTTTCCACCGCCTCTAAAGTCTACTAAAAGACCAATCCACACTCCCCCTTGCCCATCACTGAGAAGGGAGGTAACCCAATTGGATGGCAACCCATCGGTATTGAGAAATACCTTTTGCAATTCTCCGGTTTTGGCATCACGCTGTTCCAGTCCACCACTAGTTCCTACCCACAACGTTCTCCCATCCTCAGAGAGGAGTAACGCGGTAATCCAGCGGCGATCAGTAAACACTTCCCACTGCGCATTCTCACGAGAAATAGTTTGATTTGACACGGTAATCTTTACTACCCCATCATTCTCAGCCTCATCAAAAGCAGTTACTCTATCCGGCCCGACTCCTTCGGGTGCAATATAAGTCACTTGCGTCCCAGAACCCAAAATCTGCCCTTTCCCGGCACTCCAAGTAACCTCACCACTAGCACCTGATACCGACAATGTCAGCCGCTGCCCCACTGACACGACTGGCGTTGGCGGGTCAAATACCAACTCAGCCGCTTGCAAACTAGAGAGCCATAAACTAATTATTAATAGGAAATATTTCATTATTTTCTCCTCTAGATAAAAAATCACTGAATTTAACTGGACCAATCCTGGTAACGAAAGCATCCAGGTTAAAAACGTTTAATCTTGTTTAATCAATAAAATATATCAACACACCACCTTTAATATAGTATAGTAGGTTTAACTTAGCAAGATCAGTTCAACCAAGGTCATTATTCCAAATGTTAGGTTTCTTTCTTCAACCTAACCTACACAAGCTCAAGCTAATGGCAGTGCCCTCCCGTGGGGGAAAGCGCGTTCGCGTTATAATTAATAGTCAAGTAGTGTAGATTCATTTGGCGCTCCTAGCTGGGATGGATAAAAAGGCATCACGGCTGCTAATTGAAAGAAAAATTGTTGTTGTTGCGCCAAAGTCCCCTGGTTCCAAACCGTTTCTAAAGCTTTTAAGACCAACGTGGAATAATAATTCGGTGCCCATTGTTGCCAAACAAGTCGTTGTTCCAAAGTAACCGGTTGCCAAGCGTCTCCAACAATATTGATAGCGGCATCTAAAAATGCTTCTAATTGCCCGGACTCGACTTCTGGCCATGTCAATCTTTCCCACG
The DNA here is from genome assembly GCA_000828835.1 of Thioploca ingrica. GTDB lineage: Bacteria > Pseudomonadota > Gammaproteobacteria > Beggiatoales > Beggiatoaceae > Thioploca > Thioploca ingrica. The sequence continues at coordinate 1,904,159 of AP014633.1, forward strand.
CCACTTCGAGCAAATAAAGTGACCACGCTTGTTGCTGGGCTTGGGCTGGGGTAAAAGATTGTTGTGTTACTTTTTGCCATAGATAGCGAAGAACTTGCGGATCGTCAGAGTTGTTCAAAATAGCGGGATCAAGATCTAATAAATAGAAAAGTAGCTGTTTACGTTGAGTTGGCGTAGCTACTGGCCAAATCCGTTGCCAGGCGTGTTCAATTAAATCTGGCCAATGAGTAAAAATATCCCACACGCGGGCAATTTTATCTCCTGAAACCATAACAACACGTTTCCCGTCAGGACTGAAGGCAGCAGTAGTCGCTGTATCCTTCTGTCCTTCGAGGACGGTTAGCGGTTCACCCGTAGCGACATCCCACACGCGCGCAGTACCATCGGTTGAGGCTGTAACTACAAGTGTTCCGTCAGAACTGAAGGCGGCGGTAGTAACGTTACCTTTATGTCCTCGAAGGTCAGCTAAAAGATTTCCGGTGATAGCGTCCCACACCCGCGCAGTGTGATCGGTTGAAGCGGTGACCACGTGCATCCCGTCGGGACTGAAAGCAGCGGTAGTAACTGTATTCTCATGTCCGGTCAAAACAATTAATGATTCTCCCGTGATGATGTCCCAAACGCGCGCAGTGCCATCATCTGAAGCCGTAACCACACGGATCCCATTGCGACTGAAGGTGATAGTATTAACTGTATTTTTATGTCCTTGGAGGTCGGTTAGAAGATTTCCCGTAACAGCGTCCCACACGTGTGCAGTGCCATCGGTTGAAGCGGTAACCACGCGTGTCCCGTCGGGACTGAAGGCGGCGGTAGTACTATTTTGAAGGATGAGTTGGGTTGTTTTGGTGGTAATATCCCAAATGCGGGCGCTCTTATCGGTTGAAACGGTGATAACGTACCTCCCATCGGAACTAAAGGCAGCAGTAGTCAATTTATCATCATTAGTCATTTTTTCATTAGTTTCTGGTAGCTTGGCGAGGAGGCTTCCCGTGGCGACGTCCCACACGTAAGCAGTATTCTCTGAAATCGTGACGACGCGTGCTCCGTCAGAACTGAAAGCAGCATTGGTGACTGCCTTAGTATGTCCTTCGAGGACTTGGAGAACAATCGGGTCTTTGCCGGTAGCGATGTTCCACACGCGTGCAGTTTTATCGCTTGAAGCCGTGACAATGCGCTTCCCGTCGGGACTGAAAGCAGCGGTATTAACTTTATTCTTCGGTTCTGGAAGGATAGTCAGGAATTTTTCCGGGGCAAGGTTCCACACCCGTGCGGTATTTTTTGAAGCGGTGACAATGCGCATCCCATCGGGACTGAAAGCAGCGAAAGTACTTTCTGGAAGGACGATAAGCGGTTCTCCCGTGGCGACATCCCACACCCGCGCGGTCTTGTCATCCGACGTAGTAACTACTTGGGTACCATCGGGGCTAAAAGCCACGCTAGTCACTCCCTGCTCATGTCCTCGAAGGGTGGTCAAGAGTGTTCCGGTGTCGGTGTCCCACACGCGAGCGGTGCCATCGGCGGAAGCGGTGACGATGTGCGTCCCATCGGGGCTAAAGGCTACGCTAGTCACTTCCTGCTTATGTCCTTGAAGAATGGTCGGTGATGTTTCCGTGGTGAGGTTCCACACTCGCGCAGTGCCATCGGCTGAAGCGGTAACGACGCGTGTACCATCGGGACTAAAGATAGCTGTAGTCACCTTCTGCTCATGTCCTTGGAGGCGAGGGCGGTGAGTTCCCGTGGCAAGATCCCACACCAGTGCGGTACCATCGTATGACGCCGTAACCACTTGCTTCCCGTTGGGACTGAAAACAGCAGCGGTAAATCCCTGCTCCTGTTCTTCGTCTTTGAGGACAGTCAGGAATTTTCCGGTGGCGCTTTCCCACACGCTCGCGGTGCCATCTTCTGAAGCGGTGACGATGCGCGTGCCGTCGGGACTGAAGGTAGCCGTATTAACCTTAACCTCATCTTTTTGAAGGATAGCAGAATTTTCAAGAAGGTATTTTCCGGTGGTAAGGTCCCACACACGCGCGGTGCCATCAGATGAAACCGTGACAATACGCGTTCCATCGGGACTGAAGGCCGCAGTAGTAACCCGTTGTTCATGTCCTTGAAGAACGAATAGGAGTTCTCCAGTAGTGCTATTCCACACAAATGCGGTTTCATCCTTTGAAGCGGTGACGATGCGCGTCCCGTCGGGACTGAAAGCAACAGTATTAACCCAACCCTTATGTCCTTGAAGTAATAAACTAGAAGAGGGTATTTTTCTGAGTACTTCACTGAGTATCAGACCGGCTTGACCCACATAGGGACGGTACTTAAACTCGGGGGGCTTTGGCAATCCCGATAATGCCAAAACCGCAGCCGATAGAAAATCCTGCTTGTTGAAAGCATCTTGTGCTTGAGTAGCCAAAAGCAGCGAATTATTTCGCTTTGCTTCATTATTAGCCCATTGTTCCTGCTCTTGAGCATCTTGTTTAGCAATGTTGGCTTCTTCACGTTGTCTTTGTGCTTCCTCGGTTTGTTGTTTAGCGAGTTGTTCTTGTTCTCGCGCTTTTTGTTCGGCTTGTTCGGCATCTTGTCGTTTCTGTTCGGCATTGTTCCGTTGTCTTTGTGCCTCATCGGCTTGTTGTTTAGCAAGTTGTTCTTGTTCTCGCGCTTTTTGTTCGGCTTGTTGGGCATCTTTTTGAGCTAACTCTGCTTTTTGTCGTTGTTGTTCAGCATTTTGTTTTTGGATATTAGCTTCATCACGTTGTTCTTGTGCATCTTCAGCTTGTTGTTTAGCAATTTGTTCTTGATCTTTCGCTTTTTTTTCAGCTTGTTTGGCTTGAGCAAGTGCCTGTTGGGTTTGTTGTTGGGCTTGTTGGGTTTCTTCAAGTGCTTCTTGGGTTCGTTGTTTGGCTCGGTTAGCTTCATCTTTTTGTTGGTTGGCTATCTCAGTTTGTGATTGGGCAATAAGTGCTTGTTCTTGAGTCAGCCAAGTTTGTCTCACAGCATGTCCTTTTTCTTGTTGAGCAATTTGAGTTTGTTGTTGGGCACGGCTGGCTTGGTAGTTGGCAATTTGAGTTTGTTGTTGGGCACGTTTGGCTTGGTAATAGGCGATTAAAGTTTGTTGGTCAGCGTATTGATGTTCTTGTTGAGCAATTTGGGCTTGTATCTTAGCGCGCTTTGCTTCGCGTTGTGCTTGTTGTTGATGAATTTCAGCTTGTTGTCGGGCATTTTCCGCTAATTGCGCTTGATGTTTGGCATACTTTTCTTGTTCCAAAGCGTTGGTGCGTTCTTGTTCAGCAATCTGTTTTTGTTGCTGGGTTTGAGCTAAAGCTTGTTTCACTTTTTGTTCTTCTTGTTGAGCTTTGAGCAGTGCGTGTTGAGCAAGATGTCGTTGTTGTTCAGTTTCAAGTTGGGATTGTTTAGCTTGTTGTAACGCTTGTTCAATTTGCGCTTTTTGTTGTTCAACTTGTTGTTTCTTTTGTTCAACCTGTTGTTTTTGTTGTCCGATTTTTAATCTTTGTTGTTCCACTTTCTCTTTTTGTTCAAAAGCATAACTGCCAGCCATGAGGGAGATGACAAAAGCGATTCCCATCAGGAGCATAAAAATCCGCTGGCGTTTGGCACTTTGTCGTTCTTGAATAAGTAATTGGGTCATGGCGTGGCGGGCTTCTTGTTCGATTTGGAGTTCGTGGGCCCGGCGTTGTTGTTCAGCGGCTTCAGCTTGTTCGATAGCATGTTGACTGATGTAAATAAAAGTTTGTTGTAAAGCAGTCGGTTGTGGTTGTTTCTGACTCTGTTCAACCGGTTGCAGCCAGTTGAGGGCGTTAGCGCAAGCCGTTTTGTTGAGCAGAAAGTCCGGGTGACGGTTGTTGTCGTCCCAATCGCTAGCGCGTTGTTGCCAAAGGGTGTGTTGATGGGTATAGTCGCGGTCGAGTTCCAGTGCTTGAATGAGTTCGGGAAAGGTTTTGTCAAACGGTGAGTGTTGAAAGTCAAGCCATTGAAGGCGTTGTAAGATCGCGGGCAAGTGCTCGTGGGGTGGATCACGCCACAAAACGGGGATAAAGCGTTTGTGATGTTCAGCGGCGTAGTTGACTTCGCGTTCGCAGTATTCGGAAGTGACGGCGTCGGGCGAAAGGATGAAGAGAAAATTATCGGCACTGCGAATACCTTTGAAGATCTCGGTTTCAAAGTCGACGCCGGAACTGATGCTTTCTTGGTCAAACCAAGTGGTTTTGCCCGCTTCTTGAAAGGCCAGGTTGAGCCGACGGGCAAAGTCGCCATCTTTGCGTGAGTAGGAAATGAAGACATCCGTACCCAGTTGTCCTTTGACGGCTTCACTGGCGTTGATAAAGTGGTGATGAAAGCGGGTTGGTTGATGAAGTTGGCGAGATTCGTTGAGACGGAGCCAAGTTTTAGCATTTTCTAAATTGTAACCACGCAGGAGGAAGGCGGGTTTTTTATCTTCCGCTAGCCACTTGAGAGCGCGAGCAAGGAGAATTTTGTGCTGTTCATGATAAGTTTTGTCCTGATTCAGGAGGGTGACCAATTCGTCAATCACCCCGTCTTGAAAAGTGAGAGATTGTAAGTGACGTAAAGTTGGGTGAAGATGGGCTGGATCAGTCGGTGCGATCCGGAGCGGAATAATGCGTTTGTGGTATTTTAAAGCATGAGCTAATTCACGCTGAACATATTCTGAAACGGCGGACTGAGGCGAAATCAGTAATAAAAAATTATCTGCATTTTCAATTCCTTGTTCAATGGCACGGGCAAAGTCAGTGCCTTTTTGAATATCCTGGTCATGAGTCCAAGTGGTGATGGCATAACGAGATAAAGCCTGAACGATGGGGTCACGAATAGCGCGATCTTGACTATCGTAACAGACGAACACATCGATCAGCCGATTTTCGGCATTTTTACGGGCTTCGCAGATAAATTCGCACTGTAAAGCATTGGGTTGACAAGGTGGTTGCTCACCGGCTTGAAAATGGGTCAGTAACCATTGTTCCGCTGCGATGCGTTCTTTGCCAACGATGAGGTAATGAGTAGCACGCTGGTGTTGTTGCCAGTCGAGGGCTAGCGCAAGAAGTTCAGTATGTTGATGGACGTAGGAACGGTGCCGATCTAGCACAGTAATCATCCGTTCAACGATACTAACCAACGGATCAATTGTTAAACCGAAGCTAGGAAATTCAAAGGATTGGAGATAGTCTCGATCATCATGTTTATTCCAAAAGTTTTCGTAGGTTTGCGCCCACTGGCGGAGTTGGTCACAGTCAGCGTTACTCAACTGTTCTTTGGCATCTAGCCAATCGGTTTTACCAATGAGGAAATGGGAACGTTCGAGGACATCTTGGGTGGTTTGAATTTGGGGATCGGGTAATCCATGGTATTGGTAGAAGTGATGTAAAATTTGTTGGTCACCCACCGCTAGAGTTTGAACCGGGGTTTGAAAGATCACCATTTGATTAAGGGGAATCACTCGTTTGCCGAGAAAGCGGGCATATTCTAATTCCAGCAAACAGTAGGGTGAGGTCAGGCAGCGAGGTGCCATGATATAAGCGAAATTATGGGCAGATTCAATACCATGATTAATCCGCGCCGCATAATCTTCGCCGTCGGGAATGTTAACTTTATCGAACCAAGCGTCGTAGCCTTTAAATTTCAGTTGTTGGTGTAATCGCCCAACGAAACCTAAACTTTCGCGTCGTCCGTAGGAAATAAACAGGTCTTTAAAGGGAGTGGGGCTAAATTTTGACATAATGTTCCTCTACTACAGGTCATTGAGGCTATTTTTTTTAATAGCTTATTAGCAAAAACGCAGCAGTCTTTATGCCAATTTAAAACCTCGGTAGGGGCAACCCTTGCGGTTGCTCGGTGGTTGGCTTTATTTCAACTGAGAAAATATTGGTGAAGGTGCGTTACGGCTGACGCCTAACGCACCCTACAGTTCACTACAGTTCACTGCCATTTAATGATTCCCCCCTTTTTCAAAGGGGGGAGTGGTAGCTTAACTTAATGACAGTGACCCTACAGTTAGCTTATTGAGGTGAGTGAGCTATTGGTGGAAAGATTTTTTAATTGATTAAGAGCGTGTAAGCGCCTACGTTGTAGTTCTTCTTTAATTTTTATGCCTTTAAATCCTTCAGCTAAAAGTGTTGCTACTTCTACTTGACTAGCAACGGCAAAAGCCCGGCGAAAATAGTCTGCCTGCGGATAAGGTTGCTCAGCATAACCTAACCGTCCACGGAAATCGGCTTCACAAGCGAGTAAAAATTGTTCTAACCTTTGAGGACGGCGAAAAGCATCCAAATGATGCAAGGTATCTAGTAAAGTTGCTGTTCTCAGTTCGGTTACTCGATGACAACGGGTGTGATAACGCGCCACTAGCACCGCTAAATCATGATATTGATGAGGTACTCGGTAGCGTTGACATAATAATTCAATCAGCTCAGCACCGCGTTGTTCATGATCAATATGTTTTGGCCATTCTTCTGATGGAGTAGTCCCTTTACCTAAATCATGGGTTAATACTGCAAAAATGACTTGGGTATCATCTGTCATTTGCCGTGCTTGCTGCAGGCATAGCATAACGTGTGCTCCAGTATCTATTTCCGGATGATATTGCGGTGGTTGAGGGACACCAAATAAGCGATCAATTTCGGGAAAGATTCGAGCTAATGCCCCACAATTTCTGAGTACCGTAAAAAATTGCTGCGGTTGCGGCTCGCCTAAAGCACGTACCGTTTCTTGCCAAACTCGCTCTGGTACTAAAGCATCCACTTCACCGTTATTGACCATTTCAACCATTAAAGCGACAGTTGCCGCTGCGACTTGAAAACCAAAGCGAGCAGCAAAGCGTGCAACACGTAAAATTCGTACTGGATCTTCCACAAACGCCGGGGAAACATGACGTAAAATACCGGCGCGTAAATCAGCCAGTCCATTAAACGGATCAATTAAGTGACCGTCCGGATCCTCCGCCATCGCATTAATGGTTAAATCACGTCGTTGTAAATCTTCTTCGAGGGTAACATCAGGGGCAGCATAGACGGTAAAACCGGTGTAACCCGGTTTCGTTTTACGTTCAGTACGTGCTAATGCGTAGGCTTCGTGGGTAGTTGGATGTAAGAACACGGGAAAATCTCGACCCACTTGGGTATAACCCAATGCCAACATTTCTTCCGGCGTCACACCCACTACGACCCAATCTTGGTCTTGGCTAGGATAGCCAAGCAGTTTGTCGCGTACCATTCCACCGACTTGGTAAATTTTCATGTGGGTTAGTCATTGAAGCCAATATTACTAATCTCGCCGCGCTTGACCCCGCCAACTAGAATATAACGATTTCACTGTGGTGGCTTGAAAATATTGGGGCATAATCGTTTCAATGGTATGTGGCGTGATGCCTAATTGTAGCAAATGATTATTTTCACCGCAGATACTATCTAATTTACTAGAATGATAATTATCAATGGAATAAGGTTTACCCGGAATAAATTCCATTATTCGAGCAATGGGGTAGGATTTTTGCTCACCTAAGGAAATAATCTTGCGATTAACCCCGATTAATTTAGCCGTATAAGCGACTAATTCTTGCAAAGTATAAACGGTCGGACCACATAAATTATAACGTTGTCCATGATGTTGGGCAGCGTCTATTGTTAATATCATGGCTTCAATGACATCATTGACCCAGATTGGCGCAAATCGGGTTTGACCAGAAGGCAGTAAAAAAATAGGCGAAGGTAATCGTAACAATCGAGCAAACCGATTAAAAAAAGAATCATCGTCACCAAAAATAACGGAAGGTCGAAAACTCGTTACGGATAAATCGGGTACAGCATGAACTAAATCTTCGGCTTCACCCTTCGTTCGTAGATAATGACTCGTTCCCTGTTTAGCATCAGCGTTTAAGGCACTCATATGCAATAGCCGCTGGATTTGATTCTGTTGACAAGCGGTAATGATTTTTTGAGTCAATTCAACATGCGCTTTGCGAAAACCAGCACCATCATTACCGATTTCATTGAGAATCCCAATTAAATTAATAACGACTTCACATTGAGCGAATTGAGCATTTAATTGTTCTTGGTCATAAACATTAACTGAAATGAGTTCAAGCTGAGGCAAAACTAACAAGTCCCGGTGTTGTTCACGTCGTCGGGTTAAAATTCGCACCGTCCATCCTAATTCAAGCAACCGATGAGCTAAATGTTTACCTACAAAACCAGTTCCACCTAATAAACAAACTCTACGCATAATTATTCCTTATTCATTATCTTTTCTAAATCTAATTTCTTCGCCAAGACGTAACCGAGGTAAAACCAATAAATTATAGAAATGGCGAAGAGATTGATAATCATGGTCTAATATTGATTAACTGAATCTTATTCATTTTACAATGACGTTGGATCATCAACTCAGTTCATTCTTTTACCCCATTTTCTAAAATTATTTACTTTTAATCAGATAAGGCACTAACTAGAATAATCAACTTGACCGGGATTATTTTCCACCCCGATTAATTCAGGCCGATTGATTTTATCTAATTTAACCGTTGGCTGGGCTCGTAAATAATCAGCAACTACTTCCCAAATAGGCTGGCCCGAAGATTGATTGGCTACCGTTGCCCAACCGGCGACTTTATATTGCTTATTCATAGCCAACGCGGTTCCATCCTCTAAGGTAAGATGACTAATCCGTTTATGAATCGCTTGAGTAGGATCACAAACATAATTAAGGCCACCCACTCGTACCATATCACCCCCTTGTTGCCGATAAGGATCGTTATTGAAAAGATTATCGCCTACTTCCTCCAAAATCAGCTTAATTTCTTGACCATTCATATTTCGCACATACGTTTCCGGGTAAGTGATACCCGTTTGATTCAATACCGCTTCCAAGGTAATCGGTTGACCCGGTAAGAGAGTGGTACCCCAGCGAAAACCCGGCGATAAAGCGATTTGAGCATCCTGTTGTTCGCGCAAAGCGTTGCAAATCAGTTGATCAAAAGTCCCATTAAAATTGCCACGTCGATACAGTAATTGCTCGGTAACCGCTAACTTTTCATTGAGTTTAGCTAAATAGGGTGCACGCACTTTATCGATGTAAGCTTGCATGGCTTGATCGGGAGCTAATAGATTAGCAAATATCGGTAAGAGGTGATATTGATAAGCTTTAACTTGACCATCACGGATTGCAAAGTCTAATACACCGAGGAATTTACCATTAGAACCGGCATTACTGACTAAAGTGATCCCACCGTTGTTGTTAACTTCAGTTGGTTGAGGTATCCCATCATGAGTATGACCGCCTAAAATCACATCAATCCCGACTACCCGACTCGCCATCTTTAAATCGACATCCATACCGTTATGAGAAAGGACTACCACGACCTCCGGTTTATCTTGATGACGGATTTGATTAACCAATTGCTGCATTTCAGTTTCTTGAATCCCGAAAGTCCAATCGGGAATAAATCGAGCCGGATTCGCAATCGGGGTGTAAGGAAAGGCTTGACCAATCACCGCTACGCGCACGCCACTTAGATTTCTTATCGTATACGGTTGGAAAGCATGTCCAGTGGCTTCATTAAAAGCCGCTGCCCCTGCCAATAAAGCTTCCTCTTTTACCTTGACATTTTGCGCCAGAAATTCACCTTGAAATTGCTTAAGATTAGCTAATACCTCTGCGGCTGAATAAGTAAATTCCCAATGTCCGGTCATGATATCCACACCTAATCGATTGCAAGCTCCCACCATATCTTGGCCACGCGTCCAATACGCGGTTCCCGAACCTTGCCAAGTATCACCGCCATCCAGCAATAAAGTTTTCTCTCGACCATAAGTTTCACGTAGACGGTTGATCAAGGTAACTAGATGTGCAAACCCACCGACCTTGCCATATTTCTGCGCGGCTTCGACATAGTTCAAGTGAGTGAACGCATAAGCGGCTGGCGTATTCGGTTGGATGTTAAACTGTTTTAGGAAAGCATGACCAACCAAATGAGGAACTTTACCTTGTCTATCATTCAAGCCTAAATTAACCTGTGGTTCTCGATAATAGATCGGTAATAACTGTGCATGACAATCAGTGAAATGTAATAACCGGACTTGACCAAAAGGAGGGATTTCGTAAGGATCAGTTGATTGATGGTGTTGTGCGAAAACGGATTGCGGTAACATGCCATTGGTACTAGCGATGGCCATCACTTGGAGAAATTGACGACGATTCATTGACATGATTAACTCCTCGTCAAGAAGTGCAAACTTAATTTGCACTCCTTAAAAAGCTTCTCTGGTTAAAAGAGCAGCTAATTATTTTGAGATAATTTCAGTGACTGTGGTTTCAGATTGACCTTGATTATCTTTCCAAGTCAGCTTCACCTTATCACCGACTTTGCCCCCTTCAAATTGAAAAGAAAAATAAGGATTAGCAGAAATACCCACTCCCCATTGTGCGAACATCACCACTTCACCATTATGTTCACAACTGATCTCTTCAATAAAGTGAGCGGGGATTAATTTGCCCGTTTCTAAATCTTTAGTTTGCCCCGTTTCCATCGGATGTTTAATCAGGGCTTTGACTTCAGTTACACCTTCATTGAATTTGGCTTGCAGACGAGTATTCGTTTCATTTGACATATTCATTTTCTCCAGTTAACCACCACAACCACCCACCGTGACTTTAATTTCGCGGCTCGCTTGTAACAATTTGCCGTTTGCTTTAACGACGGCTATCACTTTACCGGTTTCAGCCATTTTAATCCGGGTTTTAATCCAACCTTTCGCACGACCTTTAAAGTTAAATTGAGCGACCAGTGGCACCGGATTTTTTTCCGAGAATAGGGTAATTGATTCTACTTGCGGTAAATCTACTTTTACCTCAACTGGAACTACTTTACCGTTTTCAGCAATCTCTGGAGAAACAATGGTAATTTTATTACTGACGGTGGCATCCGAATCATTAAAGAGTGCCATTAAAGCTTCTTCCGGGTTTTTAGCTGCAAAAGCGGTTTTAGACCAATCAGCCAGCACTTGTTGTGATAAAATCGCTGCACCAGTGATTAACACGATGGCACTACTCAGCGTATTTTTAAGAAAATTTCGACGAGAAGTAATCATTTACTTTTCTCCTTGTTACAATTATCAATAAACCGTTATTGGTTATCAATGAACCGTTGTATGTTATAAATAAACGTATAGCAATTATCATATAATGATAACTCATTATCAACAAATGAGAGAGCGTTAATTGATTAGGGTAACTGAGATCGAATAAACGCTAACCGCTAACTCATAACGAACAACTGAGTTCTAATCAATGATAACTCATTAATTGCGAATTCCAGGTACACTTAAAGTTCGCCCATTATTAGCGATGGTTAGATAGAGTTCAAGATCGCCATATTCCGGTGCATCAGGTGGTAATTCATTAGCACGAACTGAAACGTTACACCATTGAAAGCGTTTGCGAATATCCCAAATTTCAGTCCGACTGGTACGGTAAGTAGGAAAGTGATCTAACATCCCAACGAAGTCACCCAGGTATTGACCTCGTAACCATTTGTTGGCACTGGTGTGATGACAATCGTTACAAGCTAAATTCAATTGACCAATTTTACGATCCATCAACTTTTCACCTCGTCTTAAGGCAATACGGGTATTATCGTCATTTTTGTCGATGGAAATCACTTGACCATTGGCTAAATAGCGTAAATAAATCGCCATAGCTAAATTTTCTTCCGTTTGGGCTAAATATTCAGCGCCGGTAGTGGCGCGTGCATGACGAGTCACAAATTCTTCTACGCCAATGACTTTATTCAAGCGTGGTTCCACTTTGGGCATTCGAACCGCCCAAGTAACAAAAGTTTGTTGCGGATTATCATGGCAATCGCGACAGGATTTACCCCTCGGTCCGGGTTGATTATATAACTTCTCGCCCAATTTGACTGCAAACATCGCTGGGTTTTCTAATTCATCCAGGTTATTTCGATCTTCAACCGGTATTGGTCGTTTATCCGGATTTTCGAGTGGATCGGCGAACTGAACTGGCTTAGTTAAAGTTTTAAAATAAGCGACGATATCTTGGATTTCTGCTTTCGTAAGTACTTCGTGAGCACCCCAAGGTGGCATTACCGTGGAGGGGTTATAAATTCGTGGATCGTAAATGTAGTTAAATAAATATTCGTCGGTACGTTGCCAGGTACCAATCGTGGAGATATTAATTCCCACATTCCCGGGCAATTTCTCTTCGGGTAACAGATGACAAACAGCGCAATTACCTTTGTTACGATCCGCAATCAGTTTTTTACCCTTGTCGGGATTGCCTTTAATCGGGGTTTCAACATGTTGAATAAAAGAGACCGGGCGGGCTATTTCTTGTCTCAACTGGCTGTAATTGCTCCAATCGGTTGGTACCCATTGGCTATAACGTTTCCAAGGTACGGCATAAGTGGGTTGGTCGAGATCCAGTGGTACGGTTACTGAGATTTCAGTAGCTATGCCCAACGTTGGCATTATTAAGCTTAAAATCACAACTAACCACTTATATTTTCTTAATGGACTCCGCATTAAAATATCCTCCCGCATTAACAAGATTTTACCGGACTTTTTAATTCATTAATGAATCAGTTACATCGCATTATAGATGAAACCAAAGCGAATGTCTGCACTTTGCAAAATGATCAGTTTTTTGTTTATACTGACTTCTGGAGAAGTAAAAATATTATTTTTATATTCATATAGTTATATTAGATGTTGATTTAACAGTAAAAAATAAAGAGGTGTAAAAAAATTGGATTTATTAATGAAAGAACAGGAACTTAGCTTAGTCACAAAAAATGAGGATCTATGGGAAGAAGCACCGGTACCGATAGCGGTTACTTCAAAAGCACAAGCCTTTGTAGATACAGTTAGTTTTACGTTTTTAGAAAATTATTATTCAGAAGCTGTTCTCGAGAAAAAAGATTTAACTATTTCATTACTTTCTCAACAATTAACTCAAGTTTTTGGCTATGGTCTCAGTCAAGAACGTCCGCCATTACGACGTTATAAGCAGTGTTTTCGATTGGGCAATAAATCAGCCGAAAATTGGGGATTAGTTGGCTTAGGCGGAAAAACTCAGGCTAAAACCATTTTAGTTCAAATTTATGGTGAAGGTTGTTTGGCAGCCGCTACTGGCTGGGAAAATCGATTATTTCAGTGGTTACAAAAATTACCTCGCATGAGATTAACTCGAGTTGATTTAGCTATTGATGTCAAAGCCGAATTTTATTCGGTAGAACAAGCCAATCGGGATTGGGAAGCCGGCAAGTTCAATATTCGAGGGCGATTGCCACGGCGTGAACGAGTCAATTTTGACAATCCGCATGAAGGTCGAACTATTTATATCGGTAGTCGTCAAGGCGGAAAATATGCTCGTATTTATGAAAAAGGCAAGCAACTCGGTGATCAGCATTCTGATCGGGTCCGTGTCGAGGTAGAATGGCATAATCACCATCGTGTTTTACCCGCTGATATGCTCATTAACACCAATCAATACCTTGCTGGATCTTATCCGATATTACGAGAACTACTTCAGGAGGCACAACCTTTAACGATCCCAACCCAGGTTCAAGCACACCAAATTGCTTATGAAAACAGCATTGAGCTTATCAAACGTCAATTTGGGGCTTATATTTATGCCATGCAATTCGTAGAAGAATCGCCGCAAAAAATCGTAGAAAAATTAGTGCGCCCGGCTAAAACCCCGCACGGGTTACCCAAACGTTTATTAATGCCACATTGGGATCCACAATATGCTTTAAATCAAAGTTTAGTGCAGTTACGGCAAAAATCAGTTAAGAAAAATTAATTATTAGAACTGATCCCATCATTGATTGTTGATGCTGTTTGGCTATTTTTTGCAAAAAAGCAGCCGGTAATATTGATTATCGTTTTATAGCCCACACCCGACCGGCTTGCAAAGTGACTTGTTTTCCATTGGGATATGCCCACGTTTTCACGTATTTGTTACCGATTAGTGCCACACTTTCTGAGCTTGGTTCTCCCCAGGCTTGTTTTACTTGTGCTTCGGTCATGCTGATCACCACCTCTTTTGCTTCTACCAATTCTGCTACTAATTGAGTCATTGGGGGGGTGATTTTTTTAGTTTTTATCCATTGTTTTTCTTGCTGTGCCCACCGTTTTAATAAGTTAGCTAAATAGGTTTGTTGGGTTCGTGCTTGTGATTCTTTTGCTTGCGCTTTTTGATAATCAGCGAGTTGTTGTTGTTGTTGTTCTACTTGTTGACGAAGTGCTTGGTTAGTCGCTGCAGAAGTTTTTTGCTGAGTATTGTCAATTAGTCGATTGTTTTCATCATAAATCCAAACGGTTGGATAATTTTCAGTGAATTGAGGGTTTCGGTACCAAGGTGGAAAGGTACTTGATAGGTAGCGTCTACCGGTTTGTTGATCCTGCCAAATATATAACCAGGATGGTGGTGGCGCTACTGGCTGCGATTGTGGTTGCTCTTTATTCGATTTGGATGGTTCTGGAGCTTGAGGTAGCGTTAGTGAAGCCAGCGGCGGTAATTTAATCAGTCTAATATCACCACAGTCGGTTGGTAATGGCGTATCGTCACAGCATTGTTCTTTATTGCAAATACCACCATGTGATGAGCAACATTCTGCTAAGACGATAGGTTGAGTTAATAGATTGAATAGAATGAGTGTTAAGTAATAGGAAGTACCCTGAGTCATATAATTTATTATTTTTTTAAATTTAAACAATTAATTAACAAAAAATATTTTTCTATAATTCTCCAGAATAAGCCCAATCACTCCCTTCATAATATTTTAAAATTTTTTCACAACGTTTGATATAAAGATGAGCCACTTTATCTTCGGGATTGATTTCTATCACTTGTTCAAAAGTTTTTTTAGCATCTTCAAATTTTTTATCTTTAAACAGTTCAAAGCCGGTGGTAAAAATGGATAAAGTTTTTGCTTTTAAGTTAAATAGTTCGATCGGATCAGCATCAAATATTTCATAGATAGTCACCGGAATAGATTTGCCTTTGACTTTTAAATTATCAATGATTCTCATATGGTATTGTTCTAAATGGG
This sequence comes from Thioploca ingrica, assembly GCA_000828835.1. Lineage (GTDB taxonomy): Bacteria > Pseudomonadota > Gammaproteobacteria > Beggiatoales > Beggiatoaceae > Thioploca > Thioploca ingrica. The sequence continues at coordinate 1,919,253 of AP014633.1, forward strand.
AGAGCCGTGCTACGGTATTTTCACTAATAAGCAGTGATACATTGTAAAGTTTACATAAATTCTCAATACGGGAAGCCAAATTGACGGTATCCGAAACCACCGTTCCATCCATCCGTTTTTCACCACCAACGGTTCCGAGCATGAGTTGACCACTATTGATACCATTGCCAATTCGGAGCGGTGAAAAATTTAATAATTGACGCTTGTGGTTATATTGACACAAAGTATGTAACATCTGAATAGCGGCTTGTAAAGCATCATCCGCACTGCGCGGAAATAAAGCCATGATGGCATCACCAATATATTTGTCAATAAAACCGTGCTGCGCACTGATAATCGGTTCCATGTAACCTAAATAATCGTTCAAAAAACTGAAAACCTCTTCCGGCTTGAGGCTTTCAGATAATTTAGTAAAATCGCGAATATCAGTAAACATCACCGTCATTTCTTGTTGAACGGAGTCACCCAATTGAACGTCAATAATACTTTCTTTATTTAAAATATGAATCAATTCTCTGGGTACAAAGCGTCCATAAGCATCCACTAATTTAGATAATTGGGTATTTTTTTCTTCAATCAGCAGTAAATCTTTATAAGAACGCAAGCCAGTGGTAATAGTGGTAAACAATTTTTGGTTAGACAGCTCGGTTTTATCTCGATAATCATTAATATCATACCGCAGGATAATTTCTTTTTCGGGAGCATAACCGGGTTGTCCAGTTCGCAAAATAATACGTACCATGCGGTTTTGTAACTCATCCCGAATAAATGAGACCAGTTGCAAACCAGAATCATGTTCTTCCATCACGACGTCAAGTAAAATCAAAGCAATATCAGCACGAGTCGCTAAAATTTCCCGGGCTGCTTGAGCAGAATAAGCATCAATAAAAGCAATCCGCTTATCGTCAAAAGTATAATTTTTCAGCGCATATTTAGTAATTTGATGTACTTCTTCCTGATCATCAACCACCAAAATAATCCAGGCGATTGAAGAATGAGATTGAATTTCATTGGCTAATTCTTCAACTTCATCTTGGAACATCAACTCTTCATCATCTGATGTCATGAAAAACCTTTTGATAGTAAATTGAAATTAAAATAAATGACAATCTTTCTTGTTCCTCTCCCTTCTAAGCGATTTGATAACAATCTCCAACCGTCACTATGACTTATAATTTGGGTTAATTAATAGAATTTATTATCTTTCCATAAATAAGTATAAATATCATTGTCAATCGGTCAATCGCTTATTGATTAAATCTAATGGAATATTATTTGCATATAATACTTATTTGTCTAAAATCATTTCTTTATTAACCAAATTACAATGAGGCAAGAAATGAGCCGGATGTGTTTTATCGGTTAAGAATAATTATTAATCTATTTTTTTTACCAACCAACCTCATGTCGTTTAGCAATCTTCAACCGATTTATTTTTAATTGAATTAGCTACATTAATTATTTTTTCAATGGTAATCAATTCAAATAAAAAAGTAGCATAAATATTCTATTTTGATAACGCTATCAAAAAATGGAGGATAAAATGACAAAATTTAACGATTTATTATTAATAATCTTGATGGTTATTCTAACAAAAGCCGCTGCTGCTACAGAAGAATTGACTATTCTGACTCATGATTATCCACCTTATCAATATCAACAAGGTAACCAATTAAAAGGGATATCAACTGCTATTGTGAAAGAAATACTAAAGAAACTCAATTATCCCGATAATATTCAAGTACGTAGTTGGAATGCTGGCTATTATCTGACCCAAACCAGAACTAAACATATTCTCTTTTCCATGACTCGGATTAGCGAACGAGAAAATCTATTTAAATGGGTTGGCCCAATTACTTCATTTACTTATTATTTTTTCAAAAAGAAAGGTTCTCCAATTCACCTAACTAGTCTTGAAGATGCTAAACACGTTGCTTCTATTGGTACCACTAAGAATTATGATACGCACCTATTTTTAGCGAGCAAAGGATTTAACAATTTAAAATTAATTAGCAATGATGTGAATAATTACAAAGCCTTTTCCGTTAATCGGCTAGATTTAATCCCACTGGGACAACTGGCTATTCCCTTTGTAGCCAAACAAGCTCAAGTTAAACCGACTATTTTTGAAAATACCGGCGTAAAATTATTTGAAGCGCATTACTATATCGCTTTCTCCAAGGATACGGCTGATGAAACGATTGCTCAGTGGCAACAAGCGTTAGATGAAATTAAAGCCACCGGTATATACCATCGAATTTACGCTCAAGCAGTTCAAGCCGCTTATGCCGATTTTCAGGTTTACGACGAGAAACCCACTATTGTATTTTTCAATCCCACCGAATCGGGCAATCCGGCTTGGCAACGTGGCGAAGCCTTTATGCAAGCGGTAGCCGCTAATTTAGAACTGAATTTAGAAATCTATCATGCCAATGAAGATAAATACAACTTAATGAATCAGATTAGAAACGTTTTACAAGCGCCGACCAAACCAGAAGCCATTTTATTTCAACAAAATGATGACTACGATAAAGCCATTTTACAACTCACCGACAAATTTAAAATTCCCGCTTTTATGTTAAGCACCCCTGAGCAAAAACTAGATGGCATTCCTCGCCAACAATATCCTTATTGGCTTGGAAAAATGTTATTAGCCAAAGAATCCATAGCAACCGATGAAATCTTTTTACAAGGAGGTTGGGCACTTATCTTACTCCATGATTATTTACAAGGATTTGATTTTGCAGAAGAAGGTCTTGATTTTCCCAGTTATGAAAATTCATCAACCTCCAGCGTTAATCTTAATCAGACTCAATTTTTTCAAGATAATAAATGGAGTAAAATCGATTTCAAGCAATTTTCTAAAAGATATAACCCGGAATTAAAACAATATAATTTTAGTTTAGCTGCGCTAATTCAACAACATCAAGATTCATTCTCTACAGAACCATCCCGTAATGTTATTCATTTGATGACCAGTGAATGGGCACCTTACACCAGTATCAAAATGAAAAATTACGGTGTCTTTACCGAAATTGTGACAGCGGCTTTCAAGGAAATGGGGATAACCACAGAATATATTTTTGAAGATTGGCTTAAAGGTTATAATAAATTACTCGAGGGTACTCAATTAGCCACATTTCCCTATACCAAAACTCCGAAGAGAGAACAAGAAGTGTATTTTTCGCCAGAGATTATTTCGTCAAAATATGTTCTTTTCTATAATAAACGCTATAAAACTGATTTTAATTATGATAATTGGCAAGATTTAAAAAAATACAGTATTGCCGGTGTTCCCGGTTATTTCTATGAAGAAACCTTTAAGCAGCAGGGAATTAAATACTATAAATTTAACAGTGAAGCCCTCGCTTTTCGGGAATTGTACCAAGGTCACGTGGATTTGTTTCCAACCGATGAATTAGTGGGTTTAAATTTACTTCAAGAACTTTATCCAACTAATTATAAAGAAGTTTTTTCTAGTTTAGCTAAACCATTATTGATATCTTCCTTTCACGTTATCTTTTCTAAAACGCATCCGGATGGAGAAAAAATGCGTAATTTATTTGCTGAAGGGTTAACTCGGATTAAAGCGAAAGGAATTTATCAAGCTATTTTAGACCGTGGGCTACAACAACATTAGCCATTCATTTTACGGTTGCCAAAATGTTAAAAAATTTACCTCTCAACGTTGCGTTGGTATTAGCTTTAGTCATTGGATTACTCGTGCCCGCCGGCTTAAGCGGATGGCACCAACTGAATAGTCATCGTGATGTCATGACTCGAGAATTAAATAAATTTCATGAGCAAACAGCGGAAACTTTAGCGATTGGAATACGTGATCCGATGTGGCATTTTTTGCCAGAATGGGGTGCCGAGTTTGTCAGTTCTATCATGTTAGATGAACGAATTGTCGAAGTATTCGCAGAAGATACCGCTAATGATTTTGTTTTTTTACATAAAAAGATTCCCCAACGAATAGCTAATGGACTGGTATTAACGATCCAAAAACCGGTGATCTTTGAAAATAATCCCATTGGGATGGTTCGAGTTGCCATTACCACTCACCAGTTAGAAACGGCTCTAAAAGAAGAACAAACCCGGTTAGTATTTGTCGTCATTTTGCAACTGGGCGTTGGTTTACTCATTTTACTGCCGCTCATGTATTTTAAAGTACTTAATCCGATTCAATTACTGATTTGCCAATCGCAAAAATTAGCTCAAAAACAACTTGAGCAACCTTTTGTTTGGAATCGGACCGATGAACTGGGTACGCTGGGTAAAAGTTTTGAAAGTACCCGTCAAGCATTAGCAACCCTATTTCAAGAAAACGAACAAAAAGCCCAAGAATTAGGTGATGCCCTGGAAGAACTCAAGGGTGCCCAAAAACAATTAGTTGAATCTGAAAAAATGGCTTCTTTAGGTGGATTAGTGGCTGGCGTTGCCCATGAAATCAAAACCCCCGTGGGTAATGCTTTTACGGCGGTAACCACGTTACGAGAGAAAACCAAAGAAATTACCGAATTATTTGAACAAAATAAAATTAAGCGGAGTGATTTTAAAGAATTCTTACAAGATACGGATGAAGGCGCTAAAATGGCGCAAACCAACATCGAACAAGCCGCAGAATTAATCAAAAATTTCAAACAAGTGGCGGTTGATCAAACCAGTGAAGCGAAGCGGCGATTTAATTTAAAAACCTACCTCGAAGAGGAAGTCATTCTCAGTGTCAAACCACAATTAAAACATACGCCCCAAGTTTCATTAGAAGTGCTTTGTAAAGAAGATATTGAATTAGAAAGTTATCCCGGCGCTTTTCTGCAAATTATTACCAATTTTGTGAGTAACAGTCTCATGCACGCTTTTTCTGAGGGACAAGTCGGACATATTGTGATTGAAGCGTATGTCAAAAATAACACGGCTATCCTCGTTTATCGAGATAATGGTAGAGGAATGCCTCCCGAAGTATTAGAGAAGATTTTTGAACCCTTCTTTACTACAAACCGTATGGGTGGTGGAACCGGTTTAGGAATGCACATTATTTATAATTTAGTTCATCAAAAACTAGGTGGAAAGATTGAATGTAAAAGTGAAGTAGGAAAAGGAGTCGAGTTTGTAGTGAGTATTAAATTGCCAGTTTAATGGAAGTTTGAGGTAAAAAATGATTTTAATATTTAATTAGTTATAAGTTAAGAACATTTTTTCTAATTCTCATGCTTGGTAGGAAGTTTTGCTTCTTTTCTTTTGGAGGTTACCTGAATTTCTTTCTGAAACAGAGCTTCGAAACTAAACGTTCCCAAATTCAGTTATGGAGGATTATCACTAATAACAAATTCCAAGCCAAATAGGGTGGGCAACGTGTTGTTGCCCACCTTTCGCATTACATTATATGTCATTATTCAAAGTTAATTTTTGGTGGGCTACTTGGCTGATGTTATCACTTATTCGCACTACGTACTCATTTTTCAATTTTAATTATCCTAGACCATTTCTTGCCATCAAATTCCATGACATCTTTAGCACCAATCGACCACATAATTCCATCCGCAGCACTCAGATGATAGCAAGTCGATGGCGCATCATTTCCAAAGTCAATTGGAATAAGTTGATCCTTTTTAAGCTCATACACCGATTTGGTAGTGGCAACGTAGAGTATCCCATTAAACCACTCGATACCGCGCAAGTTCTCTTGAGTGACTTCGTGTTCAATAATCTCCCATTGTTCATGACGACCGCGCAATAATATCCCCATTTGTCCACCAGCATAAACCTCCCCATTTCCTGCACATCTCACTTTAAAAAGTCCAAGGTTAGTTGGACTATTAATTTGCTTCCATAACTGACCATCATAATGCCAAATTTCACCGCCCCAGCCAACGGCATAAATATCTTTCTCACTGAATCCATCGATAGATTCAAAACCGGCATCCATTAATTGGCTTATCTCTGGTTTGGGAGCCTTTATACAAGTCCATTTGTTAGGAGCATCACGTCGATAGACAGTACGAGCCGGTCCTACTGCATAAGCATGTCCTTTAGCAATACCGCGAACTTCACGAAATATCAAATCTTCAGCCAGAGAGATTTGTTCTTCTTGGGGTGGATATCCGCCGCCGGAAGCTTCAACTCTACCATTAGGGCTAATAGTAATAACACGCTCACTAGGTAGATGACAAACACTTATTGAAATAGCAGACCATTTGAGAAGACCAGTCCCCCATTGCCCCCTATTGCATTCATATATTTTTGTATGAGGAATATTATTGGCTACATCCTTGTCATTGGTAGCTAATAGGTAGCCTAAATCATGGTAACGAACTACGCCGGTAAATATACTCATTTCTTTAAAGTAAGCAGAAGACATTTATTTTCACCTGTCACTTGGAGTAAAAACATTACCTACAACTTCTCATGGTTTCCAGTGCTTCTTCTCTGGAAAAAAGCCTATTTTTAGAGGTTTGGGTACTATCTGCTCCCATGGGATGGGTTGCTCGAACCGGTGAATTCAGTGAACTATCCGGCTTACAATTACCACTACTGTCTCGGTTTCCTTTGGCTTTATCATGATATTTATTCAATTGTGCTTCCAAACAAGCTGGATTACATTTTGAATTCGGATATACTTTGGTTATTGATTTTGCACCGGTTTGAGTAGCACGTTGTTGAGTCCACATACCTTGTTCATCTTTTTCTTCTTTAGCAATTACTCCATATAAGGTATGTAAATCACCGTGTTTATCATCATAATAGCTATGACCTTCAGTACAAATACACGGCGCCTCATTTTCATTATAACCACACCATCCAGGTATATTTTCTTCATTTTTTATAAAAGCGGATTGGGGAATGACATGGTGAGCGACTTGGCCCGGGCAACAATTAGGTGAGCCTTTCCCTCCATAGGGAACCAGTACACATTTACGAGCCTGTTGACACTCTTTTGCTATGGCTGTCTCTGCACAAGCATCCTTACCATTAGGACTGTGAGGCGTAAATTCCTTACAGGCACTATATTCCTTCTTCATATTTTCAACACAAGGATCGCCTAGTTGCACAACCATTGAATCACAGTATGGCCAAAGTGGAGTATTCCCCGGTTCAGAACCGTGATTTTGTGTCATCAAGTCAAAATGTCGAACTACATTCTTTCCTTCAAACTTGACATTGGGAGACCAGCTTTTAAAGTAACTTTTGCCCTCTTCCTGACGAGTAACCAAACCTTTGTTAGGAGCACATCCGGCTTGATCACCTACACTTTTCTTAAAATAAGACTTATTTCTAAGCATGACCTCTTTGTTACTAATTTTGACATTTTTAGTCCCTTTCGCAGTATCCTTAGCATAAGCCGTATTCGGATAGGGAACTGGTACCCCGGTTGGAGTTGCAGCCGTCTGAGGTGGTGTCCAACACACATCCGGAAAGGAGCAAATTGATTTTCCCTCCGCTGCCTTACAAGCAATCTCTCGTCCATTTGCAAATACATTATTCGCCATGACTAAATACTCCCTAACAGATAAGATAACGCATACCAATCATCTCGTTGAATTTTTAATCAGTATTGACAAGGGATTACCAATTTACGTTGGAACAGCACGCAACCAACCACAAGGATTTCCCGTCACTACCTATGGTAAACACTTGAATCCTCTTCGACAAGGGTGAGTATAAGAACATTGTTGACATCCTTCACTGATTTGCTGGGGATGGCGAAATTGATGTAAAACTATTATAAATGGAGATAATGAAATCATTGAAACTTCTAAAGTGAGTGTAGCCTGGATGAAACATAGTGGAATCCAGGGAAACCCTCATCCTCCCCTCTGAATTTAACGAAGTTTCATTCGGGCTACTTACTAAATTAACCTGACTACTATTTTTACTCTGGCTTTATTTATAATCACATGCCCAAGTTATTCCCTCAATGTCACCATAGTGGGTTTCAATCAGGGCTTCATCTGTTACTGAACACGTCTCGATATCAAACGAATGAATGCGAGTATCCTTGGCTTGATGTAAAGTAAATAAGAGTGAACCATCAGCTAACATATCTAAGGCTTCCACGGAATTAATAGTAAAGAATTGGGTATTATTTAAACCATTATCATCTAAAGCATAAACTAAACAAGCTTGGCTTTGCGGGCAGGGCGTTTGAGTGCTTGCCCAAGTGGGATTTTTCTGGTTGAGCCAGTTGATCAGGTCAGGATTGGATGCGGTTAGGTGATTGTAATTTAACCCTAAACTACTAATTCGCTTAGATTTCCGAGCGAAGCTGGAATTGTACCAATTAATTGATTAGTATCTAGAGAGAGTTCTGTTACTCGTCCACCACTGCATGTTACTCCCTTCCACTGACAAGGTGTATTTGTTACATTCCAACCGAAATTATTTATCCAATTTGAGCCGTTGGTACTATTATAAAAGTCAATAAGCGCCTCACACTCAACTAGCGGAATTTGAGTAACCATTGAGCAATCCGTTGCCGCTTGTGCTAAATGTAATTGCGTGAGCAGTAAAGTCAGTCCTATTAACTTGCCCACCCCATTACTTATTAAATAACGTGTGTTTGACATATATTCCTACCTTTTCAAATATATAAAATTTAAACGTAACTTAAAATTATAAATAATTCAAATTTATTTCAACAGGTTCCACGTGCACAAACATAAAGACATTTGTACACTTTACCCGGCTGAGATTGAATTTCAATTCATTGACGGATATGATTTAATTAAATTAATTAGACCCTATAGTAGGTTGGGCTTCGCAAGCTTAGATTAACCTACGAACTTAATAATTCACCTTACGCAGCAAGCGTAGGGCGGATAAGCGAAGCGTCATCCGCCATAATCCCTGTCTCAATGGGGTATAACGCCAAGCATTGCACCCTACGCGGGCTGTTGAGAAAAATTATATTTTGTTGTTTTACCTTAAATTGTTTTATTTCAAAAAGTTAACTTTGGCAACCAGGATAATCGATGACTCACTTAAAATCACACCATTTGGGCTTTACTTGGAGTTATCCAGTTCCATTCATGGCTTCTAAAGGGATAGAACGCGCCGGTTTTAGATTACAAAAAGTTTTTCCTGAATATGTTTGGAATACCGTCTATCTTGAGGACAATCCCTTCACCTTTCCAGAAGTTCAAACCCTGTTAGAAGGTATTACGGTTGGTGGGCATAGAATTGAAGATCAGCAACAAGTATTAAATCAGTCAAACAGCTTAAATCGATTACTCACCCTGGTGAAACAACAAACGTTTGCACTGGATAAATCTACTTTCTGTCAATTGCACAGTTTAGTTGCCTTTGAGGAAGCTTTGGAGTGGGGCATTTTTAGAACGGGAACGGTTAAAATAGCGGGAACGGAATATCAGCCACCGCCTGCCGAGCAGTTGGACCGGATTTTTACCGAAGGGATTGAATACTTGAAGGCGATGGATAACCCTTTAGAGCGTGGTATCGCCCTGTTTTTATTTGGTAGTCTTAATCAATTCTTTTTTGATGGTAATAAGCGTACCGCTCGATTGATGATGAACGGTGTTTTACTTAGCCATGGAATTGACGCTATTAATGTGCCTGCCAAGCAAAAACTTGAATTTAACCAAACAATGATAGCGTTCTATGATACCCAAAACGCTGATGGTATGTTTAAATTTATGATAAATTTACTTAAAGAGTCTGAACTACAATAAAAATATGGAAGAATTATTGGAATTACGAACCTGTATTGAACAACAACGTTACCAAGAAGCTTTATTGCTTATTGGCGAGATGGAAGAGATGAGTAAAGAGGATAAAATCAATAAAATTCACAGTTTTATGGTTATTCTCTTGTTACATCTCATCAAACAGCAGGTAGAAAAAAGAAGTACGCGTTCCTGGGAATTATCTATTCTCACCGCCGTGAAGAATATTCAACGCATTAATAAACGCCGCAAAGCCGGTGGTCATTACTTAACGCCAGCCGAGTTACAAGAAGTGATAGCCGAGGAATATCCGTTAGCTTTAAAGGCAGCCGCATTAGAAATTTTTGAGGGTCAATATACCGATGAACAATTGAGCAAACAGGTATCTCAAGCAGAAATTGAACAACAGGCTTTAGAAATGATTGAAGCATAATGAGCTAATTCAATCGGTTCGCTTCATCGTGTTATCGCGCTGTTATCCAAGCCAGTAATAACATTGTACTACCTACACTGCCTAACATAAGCTCTATCCAATTTCTGTTAATATCTAAAAATGTTTCATTGTGGATAGACAAACTGATGCTGGCGGTGATAACTAACAAACCACCAATCAATAACAGCGTTATATGTTTATGCCGCTGCTGCATATCGGCACGTAATTGCTTCAACTCACGGTTGATTTGGTTAAGATGTTCAGCTTGGGTTTGATGTTGATTAACGGCTTCATAAACTAACATCGGAAAATCAGGTAAATTTTCTGCCCATAAAGGAATGTTGCGACGAATGCCCTTAATAAAAGCTCGCATCCCGACTCGTTCATCCATCCACCGTTCTAAAAAGGGTTTTGCGGTTTGCCATAAATCTAAGTCTGGATAAAGTTGTCTTCCTAAACCTTCAATATTCAGTAAAGTTTTCTGCAATAATACCAGTTGCGGTTGTATTTCCATATGGTAACGCCGGGCGGTTTGAAATAGCCGTAGTAACACCATTCCAAAAGAAATTTCCTTTAATGGCTTATCAAAAATTGGTTCACACACGCTACGAATCGCCCCTTCAAATTCTTCTATTCGGGTTCCAACCGGTACCCAGCCAGAATGAACATGTAATTCAGCTACACGGTGGTAATCGCGACGAAAAAAGGCGAGAAAGTTAGCCGCTAAATAATGTTGATCCGCTTTACTGAGGGTACCCATAATTCCAAAATCGACGGCGATGTAATAGGGGTGTTGTGGATCACGAATATCAACGAAAATGTTGCCAGGATGCATGTCGGCATGAAAAAAGTTGTCACGAAATACTTGAGTAAAAAAGATTTCTACGCCCGCTTCGGCAAGCAGTTTTAAATTAACCTGGTGACGATTAAAAGTAACTACATCGCTGACGGGAATACCGTTAATGCGTTCAAGTACCATGACATTGGGTTGCGTGTATTCCCATTCTACTTCGGGAATATAAATTAAATTGGATCCTTGAAAATTACGTCGTAACTGCGTCGCATTAGCCGCTTCTTGCATTAAGTCCAGTTCATTTTGAATACTTTTCTCAAATTCACCGACAACTTCTCGTGGCCGTAAGCGACGCCCCTCACTCCAATAACGATTGGCTAAATCGGCAATCAAATACAATAATTCAATATCTTTGCGAATTTGAGAATGAATATTTGGACGCAGGACTTTGACAACGACTTCACGTCCGTTAGGTAACCGAGCCGCATGAACTTGAGCAATGGAAGCTGCTGCGATTGGAATGGTATTAAAGTGAGCAAATACGGTTGTTAAAGGGCGACCATAGGTAGTTTCAATGATTTGACGCGCCTGTTCACCACTAAACGGTGCCACTTTGTCTTGTAATTTAGCCAGTTCTATCGCGATTCCATCTGGCAATAAATCCCGACGGGTAGAAAGAATTTGACCAAACTTAACAAAAATAGGGCCTAATTCTTCCAAAGCTAAGCGAATCCGCATACCGGGCGTGAGTGATTGAGGACGTAACCAATAGCCGGGTGTTAAATAAATAAATAGGCGTAAGGGGCGAAATAGTTTAGTGGAGAGTAGTAATTCATCTAGACCATAACGAATAATAATACGGTAAATGGTCAGTAATCGCATGATCTGGCGAAGATAGCGCATAGTAGTTGTCAGTTAGCAGTTGATATAATTTATTAATAATTGGTTGTCTGGTTATAACAACTTCATGTTATCTGATAATAGCTAGCGGTTATTTGATAATAATTAACCATTTATTAAATATGAATAGCCATTATTTGATAATAACTAAGCATTTTATTCTAATAATAAGCGGTTATTTGATAATGTCTAAGCATTTTATTCTAACAATAAGCGGTTATTTGATAATAATAAACCATTATTAATTAATAAATTAATTGGTAACTATTAATTGTTAACTATTAAACGTTGTATTCGTTGTTCCAAACGTTCTAAATCATCACGTAAAGTATCTATCGTGTCTAAGAAAAGATCCATTTCCATTGGGTTGGGTAGATGACGAACTTCTTCTTGTAAGTATTCACTGAGATTCAATTGTAGGGTGTTAAATCGATCCTGGGTATATTCTTGAGCTTGTCGAAATGAACTGGTGAGATAGTGAGCCGGAATATCACCCAACCATTGGGCAATCTGCTCTTCCCAATCCGTATTAAGTTCTTTAATGAGCTCCAACAGTTGCTGAGCGATGCCCATATCACCGATAATGATCACTTCCGGATTATTCGCTAACAGCGGTTGTTCTTGTAGCAGTAAACGTAACAAGGTAAACGGTGCGCCGGTGATCCGGACGTCTACTTCTCCTTCATAATCACTCAGTACCGTTATTCCTTGAACATCCGGAAATAAAGTTAAGCTAATCTCGAGGTGAGTTAACTCAATCCGAATAATTTTGCCGGAGAGTTTATTGAGGAGTTGTAAACTCGGTGGATTTTGGTGCAAGGCATGATTAAGTACTTTGGCTAAAGTTTTGCTAATAATAAGTTGATTCAACGGTAGTATTTATCCAGTTGTGCTAATGGCAAAGTGGCTTCCTCATGGATAATAACAACGGTATGGGCTATTTTATCATGCCAACCTTGTTTATGTTTATCCCAACTTATTTGTAGTAATCCCAACAGGGGGAGGATAGCAAAAATATATCCAATTGAACATAAAATTGTTTTCCCTATTTCCCCCGCTGTTCCAGTTAGCGCACTGATTTCAAAATGACATCCCCATGATAATACCGCTGTTAAAGGCAGGACGTAAATAAAATAACTGAGGTATCGTAGCAAAATTTGTGGAAACCGAATAGGATTACCACTACGGGCATCAACAATTTCACAATCGAATAATAATTTACCGGGGGTAGCGGCATATTTGAGCCAAAACCATAAAATGAATAAAGCCGGTAAAATGCAGATCATTAAAAATGTTAGCCATTCAGAATTCTCTAATTCAGTTAGAGTATTGAGCTGACTTAGGATAGTCGTTAATTCATGACCATAAACTCCATAAAACAATCCTATCACTATGGGCGCTATCCACAGCATATCAATTAGAAGAGCAGCACTTCGTCGCCACAATCCAGCATATTCAGTTAATGGGGATATCATCAGTTTATTCCTTTACAATTTATAGCCGCGATGAATAGCGACAATACCGCCGGTTAAGTTATGATAATCACAACGTTCAAAACCCGCTTGTTGCATCATCTGTAGTAACGTTTCTTGATTGGGGTGCATCCGGATTGATTCCGCTAGGTAACGATAACTGTCCGCATCTTGAGCAATCCATTGACCTAATAGTGGTAATATTTTGAGAGAATAAAGATCATAAAAGGGTTTTAACGGACGAAGGCGTAATTCGGAAAATTCTAATATTAACACTTGTCCACCCGGCTTTAACACCTGCCACATCGAGTTTAAAGCAGTTTCTTTATGGGTGACATTACGTAATCCAAACGCCATACTAATCACATCAAAGCTATTATTGGCAAAGGGAAGTTGTTCCGCATTCACTTGGGCATAATCAACCATAATGCCTTTATCGAGGAGTCGATCTCGACCCACTTGTAACATGGTGGCATTAATATCCGCCAAAACCACTTCGCCTTCAGTTCCAACCAAGCGAGCCAATTGGGCAGCGAGATCACCGGTTCCACCCGCTAAATCTAAAACGCGTTGACCACGCTTAATTCCGGCTAATTCAATGGCAAAACGTTTCCACAGTCGGTGAATACCGCAAGACATCAGGTCATTCATGATATCATAACGAGTTGCAACGGATTCAAAGACTTGAGCAACGTGACGCGCTTTATCTTTAGACGAAACTTGAGTAAATCCGAAATGGGTCGTTTCTTCTGTCATAGCAGTCATTTTTTACTTTCAGGTGATTTCCAACCACAGCGGCTCGCGGAAAGTTAGAATTAATTGAGTTCGGTGGGACTCCGTTTTTGTCCGGCTGCCGCCATTTTATCTAAGTATTCTTGCCACAATTTAGCTTGGTTTTTACCTAAATAATGGAGCCAATCCCACGAATAAATCCCAGTATCATGTCCATCATCAAAATATAATCGAACCGCATAGGTGCCAACCGATTCAATTTGTTCAATATTTACATCGGCTTTGCCAACTTGTAACACTTCCTGACCGGGGGCATGCCCACGTACTTCTGCTGAAGGTGAATGAACTCTCAAGTATTCACAAGTGAATTCAAAATGTTCACCATCATCAAAAGTGATTTCTAACAGACGAGATTTTTGCCGCAAATTAATTTCAGTCGGAATCGGAGTATGTTTAGTCATATTCAGTGATCAATTGTCAGTTAAAGGATATATTGACTTAAATCTTCATTATTAACGAGATCATTTAAATGTTTATTCACATAAGCCACATCAATAATAACCGTTTCTCCAAGCCGTTCTGGTGCTTCAAAAGACACGCTTTCGAGTAAACATTCCAGGACGGTATGTAACCGTCTAGCACCAATATTTTCACTTCTTTCATTGACTTGCCAAGCCATCTCCGCAATACGTCTAATGCCATCTTGGGTGAATTGAATCGTTAAACCTTCGGTTTGCATTAAAGCGATATATTGTTCGGTCAAGGAAGCATCCGGTTCAGTTAAAATATTAACGAAATCATCGACATTAAGTGCACTTAATTCCACTCGAATCGGTAAACGCCCTTGTAATTCCGGAATTAAATCCGAGGGCTTGGAAAGATGAAATGCGCCAGAAGCAATAAATAAAATATGATCGGTTTTAACCATGCCATATTTGGTGCTCACGGTACTGCCTTCAACCAGTGGCAGTAAATCACGTTGTACCCCTTCGCGTGACACATCCGGGCCACTGGTTTCAGAACGTTTAGTGATCTTGTCAATTTCATCCAAAAATACAATCCCATTTTGTTCAACCCGTTCTACCGCTTTCGCTTTTAAATCATCTTCGTTAATGAGCTTAGCGGCTTCTTCTTCTTGAATTAATTTCAATGCCTCTTTAATACGCAATTTCCGCGTTCTAGTCCGCCCACCGGTAATATTTTGAAACATACTTTGCAATTGGCTGGTCATTTCTTCCATACCCGGTGGTGCCATAATTTCTACGCCAATACGGGTTTCACTGAGTTCAATTTCAATTTCTTTATCATTCAATTTATCTTCCCGCAACATTTTTCTGAATTTTTGGCGCGTTGAGGAAGCCTCTTCACTGGGTAAATCCGAGCGAACATTCCGTGCCGGGGGTAATAAAGCATCTAAAATACGTTCTTCTGCTGCTGCCAAGGCTTGATGCTTGACTTGTTGCACGGCTTCTTCACGGGTCATTTTCATCGACATATCAATTAAGTCACGGACAATCGATTCGACATCCCGACCCACATAACCCACTTCGGTAAATTTAGTGGCTTCAATTTTAATAAAAGGGGCTCTGGCTAATTTAGCTAAACGACGGGCGATTTCGGTTTTACCCACTCCCGTTGGACCAATCATCAAAATATTTTTAGGCGTAATTTCATTGCGTAAATTGGGCTCAAGCTGCATGCGTCGCCAACGATTTCGCAAAGCCACTGCGACGGCTCTTTTGGCAGCCGTTTGGCCGATAATATGTTTATCCAATTCACTCACAATTTCTTTAGGAGTCATTTCGCTCATAGTTATTTAAAATTAATTAGGTACCCATCGTTAGGCTTTCAATCGTTAACTGACGATTGGTGTAAATACAAATATCGGCTGCGATATACAATGATTTTTCCACAATGTCTTTAGCTGACAAATTCGTATTTTCCAGTAAAGCGCGTGCGGCTGCTTGCGCAAATGCACCCCCAGAACCAATGGCCATTAAACTCTCTTCGGGTTCTATTACATCACCATTACCGGAAATGATCAACGAAGTTGTTTGATCAGCTACGGCTAATAAAGCTTCTAATCGCCGCAACATTCGGTCAGTTCGCCAATCTTTGGCTAATTCTACTGCTGAACGAATGAGATGACCTTGATGTTTTTCCAGCTTACCTTCAAATCGTTCAAATAGGGTAAAAGCATCCGCTGTACCGCCGGCAAAGCCGGCAATGACTTTATCGTGGTAGAGTCGCCGTACTTTGCGAGCATTGTGTTTCATCACGGTATTACCTACAGTGACTTGTCCATCTCCGCCTATCACGACTTCCCCATTGCGACGGACTGATAAAACAGTGGTACCTCGAAATTGTTCCATTGCCTAACCTTTAATTGAATCGATGCGATATAAAAAATAATTGTTTTTTTAGCTAATTAGAATAAAGTGCCAATTCAGTATTTTTAACTGATTGATAAATGAAGCTGTTGGGTTTCGCTGCGCTCTACCCAACCTACATTCGTTACATTTGCATTTTAAAGATAAAAATGAAATAAGAGAATTATACACGATTTATCAGTTATCAGAATCGATGGTTGATAAGCCAATATTCACGGTTAACTGTTAATATGTGATAATAAAATCTCTCGAAATTCCACTGGATTTTTAGTATGGGTTAATTCACCAGGACGAGGAAAATACCAATCTTGCAACCGTGATAACCAAAATCGTAAAGCCGCTGCTCGTAACATCACTGGCCATACCTCATGTTCAAAAGCAGTGAGTGGTCTTTGTTCACAGTAACTGGCAAACAGAATTTGTACTCGTTGTTCATCCAGACGACCATCTGGAAAAGTACACCAATCATTAATTGTAATAGCGAGGTCATAGAGCAAAACATCGTTACAAGCATAATAAAAATCAAGAATACCACATAATTTATCGCCTTCAAATAAAGCATTATCTCGGAATAAATCCGCATGAATTACACCTCGGGGTAAATCCATATGTTGGTATTGAGTCTGAAAACGAAGTTCTTCTCGTAATAAAGTTGCTTCTGCTGTATTTAAGTAAGGTAAAACCCGTTCGGCAGTGATTTTCCACCAATGTGGTCCATGTTCATTGGGTCGATAAAGGGGAAAATGGGGACTAATAATATGAAAGTGGCCTAAAGCGGTTCCTAATATCTGACATTGTGTTAAGGTCGGTTGTTCTACTGCTTGTCCACATAATATTCGTTCAAACAAAGCGGCCGGTTTACCATTTAATTGACGTAAGTAGCAGTTAGTCTCATCGGCCAAAGGATGAGGACAGGGAACTTGATGTTCTGCTAAGTAAGCCATCAATTTGAGAAAATAGGGTAATTCTTCACAGCTTAATTGTTCAAATAAAGTTAATACCCATTCACCAGCCTGAGTAGTCACAAAATAGTTAGTATTCACTATACCGGCATTAATCCCTTGATAAGATATTAAAGTGCCTAAATTATAATGAGACAAAAACGCGTTAAGTTGATCACGTTCAACGATAGTATAAACAGACATGCCAGTTAAGACTCAATAATATTAAAAATGAGATAAAAGATACTTTTTTAAGATGAAAAGGTATTTTATATCAGTATGTTGGTTGTTATTAGCGGAATAGTATGAATGCAAAAAAGGTAAGAAAATCGTTATTAATAATATACATTTATTTCATTGTTTATAAATAAAATAGCTTTTCTTTTTCTTTCCCATCATTCAATTTTATTGCTCCTCTTTCATAGTAATTGAAAATATTATCAAGCACCGCTTGAGAAGTATCAACTAACGTAATGATATTTAAATCATTTTCCCCAATAGTTTGTTGCATTAACAAGGTATTTTTAAACCAATCTAACAAACCTCGCCAAAAATCGCTGCCCACTAAAATAACCGGAACTTGCTGAGCTTTATTAGTTTGTACTAAGGTTAAAACTTCGGTTAATTCATCTAAGGTACCAAATCCGCCCGGGAGGATGACATAAGCCGTAGCATATTTAACCAGCATCACTTTGCGGACAAAGAAATGTTTAAAATTGACCGAAATATCTTGGTAAGCATTAGCACGTTGTTCGCGTGGTAAGGCAATATTGAGGCCAATACTTTGCGATTTACCAGCAAATGCGCCTTTATTAGCCGCTTCCATAATTCCGGGTCCACCGCCGCTAACGACTGAAAAACCCGCGTCAGATAATTGATGTGCAATTTGTTCTGCTAACTGATAATAAGGGTGTTCACCCGTAAACCGGGCTGAACCAAACAAAGTGACTGAAGGCGTAATATTAGCTAACTGTTCAAATCCTTCTACAAATTCAGCCATAATCTGAAAAATTTTCCATGACTCTGGGTGTAAACTGATTTCATTAACTGGAGGTTTGTGAGAACGCTTCGGTGTTTTGGGTTTATTCATCAAGTTATCAAATCCTTTATCTTAGTTTTTACTTTAATCTAGCGAGGTTGAAACGGGTACCCAAATTACAGAAATTCAAAATGATAACCTTGAGCAATTTGATTACCTTCAATAAGATTAGCGATGTTCATCAGTTCTAATTTGAAATGAATAGCGGCTTTAGGTGGTATTTCTTGATCCGGTTTAGGCGGAGTTGGCAAATATTCACTCGGTTTAAATAACCGTTGTGCAATGGGTTTACCGTTAGAATCTTCAAAAGTTAAGGAAAAATCGGGATAAGGTTGTGGAAAAATAGCTTTATTCACAAAAGTGACTTCAAATTGAATGACGTTAGTTAGTGTTGGATGAACACTAGCAATATGTTCTTGTATATAAAAACTGTCTACATCTCTCGTTACCGGTAAAGTACACAAAAATACATGGCAAAATCGATCTAACCAAGGTCGGATTTGTGGATGTTGTAAGATTTTATCGGGTTGCCAAAACCAAAAAATTTGTACGGCCAGCGTTGTAGCTAATATAAGTGTTATCACTCCCCAAAACAAAAAAGCATTCCAACTGTTACGACGGGGTTGATAAATATCTTCTTGCAATAACTCCGGAAGATTATAATCTGTGCTCAGACTGGGTTCTTCTTCATCAATCTTAAATTGTTCTGGAACATCGGGTGTAGGTAATTGTTTCAGTAGATGACGAGTGGCATTAAAAGCATGTTGGCAATGGCTACAACGAACGTGCCCTTGGGCAATATTCAAATGCGCCGAGGTGACTCGAAAAATAGTTTGACAGTGAGGACATTGCGTATGCATAAGATAAATCTATTTTGAATTTTGAATAGTATGTCAAAGTTTAGTAGCTACAATACGCATCCAATTGTCACGTTCCGTTACTTCAATGAGAGTAAAATAAGGTGTATAAGCGGCTATGACGGCTTGAGTTTGTTCTTTCAGAATACCAGACAAGACGATTGGAGCAGCCGGTCTTAAATAATGAGCTAAAGTGGGTGCTAACTCGATTAAGGGGGCAGATAAAATATTAGCAATTAAACCATCCACTTTTAAGTGGGGTAATTGCGTGGGTAAAATAGCATTAATCAGCGGAGTAACCTGATTTTTTTCAGCATTGGCTTGGGTAGCTAATAAAGCTTGCGGATCAATA
This sequence comes from Thioploca ingrica, assembly GCA_000828835.1. GTDB lineage: Bacteria > Pseudomonadota > Gammaproteobacteria > Beggiatoales > Beggiatoaceae > Thioploca > Thioploca ingrica. The sequence continues at coordinate 1,938,845 of AP014633.1, forward strand.
TCAACTGCCCAAACCTGAGCCGCACCCAATTTAGCCGCAGTGATAGCTAAAATACCGGAACCACAACCATAATCAATTAACACTTGGTTTGACCAATCACCTTGCTGATCTAGCCATTCTAAGCATAGAGCGGTAGTTGCATGAGTACCGGTTCCAAAGGCTAACCCAGGATCAAGGAATATATTAACCGCCTGTGGTTGTGGTGGTTTTTCCCAACTCGGACAAATCCACACTCGGTTACCAAATCGCATTGGATGAAAATCACTCCTACCCATTTGGATCCATTCTTGATCTTCTAAATGTTGGAATTGAATAGACGGTAATGGTAAAGGAGCCAATACATTTTGTAACTGAACCGAAAGTGTTAAGCTATCGATTTCATCGGCATCAAATAATCCGACTACCTGTGTGCGTTTCCATAATGGAGTCGTATTTAAGGGAGGTTCATACAAAGCTTGATCGGCTGCATCTTGCAAAGTAACGCCAATAGCGCCGATTGCAACGAGTCCATCAGAAATTTCTTCAACGTATTGTGCTTCGGTATCTAAGATAACCTGTAACCACGGCATTGGAAAAAAGTATTTATAGCATTGGTTGAGAAAATAAATTTTAACAACTTAACAATACCAGCGCCATTTTTTATAACTTATTGATTTTATGTAAGGTATATGATAGGAACATTCCCCCGTTCCCTTGACCTCCTTCCCTCCCTTAGAAGGAATTGTTCCTTAACTTCATAGCATTGACCCTACTTCTACTTCAATTGGCGAAGATATTAAGTTATTATGACATTTTTAAAAGCTTTAAGCCACTAGGTTTTTAACCGAGAGTAACTCGTTCTCATTTTAACCGACTAAAAAATTTTACCATCCTTTTTCTTGTCCATTCTTAACCTTGCTCTTCTATCCAACCCTACCTTGATGATAAAATTTTTAATATTCCAATTTATAGTTTATTAGCGTTGTTGAATTAAGAATAAGCTTGTTTATTAAGTCAATTAGCTAAAAATCAAACTCCATTTCTATAAGATTTTGGTTAACTGAAACAGGTTTAAGATAAACCGACCATAATAAGGAAAACTACCATGTTCAGTCACCTACTTAAAATAATTTTTCTGCTTTCTTTATCCCTATTAGGATATGTTGAAGCTCAAGAAGTTACCCCAAATAAAGTAGATGAGATTAGCCAAATTGACGATGAAATCTTGTTAGAATCAGACCCATCGGCTAATAAAAAACCTTATATTATTAGAGATATACGAACATTGCCTCAAGATGCAACCGTTTACCTCAACCCAACTTGTTCATCTCAGGCATTAATCCTACCGGAAAATCATCGTGCGCTTAATGCTGAATTTGATAGAAAATTTTTTGCGCCGTGGCAGCAACTCAAGCCAAACATTTCTAAAGCCGAGTATTTATGGCATTTTAGTAGCTATAGTAATAATTTAGGTTTTGGTGAAAACCAAAAACAACATTCACCAGAATGGCTCAAACAATTAACCACTTTGGCGCATTTAGAAGACTATCCGAATACCAATCGCCAAGCGATCACGATTACCAATACTTATTTGAGATTATTGCCAACGGCTAAACCCCACTTTCATACAGAAAATAGCTATCCATTTGATACGTTACAAAACTCCGCTATTTGGGCTAATACTCCCCTGTTCATTGCCCATATTTCTCAAGATCAATCGTGGGTGTTAGCCGAATCACCGCTGGTAGAAGGTTGGATTCCAATAGAAGACATTGCTTTTGTTGATGAAGCTTTTATCAATAAGTGGCTAACTAATAAATATGTCGTGATTACTCAAGATCAAGTTCCGCTTTATGGTAAAAATCAATTATTTAGATTTAAAACCCATATTGGTGCGCTTTTTCCTTATGTAGGTGAAAATGCAACTCATTATGATATTTTAATGGCGACAGTTAATAATGAAACGCGCCAAGCCGTTATAGAAAAAACTCAATTATTAAAAACCGTCTCCGCTTTAAAACCAATAACGGTTTTACCGATTAATTTAGCTAAGATGATCAATCAATTATTAACTCAACCTTATGGTTGGGGTGGTCTTTATGAAGATCGGGATTGTTCATCAACATTACATGACCTATTTACACCATTTGGTCTGTGGTTACCCAGAAATTCTGCTACCCAATCCAGGATAGGGGAACTCATTTCTTTGGAAAACTTAACCCCAACAGCAAAAGAACAGAAAATAGTTAATGAAGCCATTCCTTATCTGACACTACTGTGGAAACCGGGGCATATCATGCTATATCTCGGAACTTATCAGGATAAAGCGATTATGTTTCATAATTTTTGGAGTATTAGAACCAAAAATGAAATGGGTGAACGCGAGCGAACTGTGGTTGGACAAGCCAGTATTACTAGTTTACAACCCGGTATTGAACTTAAAAATATCGATGCAGAAAAAGGTAACTACCTCAATAATCTGAAAACCATGAACATTTTTGTCCCCTCAGACAAGCTACAATCATGTAAAAAATAGCGGCACTGGCTGTTAAAAATATCGATCCTAACATGTTCAAAATTTATCAGTTCATCGAATTTCTCAGTGCGGCGATTATGTTTTTGGTAACCCTAGTCTTCCTAACGGCATTGGCTATTGTTATTCAATATATACAAATTGAGTCTGGGTTAGAACGACTGCTTTATACGCAACCATTAATTATCTTGTTAATCGTCTGTTGGCCGGTTTTTTTTATAGAAAGAATTATTTATTTGATTTTTTGTCAACACACTTGGAAAAGTTATTTTTGGTTAGTTGTTATTACCTTATTACCACCCATCCGCCTAGCAACTCGACGCTGCAATCAGCCTGATTTTATTTGGTTATTAACTTGGCAGTTAATCAATTCACCTCTCTATACTAAACTAGAAAAACGTTTTTTATTACCCATTCTCTTGCTTTCATTATTGATGAGTCCATTTTGGGTAACAGAACTGTTTTTTCCTGACAAATTAAATAATCACGAATTACTTTATCATCTGGTCAATTTGGGCAATGCGTTAATATGGGAATTATTTGTCATTGAATTTATTATTATGTTTTCTCTAGCGGAGAAAAAGCTGCATTATTTAAAAAAGCATTGGTTAGAATTGTCTATTATTGTTCTGCCGATGCTAGCCTTAGCCAGTATTTTAATCAGTCGCTATGCCCTACTTCGACAACTCAAGCTGATAAACCCAGAAAATTTATTAAAGATTGAAAGAATAAGAAGAATACTTAATATCTATCGAACTCGTTCAGTATTTAACCGAATATTTAGAATATTCATTGTAATAGACGTGGTAAAACGGTTTTATCAACATCGTAATCCCCAAAAATATTTAGCGGTATTACAAGAAAAATTAGCTCAAAAAGAACAAGAAATTGCTAAAATAAAGCAGCAAATAAAACAAACAGAACAATTGATTAACAAAATAAGTCATGAATAATAAGTTAAATAGCCTTTGCTCATATGACAACCAACCATTTTGACAGTAATGCCTGGCAAGAAAGCGAAAGAATTATCATTTTTGATGACCCCCTCTTACAATGTCTCGTTATTCTAACTAAATTATTGAGTAAACCCGTTTCGGCTGAAGCGCTTAAAGCCGGATTACCTTTAGTGAATAACCGCTTTACTCCGGAACTATTTATCCGTGCCGCTGAACGTGCCCATTTATCGGCTCAACTGCTCAAACGTTCTCTCGCTCAATTCAATCCATTGATGTTACCCGCTGTTTTATTGCTTAAAGATCAACAAGCTTGCATCCTGGTTAAATACCTCGATAAGAAAAAGAAACAAGCTCAAATTATTCTTCCCATGACTGGTGAAGGAACGCTCACGATTTCTAGAAAAGATTTGCAGGCAAACTATAGTGGTTATGCCCTATTGGCTCGCCCGACTTACACTTTTGATCAACGGACTGCCCAGGACATTATCCCGCATTCACGGAGTTGGTTTTGGGGTACTTTACTTAAATCCTGGTCAATTTATAGTGAAGTCATTATCGCTTCTTTGCTCATCAATTTATTTGCTTTGGCATCACCCTTGTTTGTCATGAATGTTTATGACCGCGTTGTTCCTAATCGAGCGATAGAAACGCTCTGGGTATTAGCCATTGGGGTGGGAATTGTGTTTAGCTTTGATTTTATTATGCGGATACTTCGGGGTTATTTTATTGATATTGCGGGTAAAAAATCAGATGTCTTACTAGCGAGTATCATCTTTGAGCAAATTTTGGGTACTCAACGTGCCGCTCATCCGCGTTCTATCGGTGCCTTTGCTAATCATTTACATGAATTTGAAACTTTTCGAGATTTTTTTACTTCAGCGACGCTAACCACTTTGGTTGATTTGCCCTTCGCTTTGCTCTTTATTGCGGTTATTTGGACTTTAAATCCTGAATTAGCCATGATTCCGCTATACAGTATGGCTATTGTCATGGGATTGAGTTTATTACTACAATTACCACTACGCTATGTAGTCCGCCAAACCTTTCGCGCCAGTGCCCAAAAACATGCCCTGCTAATTGAAACCTTAAGCGGGATAGAAACGCTCAAAGCCAGGGGTGCCGAAGGAGAAATGCAACGTAAATGGGAGCTATTGATTGGACAAATTGCGCAATCCAGTCTTAAATCTCGGTTTTTATCGGCACTGGCAGTCAATTTTTCCCTATTCGTTCAACAAATAACGACTATTGTCGTGGTTGTCACGGGTGTGTATCTTATTGCTGACGGTAAACTGACTACCGGGGCGCTCATTGCTAGCACTATTTTAACCGGGCGCGCATTGGCACCCTTAGCTCCAATAGCCAATCTACTCACCCGTTATCATCAATCATTATCGGCATTACGCGTATTAAATCACATCATGTCGATGCCACTAGAACGTCCATTAGGCAAACCCTTTTTACATCGTCCACAATTACGCGGTGACATTGAGTTCAAACAAGTTGATTTTAATTATCCGCAACAGCCGGTAGCTGCTCTAACTAAAATGTCATTTAAAATTAGTGCGGGTCAAAGAGTAGGAATTATCGGACGAATTGGTTCTGGAAAAAGCACCCTCGCCAAATTAATTTTAGGACTTTATCAGCCCACCGGTGGCAGTATTCTTCTAGATGGTGTTGACAGCCGTCAATTGGATCCCGCCGAATTACGACGCAATATCGGTTATGTTCCGCAAGATCTCGAATTATTCTATGGCACGGTCAAAGATAATATTGTCATCGGCGCCAGCTATGTAGAAGACAGCATGGTACTCAAAGCGGCTCAATTGGCCGGTGTTGATGAATTTATTAATCGTCATCCCTTAGGATTTGATATGTTAATAGGTGAACGTGGTGAAGGTTTATCGGGTGGACAAAGACAAACGATTGTTTTAGCGAGAGCATTATTGCTTAATCCACCGATTTTATTACTCGATGAACCGACTAACGCCATGGACAACCGCGCCGAAGAATTATTAAAAGCGCGATTACAACCCTATTTAGAAGACAAAACCCTGCTGTTAGTAACCCATCGAATGTCGTTATTATCATTAGTTAATCATTTAATCGTGGTAGATGGCGGACAGATTGTCGCTTTTGGTCTTAAAGAGCAAGTGATTCAGGCTTTAACTAGTGGGCAAGTAAAGATGTCTAATAATTAAACGGTTACCTCGTTCCCACGCCAAAGCGTGGGAACGAGGTGAAAATATTACGCCATCTAGGTGATCTAATTATAGTTAGACTCTTTGAGAAACGATGTATCAAATAAAAATACCAACCAGTATTGTAGAAAGCTCCATTGAGCTTGCTTTATCAAGAACGGCAACTTCAAGAGGTGATTTCTTCCATGAAATACGCATCGCATTTAAAAAGAACATGGAAAAAATATTTATGGCTAGCGGGTTGATGATAAATTCGAGTGGAACGCTCAGTCATACAAGCTACTTAAAGCAAGGAGTTCATCAGCGATGGAGTTCAATTGTTAAATACACGGGATGGAATAATGACATAAAGCAAGAGCTAGATTTTGATTTTTGCGCTAAGTATGGCCATGATGATTATAGCTTAATAGCCATAAACTACCTTGATAGAACATCGGTATTGCTTCCATCTCTTTTCTCCCTGTCTGGAGTGTTTTCAATAGGTAACATATTGCTCTTAGTAGAGAACAAAGACTATAAAGTTGAGTTGTCATTAGGCGATGAGATTCGCTCGACTGGCTATGCTTATCATATATCCAAAAGAAAAAAGAAGTCTTACTTTTGTCTGTTTGGAATTTGGTTTAAGCCGGAGCTTATTAATTCAATAATTGAAAACAAGCTTGCTAAACATGAGCAAACAAAAGAAGAGTTTGATGAAATAAGATTGGGTGTTATTTCATACCCAATGTTATATATTGATAGGGTTACTGGAAATCTGTGTACATGCTCATGCTTTAGCGGATACTTTGATATTTACAATGATATTGAGAGATTATTACCATACGGTAACAGTGAAGAAGGGTTTAGAAACAGAATTAAAAATCTAAAAATAATGGATGGTTTATGTCATTTTTGCAGCGGAGGATTACCGAGGCAGGAATATGGACATAGCATGTATTACTCATCTTTTTTGCAAAGGTATTTGCCTTATCACAACCTTCTATCTAGAATAAGGTATGGAAGGACTACATATGAGGGAGATGAATACAGAAAAGTAGAAAATGAACTGAGAGAACACTTTGGATATCCTAAAGTCGGTCAGCAATGGGTTACAGAAACAATGCTATACAAAATCGTAGTGATGCTATTTCCAGATTTTAAGGTCATACATCACTATCGAGGCTTGGAACTACAAGGGCTAGAGCTTGATATTTGGTTGCCAGAGATAAACGTGGGCATCGAATATCAGGGTGAACAGCATTATAAGGTAATCGAGCATTGGGGTGGCAAAGAAGGATTGGAAAAGAGAATGGAGAGTGACAGAAAGAAAAAGAAGTTATGCGATGAGCTTGGTTATCATCTGATTGAGTTTAAATACACAGAGGAAATAACAGAGCAACTCGTGAGAAAGAAAGTGTCAAAATACATTGAAAATCAAGTTTAACAAGTGTGTAGCCTAAATGAAACGAAGTGGAATCCAGGAAGAATGACAGTGACACTATAGCGCGGGAATGCGTAATAGCCAAACTATATTTTATGTAAGGAAAATCACTTATGAAACGTACAGCTAATGCCATAGAAGAAATAAGATTTTTAGAAAGTAAAGTTGCTAAACTGGATAATGATTCATTTTCCAAATTTCGTGATTGGTTTATCCAGTTTGATCAAGCTCGTTGGGACAAAAAACTTGAAGCCGATTCCAATGCCGGAAAACTTGATTTCCTGATTAACGCAGCACTTGCAGAACATCAAGCTGGAAAGACGAGAGACCTTTGAAACATAAGACTGCTTCCAGTTTTTGGGCTTGTTATGAATGTCTCCCACTGGATATTCGCAATCTGGCTGATAAAAATTTTCAACTTCTGAAAGATAACCCTTCTCATCCATCGCTGCAATTTAAGAAAGTCGGTAAAGTATGGTCTGTCCGAATCGGTACGCATTATCGTGCAGTGGCTACACCGATTGAAGGGGATTTTCTGTGGATTTGGATTGGCAGTCATGCGGATTATGATAAGTTGCTTGCCTAACCCCGCGCTCTAGCCAACCGCCATGAGGCTTTCTTGGCACTTGACGCGCTGTGCCGGTGGAAGCGAGTAGCCTGGATGAAACGAAGTGGAATCCAGGGAGAATGGTAGGAACATTGCCATTAAGTTAAAAGCGAACACCTGAGTTTGCCCTAACGCCCCCCAAGCTTAACTTAATGGCAATGCCCCTACCCCCCCCTTTTTTCAAATCAAAGGGGGGAATTTTTCAGTTGCTGGCGCAGTGCCATTTAATAGGGTCGTGAAATGAAGCGACTACTCCCTAATCGTTACTCTTTCAACATCATAATTTGCACGAAAGATTTTATGATCCCCATTTCATTAAAGGAAACTACCACTTGGCCGTAAGGTTCATAACCGGTTTTCATTTTGTCATTAACCGCTTTAACAAGTTGTTTATCGTATTGTTCGACTATCGCAATATATCGATTTTTTTCTTCCATTTAGCTCAATCTCCTATAAACTATCCAGCCATTCCAATGAAAAATTTTAACGTACCTTGATGCTTTTGATAACCTTAATCAGGATAGAAACTATCTAACCAATTCAAATTGAAATAACTTATGGATGAATTAGCTATAGACCGATTTATTTTAGGTGAAACCAATGAAGAATTTCTTTGTAGTGGAACCGAGCCTAATCAACAAGCGACGATTGCTATGATTACTCAGACTCAATTGCACCTCGATATTTTGAGCCGTGACTTTGATCCCGATATCTATGACAATCAAGATTGTTGCGATGCAATTGAACAGCTAGCACTCCGCAGTCGTCATTCTCGTATTCGAATTTTACTGCACAATCCTAAAAAGGCCACTCAACGAGGTCATCGTATTATTTATCTGCGCAGGCGTTTAGGTAGTTTAATCCAATTTCGTCATTTGGCCGAAATTCACCAACCTATCCAAGAAACTTTTCTGCTAGCCGATAGTATTGGATTTATCTACCGTCCCTATGCTGACAGTCTCTCAGCTACTATCAATTTTAAGGATTATCCTCGAGTAAAAGAACTGTTATTACTATTTGAAAAATTATGGCAAGATAGTGAACCGGATCCAGAAACGATGGATGTCATTATCTGAGGTTATCGGTATTCAACTCATTCCATTTTTGCCCAGGGAAAATATAGAAACTGTGCGTAACCGGGGTTGCTTAGCTAAACTACATAAAAAAGTAAAATAAAATAATGATTTATTATGCCTATTCGTGACTTTGAAACTTATTCTCCACAAATTGCTTCAACCGCGTACATTGATCCGCTGGCGGTTGTTATTGGTCAAGTAATTATTGGTGAATATACTTCCTTATGGCCTTTCGTGGTTGCTCGAGGGGATATTAATCGTATTACCATTGAAGCACGCACCAATATACAAGATAATACGGTATTACATGTCAACCATGATGGTCCATACTGTCTTGGTGGACAAGCTTTATTTATTGGTGAAGAAGTGACTGTAGGACATCAATCTATTTTACACGCCTGTACCATTGAACACCATTGTTTGATTGGAATGGGTGCTATTGTATTAGATGGTGCTGTTTTACAACCTTACACCTTGCTTGCCGCCGGGAGTTTAGTTTCACCAGGTAAAGTGTTGGAGGGTGGCTATTTATGGCGCGGTCGCCCCGCTCAAAAAGCGCGTCTGTTAACGGATGCTGAAAGAGAATACTTTTCTTACTCAGCTAATCACTATATCGAATTAGCACAACAACACCAACGAAGTAATCGTTGTTGAAAAAGGCTGAGGTTTATCTGGTAAGTAGTCATCTCATTTATTTAGATAAAGTTGGTGCTGCGGCTCATTTAGAATAGTCTAGATTAGATTGCCAATTCTTGTTTCAATTCTATAAATTAGGAGGCAAATGACATGCGTTATGCAAGATTTATCTGCGGCTTGGTTACTATTGCACCTTTGACTGCAATGGCTCAAACAACACTACCACCCGATGCTGGTAATACCCCACAGGAAGCAACTAGTTTTAAGTTAGGTGGTAAAGGTTCTAGCGAGAGTTTATCTTCAGCTCAAGATGTCGATTTTTTTAAATTTACTATCAATACCGATCGTAAAGATCCAACCCATGATACTAGTGGTAACCTCAGTGTGACTTTCAGTCAAAAAGCACCACCTGGTGCTAATCCTCAATCGGGTTGGCAAATTAATTTATATGCTCAGGAGGATTTAGCGAATAGTTTATATACCACCACGTTGCCAGAAACCAGTTTAAAAGCCACTTTTGAGCAGGGATTATCACCGGGTACTTATTATTTTAAAATCACTTCCATAGACAATATTTCTTTCCCGGTAGCGACATACACTCTACTCGGCATTTGGAAAGAAGATGCTCACTACGAAAAGCAACCCAATAACGATCCTGAGCATGCCACTGCCATCAAAGCAAATGAAATTTATTATGGCAATTTATCTTCAGCAGATGATGTTGATTCTTATAAATTTTCATTACAAGTTTCTGATTTAGTGACGATTAATTTAAATCAAACCATACCTGGAGCAGATCCAACGGTTGGTTGGAAACTCGATTTAATTGGTCAAACTCAACAAACTATTGAAATACCTTCAACTACTTTGGGGAACAGTTTGCAAGTCAATCTTAACGCGGGAACGCATTATTTTTCTGTTGGTCCCATGCTTCAAGAAGTTCAGGATAGTGAAGGTAACAACTTAGTTGAAAAGAAAACCCCGATTGGACGAGGCTATCAAATTCAAGTTCAAGCGGCGAGTGTTCCACCACCACCGGTAGAATGTCCCTTTGGTTACACCTATGCTCAAAATCCTCAGACATTACATTGGGGAATTTTTCCTACACCTTGTGACATTCCAATGGGTTGGGTGAGTAGCTCAATCGCACCAACTGATTATGAAGTATGTCCGTCACCTCATGCGACTTATAAAACTAGCTCAGATGGTGTGGGCACACTCCAAATACCGCTATTAGATTATACCGATGAAATCGGCAACGCTTATATTTTACGTGTCCAAATGCAAAATGCCATTCCGTTTGCATTTCCACCTTCTCAATTTCAAGTGTTAATGGATAAATTACAAGTTATTCGGCTCACACCAGCTGAAATTCAAGATATTGCACCGCCAGTTGAAACCCCAGTTGTAACGCCTCCGGTTGAAATACCAGCTCAATAAAAGGCGGTAAATGAGATAATTTATCTGTAACGTAACTCCAGTTACGTTACAGTTTCTTCTTACATTCAGTGAACTTTGCTATACTTCAAGCAGAAAATTCATACTACAGTGTCGCGGTTAGTGATTAACAAAATACCAAATTGAAACTGAAACATGATGAAATTTCCAGAACTCGATCGAATTACAATTGATCCTAATGTGATGGGCGGTAAGCCCTGCATACGTGGAATGCGAGTCACCGTTGGTGTAATTACCGGGCTGCTCGCTTCAGGTGCTTCTTTTCAAGAAATATTGGAACTATACCCTTATTTAGAAGAAGAAGATATCAAGGCGGCTCTTTCTTACGCAACCTGGCGAACAGAAGAATTTGATATGACATTACGAGTATCATGAAGATCGTTTTGGATATGAATCTTTCGCCGGCATGGATTCCATTTTTAAAAGCGGGTGGACATGAAGTCAAGCATTGGAGTGAGATTGGTGTTATAACCGCTACCGATATTGAAATTATGGAGTGGGCACGAAATAATGATTATATCGTGTTCACACATGATTTGGATTTCAGCGCGCTTCTATTCGCCACTGAAGCAAAAGCACCCAGCGTTCTCCAATTGAGAACTGAAGATATCCGACCTAAAACCGTTGGGAAACAAGTCTTGGCTGCTCTTCAACAAGCAGAAGAAAATATCAACCAAGGTGCATTAGTTACTATTGATCCAAGCAAAAATCGAATAAGGTTATTACCATTAAAACAGAACAATCGTTAAACGACTGTTCATAACTGTGGACAAATAGTCTTTTCTTAAAGAAAAATTGTACGCAACTAAATTAAAATTTAATAATATAATCAACTATTAAATTAATATTGCCTTAAATAAAATAATTTTATTACCGGTTTGCCCTAAAAAAGTTTGACGATAAGAGGGGTTATCCGGTATAAAATACGACTTGGTGTACCGTTCAGAGAAAATCAAACGGGCAAGTAACGCAGTGATTTATTAGTAATTCATTATATTATTAGCAACGATTGAAAAAATGTTATAAGTGAATCTTTTTGTGGGCAATTCATTTATCAAGGAGAAGCAAACGCATGGCGAAAGCAGCAACCTCAATAGCAAGTCAACAGACCTATAATTATCAGGTCGTCAGACAATTTGCTATTATGACCGTGGTTTGGGGTGTTGTTGGCATGGCGGTCGGTGTCTATATTGCCGCCGAACTGGCATGGCCTTGGCTCAATTTTGATATTCCCTATATCACCTTTAGTCGTCTACGACCTTTACATACTAATGCCGTGATTTTTGCCTTTGGCGGCTCGGCTTTATTTGCAACCTCTTACTATGTGGTACAACGTACCTGTCATACCCGCTTGTTTTCCGATGGTCTGGCTGCGTTTACCTTTTGGGGTTGGCAATTAGTGATTGTATTAGCGGCGATTACCTTACCGTTAGGGATTACCTCCAGTAAAGAGTATGCAGAATTAGAATGGCCAATTGATATTCTGATTACTTTAGTATGGGTTACCTATGCTATCGTGTTTTTTGGCACGATTTTCAAGCGTAAAACGCCGCATATTTATGTCGCTAACTGGTTTTATGGCGCATTCATTCTAACTATTGCTTTGTTACATATTTTCAATAACTTAGCAGTACCAGTTTCCTTATGGAAATCCTATTCAGCTTATGCGGGTGTACAAGATGCGATGGTGCAGTGGTGGTATGGTCATAATGCCGTCGGATTCTTTTTAACCGCGGGATTTTTGGGAATGATGTACTACTTCGTACCCAAACAAGCGAATCGGCCAGTCTATTCTTATCGCTTATCCATTGTTCATTTCTGGGCCTTGATATTCACCTATATTTGGGCTGGTCCGCATCATTTACACTACACCGCTTTACCCGATTGGACCCAATCTTTAGGTATGGTCATGTCTTTAATCTTATTAGCACCTTCTTGGGGTGGGATGATTAACGGCATTATGACTTTATCCGGTGCCTGGGAAAAACTGCGTAGTGATCCGATTTTACGCTTCTTAATTGTCTCCATCTCTTTTTACGGAATGTCTACCTTTGAAGGGCCGATGATGGCTATTAAAACCGTCAATGCGCTCTCACACTTTACCGATTGGACGATTGGACATGTTCACTCCGGCGCATTGGGTTGGGTAGCTATGATTTCAATGGGAAGTATGTATTACCTCATTCCCAGGTTGTTTGGACGCGAATTATATAGCCTTAAACTCGTCGAACTGCATTTTTGGATGGCGACGATTGGTATCGTCCTCTATATCTCAGCGATGTGGGTTTCTGGCATTATGCAAGGACTCATGTGGCGCGCAGTCAATCCAGATGGTACCTTAACTTACAGTTTTGTGGAATCGGTACAAGCGATGCATCCTTATTATGTTACTCGCTGGGTTGGTGGTGTGTCTTTCTTTTCCGGCATGTTGGTGATGGCTTATAACGTCTTACGGACGGTAACCAATCCACAAACGACCGAAGTGAATGATAAAGTTATCGCGCCTGCTTTAGCTCATTAAAGGAAAAAGCCAATGGCAACAGCACACGAAAAAGTTGAAAAAAATTTAGGCTTACTGATTATTTTCACTCTGTTAGTGGTCAGTATCGGGGGATTAGTCGAAATCGTCCCATTATTTTTTATGCAATCCACCACGCAACCGGTAGAAGGCTTAAAACCTTACTCGGCATTGCAACTCGCCGGACGTGACATTTACGTTCGGGAGGGTTGTTATGTTTGTCATTCTCAAATGATACGCCCTTTCAGGGCTGAAACCGAACGATATGGACACTATTCGGTAGCGGGGGAATTTGTTTATGATCGACCTTTTCAATGGGGTTCAAAACGAACCGGCCCGGATTTACAGCGCGTTGGAGGACGTTATAGTGATGATTGGCATTATGCGCATTTGCGAAATCCGCGTGATGTGGTACCAGAATCGGTGATGCCAGGTTATCCTTGGCTGCTAGAAAACCACATTGATGGCAAAGAAGTACAACATAAGATGCAGGTGCTCAAAAATTGGTTTGGTCATCCTTATACCGATGAAGAAATTAGCAAAGCACCGGAAGAAGTAGACGGTAAATTGGAAATACAAGCGGTTATTGCTTACCTGCAAAACTTAGGTACAGCTATCAAGACGGTGAGGTAATCAAGAATGGGAATCTTACCACTGATTCATTCTATTTGGACAATTGTGGTCATGGTCGTCTTTTTAAGTATTGTGGTATGGGCTTATAGCAGCAAGCGTCAAGTCAAATTTGATGAAGCGGCTCGCTTACCTTTAGATGACGATGATTCAGTAGAAACCATAGCTAAGGAGAAGCGTCATGTTTGACCATAACCTATTTTTCAGTCAATTTTGGAACGGGTGGATTATTATACTCACCCTCGGGGGAATTGTTGGCTTATTTTGGCTAATTATTTGGATGTCTTCTAGTCGCCCCAAACCCGACCAAAAAATTGAAACGATGGGACATGTTTGGGACGAAAGTTTAGAAGAATATAACAACCCCCTGCCCATGTGGTGGTTAATGATGTTCTATTTTACCTTGATATTTGGCATTCTCTACTTAGTACTGTATCCGGGACTGGGTTCGTTTGCTGGTATCTTAGAATGGAGTAGTGCCAAACAACATCAACAGGAAGTTGAAGCCGCCAAGTCAAAATATGGGCCCATTTACGCTAAATATCAAAATGAACCGATTGATAAATTAGCTAAAAATCCAGATGCCGTCGAAATGGGACGCCATTTATTTTTGACTTATTGTACGGCTTGTCATGGTTCAGATGCGGGTGGTGGCCCTGGTTTTCCTAACTTGCGCGATAATGATTGGCTTTATGGTGGTGAACCGGAAACCATTCAAACCACCATTACGAGTGGGCGCCAAGGTATGATGCCCACTGCTGAACAAAATAATCTGCATGGAGAAAATGACATTAACAATGCCGCACAATATGTGCTGAGCCTCAGTGGTCGCCAACATGACACCGCCGCCGCTGCCGAAGGCCAAAAAATCTTCATGCAAATCTGTATAGCTTGTCATGGTCCAGAAGGTAAAGGTACCCCCGCTCTGGGTGCCCCCAACTTAACTGATGAAACTTGGTTATATGGTGGTTCGGAAGACAAAATTAAAGAAACCATCACCAAAGGACGGCAAGGTCGTATGCCAGCGCATGGTGAATTATTAGGTGAAGCTAAAGTACATTTGTTAGCAACTTATGTTTATAGCCTATCGCAGGAAAATACTAAATAATTTAAATTTATCGCGTTAACAAACTACGGTAAAGGTAAACTTAAAGTTGGGTAGTTTTGTAGTCTGACAAACTCA
Organism: Thioploca ingrica; assembly: GCA_000828835.1. GTDB lineage: Bacteria > Pseudomonadota > Gammaproteobacteria > Beggiatoales > Beggiatoaceae > Thioploca > Thioploca ingrica. The sequence goes on from AP014633.1 coordinate 1,954,039, forward strand.
TTATTTAATAATGGTTCGAACATTAAAATCAGTGCATTACAGCTAAAGCGGTTCGAAATATTGACTTAATAACTGAGTTGACACACCCGACGATTTTTTCCAGTTCCCCCCTTTGACAAAGGGGGGTATAGGGGGGATTTAAGGGGTTGAAATCTAAAAATCCCCCTCAATCCCCCTTTGTCAAAGGGGGAAGTAAAAAGTCTTAACTTAATGGCAGTGGGGGTAATGGTGGATTTAAGAGGTTGATAGCAAAGCTAATTTCCTTTAATTTCCTCAAGTAAAATGGAAGAATAATCGCTTAAGTTGACGGCAGTGGGAAGTTAGGCCACTGGTAAGTGTAGATAGTCAATTAGGTTTCAATAGCCCTTATCGGAATTTCCACAATCGCTGGTTGGAAGGCGTATGGATTGTAGGAAGCCCTGTTATTTTCGATAATGTCTAATCTAAATACTGACTGCCCGGAGCAAACTGAATGACAAAAAACTTCTTACACTCGCTTATTTGGATAGGGATTGCTTTTCTCGGTGCGGCGGCTTTAGAAGCAATTGCATTCAATCGAGGAGAAACGGTGAATGCTATCTGGTTTATTACCGCCGCAATCTGCACTTATGCCATCGCTTATCGCTTTTACAGTGCCTGGATTGCTGCTAAAGTATTAGTCCTGGACAGTTCTCGCGCTACGCCGGCGGAACGTTTTGATAATGGACGAGATTTCGTTCCTACTCACAAATGGATTGTGTTTGGTCATCATTTTGCCGCCATTGCCGGCCCAGGCCCATTGGTGGGACCGACCTTGGCTGCCCAATTTGGCTACTTACCCGGCACGCTCTGGATATTGATTGGCTCGGTGTTAGGGGGTTGTGTACAAGACATGATTATCATGTTCTGTTCTATCCGTCGTGAGGGACGGAGTCTTGGACAAATCGCACGCGAAGAGATTGGAATAATTGGAGGCGCAGCCGCATTGCTTGGAACCATGATGATTATGATTATTCTCATCGCTGTTCTGGGATTGGTCGTGGTCAATGCGATGAAACATAGTCCCTGGGCGACTTCTACTGTTTTTGCGACCATTCCCATTGCCATGATCGTTGGCATTTATATGCGTCACCTGCGTCCTGGACGCGTTTTAGAAGGTTCCCTGATAGGAGTCAGTTTACTGATTGTTGCCACCCTAGCAGGGGGATGGGTAGATCAACAACCCTCCTTACATGTCTGGTTCGACCAAGCCCCTGAGACGTTGGTGTGGTTCATTATCGGCTATGGTTTTTTTGCAGCCATTTTGCCGGTCTGGCTGTTACTTGCGCCACGTGACTACCTCTCTACTTTTATGAAACTGGGGACGGTACTCCTCCTGGCGATAGCTATCGTTCTTCTCAGTCCCCAGATTAAAATGCCGGCTTTGACTCAATTTACTGATGGGACCGGCCCTCTCTTTGGTGGCAAAATTTTTCCCTTTGTTTTTATTACGATTGCCTGTGGGGCCGTATCGGGGTTCCACGCGCTCATCTCTTCTGGTACAACGCCCAAACTCTTATCCAATGAAAGTGATCTGCGGATGATAGGGTATGGCGGGATGATACTGGAATCTTTTGTCGCCATAATGGCCATGATTGCTGCTAGCATTCTTGAGCCGGGTGTCTATTTTGCCATTAATAGTCCGGTTGGCGTGGTGGGCGTCAACATGGCAGATGCGGTTGCTAAAATCTCCTCCTGGGGGTTCCCGGTCACGGTGGAACAAATGCAACACTTAGCCCAACGTATGGGCGAATACACCCTATTTGCCCGCACGGGGGGAGCGCCCTCGTTAGCAGTCGGCATGGCAACGATTTTTGGCACTGTTTTCAGCCATCATCTTCTAGCGGTATGGTATCACTTTGCTATCATGTTTGAAGCCGTTTTTATCCTTACCACGGTAGACGCGGGGACCAGAGTAGGACGTTTTATGCTACAAGATCTTCTTGGAAACATTTGGAAGCCTTTTGGTCAAACTTCCTGGTACCCTTCTGTCTTGGTGACCAGTGCGATTGTCGTCGGAGCATGGGGATATTTCCTCTATGTGGGGGTACTTGATCCTAATGGGGGAATCAATATTCTCTGGCCGCTATTTGGTATTTCCAATCAGATGTTAGCGGCGATTGCCTTGTCTGTTGCGACGGGCATTCTCGTTAAATCAGGAAAACTAAAATATGCTTGGGTGACCGGATTGCCCCTCGCTTGGTTAGCCATTATCACGACGACCGCCGCCTGGGAAAAGATAATGAGTCCAGATATTCGGGTTGGATTTTTTGCGGCGGCCAATGAGTTAGCGACGAAATTAGCCGCCGGTGCTTTACCGCCAGAGAAGGTAGCCATAGCACCTCAACTCATCTTTAATCAACGCTTGGATGGTTGGCTAACGTTTTTCCTAGTGGGGGTCTTATGGATAGTCATTGCCGATACTTTACGAGTCAGTATTCGTTATTTATTGGGTAGAAGCGTCCCTTCCCTAACGGAGTCTGGTTATGTACAAACGCAATTAGCTCAGGTTTAATTTTTTAACAAGAGGAATCGTCTCATGCTACGAGACAAATTGAAACAAATATGGAAATGGGTGCAAGAACTGTCGGGTGATGATGCGTATGAACGTTACTTACATCATCATACTCAACATCATGCTGACCAACCTCCTATGACTCGTCAAGCATTTTTTCTGTGGCGACAGGAAAGCAAATGGAATGGGGTGAGACGGTGTTGTTGACCCCCCTGAAAATAATTAGCGCTGTTGATGGATTTCGCTCCGCTCACCCCATTCTGCAGCTAGGTAAAGTTGGCATTTCTCACCATAAGATTAACAAAAACAAATATTTAATTATAATGTTTGGGTAGCGTTTCCCGGTGTCCTGATTCCGCTGGACAAATTCGTGGGGTTGGAACATACTGAATAAATCTGATATTTCTAACATTTTGCTCTAGCCGGCTGACTTTGCTACGATCTGGCGATCTGGCGGCGGCTGAGTTTCCACGTTAAACCTTTGCTCCAAAGTCAAGTATTGCGAAATGTATTTCGACTTTCTTATTCTAAAACGCCCCGTGTCGTTACAGACAAGAAATCGCGCCAACTTACAGGCATGGAAAAGATATGTGCAAGCTGAAGCCGCAAGAACTTGGTCAGGACAGATTTATTCTGGGCAAGACATCCACCTAACATTGGTGTATCTTTACGAGAGTGATCCGGTTGATACTGACAACATAGTAAAACCCATACAAGACGCACTTGTAGGTCTCATTTACGAAGATGATTTGCTCGTTACGGATGTAGAATCGCACCGTCGTCCACTGACTGGCACATTTGATCTGACACGATGTCCCAATGCCCTTATTCAGGGTATAGCATCAGGCACAGAATGTGTGTATGTTAGAGTATGCGCATCTCGATTACTGGAGGATTACTTATGACTTCCAATTCTAAACGCGTTCATAGCGTTCTTGGGTCTAAAGTCGCAGATAAATATAGAGCGCAGGGGTTTGAAGTTGTTCTCGAACCTCAGAATGCAGAACTTCCTTTTGATTTAGGAACCTATCGTCCTGACCTGATTGCAAAAAAATCGCCTAACGAAGGCTATATAATCGAAGTGAAAAGTTCTGTTTCTCGAATACCGATTGACCGTTATCGAGAAATCGCTGAAGTAGTAGCACAACATGTTGGTTGGCGTTTCTTGTTGGTAACCGGAGAGGATGTTTCTCTAAGTGAGCAAGCAACAGACGGTGACGGATTGCTAACTTGGGAACAAATGCTACAACGCCAAATACAAGCCGAAAGACTTTTGTCTCTCGGAGAAGCCGAAGGAGCGTTTTTATCTTTATGGGGAATATTAGAAGCGGCACTGCGGCGGCAAGCAAACAAGATGTCAATTCCTATAGAACGCTTTCCAACTCTATCTCTAATAAATCATCTGTATTCACAAGGTGAACTCTCTATAGAGCAATTCGATAAAGTGAAGGCACTTCAAGCAATCCGAAATCGCTTTGTTCATGGATACCAAACCCCCAATCTTGTAGAATCCACAAAACAACTTCAAGAACTTGTCAATGAATTAATTGCATTGTGGGGTCAATGATAATATGGCTTCACCAAAAAATTTATCAAATCCTCGTTCTCTTAATCCAGTTATAAGTTTTTTGTCACTCGTCCATAAAAGTCCGTCTAATTCTAAGGTAAGTGCAACAACAAGTGTGTCATCTTGATCAATTTCTCTACATAAGATGTTAGTATCCACAATGATAGTTTTACTCATATTCAAGCATTTTTCCTTTCAATTTATTCCAATTCACACCTCCAACTTATACCCTATCCCATAAATTGAACGAATTCTCTCCAAATCGGGTTGTATTTCCGCAATTTTTTTACGAATGTTTTTAATATGACTGTCCACCGTGCGATCCGTCACGATACGATGATCTTCGTAAAGGCGCTCTAGAAGTTGAGCACGGGAATATACTCGTCCTGGAGATTGCAACAGAGTATACAACAGGCGAAATTCGGCGGGAGTCAAATCGAGTACCGTGCCATTCAAACGAATTTGATAATTTTCCAGTTCCACCTCAAAACCACTCGCTATCGCATTAAATGTACCCGGTGGATTATCCAAACGGCGAAAAATTGCCTTGACCCGCGCCACAACTTCGCGAGGGCTATAAGGCTTGCAGATATAATCATCAGCGCCCAATTCTAACCCGATTAGGCGATCAATTTCCTCCACCCGTGCAGTGGCCATGATGATGGGCACATTAGAAAATGTACGCACCTCGCGGCAAATTTCAATCCCATCTTTACCAGGCAACATCAGATCAAGCAAAATCAAATCCGGCGGTTGTCCCCGCATCCAGGGTACTACGTCTAATCCATTGTTTAAGCAGTGAGTCTGGAAATTTGCTTGGTGCAAATAATCTTGCAGCAATCTGGCAAGCTTGTGCTCGTCTTCGACGATGAGGATAAGTCGAATGTTATTTGGTTTTGTCATTTAATTAGCCTTAACCCTTTTGGGGCAACTCTACTCGTACCCACACGCCTCCGAGTGGTGAATGCCGTGCGCTGATTTGGCCTTCATGTGCTTCCACAATATTGCGGCAAATCGCTAGACCTAAACCGGCACCCCCTAAAGCACGGCTCCGCGATTTATCTACTCGGTAAAGGCGTTCAAAGAGTTTGTCCAGAGAATCTTCTGGCACACCAGGAGCAGAGTCTTTGAAATCCAAAAGCACCTGATTAGCAGTCGTTTCTAAGCTAATTTCTAGTCGTCCTCGGGATTCCGTGTATCTTAAACTATTTTCTAACAAATTAGTGAACAATTGCGTCAGCCGCCGGGTATCGGCGAAAACAGTAACCCATTCTGGTACCTGATTAACAAGGACAATATTTTTCGCCGCAAATCGAGGCTGAAAGGCGGTCACCACACTGTCTAGCACATCGGCGATATCGACCACTTCTTTGCGATAATCTAACGCGCCTAAATCGGATAAAGCGAGTTCATATAAATCATCCACCAATTTACCCAAGCTCAAAGTTTCGCTGTGCAGCGATTTTAAATTCTCTGAAGTCATGGCATGTACACCATCCTGCATCGCTTCGATTTCGCCGCGCAATATTGCTAGCGGGGTGCGCAATTCATGAGAAATGTCAGCAATCCATTGGCGACGCGCCTGTTCGTTGCGTTCCAAAGTGTGGGCAAGGTGATTAAAATCGGTCGCTAATTGACCCAGTTCATCGGAAGATTTGATCTGTAACCGTGTTTGATAATGACCACTGCCCAATGCCCGTGCTCCAGCGGTAATATGCCTGATAGGGTTCAACAACTGCCGCGCCAGTACCCAAGACACTAAAACAGAAATGACCACTGCCAACGCAGCAATAAGGATATAACTGTGACGTTGTTGTGCCTGGAAACTCAAAGCCAAATTATCCGTGATTACTTCGTGGGGACGTAGTCCTACCCAACCGACAATTTGACCTTCGTGGTGCAAAGGACGCAAAATTTCGTTAGGTAATGCCTCATAGTGCCCAAATACAACCTGTTTTTTCGTATCTAATATCTGTAAACGTCGTAAAAAATTAAACCCGGGAGGCGGAGGCTGATGAGGCGGAAAAGGTCCAAAATTTTCATCAAAGTCACGAGGTAGGAGTAACTTCGGTGGAAAAAATCCAAAATCATCGTTAAAATCACGAGGCGGTGGTGGCTCATGCGGAAATAAACCCAAATCGTCGTCAAACCCATGAGGCGGTGGTGGCTCATGCGGAAACAAGTCCCCGTCATCGTTTGCCTCACGATGCGGTGGTGGCTTAGGCGAAAACAATCCAAAAAAAAAGTCGTTATCAACCTCACGATGCGGTGGTGGCTTAGGCGGAAAACCGTCAAAACCCTTATCAAATTCGGGAGGTGGCCGATCATCAAATTTGATATCAAGCGCTTGATGCAACAATTGCCCAAACAAACGCCGATTTTGGCGCAACAATTCCCAGTCCCCGGCTTGCTCATACACTGTTTCTAAAACGGGTAATAGTTTGTCCAGCTTTTCTATTTCCATCCGGTGTAGATAAGATTCTAAGCCATGTTGGAAACTCCAATGTACTGACACTGCCATACCAAAGATAAGGGTAGCGGCAGTCAGTAAAAAAGCTAAAAACAGTTTAGGAAACAACCCGAGTTTCATTGACAGAATTCTATTCTAAAATAGCTACTTTGGTGATTTGTAGCGGTTGCCGCTGTCGCTATCTTTGTTATTAATAAGTCTATTTTATTTAATTGCCTTCATTTTTTCAGCAGTCATGGCACTGCAATAGTAAGTATTTCTGGCAATTCTCGCTTGGAATGATGTGCTACTTCACGGAGGCTGATAGAGGGATTGTCAATGACGATACCCTGCTCAGCAAACCTGGCACGCATGTCTTCATACGAAGTACCTAACACCGGTGCAATTTGTTGCAGTGGTGCAGTCGTCACCGCTTCGACTATGAGCCGAATACCATCGCGTTGCCCCAATAATCCAGCCGGTGCTACAAAAGCCAAAGTAATCACGACGGTTAACGCTAATACAGCCCCCAACAAGCGCTGTTGAAAATACTTTTTAAATGACAGCCAATTACGATACACATGCAGGGTAGCCGCAGCGACAAAAGCGATTCCCAACCATTCATGGAGTTCCCTGACTAAGCCTTCTCCCACATGAAAAAACATCATAGTACCACTGACTGCAATTACCATAAATAAAGCCATTGCTAGAGGAGTAGCTAATTTTTTTAAGAAGTCACTGGTATAGGTGCTCATATTCCTTTTCCTTTCGTCTGGTTGTGGGAACCGTTTTTAACTGGCTCCCACTCGTTTAATTGTAATACTCAATTATATTTCAAGGTGAAAATTGATACCAGTTAACCTTAATAGTTAATTTAAACAATCACACCGATTAAAAGCCACCGGGACCATGTCCACCCATACCATGACCGCCACCGGGACCACGACCACCACCGTCCATTTTGGCAGCAGTATACTCCGCTTCAGAAATGACCCCATCACCATCGCTATCGAGTTGAGCAAAGTGATGCCACATCTGACCTTCCGGGCTTCTCAACACAGCGAATTCTTCCGGACTTAATGCCCCATTCTTATCTTGATCGGCTAAACCAAATAGTGTTGCTGCTATTCCTGTATTCGGTTCAGGGTGGGCATTTTGAAATTCTTCCACACTGAGTTGACCATTTCCATCCGTGTCTATCTGCGCAAAACGGGTCGCTTGATGTTGGGCTTGCTTACTTTCCATATCGGCTTGTAATTCCTGCAGTTCTAAGGTGCCATTGGTATTGGTATCGGCTTGTTGAAATTCTGCAGCACGAGCGGCTTGAATTTCCTCAGCAGTGACAGTACCGTCTTGATTGGAATCGTATTGTGCAATAAATTCATCAAGTTGTTGACTATTCCTTCCCATTTCATGCCCCCCACGTGCGAATACGGGTGCAGAAAGTGCCAAACTGATGATAAGCGTGAAAGGAATAGCGGGTTGCTTTAACATGATTAATCTCCTTACTATTACGATAAATTCATAATGCTTTGGCTATTTGCCTTAGCTGGAGATAATAATAAATTCAGATTGTAGAGAAAATTTGAAGAAACCGTGAAGTTTTATTGAGTTTGAAATTATACCGTTTTGGGTTGATAAATTTCAGGTTCATTCGCTGCCGGGCTTATTATTGGTATTGACTAAGATAGCCATCTATGCAGATTTCAATTATAATATTTAAGTCATTAAATTATCAAGCTATTGAGTTGTGCTTGGTTCCACTTCTACACCTCAGTTTAAATCTTCTAGTTTGGCACCTTAGCCAAACTGGATGAATCAGAAGAATTCAGCATTGAGTTAATGTTGAAAAGTTTCGCTTTGCTCTACTTAGGAGACCATCCTATGGTTAATGAAAAATCTGAAAAAATAAATTTGGTAACACTCGACAAACAGTTACGTGCGACCGAACTGAATCTACAACAGGGTGAACCCAAATTAGAGAAAGAGAAAATGCTCGAATCATCCTCCATAGATACAGTCGTTGCTACCAATATCGGTAATCTAGATAAAATTCGAGAAATTCTGTTTGGTGGTCAGATTCGTGACTATGAAAAACGCTTTAGACGTCTTGAAGAACGTTTATCTCAGGAAAGTGTCCAACTGCGTGATGAATTGCTGCAACGAGTCAAATCGTTAGAAGATTTGCTCATGAGCGAGACCGAAAGTTTAACTGAAAAAATGAAATCGGAACGTCAAGAACGTTATGAAGCTAATCAAGATTTTATCCGTGAAATCAATTCGTTGAAGACCGAAATTAATAATCGATTTGTCCAACTCGATGAACAAGTCAGTAAGGACATTAAACAACTCCGTCAACAATTCCAAAACCAACTTCAAGAATTAATCGTGCAATTACGCCAACAGAAGGATAATTTGACTTTACTGATTAGACAAGAAGTGGCTCAGCTTAAAGAAGAAAAATTGGCTCGAAGTGATCTAGCGGCGTTTTTTACTGAATTTGCTTTACGGTTAAACAAGGATTTTAATACCAATTCAATAGAAAATGATTAATATCAATAAGCTGTATAATATCTTGGCCAGCGGATAACTGAGCTGATTTGCCGATATCCGATGATAATGGAAGAGTATACTCAATTACGCAATTTGCTGCTGGAATCTGAACAGCGACGGTTAGAACAATTAGAAATCCGTTTTAATGACTACCAGCAACGGACGCATGATGTTGCTGAAGTGTTACCTTCCGCTTTACGTTCTTCACCCAATCAAGCGGATTTAATCTTGGCTTTACAAGCACCGGTAGACAATTGTGTAAAACAGTCTGTACAACAAGATCCCAAAACTTTCGCTCAAGCAATTATGCCAGTTATGGTACCGGTCTTACGAAAAACCATTGCGGATGCTTTTAAATCCATCCGTGAATTTTTACATGAGCAACAAGCGAGTATTAGTCATTTAGATAACCGTATTAGTCAGTTAGAACAAGGACAAATCACTGATCTGCTGAACCGCTTAAGTTATATTGAGCAAGCTGTCGCTTACCTAAATGACTTAGAGCAACGTATCAATACCTTAGAACGTTCCAAGCTTAGCCAATTAATTAATAAGATTAGCTCCTTAGATGCTCACGTTAACACGCTGGAACAAGAGCAAATTAATAAGCTGGTTATTCGTTTGACTGAGCTGGAACAAAGTTTAAGCCAGCTAGAAACCTCTTTAGGCAATGAAGAAAAACGGGTTAATGAATTAGTTAAATTTTTACCGAAAGCGATTCGTCAAGCGACTCAGTCAGAACCCGCCACGTCTACTGAAGTTCAACTTATCAATAAAGAAGAAGAATTAACTGAATCTTTACAGATGCCGATAGAATATTGTATTAAATCTTCGGTGGAGCGAGATGCGCATAGTTTTGCTGATATCTTGTTTCCGGTGATGGGACCAGCGATTCGGAAATCCATTAATGAAACCTTTAAGTCTATCGTTCAAAATATTAATACCTCTCTAGAACGAAGTTTATCGCTCCAAGGGTTAAGTTGGCGGTTAGAAGCTTGGCGAAGTGGGCGACCGTTTTCGGATATTGTGTTGCAAAATATTTTGGTATACCGCGTTGAACAAGTGTTCTTAATTCATCGTGAAACTGGTTTATTAATGCAACATCAAAGTCAAGATGGTACTCAAATCGGTGATAGTGAAGCTATATCAGCGATGCTAACCGCTATTCAAGATTTTATTCGTGATTCCTTTTCGACTGGGAAAACGGAGGAATTGGACAGCGTGGAAGTGGGTGATTATACCGTCTGGATGGAACGTGGACCCTATGCGGTGTTGGCTTGCGTCATTCGTGGGATTGCGCCCTACGAGTTTAAAAAAACCATGCGCATCAATCTGGAAGCCATCCATGCCCGCTATGGCAAGGCATTACGACAATTTGCCGGTGATAGTGCTTCGCTAGAACCGTGTAAACCACTGCTACAAAAAACGCTGCAGTCAGAAGTAAAACCGGAAGCTCAATCTCAAAGAAACCGTTTATTTTCACCAACGCTAATTATCGTATTCAGTATTTTATTTCTCTTATTATTAGGATGGGGTTACCTTCATTGGCGTTACCAGCAACGTTTAGATGAATATGTCAAGCGGTTGCAAACCACACCCGGGATTGTGTTAATTTCTACTGATTATCGAAATGGTCAATTAATCGTTCAGGGTTTACGTGATCCGTTAGCCGCTGATCCACAAAAAATAGCTCAGCAATTCGGTTTAACCAAGCAAGAAGTCATCAGTCAATGGCAATTTTACCAAGATTTACATCCCCAATTTGTGGAACAGCGGCTCCAGCAGTGGCTTGCTCCACCGAAAACCGTGCAACTATCGGTAGCCAATTCGGTTTTATACTTGCGTGGTCACGCCGATCCAGATTGGATAAATAAAGTTAACAATCAGGGGATGGTGACATTAGGTATTTCACGCATTGATAGTAAAGAACTGATTGATAATAACGCTTTTTTTTCTCAAACCCAAGCTGAGTTTGATCGTTATCTCAAAGCGTTACAAAACACGCTAGGTATTGTGATTACCGCTAATGAAATAGAAGGTAATCAACGAATTATAACTGGATTACGCGATCCTTTGGCAGAAGATCCGCTAACCATTGCACAACAGTTACAACTCAGTGATAAGGTCAAAAATAATTTAGTCATGCGTTGGCGTTCCTATCAAGATTTAACCCCCGATTTTGTGGAAAAACGGCTACAGCGACGCTTAAATCCCCCGTCTACCGTCAAATTACAATTAAAAGGCGAGGTATTATCTCTCAGTGGTCACGCTTCCCAAGCGTGGATAGATAAAGCAATTCGTGAAGTTCAAGGTATGGCTGGGGTTAACCAAATTAATCGCGAGTTGCTATTAGAAACGGATCAGTTTTTATTAATCCAAGCCAAAAATAAACTGGAACCACCGCCACAAATAATTTTAACCGTTAACCAAGGCGTACTGAAGATAGCCGGGCACGCTGATAAAAATACAACTGAGCAGTTACGACAACGTATACAAGAGTTACAGGGTTTTGCTAGTATAGATACCCAAGAATTAATCGATCTCGATTTACTCATTCATCAGATTGAACAACTCGTTATTTATTTTAATGAAAATACCGAACTCAAAGCCGGACAACAACCGACTTTACAATTATTACATCAGTACTTACAACAATTACAGGCTATCCAAGCGGATTTTACTTTACAAATCATGGGTGACACTGACGGATTAGGTACACAAGAGTCTAATCAGGATTTAAGTAAACGACGGGCAGAAACAGTCTATCAATGGTTAGTTTCTCAAGGGATAACAGCGCGTTATTTGGTTGTTGCCTTCCCTTCGGCTATCCGTTTTGGTAAACCGGAACCGGATTGGAAGGAAAGAAAAGTGACTTTTCGGATAGTGGTTAAAAAATCCAGCAACAATAAAGATTCTGGCCATGATACAAAAGAAAATTTGCATGATCGGTGACTTTGCGGTAGGCAAAACCTCTTTAGTTGCCCGTTTTGTACGTCAAACTTTTTCCGATAAATATTTGACGACCATTGGCGTAAAAATTGATACCAAATTGATTGACTTATCTCAAGAACAAATTAAATTAATTTTATGGGATATTGCCGGCAGTGATGCGTTGTCCACCGTAACCGCTTCTTATTTACGGGGTGCGGCCGGTTATTTTCTCGTGGTGGATGGAACCCGTAAACCGACTTGGGATAATGCCTTAAATTTACAAGAACTCGTGAATTCACAGATCGGCAATAAACCTTTTATTCTGCTCTTGAATAAAGCTGATTTACAGGAGCAATGGGAAATTAACAATCTCGATATTGCCGAACAATTACAGCAAGGTCGAATGGTGATTCATACCAGTGCTAAAACCGGTACTGGTGTCGAGGAAGCCTTTACACAATTGGCAACAAAATTACTGAATAATCCGACTAACTAAACTCAAGTTAATTTAGAACCGTGAATATTTTTAATTAAGAAAGATTATTGGCAATGGTTAGAATTCCTTTTAGCATCATAAAATATATCCGTTTTCTGTGGATGTCGGAAAAAGTAATCACTTACTTACGTATTGATGCCCAAGGTAATTTAGTGGATTGGGGCGGGCATCCCAATTATTATGGCTTATTTAATCTAGTTAAGGGTAAATCGGCCACGGAACAGATTTCTTTTTTAGAAGGATTGTTACCGGTCGTTCATACGGAAGTGATCCAATTTCTACGAGTGGGTACCGGTAATAGTGCTCATGTTCATATTGTCCCTTATCAAAACCATACTTGGGTATTACTGTTTGATGCCACGGCTGAACATGATCGTCAACAAAAAGTGCAACAACAAGCTAATGAGTTAAGCATCTTGAATTATCGCCAAAGCCGATTGATTCAACAAATGGAAGACACGTGGCAAACTTTAACCAAAGAAAAACAGCAACTCGAACAAATTAGTCAAGCACAAAGTCGCTTTGTTGCTACACTTTCGCATGAATTACGAGCCCCTTTATCGTCCATTATCAATAGTACCGAATTATTAGATAAACCGGTTGAACAATATGAAACTAATTATTTAACTACAATAAGAAATAATGCGGATTATCTGTTATCACTTATTGATAACATTTTGGAGCAGACCAAATTAGAAATCGGTCAAGTGGTGCTTCGTCCCAGTCGGTGTGATGTTAAACAAACTTTAAAAGAATTAACGGATCTGTTTTTGCCACTGGCTCAAGAAAAGGGGTTAACTTTTACCATAGCAAGTCAACCCACCATCCCTTCTTTCGTTAGGATAGATGGCTTACGTTTTCGGCAAATTTTAATTAACCTAATTAACAATGCGATAAAATTTACTGAACAAGGTTTCATCAAAGTAACCCTGGATTGGCAAGATGATCACCTCAAATTTGCTGTTGCTGATAGTGGCCCAGGTATTCCGCCGGAATCACAGGCTAAGATTTTTACGGCGTTTCACCGTGAAAAGATAGCTCATAATTTACCCGGAGTGGGTTTAGGATTAACGATTAGTTTCAATCTGATCCAGTTAATGGGGGGGAAATTAACCGTTGAATCAACCCCAGCGGTCGGTTCCCTCTTTAGCGGATTTATTCAAGCGCCCGCTACGGGCTATATATCGACTGTTGCCGAAACCAGTCAAACGACTACCACGAGTTTGTTAGCGAGAATCTTAATTGTCGATGATGACATAATCAATTGTAGTGTAATAGAAACTTTTTTAAGAGAAAGAGGACACTTAGTTGTTAGTACTTATGACAGTCGGGATGCTATTCAATTAACTCAACAAATTCAACCCGATCTCATTTTAATGGATTTATTAATGCCTCATCTGGATGGTTATACAGTGATACAGCAATTACGCGAACAGGAATTTACTCAACCGGTTATCGCCATTTCCGCTTCCAACTTCGAGCATGATCGACTGTATGCTCTGAAAAGCGGATGTAGTGATTACTTAGTTAAACCCATTAACATCGAACAATTGTTAGCCGTAATTGAGCAAACACTCAGTAAAGTTAACGCCTAGGTTGTTAAATTAGTTGGAATTTCCTAGTTTTAACTGAAGGTTATCTTCAAACAATTCAATCACCTGATAAGTGACTAAAGCTTCGCTTTTACCTTTGAATTGAGTCGCCGGGAGGGCTTTAGCAAAGACGCTATTTTTTACTTGGCTATAGGTATTCGCACCGATGAGCACTTCACCCGGTTTAGCATGACTACAAATCCGTGAGGCCACATTTACCGTATCACCTACCGCTGAATATTGATAATGCCATTGTGCCCCAATATTACCAACTAGTGCTACGCCGGTATTAATTCCCACCCCAAAATGAAAAGGTGGATATTTCTCAATTTTTTCATGCTGTTGATAAAGTTTCGCTATTTTTTGTAGTGTTAACCCCGCTTTAACCGCTCGTTGCGCATGATTAGGTTGTTTATCGGGCGCATTAAAAATAGCCATGATCCCATCACCCATATAATTCACGATAACGCCACCGGCTTCAGCGATAGCTGTACTAGCGATATCCATACAAATGTTTAACATGTCAATTGTTTCTTTGGGGGTTTGCTTTTCGCTAATACTCGTGTAATTACGTAAATCCGCGAATAACACCGAGACTTCCCTGGCTGCCCCACCTAATTCAGGCAAAATGCGCTTTTCCATTAAAGCAACCCCAACCTCTTTAGGAACATAACGTTGCAGAATAAATTCTAACCGTTGATTGGTGTCAGCTAAATTTTGTTTTAATAAACTGACTTCATTACGTTGTTGGGTTAACATTTGCTGAATTTTTACCCACTCGGAAGTATCCGTTAAAGTCACTAACAATATGGGTTGCTCAGTATTTTCCCAAATATAGCGTAAAATCGCCACCGTGATATAGTGAATATTATTTGCAGAATCAGTACGATTAAGATTTTCCAGTTCAAACCGAGGTAATTCGCCTTGTAGGATTTCTTGTAATAAATCTTCACAACCTATCAGTTCTGGGACTAAATCCAGCAAATGTAATTTTTTAGTACCTTCATGATTATTAAACAAAGACAATTGGCCCTCATAAGCCAGCACGGTTAGCTGAAAATCAACGATTGCATAACCAATTTTTTGTTCACGAAGCAGTAATTGAATTAAGTCTAAGAACATTTATTAAGTAACTTAAATTATGATAGAATTAAAATAGTTAAAGTTTATTATTGTTAATAACATGAGAGAAAATAAATGTCAAATGTAGGAGCAACCCTGGTGATTGCCCCTACGAATAATAACGATGGATTAATGTCTAAAATGACGCATACCCGTGAAAACCATTGCTATGCCATGTTCATTGGCAGCAGCGATAACTTCATTATCACGCATTGAACCACCCGGTTGAATAACCGCCGTAATACCAACACTAGCGGCGGCATCAATTCCATCCCGAAAAGGGAAAAAAGCATCCGATGCCATAACCGAGCCTTTTACTTCTAGCTGTTCATCAGTGGCCTTAATTGCCGCAATTTTAGCACTATAAATGCGACTCATCTGTCCAGCACCGATTCCAATGGTCATTCCATTTTTACAGTAAACAATCGCATTAGACTTAACAAATTTGACCACTTTCCAAGCAAAGAGTAAATCCTGCCATTCTTGATCAGTGGGTTGTCGTTGGGTAACCATTTTTAACTCGGCTTGAGTGAGGGTGCCTAAATCACGATCTTGTACGAGTAACCCCCCATTCACTCGCTTAAAATCCCAGTTGTTGGTTGGTGATATCATCTTATTATCCCACTCACCACACATCAATACTCGCACATTAGCCTTAGTTGCTAAAATCGGTTTAGCTTCTTCAGTCACTTGGGGAGTAATAATCACTTCCACAAACTGACGCTCGATGATCGCTTTAGCGGTTTGAGCATCTAAGGAACGGTTAAAGGCAATGATACCTCCAAAAGCAGAAGTTGGATCCGTTTTAAAAGCCCGTTCATAAGCCGCTAAAATAGTTTCTCCAATCGCTACCCCACAAGGATTAGCATGTTTAACAATGACACAAGCTGGTTCCTCAAAAGATTTCACACATTCTAAAGCGGCATCGGTATCAGCAACATTGTTATAAGATAATTCTTTTCCCTGTAATTGTTGAGCAGTAGCGATACAGGCGGGTGGCGGATTGAGGTCAGCATAAAAAGCGGCTGATTGGTGAGGATTTTCACCATACCGCATGGCTTGTATTTTTTGATATTGCAAAGTCAACTGCGGGGGAAAGCCGGTTTCATTACCACTCACTTTTTGACCTAAATAATGAGCAATAGTACTATCATAACCAGCCGTGTGGGTAAACACCTTATGTGCTAAAGCCAAGCGGGTCGCCTCGGTTACCGCGCCATTATTCGCCGCCATTTCAGTTAATACCCGCTCATAATCCTGAATATCCACTACCACGGTAACCGCTTGATAATTCTTGGCTGCAGAACGGAGCATGGCTGGGCCGCCAATATCAATATTTTCAATGGCCTTAGCCAAATCACAATCTGGTTTAGCAATGGTTTGTTCAAAGGGATATAAATTAACGACTAATAAATCAATGGGTTCAATCCCCTGTTCCTGCATGATAGCTTCATCTATACCCCGCCGACCCAATAAGCCACCATGAATTTTAGGATGAAGCGTTTTAACTCGCCCAGCCATCATTTCTGGAAAACCGGTATATTGGGCAACTTCTGTTACTGGAATACCGCTAGCTGAGAGTAATTGAGCCGTACCACCGGTCGATAAAATTTCAATCCCTTGATGAATTAACGCCTGAGTAAATTCAACAATTCCGGTTTTATCTGACACACTGATGAGAGCTCGTTTAATGCTGACCATATTATTCTCCTGTTATTGTCGATAGAAATTGATAATGATATTAGCCACGTTATAACCAAGGATTACACCCCCTGGTGACACTAAAATCACTATTAGTTTAGCACTACCCCTTTTTTTAAATTTAATAGTGAGTTGTCATGCTCAATTAATTTATGGTGTAAAATAAATCATGGTGATTTTCAACCGCACTTAAAATTTAAAAAGACAAAAGCAATGGGAGTAAATTATGCCAAATGATTTTGATATGACTGCGTTATTAGCAACAGTTAACCAACTCGCGCAGTTAGCTGGTAAACAAATTATGGAAATTTATGAAACAGATTTCGATGTTGAGCATAAGGATGATAAATCTCCTCTAACTAAAGCCGATATGGCTGCTCACAACACGATTGTAAAGGGGCTGCAAGAGACCGTTCCCCGTTGGCCCATTTTATCTGAAGAATCGGCTAGCATTCCTTATGAAGAACGGGCTCAATGGCCATGTTACTGGTTAGTTGATCCTCTCGATGGAACCCGTGAATTTATCAAGCGTAACGGTGAATTTACTGTTAATATCGCCCTGATTGAAAATCATCAACCGATACTCGGGGTAGTCTATGTTCCTGCTACCGGGGTAACTTATTTTGCAGCAGTTGGTCAAGGTGCATTCAAATGGCTACCCAAACAATCACCAAAACCAATAAGAGCAAGATCTTGTCCTCAAGATCGTCTAACCATTGCCGGCAGTCGCTCACATGCAGGTCAATCTTTGCAAAAATTTATTGAAGGATTAGGTGTTGAAATCGAATTAGTCAGTATTGGTAGTTCCTTGAAATCTTGTTTAGTTGCCGAAGGGAAGGTCGATATTTATCCGCGCTTTGGACCGACCTCAGAATGGGATACAGCGGCGGCTCAATGTGTGGTCGAACAAGCCGGTGGGTATTTAACGGACACTCAATTACAACCACTTCGCTACAACACCAAAGAATCTTTAATTAATCCTTACTTCTTAGTCTTTGGTGATAAGCGTAAAGATTGGTCACATCATCTTGCTCAGGCAATGCCACTGAATAGTTGAAATTAATAGAATCCCGTCCAGAAAGGCTTTAACTCATTATCTCACTTTTATAGAGGAAATTCTATGCAAACGATTAGTTTTCTTAAAGCCTGCCAAGATTTAGCGCATTTAATGCAACAAGTTAATGATGATCATGAACCGATTAAAGTTGAGCATCCGGAGAAAAATGCAGTGGTTCTGATCTCGGAACAGGATTATCAAGGATTGATGGAAACTCTCTATTTATTGAGTCATCCCGTCAATGCAGAGAAGTTATTACAGGCAGTGACTCGAAAACCCGAAGAGGCCATGGAGTGGTCACAGGTGAAAAGCACTTTGGAATTATGAGAAAGTTACTAATAGATAATCAGGCAATTGAGGATTTGAAATGGTGGATAAAGCAAGATAAACGAGTTGCTTTAAAGATTATCGAATTATTGGAAAGTTTACCTATTGAGCCATTCACCGGAAAGGGCAAGCCAGAAATGCTAAAATATAAACTATCTAGGTTTTAGTCTCGACGTGTTACTCAAAAACATCGCTTGGTTTATGAAGTGACAAAGGAATATGTGCGTGTAGTGAGTTATCGTTATCATTATCGTTTTTAAGAATAACAGCGGAAATTCTCGCTGCTCATCCCGAACTGGAAGCCGCCGACCTCGTCGCTGTGTTCAAATACGCTCGCCTACTGGTGTCTGGTCAAACTATCAGGCAGGCAAAGATAAGCGGGGCATCATAGCCAATGCCTGACACACCCCACGTCATTACGTGATTTTATGCACATCATTACGTAATTTTATGAAGGTAAATCACCAGCATACTTTATCAAGCTTAATACGTCTGGTCGTAATACTGACTGTTGCAAAGTTGCTGAACAAGTGAGTACGAGACCTTCGATTAATTCAGGTGATAAATAACTGGCGACTGCCGTCACTTCCAAAGTGGGGATAGTTAAGATACCTGTATCGGGTGTGAATATCGCGTGACCGGTATCGGAAGCCGTCATTGTCTGTATGAAAGTTAATTCCTTCACTTCAAAATCGTCGTGGTATAAAAAAGTGACATGAATTGTCACTCTCAATTAAATTAACTCCAGTTAAACAGACATTATCTTAATAAAAAGTGGCATCATTCTCACTCAGTTTGACAAATAAGTCATTTTAAATGACATTAATCTATAAAAAAGTGACAATTTTGTCGTTTTAAATGACACGCTTGTCATTCTTAACTACAATAACTAGATTTAAACTCAGGTTATTTCGGTTTAGAATTACGGTTACTTAGTAAAAATGTTTATTTTAAGTATTCTCTAGTTCTCTTTTTTGATAATGAATGGATAATAAGAAGAATTTACCTGAGGCTAATTTCTATAAATTTCCCAATCCTCCCTTTGCCAATGAAGGTAGATCAGATGTACGCAACGTGAGTTATTCAATCACTTAGTACAATCCGGCCAAGCAATCCCTTTGACCTGATTATAATCGGTAGCAATTTCACCCCGTGTTGTGATTTCGCATTTGGACACATTGATGACACCAAAAGCTAACTTCTTATTGTTTTCAAATGTGAAAATCAAGCTATTATCCGGATGTGTTTCGAGGGCATTGACTTTAGCTTTCAATGACGCCATCAATTCCTCGCAGATCAAATGAGCCTCACCTTTACTTTGATCATAGGCCCACAATCGACTGCCTTGCTCAAGGTTTTCCACCCCATAGAGAATGGTACCTTCGGTATTCCAAGAGATATCTTTAATTTTCATGGCGCCATCGTAAGGAACAACCACGGTACCGGGAAGTTTGAGTTCATTACTTTTATCTCGCTCTACTTGGAACAATCCGGTACCCTGCGCCCATCCCCACAAACTCCGGTCGGGATGAAAAGAAAGTGCTTCAACCGGTTCAAAACCCAATTCCCCAAATTCACTCAAAGCCTGGGCACCATTACGAACTTCATAAAGCTTTCCTTCCCCAGAAGCTGCATAAAGTTGATTGTTGACCGGATCAATGTCTAGCGCTTCAATATTGTAGTTTTCCTCCAGTTCGCTACGGGGGTAAATTTCCAGCGGTCCCGCGTTAATATTCGCAATAAAAAATTGGGTCTGTTTTGAATCGTTATGGACACCATAGACCAGACAGGCTGGCTCGACTGATTTAGCAATCAATCCTTGCGGGGGAAACGTTTGACCTTCTGGATCATATCCCCAACAGACGACAGTATTGTCGGTTCGAACTCCACAAACATTAAGATTACCGGTTTCTAATAGTTGTGAGAAGGTATAACTTGGGGAAGTAGTACAGGCACAGTTGTTACCTATAAGTCCAGGAATTGGACAACGACAGGTACTGTTTGGAACTCTGATTCTTTCGCTGCCAGGTAAGTCTTGACCACCAAAACAGACCACGGTATGGTCGGTTTGCAGCCCACAACGTCCCCCACTTCCGGGCATTTGTAAATAGAAAGTATCAATTGGCGGTTGAAGTTGCCCGAAACCACCCCAACATTCCGCCGTCTGATCGAGTCGAATTCCGCAAGTGGAGGCCATATTAGCACTGACCTGGGAAAATTCACCGCTCGGGGGTATGGATTGACTTACACCAAGTACGCCTGCCAATATGGGGGGATCGGAAAGATGGCTACCCCAGCAGGCCACAGTATGATCAGTACGAACTCCACAGGTATGTCGTCCACCCGCACTGACTTGCAAAAAGGTACCACTTAGGGGTGTTGCTTGACCCAAAGTTTCAATGTCTTTCCATTGGGTTAAATAGGGATCTTCTTTACCCGGGTTATGACTCCAATAAGGATCGTTGCTACCCCAACAGGCTAACGTGTTGTCGGTTCGAACTCCACAAGTGTGCCAGTAACCCGCACTGACTTGCAAAAAAGTCCCATTGGGTGGTGTGGCTTGACCCTCTGAGTTTAAGCCCCAGCAGGCGACTGTTTTATCAGTCAAGATACCACAACTATGATGTCCACCCACACTAATTTGTAAAAAAGTCCCACTCGGTGGCATAGCCTGACCCTCCTTGTTCAATCCCCAACAGACGACAGTGTTGTCCGCTTGGATAACGCAGAAATGATCTCTTCGTATTTCACTACCAGCAACAGCCGCTGAACAAGTTGCTACACCTGTCATGAATGAATAAGCTAATATGAAAATATTAACCATCAATAACCTTTCTCTAAGCAACCTCAAACCAAGATTTTTCATAAAATCACCTTTTATAAGTGTAATTACTGTTGCAATCAGGTGAACAACGCTGGGACGTTGTTGAATAAGTGAATTGATAGCTAACTAAATCCAACCATTGCCAAAATTCGAGAATGAATGACCAGACGAATGGGTAAGAAACCACTAGACAACATCTATATTTTTCTAAATAAGCTGATAGAGGAATTAATTAACTCTTGCTGAAATTGTGGATACCAACTTTTTAACTCTTCTGTACTTTTTGACAACAGCCGCTCATAATTCAGTAACACAAAGAACATCCCTCTAGTGGAAGGGAATGACCAACGACCCGCTAGCAGATCTTTAAGAGTTAACTGCAACATTCTTTTTAGCAATAATGGGCGGAGATGTTTTTTAAATTCGTCGAAATCGGTATTGTGAAAACGATGTAACACGAGCATATTAAATGCGGATAGCACCGCTACTGCAAACCGAGATAATCGTCCGCTTCCCGCCTTCATATGATAAATGCGCGCATTCAAAGCACGCAAGAGTACACCCTGCCGGGCAACGCGATAACTGACATCGGTATCCTCACTGATGGCATAGCGTTCTAACAATTCTTCAAACTGAATTTGTTCAAAAACTTGCCGGCGAAAAGTCATACCCCATCCTAACAAGTCAGGTACCCGATGTGCTTGAATACCATCAGGGATTTTAAACTCATGCCGTATCGGTGGGCGGTCATAAGGAGGAAGAAGCGTGCTGTCTCGAACAAGTGGATTAATCATTTTTATTAGCTTGAACCGGAGTAATTGCCATTTCTCTCGAAGCCAACCCACCAAGGTTTTGTCAATCTTATTATCAATCGGTTTTTCTGCTTCAGAATTAAATGAGGGGGGTATCGGTGCTAGAAATGACATTATCCCTAAGACTTTCTTGTCAACATCGCGGGTATAAATTCGCATAATTTCTTCAGCACAATCTGGGTACATGAAGGAATCATCATCAATTAAAAATAAAATATCGACGGTGGCTAGGTCAATGCCTTGGTTGCGTTGATGAGTACTAGAAACCTGTTTTGCCTGTACATATTTCCAGTTAATGGTAGGGTATTTTGCAGCTAACTTTTGCATTATTTTGGTACGTGTGGTTTCCCAATATGGGCTAGCATCTACGATGATGATTTCTTTTGGAGCAAGTGTTTGTTGAACTGCATGGTGTAAACAACGTGGCAATATCGTTTCACGTTTATAAGTAGCGATGACTAATCCATAGTCAAGTTTTTCAATTTGAGACATCATATCTACTTTTTTCAAGTGTAAGGCTCAACACTGATTTAAATATAGTCGTCCACACAACTACAATATTTTTGTAAAGTCATTTCTGCATTTCTATAACTTTCCTGACATCCTTCCACTATTTCAGGAGATAAGGATATTAATTTGCTTGGTTGCTTGATAATTTTGCCTAACATGATTTTTCTGAATAAATATCGCCCGCTACTGAACCTATTACGTTTTGTACTCCTTCTATTGGTATAGGGGAATAATTCTCTGAAAAAGAAAATTCGGTTTTGAGAAATTTCTTTAACCCTTCAAAAACCTTCTGAGTATCATAGACTAATTGTTTATAACTAATATATATTGCTCTTTCTTTGTCATTAATTATTTGGGCATATTTTTCTAAATCACGTAATCGTTGTTGGTAATATTTATATGTAAAAGCCACTTCATCTTCAATTTTTGCTCCTGGAAAAGCCTTAACTAAAGGAAAGTTGGGATTTAATAAGCTTGAAATAGTACTCTCACCCTCTCTAATTAAAAAGAGACAGAAGATACTTTTGTTATGAAGGATATTAGGATTAGGAAGAAACCAACTAACATTTATATTATCCAGCAAGAATTTTTCCGTTATCGTCATTTTTCGGTGTTTATTATAAACCCGACCTCTTAACACATTCAAATCATTGTTAGAATAATAACGGACTTTCATTTCACCCACCCCAACTATTTCAGGGTTGGTACATAATAAGTTTACTGTCAAGGTAGTTCCCGCACGCGGGTGAGACAACAAAAAAATAACTTTTTGAGGTTCCTTCAATTTATTTCTACATAGAGAAGCATAAATCGTATAAACTGCCTTTCTCAGGACGTTTCTTAATTGGTCATTTAATATACTAAATATATTCATTGCCAAAAATCACCAAAGGAATCCTTTAACTTCAAATTGATAGCCTTGATTTTCACGAGGTTCAGAAATTGTTCCCCTCTTTGGAGTAATTAGAGCTAACTTTGCTATCCAGTTTTTTCAGGACACTATACTTGAACTTAACACTTTAATAGATTTCGCTCGTTCCTCCTGAAGTTTATTTCCCAAAAATTCATAATCAAAATCAACACTTAATTTATCAATATCTTTTTCATCATTGATAAACCTATCTTTTAGATTAAATAAGTTCAATAAACTCTCAATTCGGTTACCTCCATGCCATGCAGGACACACAGCTACAAAAGGTTTTTTGAAGTTAATAGAAAAACAGGTACCATGAAATGAATCAGTTATTACCAAACTGGCATTGGAAAAAAGCTCTATAAATTCAATAGTTCCAGCATCTCTGATGTGAAAATCCGCCTTTGTAAATGGCTTAAATGCTTGATCAATTATCACTACTTTCTTTCCAAACTGGTTGACAGCAAACTCAACTACTTTTTTCAGCAAAGGAGTTTTCTGTACAACGTAAACCAGGATATAATCTTTTTTTTGACTTCTGTAATTTTTATCTATTTTCAAAGCTTCCAACCATTCTTCTTTTGATAGGAGCAAAGTTGGATCTAATACATGAAACACTTCTCTTTCCAAGAGTTGAGATAACATCTCTTGTGAATCACTTTCTCTGACTGAAATAGTCGTAAAGTCTTTTAAAAAATTTTTTATCTGTTTTTTTTCAAAATCTCTAAAACGATAACTACCCATACTTGACGCGTATGAGATTTTTTTGGCTGGTTTCTTGACAAAACTTAAAAAATAAGTGGGATCCAGTTCGCCATTTTTAGAAATGACCTCGGGATTCCAAATTTGATCACTTCCGCAAACATATACATCAAAATAGTTAATAGCTCCATTTTGTATATCATGTTGAGTGACTAACTTGGATAAATTCAGATTAGATTCAATAAATTTCTTAATTTTTTTAACAACCTTATTTCTATCTTTGAATCTTAAAATATCATGTACCATCATTTTAATACCCTGAATTGATAGCTCAAATCTTATTAGATCTAATTTACGTCCCAGGTGTGGATTAAAATAATTTATGGTTTTAACTTCCCCATACTGTGAAAGTACTTTCTTGGTAGCAAAGGCTTGTAATACTGCTCCATAATTGGTTGTATGATAATTTGTAATCAGTGCTATTTTCATTTCTTTTCCTATCTGTAATTTTATTAGAATTTATTTTCTATACTTAATTCTATAAATTAATTAATTTTTGAATTCAATTTTATTAAAATAAATAATTAATTAACGAATTATAGCATGTTCTTGATAAATTGAATAATTATGTTAAAAATTAAAACCTTTCACCTCAGGAAAGTACTTACCCATTAATTCGTTACAGTGAAAATTCGCTTTCTCTTCTAGAAAGTCTTTGTTTATCTGTGATAGCAAATTGAACTTTCTTCTTTTCACATTCCTATGAACATTTTGTGGAAGAGTGCCCAACGGAATACCTAAAAATTCTTCAATTTTTTTAACACTCTGATTAATTTCTTGTGTTTTCACAACAAGTAATCTTTCTTCTGGTACGGTTGTAAGTACTTTGCTGTTATGTTCTCTCCAATAAGAAAAGTAACTATCAAGTGCATATAGCCCATTATTTGCAAAGATATTTTCTTCTCTGGCGTGTTTAAATTCATTAGCTTTGAAATCGATATCATATAATTTTATCCAACGATTCCTTCTTCTTAACTGAGGATTATCTCGTAAATAAGAATAAAAGGGGTAATGAAAATTGAGGAATGAATCCAACCATGAATAACAATCTCGAATAGTCAAAATAAATTTAGCGTCACTAAATTCACTGACCAAGATATCTAATAAATGATAGTTTAAGTGAGATGAATCCATTTCTAAAGCTAGCCGCCTATCTCGATGTCTGATATATTGAGTTAATTCACTTTTGTCGATTTTTCCATGAATAAAGGCAAGAATATGATGAATAAGAAATTCACGCTCAGGTTCGTGTGCTGATCTATATTGTTGACTAAAAGTTGCATGTATGCTTACAGTACCTGTCTTTGCTGCACCTACACAGTAAGCCTTAAATCTTAAATTGTGTTCAGAAAAACACCATACCGGTAGCTTACACTGGAACCAAGGAATAGCTAAATTATTGACCCATTTGTTAGCTCTATTGAAAAAACCTTTTATTTTCATAAATTTCATTTTCCTTTTGGATTTATCAGTGACTACTAATAATTATACCCTGCATTGAATCCTGAATCATATTGTGAAACGAATAATACTACTATGCCACATAGTAGTAAGATCCTCCTCAAGTATCTTATAATCAGCATCTAATACCATTTGTCTCATTTTATCAGGAGTATTTTGGGAAAAGCCGTCTTTCAAATATCCGGTTTGTGCCATAATTTTGGTTTTATCCGAATAATGAATTACCACATTAGCTCCAGATTTAAGTATCCGTTTCATATTATTCAGATATGCCTTAATTAGGGGTGTATCAAGATGCACAAATGTACCAAAAGAGAAAAGATAGTCTATGGAGCAATCCTGAATTTTAGGGAAATCCGTTCCGTTATTCTTGATAAATTCCATATTTGGCTTGTTAAAATTCTTCTTTAATTCGTCGAGCAATTCTTGGTGATAATCAACAGCATATAATTTATTAAAACCAAGCATATACCTTGTCCAACGTCCACCACCTACTCCTATTTCTACGGCATAGTGTTTAGCATTTACGTATGGAATAACATACCGATCTCGAATAAACTTCAAAGGTTCAAGTACTTCTGGATCTCCCCATTCTAGCCCATAAATACCTTCCCCAGCGGATAATTCTCTTTTAATAGCTAATAAAAGTCTTGGTAATAACCGTCGCTTCCATCTAGAACGCTTTAACATGTCTAAGTGGAGTGTACTATTCAAACCAGGCATATTTTCCTCCTTATTGTCATCACAATATAATTAATAAGCTAAGCAAGGTGTGCTTTGTGGCAGTGGGGTATATGCAACCCTCTAAATAAATTCAGTAGGATATGCTAAAATAGCTAAATTTTTCAAGTTTGCTGTTCGTAATATTGAAACTACTACAGATTTGTTCATAATACTACTACAGCTTTGCATTTGATCACGAATAGTTCAATTCTTTGAGAGGTTGTTTAGTTTTTTCAGGATACTATACTTGAACTTAACACTTTAATAGATTTCGCTCGTTCCTCCTGAAGTTGTTTTTCCAAAGAGTCATAGTTTAAATCGACATTTAATTTATAAATATCTTTTTCATCATTGATAAACCTATCTTTCAGACCAAATAAATTCAATAAACTCTCAACTCGGTTGCCACCATACCATGCAGGGCATACAGCCACAAAAGGTTTTTTAAAGTTGATAGAAAAACAGGTACCATGAAATGAGTCAGTTATTACCCAACGGGCATTGGCAAAAAGCTCTATAAATTCAATAGGTCCAGCATCTCTGATGTGAAAATATGCCTTGGTATGTAGCTTAAATGCTTGATCAATTATTACTACTTTCTTTCCAACCTGGTTGACAACAAACTCAACTGCTTTTTTTAGCAAAGGAGTTTTCGATCTCCGGTAAACCAAGATATAATCTTCTTTTTGACTTCTATAATTTTTATCTAGTTGCAATGCTTCAAACCACTCTTCCTTTGACAAGAGCAAAGTCGGATCTAACACATGAAACACTTTTCTTTCCAAGAGTTGAGACAACATCTCTTGAGCATCACTTTCCCTAACTGAAATCGTTGTAAAATCTTTTAATAAATCTTTTACTTTAGCTTTTTCAAAATCGGTAAGACGATAATGCTGACCCATACTTGATGCGTACGAGATTTTTTTGGCTGGTTTCTTGGCAAAGCTTAAAAAATAAATGGGATCAAGTTCGCCATCTTTAGAAATAATACTAGGATTCCAAATTTGATCACTTCCGCAAACATACACGTCAAAATCATTAGTCGCTCCAGTTTGGATATCATGTTGAGTTAACAACTTTGATAATTTTATATTAGACTCAATAAAGTTCTTAAACTTTTTAATGCCCTTATTTCTATCTTTGAGTCGTAAGATATCATGTATCATCATTTTAATACCCTGAATTGACAAATTAAATCTTATTAGATCGAATTCATACTGAAAGCGTGGGTTAAAATAATTGATGATTTCAACTTCTCCATACTGTGAGAGGATTTTCTGGGTAGCAAATGTTTGTAATACTGCTCCATAATTGTTACACCAATGAATTGTAATCAGTGCTATTTTCATTTTTCCTTGTTGTTCAATTTGTAGTTTCAAATTCAGGGTTTATCTTCTATGCTGTATCTATAACTAACTAGTTTTTAGGATTAAATTTTATTCAAATAAATCACTAATTAAAAAAACATAGCACGTTAGTAAAATTGACTACCTAAATTTTATCTAATGGCATTTTTCGGATAATTATTTTAAGAATTAAAACCATTAATCTCAGGAAAGTACTTATCCATTAATTCGTTACAGTGAAAATTTGCTTTTGCTTCTAAAAGATCCTTGTCTATCTGTGAAAGAATATTAAACTGGTTTCTTCTCACATTTTCTCGCCAGTTTCTTTAGGACACTATACTTGAACTTAAAACTTGAATAGATTTTTCTCGTTCATCTTGAAGTTGTTTTTCCAAAAATTTATAGTCAAAATCGACAGTTAATTTATAAATATCTTTTTCATCACTGATAAACCTATCTTTTAGATTAAATAAGTTCAATAAACTCTCAATTCGGTTACCTCCATGCCATGCAGGGCGCACAGCCACAAAAGGTTTTTTGAAGTTGATAGAAAAACAGGTACCATGAAATGAATCAGTTATTACCAAACTGGCATTGGAAAAAAGATCTATAAATTCAATAGGCCCAGCATCTCTGATGTGAAAATCCGCCTTTGTAAATGGCTTAAATGCTTGATCAATTATCACTACTTTCTTTCCAAACTGGTTGACAGCAAACTCAACAACTTTTTTCAGCGAAGGAGTTTTCTGTACAACGTAAACCAGGATATAATCTTCTTTTTGACTTCTATAATTTCTATCTATTTTCAAGGCTTCTAACCATTCTTCCTTTGATAGGAGCAAAGTCGGATCTAACACATGAAATACTTCTCTTTCCAAGAGTTGAGACAACATCTCTTGAGTATCACTTTCCCTAACTGAAATAGTCGTAAAATCTTTTAATAAATCTTTTACTTTGGCTTTTTCAGAATTTTTAAAACGATAACTACCCATACTTGACGCGTAAGAGATTTTTTTGGCTGGTTTATTAACAAAGCTTAAAAAATAAATGGGATCCAGTTCACCATTTTTAGAAACAACCTTAGGATTCCAAATTTGATCACTTCCGCAAACATATACATCAAAATCATTAATCACTCCAGTTTGGATATCCTGTCGAGTGACTAACTTGGATAAATTCATATTCAGGTTAAATTCAATAAATTTTTTAAACTGGTTAACGACCTTATTTCTATCTTTAAATCGTAAAATATCATGTATCATCATTTTAATACCCTGAATTGACGGCTCAAATCTTATTAGATTTGATTTATACTGCAAGCGTGGATTACCATAATTTATGGTTTCAACTTCTCCATACCGGGAGAGGATTTTCTTGGTAGCAAAGGCTTGCAATACTGCTCCATAATTGTTTGTGTTATGATTTGTAATTAGTGCTATTTTCATTTTTTTCCTGGTTGTTCAATCTGTCGATTATAATATTAAGAGTAGTTTCAAATTCAGGGTTTATTTTATAGGCCGGTTCTATAACCAGCTCATTTTCAAGATGGCATTTATTTTCAAGTAAATCATTAAGTAAAAAAATATAATTAACAATTTCTTGAGCTGATACGCTACCATCATTTATTAAAATATTCAAACTTTTAGGTGAAAGTTTATATTTTAATAAAATATGTTTTTTATATTTTAAATAAAAAAATAATAATTTATTAAATACTATATTATTTGGTCTTTTTCTTAAAATAAATTTACTCACTGGGTTTTTAAGACCATATTTCAAAATCCAGAAAATTGTACTATAAAGTAAATTTTCACTAAGAATTAATTTATAAGCATCGTCTCTAACTACAATCATACTTCCCAAATTAGGGTACACAAAATCTTGATATAAATGTCTTGCAATATGAAATTTCTCAATATTTTTAGCAATTAAATCTTTATTTCCATTTTTTAGCTTAAATTTAGCTTTAAGAATGACATAATTTCCACTTCTTCTAAAAATCGAATTACGAAGTCTAAAATGACAATCCTTTTTTTCCAAGATAATAACTTGGTTATTTTTATCTATACATTCTACTGAGATTAAATTATCTGAAATGTCATGACCATAAGCACCGGCATTCATAACTATCGCCCCGCCTATACTTGCTGGAATCCCTTCTAGTCCTTCATATCCTTCTGAATTATTTAGAATGGCAACAACTCTTACAAAATCTTGTAATGAATACCCTGCTTCTACTTGGACCACATTATCCTGAATTTCTAATAAGGTTAAATTTTTGGGTGATAGGATCACCGAGTACTCAATCTCATCAAATAGAATAATATTACTTGTAAAACCAATTACTTTGTAATTGATATGATTACTTTGTAAAAATATAACTGCTTGTTTAAATTTATCATAGCTTTGCGGGGTAATGAAACATTTTACCTTACCACCCATTTTGAAATAGGTTTCATATTTAAGAGAATAATTTTCTCTATAAAATATCTTATTGGTTTCCAAATAAGATATTAGGACTTCTAATTGCTTATCAGTATTCATTAATTATTTCCTCATAATTTTTTACTTTTAATTCTTTAAAGTAAAAATTTACTTTTTCTTCTAAAAAATCCTGATTTAACCCGTTATAATATTTGATTTCCCACCTCATAATCTTACTATTTATGATGGATGATATAGTATTCTGCTGTGTTACCCATTCTAAGTAAGTCAACCAAAATACAAACCGGCCAAAATACAAATATAGAAGGTATAACGAGTAATTTCCACAACCAAGGACCTGCTCTACGTTGCCATTTATCTTCGTATAGATAAATTATAGAACCTACTATACCAAAGGCATTAGACAAATATCTAACTTTTTTAATTTTTAGCTGGCATTTATCGCAATAAATTTGCATATTTTGAGGTGCCAGGAGAAATAAGTGTCGAGGTGTTTCCAGACCTACCCAGTACTTTCTAAATAATTTTGCACAAATAGAACGATAATTTGGTGTAGCAATAATGGCTGTTCCATTATCAGTCAGCATAGATTTTACTTTTTTAAGAAATTGATTTGGATCGGTCACATGTTCAATCACGTGATTTGAAACAATAATGTCAAATTTCATCGTTGGATTATTAGGGAACTGATAAGTATCCAGGGTTTCAAACTGACCAAGATAAACGTTTTCAGTAACCTTTTTAGAAGACTCATAAGCCTCCTCACCAATTTCTATACCAAAAGGGATCATTTTCAATGCTTTGATAATTGCCAAAAATCTGCCGGAACCACAGCCTATGTCTAGCACTTTAGCTTGTGGTTTGATTTCGATACCACGCATTCTATGTAATAAAGGATAGAAAAGAAAGTTCCTAAGCCATTCCAAAGGCTTATTCGGTAGAGAACGAAACAAAAAAGCATAAATAAATATCTTAATGCGTAAAAACTTATCGTTCATTTTCTGAAGGGCACAATATCCATCATAATAAGCCTTTATAGTTTCAAGTGTCCTATCCGTTTCTGTGACAATAAGTCCACAATTTAGGCATTGATATATATCATAAGTAGGTGTCTTTTTTGCCCACAGCCTATCGTAATTGGTATGGAGTTTCTGCCACATTTTCTGTCCACAGCAGTTACATAATTCCTGTTGAACCAAACTGTTATATGTTTTAAAATGGTTAATCGACGATGTTTTCATAAAAAATTATGATACCCTTTCATTAAAATACTGATTCCCGATTTAAAACGCTATAGTACTTAATTTCCCACCGCCAAGCATGATCAATAATGGTTTCTAATTGGGCGTATTTTGGTTGCCAGCCTAACCGAGTTTGCGCCAGTTTAGAATCGGCGACCAAACGAATGGGGTCACCCGGTCGTCGTTCTCCCATCGTTACTGGAATCGTCTTCTTGACTATTTTTTCAGCAACATCAATGACCTGTTTCACTGAAAAACCGGTACCATTGCCCAGATTATACGCCGCACTTTCAGCCCCATTTAATAATTGTTCTACGGCGAGTAGATGAGCTTGGCATAAATCCTCAATATGAATGTAATCACGAATACAGGTCCCGTCAGGAGTATCGTAATCTTGCCCAAACACGGTAACCGTTTCACGTCGCCCAGAGGCCGCTTGTAAAACTAAAGGAATTAAGCAAGTTTCATCAGTATGGTATCCGCCCAGTTGTCCTTCTGGATCGGCACCAGCGGCATTGAAATAGCGTAAGCAAATTGATTTTAATCCATAAGCATGATCATAATCGGCTAATATTTGTTCAACCATCCATTTAGACCAACCATAAGGATTAATCGGTTGTTTAGGATGTTGCTCATCAATGGGCAGGTAGTGAGGTTCGCCAAAAATAGTTGCTGAAGAAGAAAAGATAAAGAGTTTGACTTGATGGGCTACCATCGCATCGAGTAAATTTAAAGTTGCAGCGGTATTATTTTGATAATAGAGGCTAGGATTTATCATGGATTCACCAACTTTAAAAAAGCCGGCAAAGTGCATCACCGCATCGAACGTGTAGCCCGTAAATAAACGCTCTAATCCGGCACGATCGGCAATGTCGCCAAACACAAAATCACCCTGACCGGCTACAGCATTTCGATGTCCTCTGGAGAGATTATCTAAGGTGACTACCTGATAGCCAAATTTCAAGAGCATTTTGACCATGTGGGCACCAATATAGCCCGCACCACCAACCACGAGAATGGTTCTCATTAGGTTGTTTCCTTAAAGTGCTTTAGCCGATTGAATCCACTTTCTCTGCGCCTCAGTGAAATCACCTACCCAGATTTGTTCCGATGGGGTTTTACAAGTATGATAGAGTGTCGTTCCATAATCAATAATATCTTTGAATGGTTTAATATCTTTTTTGACCATCACTTGAATAATATTTTTTAAAATCCAATCGACATCAATTATTTTTAGTAATGATAGATTCATCAGAACGCCATCTGCTAATAAATCAACTCGCTGGGGATTTTCTTGTTGGAGAGCCCGTGTTGCATTGATAAGAGCTTGTTCCTGCCCAGATAACCAGTAGAAAAAAGGTATCATAATCACCGAAAAGCAAGGCAAGACTTTACCCGGTGTCTTTTTAAATCTCATGTATTGGACAATCATCTCGGAAGTATGGGCTAAATCTTCTTCCTGCATCGGCATGATTGTGCGCTGGTTTGCTGGGGTATGGTTAGCTTGGATATCATCGTACATGTCATAACACACTCGGCGTCCATTAAGTCTACCGGCTTTATGATATCCCATCACCGGGGGATAACTGCGGATCCAATTGACATCAACAAAGGCTTCCCAAGTGGTTGCCAGATGATCTGCTTCTCTCAAACCAAGCCATTCAAACCACCTAACTCCCTGAATTTTGGCACCTGATTCGATAAAGGCCTGGTAACGTTTTGCCAGTGCCTCTTTCGATAACACTAAAGCATCATAATCCTGAATTAATACCGTTTTAGTGCGTGCATGGTTAAAGCCAATACTCCATGATAACCACGCGTAGATGAAAGGATCACCTACTTTAGCTGTGTACTTTGCTTGTTGGTGATTGTAATAGAGGAAAGTCACTTTTAACTGCGAAAACTTATTATTAATGTTATCCTCAAATCCTTGAGGTAAGGCACCTTGTTCTGCATCAACAACAATAATAATTTCCTTCAGTGCATCCCAGCGGCTACTGACAAGACAGTCCAAATTAGCACTTAAAATATAGGGAATTCTGGAACACATAGCGATAATCGCCGTACATCCAGATTCAGTTGGGGCGGGAGTGTCCCAGGAAATCAGCTTTGACATCTGATAGCGACGGAAATTTTTGTAAATCTTAGCTGATAAGAAATGTAAATAGGTCTTATATTTTTCCATAGGTATTTCTAAAAGAAGTTAAGAGGTACCTTGGCCATAGGCCAACTTCAATGGTTAAAGTTAATCGTATTTCCTTGCCCTGGTAAGCAAAAGGAACTTTCTCAAGTTGAAGGTGATAACGTTACACTCGCTGGTTTGCTACAATCTGGCCAAGCAATCCCTTTGACCTGATTATAATCGGTAGCAATTTCACCCCGTGTTGTGATTTCGCATTTGGACACATTGATGACACCAAAAGCTAACTTCTTATTGTTTTCAAATGTGAAAATCAAGCTATTATCCGGATGTGTTTCGAGGGCATTGACTTTAGCTTTCAATGACGCCATCAATTCCTCGCAGATCAAATGAGCCTCACCTTTACTTTGATCATAGGCCCACAATCGACTGCCTTGCTCAAGGTTTTCCACCCCATAGAGAATGGTACCTTCGGTATTCCAAGAGATATCTTTAATTTTCATGGCGCCATCGTAAGGAACAACCACGGTACCGGGAAGTTTGAGTTCATTACTTTTATCTCGCTCTACTTGGAACAATCCGGTACCCTGCGCCCATCCCCACAAACTTCGGTCGGGATGAAAAGAAAGCGCTTCAACCTGCTCAAAACCCAATTCCCCAACTTCATTCACCGCCTGGGCACCATTACGAACTTCATATAGTTTACCGTCCACCGAAGCCGAAAACAGTTGATTGTTGAAACGATCAATGGCTAAGGCTTCAATCTGAAGATTATCGGTTAAGCCCTCGCTGCGGGGATAAATTTCCAAGGGGCTAGCATTGATATTGGCAATAAAAAATTGGGTTTGATTGGCGTCGTTATGAACACCATAAACAAGGCAGGCTGGATCGGCTGATTTGACGATTAAACCTTGTGGGGGAAAGGTTTGACCTTCAGGGGCATATCCCCAACAAACGACAGTGTTGTCGGTCCGAATCCCACAAGCATGATTACTGCCAGTTTCCAAGAGTTGAGAGAAGGTATAATCTGGAAAGGTGGTACAGGCACAGTTATTACCACTGAGTCCGGGAATTGGACAAAGACAGGTGCTGTTTGGAACCCTGGCCGTTTCGCTTCGGGTTAAGTCTTGATTGAAAAAACAGACTACCGTATGGTCAGTTTTCAACCCACAACGTACCCCTACTCCACCATCAGAAAGTTGAGAATAGAACGTATCAATTGGTGGTTGCAATTGTCCAAAACCACCCCAACATTTTACTGTTTGATCCGGTCGAATTCCACAAGTCGAATAGAGATTAGCACTAACCTGGGAAAATTCACCGCTTGGTGGTATGGATTGACTCACACCCAGTACACCCGCCAAAATAAGCGGATCAGACAGGTGACTACCCCAACATTCTACCGTGTGATCAGTTCGCACCCCACAGGTGTGCCGCCCTCCCGCACTGATTTGTAAAAAAGTACCACTTGGTGGGGTTGCCTGACCCAAAGTTTCAATGTGTTTCCACTGGGTTAAATAGGGGTCTTCTTTACCCGGCTTATGACTCCAATAAGGGTCATTGCTACCCCAACAAGCTAATGTATTATCAGTTCTAACGCCACAATTATGCCAAAAACCGGCGCTAATTTGTAAGAAAGTCCCACTAGGTGGGGTTGATTGGCCTTCTTCATCTAATCCCCAACAAGCAACCGTTTTATCCGTGCGAATACCACAACTGTGTTGTCCACCCAGGCTAATTTGTAAGAAAGTTCCACTGGGTGGCATAGCTTGACCCGCTTGGTTTACGCCCCAACAGGCCACCGTATTGTCCGCTTGGATAGCGCAGGAATGGTCTCTTCGTATTTCTGCGGCTGAACAAATTGTTACACTGGCTATAAAATAAAATAAAGCGAAATTTCTCATTATATTACCCTTCAGTGGTGCTTAATGGGTTTTGCACACCACTGCAACTACCAGCGAAATTACCTGGTATTAATGCCACTACTATGCCCTAACAAATTGGTATTCTTTTGACTACAAGTTGTTCCTAAATGAAAACGTCTCTTTAGCTGATTTTTAACCGCTTTAATTTGTCGTTTAGTTAAATATGAAAATTTCTCGGTTAAGGTATAAAGCTTAAGCAACTGCGCCCATTCCCCAGAACTGCTTAACAATTTTTCTTTAAGCCCGGAATAGGTATTAGCCAATTCACTGACTAATTGATTCAGTTTGGGTTCACCCCGTATCCAAGCTGGAACATGATAATGACAAAAAAAGGGCAACTCTTTAGGTAAGGGTGTGGTGTGTACTTGGTAGTTAAATCGCTCATCGAGCACATTAACTGTTAAATTCAAGCGAGCAGCGGCTATGGGTAAAGCGAGTTGGTCTAACCAAGGGTATTTGTTGGTTATAGTTTCTTCCGCGTCAATTCTTCGACAACAGTCTTCCCATACTTCCGCAAAGCCTAAGCCAATTTGTACGACAATGACACCCGCATTAAAATAAGGTAACATCAATTCGTCTGTTCCAGTACAGCGAACTTGCCAAGTTGGTAAAGGAAGATTAAATAAATCATATAGCTGTCGCCAGCGTTTCACCTCACGGGTGAATAATATTCTGCTCGGAACGGCACTAAATGGTGCTGCAAAAATTCCTTTCCGTTCGCCAACGGATTCTGAGGCTGAGTTCATGGTTGAAGAAAGGTTGAGAGGAATCGTGTCCGGGCAGAATTCCCGTCCACATAAAATATCACTATCTAAAAAAATGAGTCTATCAGCCGACGTATCTATAGCTAAACAGGCTATTTTATTGCCAATGGGATAATTATCATGAATGGGATTAGTAATAGGTACAGTACGTACCCCTAAACTTTGCATAAAAACTAATGTTTCTGCCGAAACGGTACCCCATCGAGTTGCCGGTTGTGGAATAGCAGCCACACATTCATAATCGCAACGTAAATAGTACTTTAATGAGGCCGATAGGAGCATGGATTTCAGTTCCAAACTACCTTGTTGACAGACAAAAACGAAGCAATATTTCATAATAAGAGGTTACACATTGATAAAGTCTTCTGAGCTTGACATCACGATTTTTTTACACTCGCCTAGATCAAGTTATTAATTAACGATAACTCATTGAAAAATATTACGAAAAATATTACACTGTAATTTCTTTAAAGTTTACTTTGAATCAATTCATTGATTTTTTCAATGATTTTTTCTTTTTCTACGTCAATGGAAACTGGTTTAGGATTCCAATCAACCTTTCTATTAATAAGCAATAACCAACACAACTCCGTCAAAATTCTAGATATTTTTGATAGTATAAATCGGTTTCTAGTTCTATACTGAAATCGTCTAAAAAACAAATAAATACCTCTCAATAAAATATTAGGACGTTTATAAATTTTAATATTTAAATCTTTGAGTAGGGATATACGATAATCATCTGGATTGTCTGTTAGAAATACAATTGGTATTCCAAAAGCAATACAGGGAAGTGCACAATGTAGCCGCTTAGTAATTACTAATCGTGCTTCTTTTCTGTACAAATCGAGTAACTGTCTTGCCATTTCAAATTTAAGTTTTTCAGAATAGATATGTGGAATAACATGTGTAATTCTTATTGCTACCTGTTCTAAATGTTTAGGAATGGGGGTATCCTCATCAATATCAACGAGGAAAACCTTGCCATTTTGTGGTTCTGATTCCCTTTTAGGAAAGGTTAAGGTCAAACACTTACTGTAATAAGTTTTCACTCCTTTCCTAGATAGCATATTCGCTGTTTCTCTATCTCTACATCCTATTGGTTCATGACATTTAAAATAGTTGATCGAACCTTCGTTTAAAAGAAGTTTTTGGACATTTTTATCATTTCTTATATGAAATCCAAAAAAGATAGGCACGATTGACTCTGAAGGTGGCCAATTTTGTGGTTTAGGAGTAAACCAGCCATTCATAACAAGAAGATATTTATCATTTTCTTGAACTTGATTAAGAGCATCTATTGGAAATCTCTTATCAACATAAGGTAAGAATTGTTCTACAGCGAGGGTTTGAATGTTGTCACCCAGATTTCCTGGTGCATGCTCAAACCCTAAACTTGCATACTTCATAATGTATTCTTCCTTTGTTTTGGTATTTAGTCATAAGTCATTCCTACCTATCTTTGAAGTGTTATCTAAATTTTTATTTTTCTCAAGAGATTATACTTGAACTTAACAATTTGATAGATTTCGCTCGTTCATTCTTAAGTTTGTTTTCAAAAAATTCATAATTAAAATCAACACTTAATTTATAAATATCTTCTTCATCATTGATAAACCTATCTCTCAGACCAAATAAATTCAATAAGCTCTCAATTCGGTTTCCTCCCCATGCCGGGTTTACCGGCACAAAAGGCTTTTTAAAGTTGATAGAAAAACAAATACCATGAAATGAATTAGTTATTACCAAACTGGCATTGGCAAACAGTTCTATAAATTCAATGGGGCCAGCATCTCTGATGTGAAAATCCGCAGTTATAAATGGCTTAAATGCTTGATCAATTATCACTACTTTTTTGTTATTTCCAAACCGGTTGACAACAAACTCAACTGCTTTTTTTAGCAAAGGATCCTTCGATATCCGGTAAACCAAAATATAATCTTCTTTTTGAGTTCTATAATTTTTATTTATTTTCAAGGCTTCCAACCACTTTTCCTTTGACAGGAGTAAAGTTGGATCTAATACATGAAATACTTCTCTTTTCAAGAGTTGAGATAACATCTCTTGAGCATCACTTTCCCTGACTGAAATAGTTGTAAAGTCTTTTAATAAATCTTTTATCTGTTCTTTTTCAGAATTGGTAAGACGATAATGCCCACCCATACTTGATGCGTAAGAGATTTTTTTGGCCTTCTTATTATTAACAAAGTCTAAAAAATAAACGGGATCCAGTTCTCCATTTTTAGAAACAGCACCGGGATTCCAAATTTGGTCACTTCCGCAAACATACACATCAAAATAATTAATTGCTCCAGTTTGGATGTCCTGTCGGGTGACCAACTTGGATGAATTCAGGTTAGATTCAATAAATTTTTTAAATTTCTTAATGACTTTATTTCTATCTTTGAGTCGTAAGATATCATGTATCATTATTTTAATACCATGAATTGATGGCTTAAATCTTATTAGATCTAATTTATACTGCAAGTGTGGATTAAAATAATTTATGGTTTCAACTTCCCCATACTGTGATAGTATTTGCTTGGTAGCAAATCCTTGCAATACTGCACCATAATTGCTTTGGTAATGCATTGTAATCAGAGCTATTTTCATTGTTCATTTTCTCATCGGTTTTCCAGAGTGCTATAGATTTCTTCAAAAGGTCTTCTAGCAGATAGACAGACTTTATTATTTTCATCAGGATATCCTACCGCCAGAAGCATAATAATAGTATGATCTGGCTTAATATTAACGATTTTTCTTAATAACTTATCGTTCTTTGGCGATTGACTCCAGTTCAAGGCACAAGTGGCCATTCCTAAAGCATGAAAAGCATACATTAAAGACATAGACAACAAACCACCATCTATCCAGTGTTGATAACGTTCTGTTGCTGAGAAAAATGCTTTCAAATCAGTCGTAATAACCAGCAGGTTGGGTATATTCTCACCGAAATGTCGATTGCCATTTTGATACCTTAAAACGCTATTTTTAACTTCTTTATCACTAGTATGATAAATATGCCAAGCTTGTCGATTACAAACAGATGGGGTTTTCATCGCTAATCTAATCGCTCGATGAATTATTTCAT
Source organism: Thioploca ingrica (assembly GCA_000828835.1). Lineage (GTDB taxonomy): Bacteria > Pseudomonadota > Gammaproteobacteria > Beggiatoales > Beggiatoaceae > Thioploca > Thioploca ingrica. The sequence goes on from AP014633.1 coordinate 1,993,324, forward strand.
CACCAACTGTTTTATCCTGAAATTCTCTTAAAGAATATCTTGTTAAGAAAAAATCTTCCGGCTGCTCTAGTTTGCCTTTTTTAAAATGACTTAAGTTGTATTCCATCGCACCATGAATATCATTGGAATTAAAATCAAATTTTTCCAGTTCTTTTTTTATGGATTGTGATTGTTCTAAGTTAATATTTTCAGGTAACGCTATAAACTTTTCTAAGATCTGTTTTGAGGCTTTATCATGATAGCCTATAGAATTAGACTGCTTGGCAATATTTAATAAATTTAACAATTCATACACATCTCTCCAACCGGAATTTGGATTTCTCTCTTTAAAGCTTAAACTTTTTTCTAGACGATGGTAACAGTAAACCTGCTGATAATTTCTTCGTTCTATATCATTCATATTTTCTTGCCAGCCACCATAAGCAAGAAATCTTTTATAATCATACATAAAACCAGCGAAACCGGTTAAGATTTTATACATATGTCGGATAAAATTTATATTTCGCATATAATCTCTTATTAATTCCCACGAACTATTCATAATTGAGTTACTCATTCTTTCTTTACAAACCAACTGTCACAACTAAATTGCTAAAAATTCAATTTCTGGCGTTGTGAAATAATGAACCTTTCACTTCCGGGAAATATTTACTCATTAACTTCTGGCAATGAAAGTTGGCTTTTTCTTCTAAAAAGTTTTTATCTATTTGCGAGAGAATACCAAATTTTTTAGTGGTTACATTGCCACGAGCAGAAGTAGGAAGACTATCTAGCGTAATTCCCAAAAATCTTTCAATCTGCGGAATGCTTTGAGTCAGTTCCCGCGTCTTTACAATAAGCAACCGCTCGGGAAGTACGGTGGTAAATACTTTAGTGTTATGTGTGTTCCACCATGAAAAATAGCTATCTAGCGTGTACAAGCCACTATCAACAAAAACTTTAAATTTTAAGTGACGTTCAGGGAAAAACCACGAAGGAGGATGTTCATAGATAGGAGTAGCCCAATAATCAGCCTTTCTTATAGATTCTTCAATTTTCATAATGACTTTTCCCTAAATCCTTGAAGTAAGGCACCTTGTTCAACAACAATAATAATTTCCTTCAGTGCATCCCAGCGGCTACTGACAAGACAGTCCAAATTAGCACTTAAAATATAGGGAATTCTGGAACACATAGCGATAATCGCCGTACATCCAGATTCAGTTGGGGCGGGAGTGTCCCAGGAAATCAGCTTCGACATTTGATAGCGACGGAAATCCTTATAGATTTTCGCTGATAAGAAATGTAAATAGGTCTTATATTTTTCCATCAGTATGTCTTTCTATCTATAAATGGGTAGGAGGTATCCAGCCATAAGCCAGTTTCCTCTGTTCTCCGATTTTTGGAACACAATTTCACAATTCAGTTCCTACTTTAACCGAACTAGTGGTATTAATAAAATCAAAATCAAGCCACTTTGTCCACAGGTGTTAGTTCCGGCGGAATTCACCGTATACCTACCATTTAAAATGATACTAAATTAAAAAATGGTTGTCAAAAAATAAAAACATTAGAAACAAAGCCACCGCTGAAATTAATCTGGTTCGCTTCTTTAGCATCCCACATTGGCTAGGAAGTGGCTATTTAGAAAAAGTATCCGAACTATTCTTGGGTTAAGTTAGTATAATTCGTTACTCGTTTAATTTTGGGAAAAATAAATGTTAACGCATTTTCTTACTTTTTGGCAGCAATGGTTGGGGAAGCCGTCTAAAAAAAATAATGTCCTTATCGATACACCGACGGAAAAGGATCTCAAACGGTGGGCTTATAGTGAATGGGTAGAATATCAAGCTTGGTTATTTCATTATGGTTTTTTAACTTTACAAGATTGGCAACAATTACGTCATGATGCTCAAAGTTGGTTAAACCGTCCCTTCTTAAGTGTCATTACCCCAGTTTTTAATATGCATCCGACTTATTTACGCGAATGTATTTATTCGGTTCAAACTCAAGCTTATCCGCACTGGGAAATGTGTTTAGTCGATGATGGTAGTGATAATCCCGAAACTTTAGCTTGTTTACAACAATTAGGGGTAACTGATCCACGGTTACGAATTTTACGTTTACCTCACAATCAAGGTATTTGTCATGCGACTAATCAGGCAATCGCTATGGCTCAGGGTGATTACGTGGTTTTTTTAGACCATGATGATCGTCTCGCACCCGAGGCGTTGTACTGGGTGGCCAAAACCATTGTCGATTTACCCCAAACCGATATTATTTATTCGGATCGGGATACTTTGTCGCCAAACGGTTATCGTTTTTTACATTTGTTTAAACCGGATTGGTCACCAGAAACTTTACTATCGGGTAATTACTTATTTCATCTGATGGTCTATCGACGCACATTACTCAAACAATTAGGTGGGGTGCGTATTGGCTTAGAAGGTTCCCAGGATTACGATTTGATTTTACGGGCAGCCGAATTACAACCCCAAGTACAACATCTTCGCAAAGTCCTTTACCATTGGCGACAGCATGGACAATCAATCGCCTTGGCTCAAAATGCCAAAGAATATATTTACGATGCTGGAATTCAAGCATTGCAAGAGGCTTTAGAACGACGTAGTTTACCGGCACAGGTCAGTGAAAATAAGGCATTATGGCGTGGTCATTATCGAGTACAGTTACGTCCCCCTCCGCTTAAAAACTATCGCACTTTAAGATTAACTACCGAACCCAATTATGCTCAACAAGTCAATCAAGCTTTGGCATTGGATAATCAGTTTGATTTTCTAGTCGTATTTGGACCAACGCTTGAAGCCCAAGACGAAGCATTACCAGAATTAGTTTCCTGGTTGCAAATTCCCGAAGTAGGAATGGTTACGGGTAAAGTTCTAGATGAACAAGGCAATTTATTACATGCTGGCTTAGTGCAGCGTCCTAATGGGATACCACTCGCAATTTATGCTGGATTTCCAGAACACACCCCGGGTTACATGGCGGTGACCGCTATTGTGCGTAATCTAAGTACACCCCATCCCGCTTGTGTCGCCATAAAACGGAGCCTTTGGCAAGATTTAGGTGGTTTAGATACTCGCTACGAAAGTCCCTATGCTTTATTAGATTTTGCGCTGCGCACGCTTCATAGCGGTAAACGTATTGTCTACACGCCTTTTGCTCGCTTTATTGCTCATGATTGGCTACTCCCGGAAACGTGGTCAGCCCCTGATCAACAGCGTTTTCTCAACCAGTGGGCAACTTGGTTACAACAAGGTGATCCTTACTATAGTCCTTACCTGACATTAGAATTAGCTGATATGGGTTTAAACTTAGATTGGTCAAGGTCAGAATAAATTTACCCCTCAATAATGACCGTAATATTTTTAATTATTTTAAAATGTTTTTCTGTATTATGATGTCATGGTGCCATCTCGCTTTAGAAATGACCCAACCCAGGAATAGTCCATTAAAATAAACCATTCGGTTTTAATTCACTTAATTAGGAGAATTTGTAATGAATTATTGGTACCATCGGCTAATCATTGGTGTGGTAATGGTCAGCGTGACTCCCACTTGGGCAGCAACTATTGTTGAACGCCGTGATACTCGTGGAGACAAGCAAAAAATTATTATGGAAGAGCAACAGGCGCGGATAGAAACCTCGAATCCTAATTTTTACACCTTAATTGATTTAGAGAAGGGAAAAGCCTATATGGTTAATACTGAGGAAAAACAAATCATGGCCATGAATATTGTTGGAACTCTTCCTAAACCACCCCAAGATATGCCACCTTTGCCTAAACTACCGGACATTAAAGCTGAATTAATTGAAAAAGGTAAAGGACCTGAAGTTGCCGGTTATACCACCATCAACTATCAAGTTATAGCAGAAGGTAAAGTCTGTTCAGAAAATTATTTTTCTCTAGAAGCAGTAAAAGTTCCTTATGTTAAAGCCTTTCTTGATGCGATGTATCAAATGTCTAGCTCTAGAAAACCCAAAGGTTTACCGGTTCATCCTTGCCAACAAGCACATGACGAGTTAGAAGCACAATCGATGAAACTAGGTGTGCCCATGAAAAGTGTCATCAAAGGCAGTGGTGAAAAAGGCGATAAGGTAAAATATGAAATCATCCGTATTCAAACCGATGTCAAAATACCGGAAGATACTTTTACCTTACCTAAAAAATACCAACTGAAAACGGAAGCACAAATGCTGGAAGAACAACAAGCCATGATGAAACGACAAGAAGAGGAACAGCAAGGCGGTCGGGTGCCAGCACCGCGTGGAGAAGAAAATGGGCGCTATGATGATCGATATAGACCCCGTCGGGAAGATGAGCGCTATGATGATCGTTCACCACCGCCTCGTGGAGAAGATAGACAATATGATGAGCGTTATATGCCACCCTCTCGTGATGAAAGATGATAATAACCAATTGGATAATGTGGGCAAAAATAACATAATCGGGTGTTAGGGCGAACTCACCGGCTCGCCCTTCACTTAGAGTGTTCACTGACACCCTTAATATCAGCTAATTTTCAACCGGAACCGTTATTTCTTCTATAGCGGTCGCTGGCTCGCCAACTTCATCTGCAACCGGTTTCTCTGCCTTCGTGCTGGATTCTTCCTCAATGAGATCTTTCTGCTTTTTAGCCAAATCATCTACTTTATAATCAGAAAGAATATAAACCCAATCTTTGAACTGAGCATTGAGCGTTTCAACCTGTTTGTTAATTTCATCTGCTGGTTTAGGTTGCCATGGCGTCTTCTTTTCAGTTTTATTAGCTACTTTCTCAGTTGGGTTAGCTGGCGATTGCTCTTTTTCAGTTGCTGATTGAGTTGGCTCCTGGGGTTCTGTCCAAACCGCTTTGGGCGTAAAAGCAGCAGAGAATTTAGCGTAATGTTTATTGTCCTTATTCATCGTTACCATCGTAATTTCTAAGCCATCAAAGGTGGTAAATACAGCACGCGTACTAGCATCATCGGTAAACGTTATTTCATTCGCAGTCGTGACGTCATCCAATTCAAGATTGCTTAAAGTGGTCGCTATATTCTTGAGCACATGAGGCATTTTAACTTTGGCCTTTTCAGGGATATACGCCAATTGAAACTCTTCAGCTTGTGGTGCAGTTTTAAAAATCGCTATTTCTTCACCATCGGGATGCGTAATATTGATCTTGCTGACGCGAGCACTATCGACATCAACGATTTTGGCATTTAACCAGTTAGCGGCTGCCTTTTCCACTGTTAATTGTCCTATGACAAGCCAGGCTTGTTTATCTTCGGCTCGACGAACGTAAATTTCTTGTAAAGTGGGATCAGTTTTAGCCACTTTGTCATTACCAACAATTAAACTGGCGAGCGTTTTACCTTCCGCATTCTTTAAAGTAAGCAGTTTTGATTGTGAAGCTTCTGCTGTAATATCTTCTACCCCTAACTTGCTATACAGTTTGGGATTGTTAGTTTTTGCTTCCAGCGTAACCAAGTCAGCTACGCCAATAAGTAATTTATGAATCTTATCTGGCGACACTGGATAGTTGTGTTTTTCTTTTAATTGCCACTGTCCTTCCACCGGACGAGTTAAAGTGGCTACTTCATTTTTAGTACTCACCGTAATTTCCGATACTCGATCCAGTGCTTTTAGCAAGTGAGGAAAAAGTTTTTTACTCTCACTGATTGTAGTCGTTTGAGGTTGGTTTAATACAGCCGCAGTAATAATTACGGCTAAAGTAATCATTGTTAAAATAATTAGGTTCTTTATATTCATTCAATGGACTCCTAAATTATCAGTTATCCGTTATTGATTATTATATGTCAGTTATCAATTATCGTTTATCGATTATCAACTATCATGGATTAGTTATTAAGAATTATCTATTCAATATCAATAAACCTTAATACGTTATCAACTAACCACTCGCCGTTATCAACTAACCTGATTAAATCATCAATAAACGTCTAGCCGTTATTAATAACTGGGTAGACGTTATCGTTAATAATGGATGATTGTTAAACGAATAATAGCAGATTTTTAACTGTTAACTGACAACTTACGTCTCCGACTTAAGAAACTGATGGTAATACCACCTATACCGATTAACAGTGGAATCAGTCCAATATTAATAAACTTCATCTTAGTTTCTAGGCTAGAAATATTTTTATGCAACTCATGTTGTACGTTGCGTAGTTCTTTGCGCGTTTTAATTTTCTCATCCCGAAAACGTTCAACTTCTTGTTGTTGCTCAATGCTGAGCATCAGTTTGTTATCGTCTTGTTTTTTGGTTTGCAATTCGCGAATCTTTTGATCGGTTTCTTGCAGTTTGGCTAGCAATTCTTTCTCTTTTTCACGAAAACGCTGTTCGGCTTCCTGTTGAATTGCTTCTACTCGAGTGAATGGACGAGCAAAACTGCCGCGATTACGGACACTGATTAGATCATTGCTTCCACTGAGATTATCTAGTGCATTAGAAACCAAAGTGGCATTATTCGCATAAGGTAACGCAATCCGTTGGCCAACAAAATTTTGCACCCGTACCCAGAATTTATCTTCTAGCAAATCAGTATCGGCTACGACGATCACATTAATCGGTTCCGCCGCTTCGGTTAAATGCGGCTGATTGGTTGCAGCGGGGGGCTGATTTTCTGTTTCTTTATTGTCTTTATCTGTTTCTTTATCTTTTTCTTTCGGTTTGCCTTCTGGGAAAGCCGTTTTAACTTTACCCGTAATTCGAGCCGCTAAGGTAAATTTACCTTCGGGTTTAAAATCTCTTGCTAGGCTATCCGGTTCAGCAAAAAATCCCAGCTTAGTAGTTTCAATTTGCATCGCTTGGTTACCCGATTCAATTAAGGGAACCATTTCCGTGGGTACTTCGCCTTTTTTCACTAAAGCACCGGGGGTTGCCATAATGATATTGCCTAATTTAGCGGTAATAATATCTTCTTTGTTAAAATATTGGTCTTCACTTAAGTCCATCCAGACTGGATAGGTGACCACCATCGCACTAGCGCCTTTTCTAACTTGAACTTTTTGTGCTGTTTTCAAATCACCAACCACTTTATTTGGCACAAGCTCGATACCCCACGCATCAAAGAGTTTGGTTAAGTCTGAATTACGCGGTGCTTGTAAAGCAGCCATCGGATTATTTTTATCCATGGGAGGCTGATCGGCTTCTGAATACGGATCAACAAAAACAATCGCTCTGCCGCCTTTGAGGACAAACTGATCGATAGCATATAAAGTACTATCACTCAGATTTTTGGGATGGACTAACATTAATACATCCACCTCTTTGGGTATTTCAGTGAGGCTAGTTTCGAGATGGCGTACTTCAAATAGTTGGCGGATATGATCGAGTATCATCCACGGTTCATTACCGCCTTGCGTGAAAGGCGTCGCATCTCCCTGCAAGGGTAAGCTACTCATAATGCCAACCACTTTCTTTTTAGGCTTGGTTAATTGGTAAATGAGTTTGGTGACATCGTATTCTAGAAATTCAGCGCGATTGGGAGAGAAAAACGGAATGACTTCTTGATCATCCGTTGAATTAGTACCGGCTAGACCAAAATAAAAGGTGTCATTAGTATTATCGGTAGGAACTCCTTGTAAACCATAACCTTCAGCCCGATCTTCTTCTTCAGAAAATGGTTCTGGGTCCATGATCAACAATTTGAGTTTATCTCCAGCAATTCGTTGATACTCTTCCAATAATTCCTTTACTTGCACGGTATAACTATTGATACCGGGTAAAGTGGTGGCGAGTTTTTCTGATAAATACAGGCGTAAAGTAATCGGTTCTTCTAATTTAGCGAGGATATTCTTAGAACCTTCGGACAGGGTGTACAATTGATTAGCGGTTAAGTCGAGACGTGCTGCTCTAAACAGGCTATCACTGGTAATATTAACCGCCAGTAGCAAGGCAATGGCTATCAGTAAGCCTGTGGTCGTGAGTATTTTCTGGTTCATCGGTTACTAACTCCTGAATTAGTCTGCTTTCTTCATTTCAATGAGAATCGCGGTGGCAAATAGCCAAAAAGCGATCAACGAGAAGAAATAAATAATATCCCGTAAATCAATGACACCTTTACCGATGGCATTAAAATGGGTTAGAAAACTAAATGAACTAATGGTTTTAACAATTAATTGTGGCGCCCAACCACTAAAAAAGTCTAACACTAAGGGAAAGCCACTGAGAATAAAAGCCAAGCAAACGACTACCGTGATGACAAAGGCAATCACTTGATTTTTAGTCAACGCTGACATGCAACTGCCAATCGCTAAAAAAGCCCCAGCCATTAATAAACTGCCAATATAACCGGCTAAAATAACTGAATTATCGGGATTACCTAAATAATTAACACTTACCCAGATGGGAAAAGTCATGGCTAAGGCAATGGCGGTAAATGCCCAAGCAGCTAAAAATTTTCCGAGGACGGCTTCGGTAATCGTCACCGGTAAGGTTAATAATAATTCAATGGTGCCGGTTTTGCGTTCTTCCGCCCACAATCGCATCGCTAAGGCGGGGATCAAGAAAAGATACAACCAGGGATGAAAAGTGAAAAAGGGAATTAAATCCGCTTGACCTCGCGCAAAAAAGTTACCCAAATAAAAGGTAAAAATTCCACTTAAAAATAAAAAAATAATAATAAATACATAGGCAATTGGTGTAGCGAAATAACTGGTTAATTCTCGCCAAAACAATACCATAATCTGCTGTCCACGCATGAAAGTGACTCCTTAACAAAAACCGGAATGAGTGAAAATGTTAGCGGTGCTTACTTTCGGATAAATCTTCGGTAATAGACCGAAATACTTCGTCCAAATGCCCTTTATCCACGTGAAGTTCTTCTACTTCCCATTGCTGATTACGAGCATATTGACTGATTTCACCGATAATAGAACGTTGTGTCTCCGGAAAGAGTTGATAACTGAGGTGAGAATCCATTTCGGATAAGATATCTACTTTATAGACACCAGAGAGTTGTGACAACGATTGACGAATTGAGGCGGCTTGTTCCATCCTGGCTTTCAAAGTAATCGTCACGGCATTATGATAGCGAGATTTCGCTTCTAGATCAGTTGGAGTACCATCTGCCAAGATTTTACCTTTAGCAATAATGATAGCCCGGCTACAAACCGCATAGACTTCTTCCAAAATATGAGTCGACAAGATAATGACTTTTTCCTGAGCCATCGCTTTAATGAGAGTACGAACCTCATGCTTTTGGTTAGGATCCAATCCGTCGGTTGGTTCATCTAAAACTAACACTTCTGGGTCATGTAAAATCGCTTGCGCTAAGCCAACCCGACGCTTAAACCCTTTAGAAAGCGTATCAATCGTTTGATGTAACACAGTTTGCAAATTAACTTTTTCAATGATTTCATCAATACGCTTCCGCTTGTTTGCACCTTTTAAGCCGCGTACTCGCGCTATAAATTCTAAAAAATGAGCCGGTGTCATATCCGGATAAGCTGGCGCACCTTCTGGTAGATAACCAATTCGTCGCTTTACTTCAATGGGTTGTTGGACAATATCATGTCCATCGACTAAAACCGTACCGGTAGTTGGCGTTAGAAAACCGGTAATCATTTTCATGGTCGTTGATTTACCGGCACCATTCGGTCCGAGAAACCCTAATACTTCTCCTTGACCCACTTGGAAAGAAATATTATCGACCGCCACCAACGGGCCAAAATGTTTACGTAATTGTTTTATTTCAACCATACTTTACTTTCCATGATATGTTTGGTTATACCCCTAAAGTTTTACAAATAATGAGCACTTGTTCAGTTAACCGTTAACTGTGTTTTTACCCAATCTCTAAATGCTTTCATACATCGACCCCCTGATCTCTTTTACAAGTAATTGATGACCCGGCGGTATAATCAGTTGCTCAAATTTAAGTTGCATATTTGCTTTTTTCAAGAAAGCCCTATAGTGAATATTTTACATCTTCCATTATTGTCTATTAACCAACTTCCGTTTACTTAAGCGTTAAGAAGTGAGATTTTGACCCATGAGTCTCGACCACAAAGATTGTGGAAAATAATGGGGATAAGAGAACAAATTTCAAGCTGGGTTAATTATGCTCATGAAATCATATCCTCCTCAAAGTTGATGACTATTTAGTTAATTTTATGAATATGCTGAAAAATAGTGAAAAAGTTAAATTATTTACCTCAACAGTCCAGACAGCAACTCACTTACCTCATCATCGCGGTTACAGTTGGCAGCAAATTATTAATATTGCTATGCAGCACAAGCGGGAAATTATCCTAGCTCACTTGATTGCGGTATTAACGACTTTATTAAGTATACCGATTCCACTCCTCATGCCGTTACTGGTAGACGAAGTATTGCTTAATCAACCGGCGACTTTAGTCAACACTATTAATGGGATTTTTCCATCGTCATGGCACGGGCCTTTTTTTACGGTGGTGGTTATTACCTTGGTTACTATTTGGTTGCGTTTAATGGTATTAGGTACCGGGGTTTGGCAAATGCGCCAATTCACCGTGATTGCTAAAGAAGTAGTTTATTGTATTCGCCAAGAGTTAATTAACCGCTTACAAAGGGTGTCGATGGTTGAATATGAGACCTTAGGGAGTGGGCAAGTTATTTCTCATTTAGTAACTGATTTAGACACGTTGGATAAATTTATTGGGGTGAGTATTAGTCGAGTGATGATTGCGGCTTTAAGCATTATTGGGACAGCTATTATTTTATTCTGGATGCATTGGCAACTCGCATTATTGATTGTAATCATTAATCCCATGGTGGTTTATTTAACCACCTTTTTAGGTCGCAAGGTAAAAGAATTAAAACGCAAAGAAAATGAAGCCTATAGTATGTTTCAACAAAGTTTAACTGAAACTCTAGAAGCGATTCAACAAATTCGAGCTTGTAACCGTGAAGACTATTATTTAGGACGCGTTATTGATACGGCTAGGCAAATTAAAAATCATGCTATTGCTTACGCTTGGAAAAGCGACGCCGCTGGGCGTTTTTCTTTTAGTGTATTTCTATTTGGTTTTGAGATGTTTCGTGCTATCAGTATGTTTATGGTGCTGTTTTCCGACTTAAGCATTGGGCAAATGTTTGCTGTATTCGGCTACCTGTGGTTTATGTTTGGACCAATGCAGGAACTGATTGATATTCAATATAGTTATCATAGTGCCAATGCGGCTTTGCAACGGGTCAACCGGCTCTTTTCCCTCTCGTGGGAACCTCATTATCCCCATTTAATGAATCCGTTTAAAGAACAACCAACCACTTCAATTCGGTTACAAGAGGTTTGTTTTTCCTATAATCAACAAGACTGGGTATTGAATCGGGTATCACTTAATATTCAAGCAGGAGAAAAAGTTGCTTTAGTTGGAGCCAGTGGGGGTGGTAAAACCACTTTAGTACATGTACTACTCGGTTTATACGTTCCGCAGTCAGGAAATATCTATTTTAATAATATACCCATCACTCAAATTGGGATGGATGTGGTACGAGAACATGTCGTTACGGTATTACAACATCCGGCTTTATTTAATGATACGTTGCGCATGAATTTAACTTTAGGACGCCCTTTAGCCGATGAACAAATTTGGCAAGCATTAGAAATTGCACAACTGAGTGAAACAGTTAATAGCCTAGAAACCGGTTTAGATACTTTATTAGGACAACGGGGAGTCCGTCTGTCTGGTGGACAACGCCAACGTGTGGCAATCGCTAGGATGATCCTCGCTAATCCTAAAATCGTCATTTTAGATGAAGCGACTTCTGCCTTGGATACGGATACCGAAGCTAAACTACATACGGCTCTCAGCCAATTTTTGCGAGACAAAACCACAATTATTATTGCCCACCGACTGAGTGCAGTTAAGCAAGCCCAACGGGTATTGGTTTTTGATGAAGGACAAATTATTGAAGAAGGATATCATGATCATCTCATTCGGGAAAACGGATTATACGCTAAATTGTATGGTGGACAGGTACATTAAGCCGTGTAGCCGTGTAAGGTGAGCAATGCCCACCCTACTAAATTAACAGTGGTTATTACTTAATCATCTGAAAATGAATAATCTGATATTGCCATGGGATTCAATTTCATCTTTATCTAGGAATTCGAGGATTCCACTTGGCAACGCCGGCCGGTCAAGCTCTGCTTAACGAAATACGCGAAGCAGAGCTTTGTGGACAGACACTACCAAGAAGTTGTAGGTTGGGTTAGCGTAGCGTAACCCAACTATTCATTAACATTATGGTTGTGTTACGGCGCGAAAACCCGCGCCTAACTCAACCTACCTGGCTCTGGTGGGGAACAGAACGATTAGCACAAGAACAACCACGAGCAAACCGATGGGCAGAACAATTGAAAGCGTTAGGTGTTGAACCTCAATAAAGCCAACCAGTTGCCTGGACTTCGCTATGTTTCATTCAGGCTACACTTGCTCAATTCACCAGATTGGAGTCATATGGAATTCCAAAGTTAACTAATTTAACCTTATAATGATAAAAGTAAAATTTTAACCAGGGCCACCAATGACTTCTCTTTATCACCAAGACTTTTACGCTTGGTTACTGCAAAATATAGCGTTACTTAAACAAGGAAATTGGACTCAGATAGACCGGATGTATTTGCTAGAAGAATTAGAAGAAATGGGTGCTAATCAACAAAATGCCTTAAGCAGTCGATTGCGAATTTTGCTAGCTCATTTGTTGAAATGGCAATATCAGGTTGAATTGCGTTCTCGCAGTTGGAATGCCACTATTTATGAACAACGTTCACAAATTGAAGAACGATTAGACCGAAGTCCAAGTCTTAAACATTATTTGTTAGAAAAAATTCCCAAAGCCTATCGCCAAGCAGTAAAATTGGCAGCTAAGGAAACCGGACTTAATGAAGCCATTTTTCCGACTGAGTGTCCTTATACGTTGGAACAAATTCTAGGTGAAGAATATTATCCAGAGGCGTAGTAAACTGTTGTTGATTTTTGCTCGTTACTAAGTGGAACTTGGTAACGCCTGCTGGTCAAGCTCTGCTTGACAAAATACACGAAGCAGAGCTTCGTGGACAAACACTACCAAGCAGAGCTTGGTAGCGAGCTAATACTGGGTATTTCACAACAAAGTTTTGAAAGGAAATACAAAATGGATAGCAAAGACACTAACCCAATCCAGAGCATTGTTAAAATGCTTTCTAAATCTTTAGCAACAGGATTTCCTGGACTTCCACCTGTTGCAAAAACCATAAGCATTTTAATGATACTTATAGTTTTTTGTATTTTGTTAATCTCGCCTTTTTTTGGTTGCGCTGGAATATCAGCACTTATTATTGTAATGGCCGCTATTATTCTGATGGCTATTTTTATTGCCTTAATAGGATATTATTTCCAATGGGATGAAGCTATGCAACGGGAAGCTATGCAACGGGAAGCTATTCACTCCAATGTGAAGTCTCTGAAAGAAGGTTTTTCAATTACAAAAAAAATAATTGAAAGAATTATGGAAATAGGAACTATCGCGCAAAAAGGAGAACTTAAAGAGAAAATAGATAAACTGGATGACTATCTAAAAAATCTTGATAATATTGCAGAAGGGTTTTCTATATGGAAAGAGGCTGAGATTTGGCTGAGAGATAACCAAGAACTTCTTGTAAAAATAGCAATTAGGAAATTTTCAGCACAACACCCGGAGTTAAAAAATCCAGGAAGAAGTTTGGATTCTGACGAAAAAACAAAAGAATTTGAAAAAAGTATTGATAAACACGTTGAGTGGATATTGAAGCTTCTTAGTTTAGGAACTGACAGAATTCCACTTAATGAAAATCCAGTTATATCTGAACGTTTTGCTTACAAAGAAATATTTGAGTATCTTAGGGATGAAGTCAAGAAAAACAAGAAACCTTCCTCCGATGCCCAAGAGGCAGTGGTGGGTCGTCTTGAAATTCTAATCAAGAGATTTAACAATTAAGATCGTCAGGTAATCTTGAAATAGGAGTAAGGTGCCGCAATTTTCACCCTCACTCTTATCAACTCGCCTTTTGGGAGAGAGGATTAGAGTGGGGAGTTGGGTTAGAACATAAATACATCACTTTTGCCGTACCACTACCCGTTTAAGATTAACAGATCATTGTAGTTGTTTTAAACGATTCTGTAGAATAACTAACAGTTCTTTTATGTAATCCTGTTCTTGTTGAATAGAACCTTGATTTATTATTGATTCAATACGCTTAAGAAGTATATTTGCTACTTGACAAATTTCTTGAAACAATGAATCAATCTGTGCATTATCAGAAGGATGAAGGCAGCAATCCTGTTTAACCCTTTTTAGCAGGTCCTGCAATTGATCTAAAGGAGGTTTACGCATAACAACACTCTACTTTTGTGATATTACCAAAGATTAATTATTTACTTTTAACTGAGTAACTTGTTTAACAGATTCAGAGGATTTTGCACTCTGCATTTGTGGTAGTGGGATACTCACCCTCTCCATATCCGCCCACACCAGCCCCGTCCCAAAACTAACAACTACCACCACTAAAACTATAATTCTCTTCATAACTTACTCTCCTTGGTCACTTGTTTCACAAACCACACCAAATCGGAATCTTGGCGAATCGAAGGCAACCACTCTGAAGGGACAAACTCAAGATTTTTAAAATTCTTGCTCACCTTCAGCATGGCTTGCCAGAAAAATTGACATTTCTCAATATTCTGCAAAATGGACGCAGCCACCAAACCATTACGGGCCGCAATCCAATTCCATGAATCCTCGGTTACCACCGTTTCCACCAATTGCAAATAATCCATGTCTAATAACCAACGCCGTATTTCTTCACTATCAGCACGACGACCAGGGTCACAACAATTAAACTTGGTAGAAACGAGACACTGTTGAATCTTGTACTTCTGTACAGTTAAACTACTTTCTTCATGGTAAGTCAGTACCTTCAATGCTCTTTGATACCACACCAAAGCTGACTCCACCATTTTCATAACTTCATGTTCTTTCAAATAAAAAGCACGGTCATAGTAAATATGCCCTAACAACCAACTCACCCGGCAGGCAATCAACTCATGTGAATCCAAGGCTTTGTGATTAAATAATAACGGTTCTAACATATTGAGATGTTGAGCAAATTCCTTTTTGGTATACTGTTCCTTCCAAACGTTATATCGTTCAAACCACTGCTCTATATAAGCCGGAAAAGGGGACTTCACGACTTCCTGATGTAACTGATTGATAAGTTTATTGGAAATCTTGTTACCCGTATATTCAGGCACTCGGAAAATTCTACTGACTGTACTAATGTGTAAGCCTGTTTCCGTGCTGATTTGTTCCTGAGTCCAACCGGTCGCTTTTTTAATTTCACAGACACGTTCGTAAAGTGAAACCATATATTTCAGACTCTAAAATTGCTTTCACAAAATATTAAGGGAGGGGATTTTGATAAACCAGAGTGGGATAAGACATCAAATGGTGTATGCAAAAGACGTGTAGAAGCAAGCGTAGGATATATAACATTGCCATTAAGTTAAGCTGATTTAAACCACCCCCTCCCCTCCTTAGCAAGGAGGGGAGTGAGGGGTGGTGGTCGACTTGATCCTTAACTTAATGGCATTAACCATAGATAATGAATATACTTTTGGAGGCGAGTTAGCGAGTGTAGCCTGGACTACGCTACGCGAAATTCAGGAATTCGAGGATTCTTCTCCTGGATTTCACTTCGTTTCATCCAGGCTACTGGGGGGATAAAAATCTTCATCTCTCAGTTGCTCTAAACTGTAGGGACAAACCGGTGGAAAAGTATTCAAGGATAAACGTGTTTCCCGACTCGCCAATTTCACCGCATCGGGATAAGCTTTGGCGATGGCTTCTGGTGAAAATGGCTTTAAACTCGGGCTATCTTCTAACTGTTTGGTAATTTGAACCCGTTGTTCATCAATGGAATTCTGCCAACTATTGCTACGTTGATGCGGTTGAAATGACCACTTTAACAGGTGCGCTATTAGAATGATAAAATGACTGGCTAATTCCCTTTTATCTCGTTTGCCCATACTTTCTAATTCATCAATTAAAATATCAACATCCAGTTGTTCTAGCTTACCTTGTTTTAATAATTCAATATGATATTGAATCCAGGCATAAAAATCTTTTTCATATAAGGCGTTAGAGTCCATAAGTGGTTTCCTGGCTTAGTTATATTTACCCCAATAATCTCGGTCAAATTGATCTAAATCAAAGTCATTTGAAACGGCTTGAAGGTATGCTATTGACGTTATTAACTCTCACATAACGTTTATTTATTGTACCTGAAGACTGATTGTTATTAAAAACAATTGGTTCAGCTAAGGAAGAGGTACCTATGTCAAATTACGCTGACGAACATCAACCGACTGCGATTTCACGCCGTCGTTTCTTATTTCAAATGGCAGCTACCGGTGCCAGTGCCGCTTGGCTTTCTCACAGTGCCATGGCGGCGACTCAGTTGTTAACCCCGGTAGCCATCGATAATCCTTTATCTCAATATCCTAACCGCGATTGGGAAAAAGTTTACCGGGATTTATATCATTATGATTCTTCTTTTACTTTCTTATGTGCACCGAATGATACGCACAATTGTTTGTTACGAGGATTTGTCAAAAACGGCGTGGTTACCCGTATTGCCCCCACTTATGGTTATCACAAAGCCACTGATTTAGAGGGGAATGGTGCCAGCCAACGTTGGGATCCCCGCTGTTGTCAAAAAGGGCTATCTTTAGTACGACGCTTTTATGGCGATAGGCGTTGCAAACGTCCGATGGTACGCAAGGGCTATTTAGAGTGGGCACAAGCGGGCTTTCCTCGTCATCCCGAAACCGGTGCCGCTGATCCCAAATACATGCAGCGTGGACGTGATTCATGGGTAGCGGTTTCCTGGGATGAGGCTTTTGATCTCGCCGGTAAGGCTTTAATTAATATTGCCCAAACCTATTCGGGTGAAGAGGGTAAAAAACGCTTACTCGCTCAAGGTTACGATCCCTTGATGGTAGAGGCAACCCAAGGTGCTGGTACGCAAACTTTAAAATTCCGCGGTGGTATGCCCCCGTTGGGGATGACTCGCGTGTTTGTGCAGTACCGTTTGGCTAATGCAATCGCGTTATTAGATGACAAGATTCGCGGCAGTGGTGCAGAAAAAGCATTAGGGGCACGTGGTTTTGATAATTACAGTTGGCACACCGATTTACCACCGGGTCATCCGATGGTGACGGGTCAACAAACGGTCGACTTTGACCTCTGTAATGCCGAACAAGCTAACCTGCTGCTCGTTTGGGGAATGAATTGGATTACCACGAAGATGCCCGATTCACACTGGATGACGGAAGCGCGGATGAAGGGCACTAAAGTCGTTGTTATCGCCGTTGAATACAGTGCCACTATGAATAAAGCCGATGAAGCGATTATTGTTCGTCCCGGGACTACCCCAGCATTGGCATTAGGCATTGTTCAAGTGCTGATCAGTGAAAAATTGTATGATGATGCTTATGTTAAAGCCAATACCGACCTACCGCTACTGGTTCGTATGGACACCGGCGAAATGCTTCGTGCCAGTGATGTATTCCCTAATTATCAGTTAGCCACTCTCAGCAATAACACCGTCGTTGTCAAAGTGGGTGATAAAGGTCCACCGGTTCATCAACAACCGGGCATCGTGTTTGACGAACAACAACGCCAAAATTGGGGTGATTTCGTCCTCTGGGATGAAGCACAAAATCAACCGGTGGCTGTTAATCGGGATCAAGTGGGTAAATATTTTGCTGCGCTGAATTTACAACCGCAGTTAACCGGTGAAGTTCAAATATCGCTGGTTTCTGGTCAAACCGTCGCTTGCCGAACCGTTTTCGATGTCACCAAACAACTCATTGATGGGAGTTACACGCCAGAACAGGTCGAAAAACTCACTTGGGCACCAGCGGAGGCAGTACGCGGGTTAGCTCGGCAAATCGCTGCGAATATGGATAAGACGCTGTTTACTGTCGGGATGGGTCCCAATCAATTTTTCAATAACGATCTGAAAGATCGCGCTATTTTCTTGATCGCGGCGCTGACTCGTAATTTAGGTAAATTCGGTGGTAATGTCGGTAGCTTTGCCGGTAATTATCGCGCTAGCTTTTTCAATGGATTACCGCAATTTATCGGAGAAAATCCTTTCCAGATCGAATTGGATGCTAGTAAACCCGCCCAACCGAAAGTGTATTGGAAACCGGAAAGTGTTCATTATTTCAATCACGGTGATACCATTTTACGCATGGGTGATACCGTGCTCACCGGCAAAACTCATATTCCAACCCCAACTAAAGCCGTGCATGTCAGTAATTCCAATTCACTCATTGGTAACGTAAAAGGTCATTATGATTTTGTGATTAATACCTTATCGCGAGTTGAATTTGTGGCGCAAAATGAATGGTGGTGGACTGCCAGTTGCGAATACTCGGATATCGTCTTTGCCGTGGACAGTTGGGCAGAACTCAAATATCCCGACATGACTATCAGTGTCACTAATCCATTTCTATATACTTTCCCAGCAACACCGCTCAAGCGAATTCATGATACTCGCTCCGATGTAGAGGTTGCTGCGGGTATCAGTCGTGCTATTGGTCGGCTCACCGAAGATTCTCGCCATCAGAATTACTGGTACTTCCTAGAACATGGCGGGATGCGTACTTACATTCAACGGGTTTTAGATCATTCTAATGCTACTCGTGGTTATCGGATTGAAGATTTAGAGCAAAAAGCGGCGGAAGGTATCCCAGCTATCCTGCAAACCCGCACTTATCCTAAAGTCGGTGCTTGGGAACAAGGCAATGAAGATAAACCGTGGTACACCAAGACCGGGCGGCTGGAATTTTACCGCGAGGAACCGGAATTCCGTGATAGCGGCGAAAATATGGTCGTACATCGGGAACCCATCGATTCAACCTTCTATGAACCCAATGTCATCGTTGCACAAGCGCATCCGTTGTTGCGCCCGAAACGTCCCGAAGATTATGGCGTTTCCTCAGATAATGTCACCGCTGACGTTCGCCAAGGTCGGCATGTTGTCAGAACGGTTGAGGAAGTACTCAATAGCCAACATCCGTTACGCGCTGAACAATTTAGTTTTATTTTCCATACGCCCAAATACCGTCATGGCGCGCACACCACGGCGGTTGATACCGATATTGTTGCCATTTGGTTTGGACCGTTTGGTGATATGTTGCGTCGGGACAAGCGAATGCCCTTTGTCACCGAGGCTTATATCGATATCAATCCTCAAGATGCGAAAGGCTTAGGCATAGAAGATGGCGATTATGTTTACGTCGATGCCGATCCGCATGATCGTCCATTCAGAAATTGGCAAAACAACCCAGAAGGTTATAAAGTCGCACGCTTGCTAGTACGAGCACGTTATTATCCTGGCACCCCGCGTGGGGTAACGCGCATGTGGCACAACATGTATTGCGCGACTTTCGGCTCGGTGCGCGGTCAAGAAACCAATCCCACCGGCTTAGCTAAATCACCGGAAACGAATTATCAATCCATCTTTCGCAGTGGCAGTCATCAAAGCTGTACTCGCGGTTGGCTCAAACCCACGTGGATGACTGATTCGCTTTATGTCAAAGGACTGTTAGGTCAAAAAATGACGCAGGGGTTTGTGCCTGATGTTCACTGTCCCACCGGTGCGCCGCGCGAATCCATGGTTAAAATCACCAAAGCGGAAGCCGGTGGCTTGAACGGTGAAGGCTTATGGGCACCGGCACAACAGGGCTTACGTCCCACTTACGAAAGCGATGTCCTGAAACGGTTTATCGCCGGTCAATTTATCATGCGCGCCTAACAGGAGAATGAATCATGGCTGAACGTCATAATTGGCAATTGGGACGGGACATGACCTATCCCTATGATGCCCCACTACCGCAAAAGCAAGTTGCTTATGTGTTTGATATTAATAAATGTATTGAATGTCAGACGTGTACTATCGCTTGTAAAACCTGTTGGACCAGCGGGAAGGGCGAAGAAAGTATGTTTTGGAATAATGTGGAAACCAAGCCCTATGGCGGTTATCCAACCGGTTGGGATTTAAAATTACTCGAACGCCGCGAACCGGCACAATGGCAAGGCGAAGTACTGAAAACTAAGACCATTTTTGAAGATCACGGGCCGTTGGATTTGCCCACGGGACATCTGCCGGGAACGATGGATTATTCCGCAGTTAATCTCGGTGAAGACGATATTACTGGCACGGTGGAACAAGGTGGGCATTTTGCAGGTATCCATCCGATGTGGATGTTTTACCTAGCGCGAATTTGTAACCATTGTACGCATCCCGCTTGCGTCGCCGCTTGTCCTCGGCAAGCCGTTTATAAACGTGATGAAGACGGTATTGTCTTAATTGACCAGCAACGGTGTCGGGGTTATCAAGCCTGTGTAGAAGCTTGTCCGTACAAAAAAACCTTTTTCAATTTGGTGAGTCGCACCAGTGAAAAATGTATCGGTTGCTATCCCCGAGTTGAACAAGGCGAAGTGGCTTTATGCGTCGAGTCTTGCATTGGTAAAATTCGGATGCATGGCTTTTTAACCACTCAAAGCGAACCGCGTGAAGATAATCCACTCGATTATATTATTAAAATCCGTCGTTTAGCTTTGCCGTTATATCCACAATTTGGCACCAGTCCTAATGTGTACTACATTCCACCCGTTCATGTTCCAGATGGGTTCTTAGAACAACTGTTTGGACCACAAGTTGACCAAGCCAAAACGTTGTATCGTAGCTTGAAAGATGACAAACAGCTACTGGGTGCTTTACTCCTGTTTGGTGCAACGAATCGCATCATTGAGAAGTTTAAAGTAGAAGGCAATGAAGTTATTGGCTGGGATGGCAAAGGTGAAGAGGTCGCACGAGTACCTTTCACGGAGCCAACTCGTATCCGTGATTATTACGATAAACAGTATGATGTGTATCGGCACAATACGACCTAATTGAGTGGTATCCCCCTTGAACATAAGGGGGAGAAAATTAGCAGCTATCAAACGGAGAAAATAGTGATGAAAACGATTCAACGCTTAGGCTATCCAATTAGTCTAATCAGCTTTTTTATCCTCATGACGACTATGGCAACGGCTCAAGAAGCCAGTATTACTGTCAAGCGAATTGAAGCTTTACCGACGAACCCACTAGCCGAAGAATGGCAGTCAGTACCGGTAACCGAAGTACCCGTGATGCCACAACAAGTCACCATGCCGGCTTTGGCACAAGCTTTTATTGACAAAATCACGGTTCAAGCACTAACCGATGGCAAAACCATTGCGTGGCGGCTGTCTTGGCAGGATGACGCCGCAGACTCTAACGTCGATGTCGGGCGTTTTTCAGATGCGGTGGCAATAGAATTACCACTGAATACCGGTGCTTCGCCAATGATGGGACATCGGGGTGGTGGTAAAGTACAAATTTTGTATTGGAAAGGATTGTGGCAAAAAGATATTGACGAAGGCTTTCAAGATGTCCAAGATGTTCATCCCAATTATTGGAGTGATCTTTATTGGTTTGCCGATGGTCAATTCCCCTACCGAATTCCCGATGCTTTCAAGAATCCCTATTCTCAACAATGGTTTATTGCTAAAACTGCCAATAATCCAGTCGCGATTTTTAATCGCCAACAACCGGTGCAAGAGTTAATTGCTGAAGGTTGGGGTACACTCACCCATCAACCCGAATCAGTCACTCGTGGCAAAGGCGTTTGGGCAGAGGGTAAATGGAACGTGGTTTTTTCCCGCCCACTCACGACGACTGATCCTAATGACTACCAGTTTAATGGTGACAAGGGCGAAATGGCTTTCGCCGTTTGGCAGGGCGGTAAGAATAATGTGGGCGGACGCAAACATTGGTCTAACTGGACACCGTATCAAATACAACCATGAATATTCACACGACACTTAAAGCCGAACCTATTAAATGGTACCCCAGCCCACCAATTGGCTTGCCTACCCGGGCAGATAAAATTGCTCTCTTAGCACAAGCCGACTGGCTGCTGATGATTGCGCCGCTATTCACTTTACCCTCGGCTGGTTTACGGGATAAAGTCGCCATCGAAGCGGCTGAATTGCAAGAATTGCTCGAGAAATCAGGTATTCCCAATGCAGAAAAATTAATGACAGCCTTTCAAGCGATTCAGCAACAAATACAAACGCTTCCGTTGGAGATGTGGTCGGGAGAATACAACCGCTTATTTGAATGCTCAGCACCTTGTCCCATCAATGAAACCGGCTGGGTACGACGCGATAAAGGTAGTATTTTAGCGGATATCGCTGGTTTTTACCGCGCTTTCGGTTTAGAACTAGCCGCCGCCGCGAGTGAAAAGGTCGATTACCTCGTTGGTGAATTGGAGTTTGTAGCGATGTTGTTAGTGATGCTCGCCAAAGCCACCGAACAAGACAATGCGACTGAAGTCACGTCGATCACGCATAATGCCTTAAGTTCATTCAGTTCTGACCATTTGGGTGAATGGTTACCGAGCTTTTGTGAACGATTGAGTCAATTGACAGCTTTGCCGCTCTATCAGCAGTTAGCACAATTGCTTCAGTTGACGTGGACTGGGATTGTTGCGGTTAATCAACTCCCGGTCAGTGAGGAGAATGTTCAGGAAGTGCTTGGTGAGAAGGGGACGCCTTATGAGTGTGGTTTGGCTTGAAGAATTCTTTTAGAAGAATGAATGTTGGGTTACGGTTAATGCCTAACCCAACCTACGGTACTACAAATAAGATGTTAGCTGGGTTTCGTCCCTCAACCCAGCCTACTCGTGCTTTAACAAGATTTCTTAAATAATCAGTGTTATTAGGAGAAATCATGAATTTATACCAAGTTTTTTGGGTAGTCATTATTGGATTATTAGCACTCGATATAGTATTTGCTGATAGCAACCCTACTTTTCAGGAGAATATACTCTTACTTCCCTCTGTTGATTCACCCGAAAGAGGGGGAGCATATCAAAATGTCCAGTTCCAATTAACAGAATCAGGTGAATGGCAGTTATTAGACTTCACCATAACTCCGGAATTGCAATACTTAGATAAGGTTGAGGTAATCAAAACAGATTCTTTTCCTATCCAAGTATTTTTAAAAGTATCAGGTAATTTTATAACCGGTTGTCAAGAAATGGGACAAATTAGTTACCGATTATTGGAGCGAAAATTTGATATTTGGATGTACTCTACTCAGGACGAAAAGTTTTCTACCGGTGAATTAACTTGTGCACAAATGATTACTCCGTTCACTCATATAGTTCCTTTACCGGTTTATTCTTTAAATAAAGGGGAATATGAATACAGCGTTAATGGTCGTTATACCGGTACGTTTAGCCTTGCTGAGGATAATAAGCTTTAGCAAACTTTTGTGAACGATTGAGTCAATTGACGGTTTTGCCGCTCTATCAGCAGTTGGCGCAATTGCTTCAGCCAGGTAGCCAGGTAGGGTGCATTTCATGCACCATAAACCTGGTTACGAGCACAAGTAGGCTGGGTTGAGGAACGAAACTCAGCGGCTTGAAGACCAATGTTGATGAACCCCCTCACCTCGTTCCCACGCTCCAGCGTGGGAATGCCTATTGTACCGAAATTACGCACTTTTTGTAAAACTCCAGCTAGGTAGCCAGGTAATGTGGGCATTACCTATCAACCATGATAGGTGTCAATTAACCTAATAAGTTTGCATATTCTCGCGTTTTTACCTGGATTCTACTACGCTTCATCCAGGCTACTTGCTTGACATCACCGCAATATAGGTATAGGTTATTTTATCAATTTTATGGGTAACTTTTTTTAGTTTATATACGGGGAACGAGTATGACGTCGCTGCTCGAACAAGCCTTTGTCGAAGCATCAAAGCTGCCTGATTTTCAACAAAATATGTTGGCGAAATGGCTTTTAGATGAGATCATATCCGCAAGAAAGTGGGAGAGCACTTTGGTTGATTCAGAGGATTTATTAGCTCATTTAGCTGATGAAGCCTTAACTGAACATCAACAAGGAAAAACGCTAATTCTAGACCCAGATTCATTGTGATTTCTCATACCACTGAACCATTCAGAAAATCTTTTGCTGATTTACCTAAACTGATTCAACAGCAAGCTAAAACGGTATATAAGCAATTCATAAAAGATCCTTATCACCCGAGTTTACAATTTAAACGTATTCATTCGACTAAACCGATTTATTCAGTAAGAATTAATCTTGATTATCGAGCAATTGGAATTCTTCAAGAAAATGAGATTATTTGGTTTTGGATAGGATCTCATAACTGTTATGAGAAGTTAATTCAAAGACGATAAAACAACCTAAGCGATAGAACGAGTACTAAGTGAAGCGTAGCGTAGTGTGGGATTGGTAGAGCGCCTCAGCGCGAAACCCATCAATTCCATGGCTAGAATTCATGAATGTTGGGTTTCGCTGCGTTCTACCTAACCTACGCACTACGCACTAGATTTGCCTCGTTAGCGAGTAACACGTTACCACTTAATTCGGTGCCACAAAAATTGGATCCTTTGCAGGATCAGTTTCGAGTCCACCGCTCTTGTGGATGTTCTTGGCCGGCTCTCAGTAACACTCGAGCCGGAAGGATTTTTGGAGTGGGACCATGACGGCTCAGGGAGTCTAAGTTTTCACGCTGAGAGGGGGTCAGATAGATTGTTAGGGTTACTCCGGTTGCTTTACCTCTCGGGTTTACCCACTATTTTAGCTTAGACACGCTACTACTTGGCTTAACCCGGATTAAAATTAACCCAGTAATTCGTCCAAACTCTGTGCTTCAAATAACCGATCGGTCCATTTTTCCAAATCTTCTACCGAAGCCGACTTGATTTTTTTTCTGAGCTTAGGGGACAAGGGGCCAAATTTTTTTTCCAACAATCGACACAAAATATTTGCTTCACCCTCTTGCTTGCCTTCTCGCTTGCCTTCTCGCTTGCCTTTTTGCTTGCCTTTTTGTTCACCTTCTCGCTGACCTTCTTGTTTGCCTTTTTGCTCGCCGTCGGCCTGACCTTGGCGATAAGCCTTTTGCATAAACAAATTGTTTTCTATGGAAATTTCAATGCTCATTTGTTGTTCCTCCTGCTGTAACAGCGGATTTAATCCTCTTAGATTAGCTAAACTGGCTAAAATGAGTAACATATCTTTGCGGGATTTATCATCGAGTTGATCAATTCGGCTTAAGATAGTTCTTAATACTTGCGCCGGTTCATCCAACCGACATAATACCGACAATACATTATCCGCTAAGGAATCGCTTTGTAATAACGCGTGACAATCTAAATCACGAATGTCTTTGAGTTCATAACGAAAGCTTAGGGTATCTGTTTGATAATGGGTGATAAAATTGGCTTTATCTTTACCAACGTATAACACCTGTTGTAAAGGGGCTAGGCCGTAATATTGATAAATTAACGTATAATATTCTAGCATTCGCCACAGCATGTTCTCATCATTTTGGGTTTGTAATTCCAGATGATAAATTCGCCCATCCGTCAACCGCGCCACTAAATCTGGACGACGGGATTTGACTGCCGGATATTCGATATTCAGCAGTTCCAACGCTTGGCAACCAGTCAGCAATTGTAACAGTTGTTGCGGCGCTTGATGAAACAGTTCTTTTAGCGGCACGTCGTAGCGCATAGTTATTAGTTTAGCAAATTTTTCTCCACCTTACTTAAGGATGAGAGAAAGAAATGCTTTGAAAAATGAGGGTTAGGGGGAATCTCAAATCATTCACCACCAAAAAAGTAGCGATACTTCACTTTCTTCGATATCATTTCGGCTTCTTTTAAATTTCAAAGGCAAATGATAGCGATGAAAAGTAGGATTAAAACGGATTTGCTGAGTTGGTTAGGTTTTATTTGCCGTTCCAGCGGCATTTTACTCTGCTGGGTAGGACTCAGTTTCTCTTCAGCACAAGCGGCTACTGACTGTACGCAAGTTACTCAAATTTCTCAAGCGGAATGTGAAACGTTAGTGGCGTTATATAAAAGTACGAATGGGCCTAATTGGTGGGATAGCCCAAGTAATAACTGGAATATCACTAATGAACCGTGTCAGTGGCAAGGAGTTTTTTGTGGGGATGGGCATGTTACTCAGATTGATAGAAGATGGCAAAACCTAGTTGGTATTCTTCCAGATTTAAATAAGTTGACTTTTTTGCAATCTCTCAATTTAACCAATGAACCTTATTCTCATAAGAACTTAACTGGACCACTACCTAACTTAAGTGCTTTAACTAAGTTAACATTTCTTGCATTAGATAATAACCAATTCATCGGTACCCTCAATATTTTGTTTTTTCCAAGTAGCTTGCAATCACTTAA
This sequence comes from Thioploca ingrica, assembly GCA_000828835.1. Lineage (GTDB taxonomy): Bacteria > Pseudomonadota > Gammaproteobacteria > Beggiatoales > Beggiatoaceae > Thioploca > Thioploca ingrica. The sequence continues at coordinate 2,019,666 of AP014633.1, forward strand.
TCTAAACTCAAATCGGTTAGAAGGTTCTATTCCTAATTTTAGAGAAAGACTCCCAAACTTAGTATCTATTGATTTAGGTGACTTTAATGGAAGTAATTCAGGAAGTAATTCTTTAACCGGGCCTATTGATGCTTCGTATTTTCCAATTAGCTTGCAATCACTTGTTCTATCGAATAATCCTCTCAAACAATCCTTACCTAATTTTAGTAGCTTAATCAATTTAACTAAGCTCCATTTAAGTCGTACCCAATTAACCGGATCAATTAACCTATCGTTTTTTCCAAGTTCACTACAATCACTTGATTTAAGTAGCAATCAATTAGAAGGGAAAATTCCGAATTTTAGTAAGCTTAACAACTTAACTGAACTTAGTTTAGGGGGTAATATTTTACTTAGAGGCCCTATTAATGCTTTGTTATTTCCTCAGAGTTTACGATATCTAACTCTATCTGGAGTTCCATTAAATCAACCCATTCCCAATTTAAGCAATTTAATTAATTTAAATGACCTTCTTTTAGATGGTACACAGTTAACCGGAACTATTAATTCAGCATACTTTCCACCGACTTTGAGTTGGCTTAACTTAAATGAAAACCAACTGTCAGGTTCTCTTCCTGATTTTAGTAGACTTATTTATCTAGAAAGACTTGAGTTATATAATAATCAACTAACTGGTTCTATCAATGCTGCACATTTTCCAACTAGTTTAGATGATCTTGAATTGAGCAACAACCAATTCACTGGTACCATTCCAAATTTGAATAACCTTAGTCATTTGATATATCTTAGTCTATCTGTTAATCAGTTTACTGGCCTTATTCCAATTTTTCCAACTAGCTTAAATTCTCTTGGCTTATTTAAAAATCACCTTAGTGGCAATATTCCACTTTCTTTGATTAATCTGACTAACTTAAATAATCTTGATATTGGTTACAACCACCTCAACACCACCACAACCCCCGAGATCCACGCCTTCCTAGAAGCCCCGGCAACAAAGATCCTGATTGGGCACTAACCCAAACTTTCTCCCTCCTCACTTGCCCACAAGGCGGTAGTTTTAGCATCAAACCGGATCCTCAAAAACTCAACTTTGGTACTGAACTCGTTGGCCAAACCGCCATCCTCAACCTCAGCACCCGTGCTCAAGATTGTGGCGATTTCAAACTCAAAGGCATTCAATTTGTTGGCGATTCCAAAAACGAGTTTGCTCTCCAAAGCGATCCCCAACAGAATTGCTACGATAGCAATGAAAATGGACATCACTACAATGCTTGTCAATTCACCATCGCTTTTAGCCCTCAAAGCGCCGGTGCTAAAACGGATATTTCGCTCCAATTTGTATTTGAACCCGCCCTCGATACCACGCCTCTCCCTATTCAAGCCAATGCCGTTGGTTCCGGTGCCCCAGTCATCAAAGTGACTCCCACAGAACACGCTTTTGGCGAAACCAATTTAGGCTCGGCTCTCAATCCCCAAGTGTTCACCTTGACCAATGCCGGCAATATCAGTTTAAAATCACCGACTTTTGAACTGACTGGTGCTAATCCGCTGGAATTCACTTTTGCGGGTTGGGGCTGTAACTACAAAAACGTTCTTTTGCCCAACGAACAAGAATCGTGTGAGCTGATGGCGCAATTCATTCCTATCACTCCTGGCGACAAACAAGCGGATCTCACTATCCAATCGGCTAACGCGCCGGCGCTCAAAGTGCCGCTAACGGGAACCGCTAAAATCCCCGAATCCTGTGCCAATGTCACCACCGAATCCGTCAACAGTGGTGATTGGAATGATCCCGCCACTTGGAGTGCTAACGCCATTCCCCGCGAATTTGACAATGTCCGTATTAACGCTAATCACACCATTCGCGGTGCCAATTTCGCTACGGTCAATGCGTTATGTATTGCCGATAACGGTGTGTTAGAAAGTCCAGATAATCAAGGAACTTCGCTGATTCTGCACGCAACGAGTTACTTAGAAAATAAAGGCATCATTCGCGGTCAAAACGGTGCTGATCAACTCGCTACGGCAACGACTTGTAATGGTGACTACTGGTCGACCATTGGCACGCCGGATTGTGCTCAACCCGGTGCTAGCTTGATCCTATCCGTGGGACATAACTCAGAAAATTTACTGAACAATGAAGGTGTTATCATCGCCGGTCGCGGTGGTAGTGGCCAATTACATCACGCTTATGGTGGCAACGTTAGCTTGTTAGGTAATGTGATCGTTAACCACGTCACGGATACCGGTTGCGGCATCATCAAAGCCGGTGACGGCAGTCTCGCGACACCCGCTAGCGCCGCCGAACGTCCTGGCGTACCGGCCAGATGTCTCGACTTACTCAACCAACTCACCAACGCGGCTAATGACAGTGATACCGCCGCGCCAGCCAATAATGGTCGTGCTGGCAAAGGTGGTGATTTAACCCTGTGGGCCGATTCCGGTTTATACAGCCAGGGGCCGGTACAAGTTCTCGCCGGCAACGGTGGCAATTGTACCGCAGCTCAAACGCAAGGCGGCAATGGCGGTCGCTTGCGCTTCAATGCTCGCCAACGAGTCGATCTCAGCGGCGGCTATTTTGCAGCGGGACGCGGGAGCACCAACTGCCCACAAAATGGTAATTCCGGTGCGGTTGGTATCGAACCCAGCGTGATTTCACTGGCTGGCGCGGGTACCCGAATTGAAGGCGGCGATATCACCATTTTTGGCGGTGACGATTGGGTACTCGACTTGAGTCATTTAGACGCCGCTGCAATTCAAGCCGATGGCGACATCACCCTAGCCGTGGGCAAAAACGGTATCATTGATTTGCGCGGTAATTCTGCCACTATCCTAAAAGCCGGTGGTCAAGTTAAGCTGTTTTCTGATGAAGTGTTGTTAGATGGTAATGTCAATCTCAAACAAGTGATCCAGGCTAAAAATATCGTGGTGGGTCCCAATAAAATTCTCTACGACGTGTCCTTCCTTGGAGCAAGTAAATTCGCTGCACAACCGGGAAGCGGGTTAACCATTCCGCTCACCTTGGCTAACAATGGCCCAACGGTGGATACCTACACGCTCACCCTGACCAATCCTCAAGGATGGATGATCAGTGAATTCCCTGCAACACTGGAAGTCAAAGAATTAAGTACTTATGAATTACCGCTGCAAGTGACCTTACCGGAAACACGTGGCGCGAGTAATTCCATCACCGTTACCGCTACTTCGCAAGCTGATCCCACGGTTACCGCGACGGCGAATATTCTGGTGACGGTAGCGATGGAAGCGGCTGTCGTTAATCCAGAACCGGAACCGGTGATGATTGATCCAGAACAACCCGTAACGGTTAACCCAGAATTGGTGACTTTATCCCCAACTGTCATCGTTCCCATGCCCACCAGCAACCCGTGTCCGGACAGCGGCACTATCAACTGGCTGTGTGACAACCGTGAACGCACGCTCACCAACGCCACCGTTGCCGAAAATGCCAGTATCGCTGGGGGTTACCTCGCGGGTGAAATTGACAATCAAGGGTTAATTTCTCAAGTCACCATTCAACCCGAAACCACGCTCACCGGCGGACGTTTGACCGGCACGATTATTAATCAAGGCACTTTGGCCAACTTCAATTTCGTTGGTGCACGCGTGGTTGGTGGCACGTTAGCCGGTCAGATTATCAACACCAGCCAAATTGAAGGCTATTTTCAAGATGTTCACTTAGCCGCTGATACCCAGATCACCGGCGGCCAACTCGCTGGTCAAATCAGCGGCGAGGTACAAACGCCTGCGGTACTCAAACAATTAGCCATTAAGCCCGGCAGTCATTTGGAACACTTGATTATTGGCGATGCAGTGACCTTTGCCGCCGACGTGACTTTCGGGGAAGGGGTGCAATTTCAAGATCCGAGTCAAGATCCGCGCTTGATTTCGTCACCGACAGAAGAACCAACCCCACCGGCAACGGTTATTTGTGACTCTGAATTGCCCGCACTCGGAGTGACGGCGACGAATTCCAAAGGCAAAGCCGTTGAAACGACTGCGCAAGCCGCTGGCGGTGCGGCCGTTAATAGCGGTTCATTTGAGCCAACGGTTTCCGTTCAGTTAACCGATACCGTGGAAGTCCGTGGCACGCTCTGCGTGGAGGCATCACAAGTGGGACTGGCGGCAGAAATCGTGGTGTACGCCCATTATCAGCCGATGGATTCAACGCAAGTTTCCGCTCATTACATGTTGGATAGTGAGGGTCAAGTACAACTGTGGGATGGGGAATGGGAGCATTTAGTCGCGCTGAAGTCAACGATTCTGGAATCGAAGCAGTCAGTCACGTTGTATCAGGGCGTTTTTCCGGTCACCGGCGAAGTGGCGTTATCGTTTGGTTATCGGTTAGCTGATGGAACGATGATCGCTAATGCGAAGACGATTGTGGTGAAGATTGCACCTTAAAATCCCCCCTCACCCCCTTTTTCAAAGGGGGGAATTTTTAGTGATGCGGGCATATCACCTGAATTGGTCGAACGCGCGCAGCAATATCCAATCAATTTGTCTTATTTCAAGTTTTTCTTATATCTCCAAAAAAAGAGGCAGTTTTTATTAATTGTTATAATCGATGTAAAATTAATTCTAATACCAGCTTACTGCCAAAATAGGCGAGCATTAGTACAAAAAAACCACTTAAACTCCAACGGATTGCCGTTTTACCCCGCCAACCAAATCGCCAATGTCCCCATAATAATATGGCAAAAACACACCATGCAATGATGGATAACACGGTTTTATGAACGAGGTGTTGCGCAAATATATTTTCTAAGAAGAATAACCCACTGATTAGACTGATACTCAATAATCCAAATCCCACTGCAATCATTTGAAATAGCAATTTTTCCATAATTTGGAGCGGGGGAAATAGCATCTGAAATACCCAACCGGGGTGGCGGTGGTGCAACTGGTAATCTTGAATCGCTAAAAGAATCGCTTGTAAAGCTGAAATAGCGAGTAAGCTATAAGCTAAAACTGAGAAAAAGATATGAATTTTGACGCCAATCGGTTCATCAGTGGGTAAAATGCGTTCGGTATAAAAATGATTTTCTAAGCCGATAGTGAGAGCAGCGATGGGAAATAAAACAATTACTAAATTCTCTACTGGATCACGTAGTAAAGTAAATAACAGCAACAATGCAATGACCCAAGTAATCAAGGAAGCGGCATTGAAAAAACCCAAATTAACACCCATTGGAGTAACCAGATTTTGATACAATACAAGCGCATGTAAGCTAACTGCTAGTGAACTCAACAGCAACAAAGTGGGTTTAGGCGATGATACGGTGTTACTTTGGGTTTGATATAACCGTGAAAAGGTAGCCGCTATATAAAAAAGAATAGCGGATAAACTAAGTGCGAATAGCTTCACAATGGTATTTCCTATAACAGTTATCAGTTATCAGTGAACAATATTTCGCTAACAATGATAACTGATAATTATCTCGTTTTATTTTGATTTTTAGCTTGTTTTACCGCAATTTTTTGTAATATTTGCAAAGAAGAAGTAGGGCTAGATGTACCTCAATGCCATTAAGTTAAGCCATAACTTCCCCCCCCATTTAACAAAGAAGAATTGAATAATTTTACGGTAATTCAAATTTTTACGCTAATTTAAATAGGGTGCGTTACGGCTATTGCTTAACGCACCTTTCTTCGAAGAAATCCGTGATAACAAAGGGCGAATATTGTAAGTAAAGAATGGTTTCTTAAAAAAATCTGGGGCCAAACATCGGTGGCCTAATCATCAGCGGCGGCATACTCATCATAGCAGGAATACCAGCCATTGGTGCACTGTTCATGGTTGGCGGTACCAAACCACACATCAATGGAGGCATTCTTCTTTGCATTCTCTCTGGAAAACTTAATACACTGCCACCTAGAAAATTTCCACATTCTAGCGGTAAAAACTGACCATTAAATAATCTCATACAACATTCTTCTTGAGAGGCAGCATACACCGTTAAGCTACCCAATGAACAGAGGAAAAAAAAACTGGTTGAAAGTAAAACTTGACGTAACAACATAGTGTTCTATTCCTTTCCGCTTGCTGTTGAAAGAGTATCATCCTAATTTACAGTCTGCTATAAAATCGATATTCTCGGAAAACAGACCGATTAATAACTATAATCGAAACCAAATTGGTTTTAAAGCGCTTCTTAAACCGTAATTGATATTTCATTAAATGCACCCAACTGCAACTCCCTTTTTATCCTTAATAAAGGGAATTTTTCCTTAACTTCTCTGACTGCAAATTAAAAATAACAATAACTTGTTACAATTTTTTATTCGGCTATAATTTTCAATCCAATTTTAAATTGGACCACACTTAGGAGAAGTCATCATGTCACAACAAAATTCACAGTGGCAACAAAAATTGACTGAATTAACTCAAAAATACCAATTGAGTGAACATGCTATTATGGTTTTGTGGCAAGCTCTAATTAAAGGTAATGGTAAGATGGCTCAATTTAATCACCCGGAATTAGGTGGTGTTGGGCAGTGGTTACCTGGCGGCCTCACTATGATTAGTGATATGTCTAATTCTTATCTTAAAATGGTTATTGATAACTTATGTGGTGAATTATCAATCTTAATTAAAGAGGATTATTTTAACCCCATTAATCAGGGAAGTAGACAGCAGCAGCAACAAAGCCAGGGTAATATCGACAGTAGCGAAGCAGTTAAAGCTCATCCATTTAATTATGATCCTTGGTGGCCAATTGAGTTTGGTGCGCCTACTCTTTCTGGAAGTCAAAATGGTCTACTTTACGCCTACTTTGCTCATAAACAACGACTTGTTTTAGAGAAACAGGGAGAAATTTTCGTTTATAATACCCTCCATCACCAGATTAGCGGCGTTTCTCAACAACAAAGTTCATCCGGTCAGTTGCTTGTTTTTGCTAGCCCAGATGGCACATTCACTGTAGCAGATTTACCGCTGATTTCTTCTTTTACTCGCCCGGTTCATGAACCCTCAGTAAAAGAAAGTAACCAACACACAGACATTATTGCTAAAGCTGAAAAAATCAAAGAAATGTTACCTCGCGCTGCCCTCAAAATTGAACCTCTAACTAAACCAGCGGATGAATCTCAGCAACCGGATATTTTTAGTACCATCAAAAAATTAGCCGAATTAAAGGATCAAGGTATCATTTCAGAGCAGGAATTTGAAGCTAAAAAAACTGAGTTACTGAGTCGATTGTGAGGGAGATAAGAAATTAGAAGGAACGAGAGGGGAATTTCGGGAAATCAACCTTTAGGAAATCCCCCCCTTGTCAAAAGGGGGAACTGAAGAAAAAATGTTAGGTGCGTAACCTAAGTTAATCATTTTGCATTCAAGTTTAAGCTCTAAAAGTGAGTTATAACATATGATATTCTAACCCAACTTTATCCGGCAATTGGGCTAACGTTTTGGTATCACTTAAAACCGCAATATTAGCAGTTTGCTCTAATAAATAGGTTGCTGCGACTCTGGTTAAATCGGCTATCTGCACTTGTAAAATTTGCCGACGAAATTCACGTCGTTGTGTTGGGGTTCTACCATGTAAATTATTAAAAAAACTACTAATGGCTTCACCAGCGGGTGAACCAGGTCGATCTATACGAGCAATTACTCCCAAAATCGCTTCTTCTAAACTACGCGGTTCATGGGGCGTATTTTGTAGCCACACTAAAGCTTGATCGAAATCAGTTAAAGTATCCATTAAACGTGGATCACGGTAAGAATAAAGACGGAAACTGCCGGTGCTACCATCATAATTAGCGCCGCCTCCATAAGCACCACCTTGCTCACGTAAAGCGCGATGTAAATAACCGTTGCGTAAAAAATCAGCGAGTACCATTAAAACCGGGGCATCATCATGACCAACGGGTACCGTGGGATAAACTTTAGCACAAAAATTAATTTGAGTATGAGTACTCCAGGCTTGTTTAACAGTATCATAAATCGGCGCTGGTTGAAACCAGGTGGGTTCAGTAGCAACCGGAGGGGTGGTATTGAGTTGAGCTAAACTGTTGGCAATAACGGCTTGTTGTTCAGCTTCGCTCACTACGACCCATTGCCGGGGAGCCATTTGGAGTTGGGTACGAATCCGTTCTAGGCGAGTGGTAAATTGGGCTAATTCTTCCTCATTTTCTAAACATTTATCCAACTTCTTCAAAGCTTGCAAACCCGCTAAACCATGCCAACGATGATTTAAATAGCCCACCGGATTAATCTTACTGCTAGCGGCAGTCATCACTAAATGATGTCCCCGACCGGTAATGCTATTTTCACTATCGACTCGCAATTGTGCAATTAATTCCCGTAACCGAGGTAATTCATCAAAACGGGCTTGATCTAAAGTGGTTTGTAATAAATTGGCGAGAGCCTGTTGATTCCGTGCTAAAGCTTTACCAAATAAACTAAACACAATTTTAACTGTTTGGAGATCAGAAATGCTGCTACGCATTGAAATACGGGCATGAATACCTCCAGTAACAGCGGCTTGCCAAGCAGCCATTTCTAAATAATTCTTATTGCCACAGCCAACTTCGGTCAAGCAATCGCAAAATAACGGCAAAATTTCTACCAAATCCTCTTCTAACTGCGGTAACTCAATCACAATATTTTGATAAACCATACCATTCGTCCCTTGGGTAAACCAAGTCACCGGTAACTGGTTAGTAATGAGTTGCTCATTTCCTTCGGCAATTTTTAAATCGTCGGGTACATCAGCCAACCCCACTTTGGGCAACAATTCAGGATCATCTTGCTGTTGTTGACGGGTTTGCAATGCCACTGTTTGAGCCATAATCTGGTTTTTCTCTTCCGCACTGAGGTTAGCTTGCAAAGCAGCTAATTGAGCTTGTTCTGCAGCGAGTTGTTGCCCGGCTAAATGCGGATCGGGTGTCATCACTACCCTGACTCGATGAGGATTATCTAACAATGAATTGCGAATTAAATTGGAAATAAAACTAGGGTCCTGACAATTTTCCCGTAAGGTGACTAACACCGGATCAACATCCAAAAAAGCCACCGGATCACCCCCATGTATCATGGGCGAGAGTGCATTAACGAGCAAATGTAATCCATAAGGAAAATGATCCCCGGTGATTTCTCGTTGACTTAATTCGATTTGGTGCAAAACCGACTCTACTTGATCGGGGGGTATTCCTTGAGCAGCAACCATTTCTAATACCTGTAAAATCATGGTTTCGACTTCGTCCGCTTGCTCGAGGTTAGAACCTTCTAAACCGCACATAAAACTAGCTTCGCGAGTATTATCATCTAAGCCACAGAGTGGTGATGGTGCTGTGCCTAACGAAGTGGTTTCTAAAACATGACGTAAAGGGGAAGCACTATGATTAAGCAACACCCCCGCTAAGAGGCTCGCATTCATCATGGCTTGTAAATCAGTACTACGACCCAGTAACCAAGCAAGTACAATATGGGTTTTATTTTTAACCGCTTCTTGGGGTTCAACCGGATAATAAGTTAATACTTGTTGAGGCGAATCATAACGTTGTTCATCTGGAACTTTGAGATCCAACTGTAGCGCTTGAAAATATTGCAACGCACATTCTTCGAATAATTGCTGATGTTCAGCGGCGGGTCGATCACCATAAGTCATCAAAATCGCATTAGTCGGATGATAATGACTGGCATGAAAAGCCCGTAATTGAGCATGCGTTAATTTGGGAATCTCGTGCGGATCACCGCCACTATTGTAGTGATAAGTAATGGTTGGAAACAGATGAGAATGCACCGTTTGTAATAATCGTTGAATGGGGGAACTCATTGCGCCCTTCATTTCATTAAATACCACGCCTTTGTAAACCAAAGGTGTCGTCGGATCATCGGGTTTTTCAAATTCAAGCCGATGTCCTTCTTGAGCAAAATCAAGTTCATTCAGATTGGGAAAAAATACGGCATCCAAATAAACCCGTAATAAATTATTAAAATCTTTAGTATTTTGACTTGCAAAAGGATAAGCGGTCCAATCGCTACTGGTAAAAGCATTCATAAAAGTATTGAGCGACCGGCGGATCATCATAAAAAAGGGATCACGTACCGGATAGTGGCGACTACCACATAAAGTGGTATGTTCAAGAATATGCGCTACCCCAGTTGAATCTTGTGGTACGGTTAAAAAAGCCACTAAAAAAGCATTATTATTATCCTCAGCAACCAGATGCAAGTGCCGTGCGTTAGTCACTAAGTGACGATATTCTTCTACCACAATATTTAAACTTGGAATCCGTGCTTGACGAACCAGAGTAAAAGCAGGATGAGACATTCATATTCCCTTTATCAGTTATCAGTTATCAGTTATCAGTTATCAGTTACCAGTTGTCAGTTAAAATGCGTCAGTCCTAAAATAAATAAATTGCTTCTGGTCGTTTTGCTGTTTCTGAAGTTTTTACATTATATCAGTTATCCGTCATCAGTTACTCACTCGGGTTACACACCAGATGGTTTTTCTCTGGTTTTCCCCCATTGTTAATAGACACATTTTTGCGTAACCTGAGTGACTAACTGATAACTGACAACTAATAACTGATAACTGTGTCAATACAACTTAATGCAATCTTGGCAACCCCGGTAATGCGAGCTCAGCAACAACAAACGACTTATTTGCGAATTGGATTAGTTGGAGAGCATTCCTCAATAGCAAATAAGGCGTTAGTCAATGTGACGATGATTATTGATAAATCAGCCTCCATGCAAGGAAAAAAAATGGCTTGCGCTAAAGAAGCAACTGCCTTAATGATTGACCAACTGCGTCAAGATGATGTTATCGCTATTGTTACTTATGATCATCATGCTGATATTCTCCTGCCGGCTAGAATTGCGACAGAAGATACCAGTCGCTTAAAAACGTCTCTGCAGCAACTCAGTGCCGGTGGGCAAACCGCTTTATTTAATGGCATTGAAACCGCGGCGAGAGAAATTCGCAAATTTTGGGATAGAGATCGCGTCAATCGATTAATTCTGCTTTCAGATGGTTTAGCCAATGTCGGTCTGTGTTCACCAGAAGAATTTGGTGCGTTAGCTAACACCCTAAGTCAAGAAAATATTGCCATTACCACCATCGGCTTAGGTTTAGGCTATAATGAAGATTTAATGACGCAACTGGCACGCCAGAGTGATGGTAATCATGCTTTTGCTGAACAAGGGATTAATTTAACTTCTATTTTTAATAACGAATTTAAAGAAATTTGTGCCGTGATCGCTCAAGAAGTTAACGTAACTATCCTCTGTATGGAAGGGGTACGTCCATTGCGAGTATTAGGTCGTGATGCTCAAATTCAAGGCACAAAAGTGGCCGTGAAGTTGAACCAACTTTATAGTGAGCAAGAAAAATATATATTATTAGAACTAGAAGTCTCTGCTTTCCCAGTTAAACCCGAAGTTATTTTAGCTGGAGTAGCTGTGGTTTATCGCAATATGAGTACCCACTTAACTGAGCGACTTAGTTGCAAAATAGCCGCAACATTTACCGACTCGTTAGTAGGACACCAAGCCAATGCAATGGTCATGAGTGCCGTAGCCGAACAACTCGCTGCAGAGAAAAATAACTTGGCTATCCAATTACGTGATCAAGGTAAAATAGCCGAAGCCCAGCAATTACTATGGGATAATGCCCGTTGTTTGGCAGAAGAATCAGCTCAATATCACTCTAGAACTTTACAAGACTTGCACCAAAATAGTTTGCTCGCCGCTCAGCATTTGGATCCCCAAAATTGGCAGCGACAACGTAAATTAATGCGAGAACAGTTGTATAAAATTACCCATCAACAGAAATATTAGTATTAACAGGTTATTATTATGCAAAAGATAACAAATTATCTTTTATCGACGATAACAAGTCACTATTTATGGATAGGATTGCTAGTTATTAGTATCAATGTTCAGGCGGCTATTTCTGACGAGCAAGTCGCGGCATTCGTAGAAGCGTTACGATTAGCAGCACCTAAATCTGGCAATTTATACAGTGACTGGCAAATCAAAGCGGCTAATATTTCTACTTGGTCACAGCGGTGTTTGGGACGATCTTTGACAACCAGTGAATTTGAAGCTGATTTAGAAATCGCCCGTGCCATTCTGGAATGTAAAATGGGTCATGTTTTACGTGAACAATATGAATTAAGTAAATATAACGAAGCCGTCGCTGTACAACGAACTGCCGCTTGGTGGATGACCGGGGTTGCAGAACAATACCAAAATGGCAATATTGCTAATTATACTCAAAAAGTTTTAAATCTATATTATCAAGAGCTTAAAAATGTTTCCCCGGCAGCAACCAAATCACTAACAACCCCGGTACCACCGACTTTACCGAATAGCCAAAATCGTGAAACAACCCCCCCACCAGTTTCTGCTAATACCGAATCACCGAACTCGTCAGCTTTTCCTGATACCGAATCACCAACCCTGCCAGTTTCTCCTGATACCGAATCACCCACTTTACCTTTACCCCCGCCGGTTTCTAATACCCCACCGGCTAGCCCAGGTGTGACGGAAAAACAAATTACCGACTTAGTCGAAGCGATTCGTTTAGCAACCCCTAAAAACCGTAATCTAGACGATAACCTTTACAGTGAATGGCAAATTAAACCCAGCGCGATTCGCAGTTGGTCAAGAGAATGCCTACAACAAGAGTTAACACCCGATGATTTTGCTGCGAATCCACAAATGAGTCGTACTATTTTAAAATGTAAAATCGGCCAAATTCTCAAGCAAGAATATACTGTCAGTAATAAAGACATCTTTGTCGCAGTACGACGTACCGCCGCTTGGTGGATAAGTGGTGATCCCCAACAGTATAAAACGGGTGTCATTGGTGATTATACTCTTAAGGTACTCGAATTTTATTTACAATTGTAAAAAAAGGCTAAGTGGGGTAAGTTTTGTCCAAAATAGAAACAAGCTTAGCTTAGTACTAGGTAGGGTGCGCAATGCCCACTATGATGGGCATTAATGATGGTAATGATTGGTGTATAGAGTGATGTATAAAAAGTAGCTTTGCAAAAGGGGGATAGGGTGGGCAACGAAAACATTTGCCCACTCTACTAGGTTTTTCCCTTAAGTTTAGGGATAAGAAGCCGGATTGATTAGGGTAGATTTAACCAAACATGTCTTGAGTAATATTTTTAAACCAACTATGAGCATAAAATACTTCCCGTTTTCTATCTTCAGCAGACGCATCGAAAGGACTCAGTCCACCAGCGCCTTTCACCGCAGCAATGACATCGCCTTCTAAACGATAGACTGCAGCGACGGATACCCCATAGTCTTTGCCAATAATGCTATAACAAGTATTCAGATAAGAAGGGGTTCCCATTTCTTTACCCTGTAAAGCGGCTACAACTGCGGCAGCACAAACTTTAGCTTGAGAATTAGCGGCATAACCGGATTTAGGCATTTCTGTCGCGATACAAGCGTCACCAATGACATGAATATCTTTTTGCAAAATGGTAGATTCAAAAGTCTTTTTATCAACTGGACACCAGCCTTTGTCGTCAACTAAGCCAACCAGGTGCGCAATTTTACCCGCTTGTTGTGGCGGAATAACATTGATGACATCGCCTTTATGTTTGTCTTCAAATTCACCCGCATAAACCATCATCTCTTTCGCATCAACTCGTACCACCTTACCTTCTTTTGAAGGGGGAAGCCACTCAATCATGCTATTATCAGTCCCATAACCATAGAGTGTTTTCCAACCTTGGATAAACAAATCTTGTTTGGAAAATTTTTCTTTAGCATCTAAAATTAACACTTTCGACTTGGGTTTATGTTGCTTAAGATAATGAGCAATTAAGCTAGCCCGTTCATACGGACCAGGTGGGCAACGGAACGGATCCGGGGGAGAGACAATGATAACGGTGCCTCCATCTGGCATAGCGACCAATTGGTCACGAAGCAACGTGGTTTGCGGACCTGCTTGCCAAGCATGAGGTAATTTTTCAATGGTACTTTCATCGTAGCCTTCGATGGCTCCCCATTTAAAATCAATCCCCGGTGACACGACGAGCCGGTCATAAGTAAAAGTATCACCACTTTGGGTAGTCACCTTTTTAGCAGTCGGATCAATGTCGGTCACTAAGCTTTGCACCACCTTAATCCCTTGCTTAGCTAAATTATTATAGCCAAATTTAATGGAGTCAATGTTTCGCTCACCGGCTAACACTTCATTACTCATGAAGCAAGTGTAATGGTGTGGTTGGGGATCAATTAAAGTCACTTCAATAGAGGGATCAGCTCGATGAATATATTTTGCAACAGTAGCACCTCCTGAACCACCACCAACGACGACTACTTGTTTAGAAGAAGCAGCACGAATAATAGCAGGAAAACCAATGACGCTAGCCGCTGCAGTGCCCGCAGCGAGTTGAATGAAATGTCTACGGCTCAGATTTGACATGTGGTATTCCCCCAGTTATTTTTTCATTTCGGTTTGACTGCTATAGAAGTGGACAATATCTTCAAGACTTTTTTCGCCGTGGGCTTGAAGCATCTTTTCCAATCGTTTCTTCATTTTTTTCGACATTTCACGGTTGCCAGCCTTAAAATCAGCTAGACTAAATTGCAAATAAGGCATCCATTGACCCGCGAGAATATTGGAACCATCTTCATCCGTAAAACCATTATCTTCATGACATTTTTCACAATATTCCTCGTGAAGTTTTTGGCCTTGTTGCGCTTTGCTAGCGTCCACTTCTTGTGGATAACGTACAAAGGGCTGTTTGCGGAAATAGGTAGCCATCTGTTTGAAATCTTCCTCAGTATAGCCTTTGGCAATTCGCCCCATAATGGTTGAAGGACGTTCATCCTTTTGATATTCTTCCATGGCGTCGAGAAAAGTATCTTCCGCCATACCGGCAATAGTGGGTGTCGCTGGTCCTAAACTCGAACCTTGAGGACCGTGACAGCCCTCACAATTACCGACTAATAGCGATAAATTGCTGGTTGTTGCCCAAGTAGTCGAATTGAGCATTAAACCCATGGCAATGAGCAGGGTGTATCGCGTTTTCTTACCTGTCATAACAGACTCCCTTGATAATAGATAATCATCTCGTCTCGTATTTTACTACTTTCCACTTTGGATTGTTGAGTGGAAAAACGGTTCACTTACTTAGGTTAGTTTTAATTGGTTATCACTTATTGAGCATAGATTCCATGGTTTCCATTTGGCCTTGCTGCGCTTTTTCTAATAACCTAACGATATCTTTATTATGGTGATTAGCTTGAGCGATTTGTAAAGCGGTCAAACCATCCTTATTAATCAAATCGACTTTGGCTCCTCTCTCCAGTAATAACTCCACTAAATCGGTATGTCCTCCAGTAGCGGCTTCCATCAAAGCAGTTATGCCATTACTGTCTTGAGCATTGATATCAGCACCATGGGTCAGTAACCAACTAACAATAATACCATTACCTTGCTCTGCTGCCCGTATCAGTGCGGTAGTTCCTTGTTTATCTTTAGCATTGACATTGGCTCCTTTAGCCAGTAATAATCGCACGACTTCAGTAAAGCCTTTTTCAGCGGCACGCATCAGCGGGGTTACACCTTGTTTATTAGCTTGATCCGCAGAAGCACCGTGTTCAAGTAACAGATTAATAACAATTAAGTGATTTCGTTCTGTTGCCCCCATTAATGCGGTATCACCCGCTTTGTCAGCCGCATGGAAATCAGCACCAAAGCGTAATAGTTGTTCAACGACCGGATGATAACCTTGTCTCGCGGAAATCATCAACGCATCCCAACCAGCACGGGTTCTATCGTGTAAGTGAGCACCTAATTCGAGCAGTTTAGCTACCAGAGTACTATGACCAAATTCGGCGGCAAAAGTCAAAGCGGTACAACCAGCAACCGTGCGTGCATTGATATCAGCACCTTGAGCAAGTAGCAGATCGGCTACCGAAAAGTTACCATTTTCCACCGCTAACATCAGTGCCGTTTTACCGAATTGATTAGCAGCATTAACATTAGCCCCGGTTGTTAACAGCGATTTCACTGTTTCCACATCATCAACCGTAGCGGCTTCTCGCAATTGGAGATTTAATTTCTCTTGATTATCTTCATTTCCTAAAATCAAAGTAGGTAAACAAAGTAACAGGACTATAATTAATAAATTTCGGTTCATTTCCTCCCTCTGTACTCGGTTAAAATTAACTTAACTATTGACCGAGATTAACCTCTTTTTTACTCGGTTCGTCGGGTAACTCATGAGCAATCCCTTGATGACAATCAATGCACGTTTCTCCCTTATCAACTGCCCTTTCATGCTTTTTACGGGCAAAACGGTCTTGTACACTTAAATCCATATGTTCAAAAGAATGACAATGACGGCATTCTTGTGATTGAGTGGCTTTCATCTTTTCCCAGACCCGATTAGCCATCCGCCACCGGTTAGCATTATATTTCTCTCGGGTATCAATTGTTCCCATGATTTCGTGATAGATATCTTTAGTCGCTATCAACTTAGCCCATAATTTAGGGACTAGAGCACGTGGAACATGACAATCAGGACAACCGACGGTAACACCAGAAGCATTATTATAGTGAGCCGTTGTCTTTAATTCTTCCAGATTAATTGTCATGGTATGGCAGGAAATGCAGAATTCTGTGGTATTAGTCATTTCCACAGCGATAGTAAACAGGCCCGCAACAAGAATACCACCAATGAATATGAATATTCCCCACAGCCACCACTTTTTACGTGATTGCTGAAATTCATTCGTTATCATATTTGTAGCCCTAATTCTTAATTGGACAATTTATTATTTGGACTTATGTTGTTATAACTAATACTTTACTTTGTAAAAGTCAAGTTTTAGTAATAATAAAAATATTATCAGTTACCGGTAAGCCACTAATCATAATAACTAATAATGATTCACTAACCATTGATAGAGTTATCAATTAACCGAGCATAGCCCCACTGATATCACATCAACTTAAGGAGTTCCTTTAAGTTGACGGCAGCGGAACATGCTCCGCATTCTCCTGGTAATATTCAGTCACCAATCAGCACTAAGAAACCGGTTTTAGCTTATTTTAATACGTTATTTTCTTTATTTATGAAAATATTAATACTGTGGGTATATTTTATGCATAATAAAATTACAACAGAAAAGCGTGATAATACAAATTTATACTATTTTGAATATATAAAAATGAAAGCTGTTATTTTAGCCGGTGGCCTTGGTACTCGTCTCAGTGAAGAAACTATTACAAAACCCAAGCCAATGATCGAAATTGGTGGAAAACCAATTTTATGGCATATTATGAAAATTTACTCAACTTACCATATTCAAGATTTTATTATTTGCTTAGGTTACAAAGGTTATGTGATTAAGGAATACTTTGCTAATTATTTCATTCATATGTGTGATGTTACTTTTGATTTAACTAATAATCAAGTAAAAATACACAATAATGGTACTGAACCTTGGCGTGTGACCTTAGTAGACACCGGAGAAAAAACGATGACCGGCGGTCGCCTAAAAAGAATCCAACCCTATTTAGGAAATGAAGATTTTTGTTTTACCTATGGAGATGGTGTTGGCGATATTAATATCAAACAATTAATCGCTTTTCATCATGAACAAGGAAGATTAGCTACCCTGACAGCAACTCAACCATCCGGACGTTTTGGCGCTTTAACTCTGGAGCAAAATAAAGTAACCCATTTTATAGAAAAACCACCTAGTGATAGTGCTTGGATTAATGGTGGTTTCTTTGTCCTTTCACCACAAGTTATTAATTATATTGACGAAGATACTACTATTTTGGAACGCGAACCGCTGGAGCGTTTAGCTAAAGATAACCAAATGTCGGCTTTTCTTCACCATGGTTTTTGGCAACCAATGGATACCCTACGTGACAAAATGTATTTGGAAGAATTATGGAATTCCGGTAGAGCACCGTGGAAAGTATGGCAATGAAGGCAGAATTTTGGCAGGGTAAAAAGGTACTTATTACCGGTCACACCGGGTTCAAAGGAAGTTGGTTATCTCTTTGGTTACAAAGTTTGGGTGCAGAATTAGTCGGGTACGCTTTATCTCCGCCTACTGTACCCAATCTATTTGAAGTTGCTCAGGTCGCGGATAATATGATCTCAATTGTTGGAGATATTCGTCACCTAGAGCATCTACAAAATGTTATTGCGGAACATAAACCCCAAATCATCTTTCATTTAGCAGCACAACCTTTAGTGCGTTACTCTTATCTCAATCCAGTGGAAACCTATGCCACTAATGTCATGGGCACCGTTCACCTATTTGAAGCAGTCCGTCGAGTGGGTGGGATTAAAGTCATTGTCAATGTAACCAGTGATAAGTGCTATGCTAATCGTGAGTGGGTGTGGGGATATCGAGAAAATGAACCAATGGGTGGTTGTGATCCTTACAGTAACAGTAAAGGTTGTGCTGAACTGGTTACTGCCGCATTTCGTTATTCATTTTTTAACCGAGCTGATTTTAACACCCATGGTACAGCGATTGCCTCAGTTCGTGCCGGTAATGTCATTGGGGGAGGTGATTGGGCGGTCGATCGATTAATTCCGGACATGATACGTGCGGTGATGGCCAATCAACCCATAGTCATTCGTAATCCTGATGCAATTCGTCCCTGGCAATATGTTTTAGAACCCTTAAATGGTTATCTGTTGTTAGCGCAAAAACTATGGGAGCAAGGTACTGATTACGCGGAAGCTTGGAATTTTGGCCCAAACGATGAAGACGCAAAACCGGTAAGTTGGCTTATAGAGCAATTAATTCAACTCTGGGGACAAAACCTTCTTTGGCAAGTAGATGAACGTCATCATCCTTATGAAGCCCATTATTTAAAACTGGATTGTTCTAAGGCAAAAAACCAACTGGGTTGGAAACCTTGTTTGAATCTCCAATCTGCCCTTATCTTGGTGGGAGAATGGTATAAAGCTTATTTGAATGGTGAAGATATGGCTATGATAACACGGCAACAAATAAAGCAATTTTCAAATAATCTTAATCATGGCCACTGGCCGATGAAATGGAAAAATCAGGCAGCATAAATCAACCAAAATTTTAAAAAATTAGCTTTCACCAGAGAAATAGTAAAATGCTCAATATAGTATCCAAATCAACCCATTTTCTTCATGTTCCTTACGGTATGACGGTTCACAGTGAAGAAGAAATTGCCGCTGTGAATCGGGCGTTAAGAACTTCCACTCAAATGGGTAAACATGTCAGAGAAATTGAAACCAGAGTGGCTCAACTTTTTGAAAAAAAATACGGCATCATGGTCAATTCTGGTTCCTCGGCATTACTTCTAGCAGCAGAAATTTTAGATTTACCTAAAGGGAGTGAAGTCATAACACCGGCGCTCACATTCGCTACAACGGTTGCTTGTTTAGTCAAAAATAATCTTGTTCCGGCGTTTGTAGATGTGACTGAAGGCTCTTATTGCATAGATGTCGATAAAATCGAGAACCTAATTACCAAAAACACTAGAGCGATGTGCATTCCTAATTTAATTGGCAACATCGCCCAATGGGACAAAATAGCTGAAATAGCCCAAAAATACGAGTTAAAACTCATTGAAGATTCAGCCGATACCTTAGGTGGAAAACTTAACAACCAATCCAGTGGACACTACGCTGACATAAGTATCACCAGTTTTTATGGTTCTCATGTGATTAATTGTGCTGGTAATGGCGGTATATTATGTGTGAATTCTGCCGAACACACCAGAAAAGCTAAACTATTGCGTTCTTGGGGACGAAGTTCATCATTATTTCTTGATTCTGAAAATATTGAAAATCGGTTTAATGTCCAAATCGAAGGAATTGAATATGATGCCAAATTTGTATTTGAAGCGATTGGCTACAATTTTGAACCTTCTGAGATAGGTGCAGCATTTGGTTTAGTCCAGCTTGATAAACTCCAAAATAATATTAACACCAGAGTCCAAAATTTTAACATTCAATTTAATTTTTTTAAAAAATATGAAAACTGGTTTATTTTACCAAAACAAACCCCTAATTCAATGACTGGGTGGTTAGCTTTTCCACTAACACTTAGAGAAGATGCGCCCTTTACTCGCAGAGACTTGCAAATTTTTCTAGAGCGAAGGAATATTCAAACCAGAGTGGTATTCACCGGTAACATCACTCGGCAACCCGGTTTCAAAGCCATAGAAAAGCGAATAATGAATGAGGGATATCCTCAGGCGGATAACGTGATGAAAGGTGGCGTTTTATTAGCTTGTCATCACGGGTTAACGCCCGAAATGTTAGCACATATACACACTAGTTTTGAAGAGTTTACTAAGCAATACTAATAACAAATTTTTCTAAGATTTTGAAAGAGTTAAATTCAAAATTATGCAAAGAATTCTCTTAACTGGGGCAACGGGTTTTTTGGGTAGTCACCTGGTTAAAGCCTTAGTGAAACAAAATTATCAAATTATCATTTTAAAGCGACCCACTTCAAAGCTAAATCGCCTTAAAAATGTTTTAAATAACATAATTAGTTACGATGTAGATGCAGTTGAAATTTCTCGTCCTTTTAAAGAACAAGGAAAAATCAATGCCATCATCCATACCGCAACCTGCTATGGTCGGGCTAATGAAAGCATTAGTGAAATTTTGGCAGCAAATGTTATTTTTCCATTAAAGCTTCTAGAAATAGCTACTTTATTTAATACTGAAATTTTCTTTAATACAGATACTGTCCTCTACAAATACTTAAATGCTTATGCTCTAGCTAAAAAACATTTCCTGGAGTGGGGTAAGTTAGCTACTAAAATGCAAAAAATTCGCTTTATCAATATTAAATTAGAGCACATGTATGGTCCAGGAGATAATGACTCCAAATTTACAACTCATATTATCAAAAGTTGCTTTGCTAATGTACCCGAATTAAAGCTGACACTCGGTGAACAAACCCGAGATTTTATTTATATTGATGATGTCGTTTCTGCTTATATCACTTTATTGCAACAATCAGAATATCAACCAGAATGGTTTCAAGAATATGAACTGGGCAGTGGTCAATCAATCTCTATCAGAGAGTTCGTCGAAACTGTTCATAAAATAACCCACTCACATACCCAGCTTAACTTTGGTGCGTTACCGTATCGGGAGGGTGAAATCATGCATTCCCAAGCAAACATAACCGCTTTGCAACAATTAGGGTGGTCAGGTTTAATTACGCTAACCGAAGGAATAGAAAAGACTATACAACAGGACTATTTTTAATGAAATTATTAATTACCGGTGGTTGTGGTTTTTTAGGAAGTAATCTTGCTGCCTATGCGCTTGAACAAGGGTATGAACTGGTTATTTTTGATAATCTTTCTCGAACTGGTTCCATAGCGAATCTAGCCTGGTTACAACAACAGGGAAAATTCAAATTTGAACACGGTGATATTCGTAACCAAAATGATATTACTCGGATTATTCACAACTTCAAACCGGAAATGATTTTTCATTTAGCCGGTCAAGTGGCTATGACGACCTCTATTGCGAATCCACGGATGGATTTTGAGGTCAATACGCTGGGTACAGTTAATCTGTTAGAAGCCGTTCGTTTATCTATACCGGAAACCCCAATTATTTATTCTTCTACTAATAAGGTATATGGCGATTTAGAACAATTTACCTATCAAGAAACCGCAACCCGTTATGAGTGTATTGAGAAACCCAGCGGCTTTGATGAAGATACGCCGCTAAGTTTTCACTCCCCCTATGGATGTTCCAAAGGTGCAGCTGATCAGTACCTACTAGATTATGCACGTATCTATGGATTAAAAACCGTGGTATTTCGGCATTCTTCTATGTATGGAGGACGACAATTTGCCACTTACGATCAAGGTTGGGTCGGTTGGTTTTGTCAACAAGCGATTGAAATTCAAACTGGACGATTGAAAAAGCCTTTTTCTATTTCTGGCAGTGGTAAGCAAGTGCGTGATGTATTACATGCTGATGACATGATAGTACTTTATTTTAAAACCATAGCAAATATAGACCAAGCTAAAGGACAAACCTTTAATATTGGAGGAGGAATTGAGAATTCTCTGTCTTTACTAGAATTATTTAACTTAATTGCAAAAGAAATCAATATAACCATGCATTATACCAAACTACCACCTAGAGAGAGTGATCAACGTTTATTCGTAGCGGACTTAACTAAAATTCATAAAACGATTGGTTGGAAACCAAGCATAAATAGAGAGGAAGGCATAAGAAAAATGCTTGAGTGGACCAGATATATGAGTTAATTATGCCAGCAGTTAATACGATTGAAACAACGACAAGAACAACAAATTATAAAATTCAAGTTAAAGTTTCATTTATCTATAAAATTTTAGCAATTGGTGCTTCTTTTCTGCTGGTACCAGTCATGCTCCATTATTTGGGGACAGAAAAGTATGGAGTATGGTCAACAATATTAACCGTCATTTCCTGGGTAGTTTTTTTTGATATGGGTATTGGCAATGGCATGAGAAATAAGCTTGCTGAGTCATTAGCTGTCGATAATATTCACTTATCAAGAAATTACATTTCAACCACCTATTTTTTTGTAGCATTACTCGTTATTGTTGTTTATGGAGTTTTGGTATTTATAGCACAGTTTATTAATTTCCAAACGCTTTTTAATACCACGCAAATAAACCCCAATGAAATTAAAATTGCATTTTTAGTGGCTTTATTTTCTTTATTAGCGAACTTTTTATTATCATTAATAAATCAGATTACTCATGCTTGCCAAAAAACTTCTTTGACCGTGTTGAATCAATTTATATCAAATACAATCGCATTAATACTTATTTTTTTCTTATCTCAACTAATTCAGGGTAATTTAGTTTATCTCGCTATAGCTTATGGAATATCTCTCAATTTAGCTAATATTATACTTAGTTTTTATTTTTACAAAGATCATAGGCAATTAATACCACCACGCCTAGAATATTTTGATAAGCGCAAAATAACTATTTTGATGGGGTTAGGGTTACAATTTTTTGTAATACAACTGGCGGTAATCATTATTTTTACGACAGACAAAATGATTATTACGCAGATTTTAGGGCCAGAATATGTTACACCTTACGATATCGTTTTAAAACTTTTTAGCGTTGTTACCATAACACATGGCATCATCGTTGCCCCTTTATGGTCAGCTTACACTGAAGCTTTTGTTAAAAATGATTGGGTTTGGATCGAAAATAGTCTAAAAAAACTTAATTTACTTATGTTACCTATTATTATTGTTGTTATGTTTATTGCGCTGTTTGCCAAAAATATTATAAAAGTTTGGATTGGAAAAGATCTAGGAATAGATACTAATTTAGTAATATTTATGGGTATATTTGTCATTATTTTGACATGGAATAATATTTATGCCTATTTTTTAAATGGCATAGGTGCAATAAAAATCCAGATCTACTCGGCTGTTTTAGCGGCTAGTATCAATATCCCATTGTCAATTTTTTTATCCTACAACTGTCATTTTGGCTTGAGTGGAATCATTTTGGCAACAATTATTTCTCTTTCTTTTTTCGCAATACTTGGCCCTTTACAAACATTTTACATTTTAGCTAAAAAATAGAAAATTTTACGTTAAAAAATTTAATTTTACTAAACATGCAAAAGAATACAATAACCTATCCACTGATTAGTATTTTTATCCCGGTATATAATCGCGTCAATCTCATTGGACCTTGTATAGAATCAGCACTAGCTCAAACTTACTCTAATTTTGAAATTATAATCGTAGATAATTCTAGCACTGATGGTACCTGGGATAAATGCTGTATTTATGCAAAAAGTGACTCTCGTATACGTATTTTTAAGAATGACACCAACATTGGCCCAGTACGCAATTGGCAACGATGTATTGAAGAAGCTAAAGGAGAATTTGGCAAAATATTATTTAGTGATGATTTAATTTATCCAGCATTTTTAGAGAAAACCATATCCTTAATTGAAGATCCTCAAGTCGGTTTGGTGTTTACTACGGCACAAATTGGCAGAGGAATTGCTTCAGTAAAATTAGTTAATAAAAATGCTTATCCATGGCAAGAATCCTCTGGAAAGTACAATAGCCAAAATTTTATTAGGGATGTGCTACTTAGTAAAATGAATTTAGTTTCCCCAGGAGCAGCTTTATTTAGAATAAGCGATTTATATAAAAACCTAATAACTCAAATTCCATCTCCTTCTTTTAATGGTTTTGCTGATTATGGCGCTGGACCAAACTTATTATTATATCTTTTAACAGCGATTGTTTATCCGAAAATTGCTTTTATTAATGAACCACTTTGTTTTTTTCGAGGACACGAAGATTCTTTTACCGAAAAATATCATAAAGAACTTGCCTCACGTTACTTTCAAGCGAAAATTTGGTTCGCACTAAATTATCAATCTTCAGTACCGTTAGAAACCTTATTATTTCGCGGCTGGTGTTCTGCATGCAAAAAATCAAAAAAATATCTTTCATTTAAGAAATTTTGTACCAAATACGGTGTTAATCAGGTACCGTTACCTAACGCTGTATTACATAGTTTATGGAATTAAAAAAGGATAGCTATGCCATTATGAAAACAATTACTTTGACAATAGGTATTCCAACCTATAATAGACCTCAAGCCTTGGAACGTAGATTAAATGAAATAAAGAAATTTCACAATTTAATAGATGAAGTCGTCATTTGCGACAATTCACCACAAATACTACCAAGCCTAGCACAAGCAGTTCAAGAACTTAGTAAATGTCATTACTATAAAAATTCGGGAAACATCGGGGGTGGAGCTAATTTTCTTCGGGTAGTGGAACATGCTAAAAGTGACTATGTATGGTGGCGAGGTGATGATGATGTTATTAGCGAGAATCAAATCCAATCGGTTCATGCCTACCTTAGTACAACCCCGCGGTTAATTCTTTTAAGTACCAATGTTAAAGCGCCTTTTATTGGTAAAGGCATAAAAACATTTGTTGAAAACTTTCCTGTGGTTCGTACTTTTGGATGGTTGTCCGCTATCGTTTTACCAACTCAATTTGCCCAAAAATCTTTGCGTTGGGGTTATTTTGGAATAGCCAGTGGCTGGGCCAATGTTGCGCTAATATTAGGGCTTTTTAGAGAATACCCAGATTTGGAATTTGTAGTCGTACCTATCTCTTTACAGGATGGAGAATTTCGTGATGTTGACAGAAAGGAAGGTTTAAGGTGGTCCCTGTTTAGAACATGTATTAAGCAATTTCCGCTTACTGCTCAGGTTTTAGAATCCGAACAACTAAGAAAAATATATTTAGCAAAATGGCGAACAACTCACGGATTTCATTGGATAAAAACAATGGTTCGGTTTAAATTAGGTTATATGCCTCAAGAAAAAATTACCTTAGCTACCTTTTTTCCATTTATTTCGATTAGGAATTTACGAACCACAATTTTGGCTATTATATTGTGGATTATGGCAAATATACCGCGTCTTGCTTATCAATTAACTTTTGCTTATATCTGGTTTTATCTAGACGATAAAACTAAACAAAAACTTGAACTGGATTTTTTAAGCGGGTGTGAAAATTATTGGCAAGTTTTTAAAGCATTAAGAGTAAATAAAGGTTATGTTTCAACAGACGGGTTTATTTAAAAATAAAAGCTAGTAACCTAAAAAATGAATGTTTCTCAAAATTTTCTTAAAAAAAAGTTACTTTCTGGTAGTGCTTGGGCTTTTACTGGCAGAGTTATTACGGCATTTTCCGGAGTGCTCATTAATGCATTGTTATCCAGATTACTTAGTCCAGAAGCAATGGGTACCTATTTTTTAACTCTGAGCTTAGTTACCGGATTAGTGGGTATTTCACAGTTAGGTATAACTTCAACAGCCATGCGTCTCATTGCAGAATCGATGAGTACCAATCGGCCCGGTCGTGCACTTAAGACAATACAGTTAAGTTTTAAATATAGTGTTTTAGGAACATTCATAGTGGCCGCTATTTTAGTTATAGGAATAGGAGAATGGTTAGCAGAACAAGTATTTAATTCAGTTTTAATGATGAATATTGTTGGGTTGATGACTATTTGGATAATTATTCTAACTTTTCAAAGTTTGATAGCAGAAATATTTCGAGGATTTCATGATATCCGTTCAGCAACCATGTGTGGACTAATTACAAGTGTTTTATCAGTTTTGTTTTTTGCTGGATTGTGGATAGGATTAGGACATAGCAACATAAAACACGTTGTTACTTTCTCTATCTTTGCTAGTGCTATAAGTGTTTCAATAGCCAGTTGGCTGATGTGGAATAAACTTCAAACACTTGGAAAAATGACAGATGACTTAACCGACCAGGAATTGCTAATTATCGCATGGCCTTTATGGATTACCAATTTAACTCTTTTTGCTTTGGGTCAAGCCGACCTTTGGATTTTAGGTATTTTTTCACCTCAAGAAGTTGCCATTTATGGTGCTGTATCCCGTTTAGTTGCATTAGTCACTATGCCGCTTATTATTATCAATACAGTATTGTCCCCTTTAATATCTGAATTATACGCTCAGAACAATAAATATCAATTGGAACAAGTACTACGTACTACAGCAACTATTACCAGTATTCCTGCTATTATTGTACTTACAATCTTTATTTTGTTTGGTGATCCAATCTTAAAAATTATCTATGGAAATTACTATCGTGAGGGGGCAATTGTTTTAACTTTATTAAGTTTAGCTCAATTAGTTAACGTCTGGGCTGGTTCATGTGGTCAGACTTTAATCATGACCGGTCATCAGATGACAATGATGTTGATCACCATCATTTGCAGCAGTGTGGCGATAATTAGTTCTATTGGGTTAGTACAAAAATATGGTGTAATTGGGGTAGCGACTGCCAGCAGTTTAGCACTCATATTACAAAACAGTCTTATGTTACTTATGGTTAGGTTAAAAACAACTATGTGGACTCACTTTAGTATCAAAATCGTTTTTAACTTAAATAAAATATTAAATTTGAGGTAATGATGCAAAAAATAAAACGGATTATAAAAATACTTATCGGTTATGAGTTTGGTCGTGCGGTAACCATTTTTCCTGATGATATTCTCATAGTTTCTTATCCAAAATCAGGAAATACTTGGACTCGTTTTTTGATAGCTAATCTCTTATTTCCACAAGAGCCAATTACTTTCGCAAATATTGAAGATAAAATTCCTGATATTTACCAAAGTAAGGAACGAGAACTGCTCCATATTCCCCGTCCTAGAATTCTTAAAAGTCACGAATATTTTGATCCTCGTTATCAGCGGATAATTTACATCGTTAGAGATCCAAGAGATATCGCTATTTCTTTATATTATTATAATATTAAATTTGGTGTTTTTAACGACAACTATAGTATTGATAGTTTTATTATAGAACATTTTACTAAAAAGATGAATATCAATAATTTTGGTACTTGGGGAGAAGATGTTGGAAGCTGGTTGGGTGCCAAAAAAGATGATTCAAATTTTCTACTACTTCGTTATGAGGATATGCTCAGTGATCCTAAAATAGAATTAAAAAAAATAGCACATCATTTAAAAATAAGTGTTACTGATGAATTAATTGATAAGGTAATTAAACAAAGTTCATTTGAACATATGCAGTTACTTGAGAATAACCAGAGCAATTTATGGAAACTGACAAAAAATACCAGAAAAGATAAATTTTTTGTTCGTTCTGGACAATCTGGTCAATGGCAAAACAAACTATCAACCCATTCCATTAAAACAATTGAGTCAACTTGGTCTCAAATCATGATGCAATTAGGATATTTATAAATCGGAACAAATATGCCAAATTGCTGCTGATTTAAATAAAGAGACTTGGACAGTAAATGTGATAATTTAATAATAAAAATTTATATTCATGAAAAATTATCTCGATATATCTAATCAATATCGTAATAGTCGATTTCTAGATTTTTTTACTTTCTTTTGTCCAACCTTATTTTTAATAGAAATTGATTTAGGTGGGCGACTATTCTTACCAGAATTACTACTAATTAGTATATTACCTTTACTTGTTGCAAAAAAAGGCTGGTTACTTTTACAAGCTAAACCCAGATTGATACTTATTTTAGGCATGATATGGTTAATTGCCCAAATTTTTACCGACTTAATTAGAGCAACACCATTTGAAGATTTTTCAAGAGGATGGTCAAAAATTATTTTTTTAATGCTTAATTTCTCCGCCATCTATTTACTACTGATAGACAATGTCAAACGTATTATTTTATTTACAGCTGGTTTTGCAATTGGTGGTTTGTTAAGTTTCTATATTAATCCGTCTGAATTTGCCTTAACGGCTCCTTGGAAATTTGGTTTGGCTACGCCAACCTCATTGCTTGTTGTACTAATAGCTCAGTGGCGAATCATTACCCGGATTCGATTACTACCAGAATTATTGATTGTTACTTTTGGAGGTATTGCTATTTATCTAGGCAGTCGTTCATTAGGTGGATTTTTTATTCTCTCAGGATTATTACTCTATATACATCACACCCCTAAAGTGCGCAATTGGTTTACGAAAAAGCGTGTAACCCCAATACGCACAGTTATTTTACTTATTATTATAAGTTTATTAGCTTGGGGTACGCTTACAATTTACGGTATAGCGGCAAGCTCTGGTATGCTGGGTGAAGAAGCCGAAATCAAATACCACCAACAATTAGGCGATTACGGTATTATACTAGGAGGACGTGTTGAGATTTTAGCTTCTTCACAAGCAATTATAGATTCACCTCTTATTGGACATGGTTCATGGGCAAAAGACTCAAAATATAAATTGAACCTCCTTGAATTAGCAAATTTAGGGTATGAAATTAACGAACAAGCAATTTTAGAATCAAAAAGTGACTTAATTCCTTCTCATTCACATTTGTTTGGTGCTTGGGTAGAAGCAGGAATATTAGGAGCTTTATTCTGGGCTTGGGTATTTATCCTGATTATTCATACTTTGTATAAAATTTTAAAAATTGAACATGTATTATTACCCTTGCTGGTAACAATTTTGATAGATGCAGCTTGGAGTATCTTATTTTCACCTTTTGGTGCACTTGAAAGGTTAAGATGGGGATTTTTTCTAACATTATTTTTAGCAGCCCATCGATTTGTTCAACAATATGAAATAAATCACCAAAAAAATAAAACTAATGTATAAAAATTCTTATCGTTACTCTATAAGAAAAATAGAATTCTCTTAATCAAAATTAATAAATTTAGTATGAGCCTACTAAGAACACTTCGCTTTATATACACCCACCCTTTAAATAAAAAGAATAAATTAAAAGCGTTACAACGTTTTATTAGATGGCAAATAGGAAGTCGCCTACTACCTGGCGCTGTAGCAGTAGACTTTGTAGCAAAATCTCGCTTGTTAGTGAAAACTGGAATGACTGGGGCAACCGGAAATATTTATACCGGACTACATGAATTTGAAGATATGTCATTTTTATTACACTTTCTCAGAAAAGATGATATTTTTGTCGACATAGGTGCTAATGTGGGATCATATACTATTTTAGCCAGTTCAATAGCTGGTGCTAGGTGTTTTTCTATAGAACCGATTCCTAAGACCTTTACGGCATTAATTGATAATGTCAATCTTAATGAAATTTATGAAAAAGTATGTTGCCTTAATATTGGAATTGGAGGAGAAAATGGACAATTAAAATTTACTTCCACCTTAGATTCAATGAATCATGTAAAAAGTACAATTGATACAGAAACTAACTTTATTAATGTTCCGGTCAAAAAATTAGACGATGTATTAGGTGATGAAGAACCAATATTAATGAAAATTGATGTGGAAGGATTTGAGACAGAAGTGATTGCCGGTGCTGTTAAGACATTATCACGTCATTCACTTATTGCGATTATTATGGAACTAAATGGTAGTGGAGAAAGATATGGATATGATGAAACTGTTTTGCACCAACAAATGCTAGATTATGGTTTTTGTCCCTATTTATACTTTCCATTTGAACGTCAATTACAACCATTAAATACTAAAAATAACAATTCAGGAAATACACTTTACCTAAGAAATATCGAAAGAGTTAAGGAACGTTTGCAAAATGCACTAAAGTTTGTAATTAATGAAATTGAAATTTAAAAACGATGGCATTTTAACTGAATTACATTAATTTTAGATGAAAATCTCTATTGTCACCATTTCCTATAACCAAGGACAGTTTCTTGAAAGAGCAATTCGCTCAGTTATCGAGCAAGATTATAATGGTATTGAGTACATCATAGTAGATGCCGGGAGTACGGATGGAAGTAGAGAAATTATAGAAAAATATCGTGATCATATTGCTCATATTATTTTTGAACCAGATGAAGGTCCCGCAGATGGATTAAACAAAGGTTTCAAATATGCTAGCGGAGAAATTTTTGCTTTTCTGAATGCTGACGATACCTTTCTTCCAGGTGCATTACATACAGTGGCAAAATTTTTTATGGTCAATCCAGATATTGATTTAGTGATGGGGAATGGATATAAAATAAATGAGAAAGACGAGGTAATATGCCCCATCTATGTTACACCGTTTACTAAAAAATTATATGTATACCGTGCAGTAACAATTGTTCAACAAGCTACATTTTTTCGTCGAGAAGCATATCAATTAAATGATGGTTTTAATCCGAGCAATTATACCTGTTGGGATGGAGAATTATTTCTTCAAATGGCAAAAAATGGTTTTAAATTTGCCTGTATGAATAAATTTTTAGCTAATTTTAGAATTCATACTCATTCTATTAGTGGTTCTGGCAAACTCGAAAAAGAATATCTTCAAGATTGCAAAAGACTATTTAAAGAAGTTATGAATCGAGAAGAAAATATTTTTGATCACTTCTTACACGGTTATTATAGACTTTGGAAGTGGATTATTGTTCCACAAGCTATTATCACCAAATTAGTACCAAATGGGGATAAACTTAAAAAATCATTATGAAAATTGCTATTTTGTGGACAAAATTATCTGGTTATCTAAATGCTTGCTTAAAAGCGTTAGTTAGTTTACCTAATGTTTCTCTTCTGGTAGTCAATCAACAAACTTCTCACGATGCTCCTTTTGATGAATCACAATTTGCGTGGATAAAACCACGTTATCAGTGGCAAGATAAAGTAGATGCAGTTATTTTAGGTGAAAAACTAAATAATTTTTACCCAGATGTGCTACTTATCAGTGGATGGCATATTAAAGGTTATCGGAGTATTGCACGCCAATTCTCGGGTAAAGCACTTCGGGTGATAGCAATGGATAACCAATGGCGAGGAACAGCAAAACAATGGCTTGGCTGTTTAACAGCCCCTTTTTTTGTTCAACGCTTAGCAGATGCTATCTTTTTACCAGGGGAACGTCAAAAAGTATTTGCTCAAAAACTTGGATTTAAAGTAGATCAAATACTAAGTGGGCTACTATGCTGTGAGCATAATCAATTTGCTGAATATGGTAATCAGCAAATAGAGCGGAAAAACAGCTTTGTTTATGTGGGTCGTCTTGCTGGAGAAAAAGGAATTAAAGAATTGCTTTATGCTTATGACAAGTATAGAAAAGAAACTCAGGTACCTTGGGAGTTAGTTATCATAGGAACCGGACCTCTATCTTCTTTAGTTCAGAGACAAAATGAAGTGATCTATGAAGGTTTTGTACAACCTAATGAGCTCCCAAAGTTATTAGCTTTTCATGGTTGCTTGATATTACCGAGCCTATTTGAACCATGGGGAGTTGTTCTCCATGAAGCAACCTCGGCAAGATTACCGGTTATTGCAACTGATAACGTAGGAGCAACCGTACATCTTCTTCAGGACGGATACAATGGTTACTTGGTTGAAGTTGGTAATATAGAAAGTTTAGCCAGCGCAATGAAGAGAATAAGTACTTTGTCTTACGAGGAACGTTGTCATATGGGTGAAAACGGCTACCGCTTATCACTGCAATATACCCCGCAACGATGGGCAACTTATTTTCATGAAAAAATACAAATTCTTTTAGAACAGTTAAATAGAATGATTTAAATTTGCTTATTGAATAAATTGATTTGGATAAATTTACTGACAACAAATTCAACTTATTTCACGTCAATGTTTATTGGGATGTTATCCTAATAATGTGGGTTTATATAATGTCACTGAGTTTACCACTCATTGTCCATAATAATTCTAGTGCGCATATGGGAACTGAACCAGCTTATATTCAAGATGGTTTTAATGGGTTTTTGTTTGCTTACAACGACAAGCAAAATTCTTTGTAATTAACTCTTTCGAAAGCTGTAAAAAAATAGAGAGCAGTTAGCATTAATACAAAAAAATGCTTATGCAACTTATGAACAATTGACCAAAGCTTCGCTGGTTGAACGGTTGATTAAAATTATTGCAGAATAAGTCATTATCCTATGAAAATTCTCCGAGCCATTCGCTCAATGGATCCCCAAGGGGGTGGTGTTGCTTCCAGTGTACAAGAAATGTCCATGGCACTCAAAAACCGTGGACATGAAGTTGAAATTGTCAGTTTAGATTCGCCGCTAGCCCCTTGGGTTATTAATAATTTGATTCCTATTCATGCTCTGGGACCAGTCCAGACTCGTTATGGTTATACTTCAAAATATATTCCCTGGTTGAAAAAGCATATTCAACAATATGATGCAGTAATAGTAGAGGGATTATGGCAATATCATAGCTTTGGAGTTTGGCGAGCATTGCAACAAAGCGATATACCTTATTTTGTATTTTCTCATGGTATGCTCGATTTTTGGTTTAAGCAGCAATATCCACTAAAACATTTAAAAAAATGGTTATATTGGCCTTGGGCAGAATATCGGGTTTTACGTGATGCCAAAGCGGTTTTTTTTACTTGTGAAGAAGAAAGATTAAGTGCCCAAAAGTCATTTTGGCTTTACCGATGTAACGAAAAAGTCATTAACCTGGGTACTTCGATTCCTCTCCTAGAGTCTACTCAACCACCGGTGAAATTTTTTGAGAAATTTCCTCAGCTACAAAATAAACGGTTATTACTCTTTTTGGGCCGGATTCATCCCATAAAAGGTTGTGATTTGCTTATCGAAGCTTTCGCACGAATAGTTCAAGCAGAACGAAATTTACCTTTACATTTAGTGATAGCAGGACCAGATTCAATTTGTTGGCAAGCTAAATTAGAAAAAATGGCAGCAAAGTGGGCACTTAATAACCAAATTACTTGGGCAGGTATGTTAAATAACGAATTGAAATGGGGGGCTTTGTACTCGTCAGAAGCACTTATCTTACCCAGTCATCATGAGAATTTTGGTATGGTTGTTGCTGAAGCAATGGCATGTAGTAAGCCAGTTTTGATTTCTAATCAAGTCGGTATCTGGCGAGAAATAGAACAAGATGGTGCCGGAATTGTGGCAGCCGATACGCTAGAAGGGACTACCCGGTTATTGAAAAAATGGCTGGCTATGAATTCACAAGAAAGAGTCAATATGGGAAAAAATGCCCATAAAAGTTTTTTAAATCGATTTGAGATTAACAAAGTTGCTGATAACTTTTTAGCTATGATGAAATCAGAATATGGAAATGGATCCTTACCTACAACCGGCATTACCACTTGATAATCATATCGCCAGAGCTATTTGGTCTATTGCCTATACCCTATTCTTTCGATTTTCTCCACGTCCCCTACATCGTTGGCGAGTGATTCTACTTAAATTATTTGGTGCAACCATAGGAAATAATTGTCATATTTATCCAAAAGCACAGATTTTCTTTCCTTGGAACCTGATTTGTGAAGATGTGGTTGCAATCGCTGACAATGCTATTATCTATAATCCTTCACCTATCCATTTAAATTCTCATTGTATTATTTCTCAGGAAGCGTATTTATGTGGCGCAACCCATGATTATAACCAAAAAGAATTTCCATTTATTGCTAAATCAATAACAATTGAAAAATATGCTTGGATTTGTGCAAGAGCAATCGTTAAGCCGGGTATTGTCGTTGGAGAAGGCACCGTTTTAGGTATGGGTTCTATCGCAACAAAAAATCTTGAACCTTGGCACGTTTATGCGGGTGTTCCAGCAAAAATAATTAAAAAAAGAGTTAATCATGGCAGTACGTAGTCAAACCGATAAAGCTATTTCTATAGCCGCTAATGAATTTATTTGGAATGAAGCAGGATTAACAGCAATTCATAATGCCATTGCACCAGTAATTATACCCTGGTTAAAATCAACTCAAGTCAAAACCATATTAGATTTAGGATGTGGAAACGGTGCTTTTACTGCTTTACTTGCCAGTAAAGGATTTGAAGTAACTGGCTGTGATATGAGTAAAACGGGAATAGAACTAGCTAAAGAACAATATTCTAATATTTCTTGGTTTGAACAAAATTTGCAGCAACCATTACCCAATGAATATAAAGAAAAATTTGATGCGATTCTTTCTATAGAAGTGATTGAACATTTATTTTTACCTAGAAAACTAATAAAAAACGCAAGTTTTGCTCTCAAACCAAAGGGTTTATTCATCATAACAACGCCTTACCATGGTTACTTAAAAAACTTAGCTCTTGCTCTAACCAATCAGTTTGATAATCATTGGCACCCATTACGAGATTTTGGACATATTAAATTTTTTTCTAAAAAGACGGTTATTGCTTTATTGGAAGAATTTAATTTTAAGAATATTCAATATACCACCATTGGCAGAATTCCTTCTTTAGCACGTTCAATGATCATTGCCGGTACCAAAAACACATGAGTATTCCAGTTTCAGTTTTGATTTTGACTAAAAACGAAGAACAAAATTTACCAGGATGTCTCGCTTCGGTTAGTTGGTCAGATGATATTCATGTCTATGATTCATTTAGTACCGACAAAACAATAGAAATTGCACAAATAGCTAATGCAAAAGTGACACAACGTCAATTTGATAATTGGGCAGCACACCAAAATTGGGGATTACAAAACATTCCGTTTAAATATGCTTGGATATTTTATATTGATGCTGATGAACGTATAACTTCTAAATTAGCAAGTAATCTAAAAAAAGCTATTGAAGATTCCAACAAAAATGTTGCTTTTCGTGTTCAGCGGCGAGATTTTTTCATGGGACACTGGCTTAAACATGTACAAGCTTCTCCATTTTACATCCGTCTATTTCGCCCTGAAAAAATGCGTTATGAACGTTTGGTCAATCCAATTTCTCTGGTTGATGGTGCGGTTGGGCAAATTGAGGGTTTTTTGGATCATTATCCTTTCAGTAAAGGAATAACTCACTGGTTAGAACGTCATAATTCCTATAGTAGCTTTGAAGCTCAACAGATTATTACCGATCATCTTAATAAACGATCATTTAATTTATATAAAGCATTATTTTCAAGCGATTTCCAGGAAAGACGGTTTCATCAAAAAGCCTTGTTCTATCGTTTTCCCATGCGACCCATTATTAAATTTTTACTTCTCTATATTTTAAAAGGCGGATTTCTAGACGGAAAAGCTGGCTTGACTTATGCGTTACTACAATCGTTTTATGAATACATGATCGTTTTAAAAACGAATGAATTATTACAGCCACAGCCGGTAGCCGTTGGTAATAAAATTATTGAATAATTTTCAAGAGAGTTAGAACATGTTTGCCAAAGTGATTTACAGAAATATCTACAACACCATTAAATCTCGTCGCTTGAGAGTAATGGCTTTAAAAAGCATGCAATTACTGGGTCTACCGACTTATCGCATTAATATCGATACAATTAATACTTGCAATCTGCGCTGCATCATGTGTTACATGTCTTTAGAAGAGATGCACCAAGCTAAATCAGAAATCATGCCCATAGAATTATTTGAATCAATTGCTAAACAAACTTTTCACCAAACTCGGTTTTTGGAACTTTCTTGTGGT
The DNA here is from genome assembly GCA_000828835.1 of Thioploca ingrica. Taxonomy (GTDB): domain Bacteria; phylum Pseudomonadota; class Gammaproteobacteria; order Beggiatoales; family Beggiatoaceae; genus Thioploca; species Thioploca ingrica. The sequence goes on from AP014633.1 coordinate 2,055,579, forward strand.
TTTGAACCCTTTATGAATAAGAAGTTCCTAGATTATGTTCGCATAGCAAGAAAGTTATGTCCTGGACATATCAGCATTTGTACTAACGGTCTGTTAATGAAGGAACAAACCGTATATGAAATCTTTAGCGAGAATTTATTAGATGAAATTATTATTAGTATAGATGGGATTACTGAATTCACTTATAATAATATTCGAGTTAATGGAAGTTTTTCTAAGTTACTGTCGGTATTAAATTCCATTAAAAAACAAAAAGAAACTAGTCAGAAAAACATCATCGTTAGAATAAACTATACCATGATGAAAAGTAATATCGAAGAATTAAAAGATATCTATGATTTTGTAAAAAACTACCAGATTGATGTACTACAATTGAGACATGCTAAATTAACCCTTCCATTTGCTCATTTGTACAATGAAACGCTATTTTTCCATCAAGAATTATATGATTTCACAATAAAAACCATTAGAACCCAATTTGAGCAGGATAAAAGCAAAACGCTTATATATCCACCTTTATTTGCAGAAAGTAACAATAAAACTAGCGTTGCTAATAAAGCAAATTGTGCCTATGCTTTTTTCAATTTCATCATTTCTAGTAATGGCAATGTTAATATGTGTAGTATTGGCAAAATTGGTAATTTCCACCAACAGTCTTTTCAAGAAATGTTAGAATCACCTGCTGTCAAGCAAATACATCAGCAGTTATTGAAAGGAGACTATCAGGAACTTTGTAAAGAATGTTATATTGTCAGCGATATAGGTGATATCCAACATAAAAGTACTTTTATTCAAGAAAAACTCGTACCAGATAGATTAAGAGAATTAAAGATAACCATAGAAAATAAGCCTATTGCACCATAGGATCTGAAGTTGCGAATTCTCATTCAAAGCATTAATTACCCACCAGAATCCATTAGTACCGGCAAATACAATGGTGAAATGGCGGAATGGTTAGCGGCAAAAGGACATCAAGTCACGATGATTACCGCACCGCCTTATTATCCACAATGGCAAATCTGGAAAGGATATTCTGCGGTTACTTATTCTGTTGAAATAATCCATCAAGTCAAAGTAGTTCGTTGTCCACTGTGGGTACCCCAAAAGCCATCTACTTTTAAACGGATTCTACATTTATTATCCTTCACTTTATCTGCCGCCCCGGTCGTATTTTGGCAAATAGTGAAAGAACAACCGGATATCGTTATTGTGATTCAACCTTATTTCTTTGCAGCACCTTGGATACGATTAGTTTCTTTATTCAGTAAAAGTAAAATTTGGCTACATATTCAGGATTATGAAATAGATACCGCTTTTGAATTAGGTTTTTTGAAATTAAAATGGTTACGGTGTTTCGCCACGCTGATTGAAAGTCGGTTATTACGCTCGGTTGATCGCGTTTCAACGGTATCCAGTCGAATGATGGAACGCCTCAGTTTGAAGGGAGTGTGTCCGGAAAAAACCTTCTTTTTTCCTAATTGGGTTGATACTCAAACGATTTTTCCTCTGGATAGCAATGAAGTCTTTCGTCAACAACTGGGGCTAACTGCTGAGAACTTTGTTGCCTTATATGCCGGTAATATGGGTGTCAAACAAGGACTCGACTTAATTATCAAAGCAGCCAAACAGTTAATAGACCACAAACACATTGTGTTTGTTCTTTGTGGCGAAGGTGCACAGCGAAAACAGTTACTCACAGAAGCACAAGGTCTAAACAATATTAAATGGATTCCTTTACAACCTTATAAACAACTTAATCAATTGCTTAATATAGCCGATGTTCATTTGTTACCTCAACGTGAAGACGCGGCTGATTTGGTCATGCCCTCTAAATTAAGTGGAATGTTAGCGAGTGGGCGTCCGGTATTAACGACAGCTCATCAAGAAACCCAAGTCGCCGAAATTGTCAAAAATGCCGGTTTAGTGGTACCACCTAACCAGGTCGATTTGTTTGTCGAAGCACTCTTAAAATTAGCCTCTGATACCGAGAAACGAATTCTGTGGGGAAAACAAGCACGCACTATAGCTATTCAACAATGGGATAAAGAACGGATATTAACTCAATTCGAACAAGGATTATTAAATTGTATTGAAATTTAGAAATATCGCTAGCTAGCGATGTTACCCCAGAAAAACCGGTATAGGTCAAGCCTCACTAGAGTAGCACAACCCAATTTAATTATTCTCCCCCTCTCCTCGCACACAACAGAAAACCTACTCATTGAGGTCAGTTTAAGATTATTGTTAGGTTATGCACTCACCTAATATTGTCGGTACTTTACTTGCTCAATTGGGTATGCCCACTGAATTACATCCATAAATTAACTGGTTTTCCTTATTAATCGAACCGAGTATCATTGCTGTTGCCGGGGGATTACCCACTGGGCGTATTTATCAATTGAATCCAGTTACTGCCATGAAAAGTTTATAAAAATCTATTATCATTACTGCCTTTTTCTTAACTAACTAACCAGGGTAACCGCCAGGGTTGCCCCTACGGATAACTCAATTTGATGAAAATTTTAGTAAGCAATGATGATGGTTATCAAGCGCCAGGTATTATTTGTTTAGCAGAAACTTTACAGCAATTCGCTCAAGTCACGGTGGTCGCACCGGATCGCAATCGGAGTGGTGCCAGTAATTCACTTACCCTTGAATATCCACTTCGACCACGACAAGCAGACAATGGTTTTATTTATGTTGATGGTACCCCGACTGACTGTGTTCATATTGCTATTACTGGTTTACTAGATGAGCAACCGGATATCGTCGTTTCAGGTATTAATGCGGGTCCTAATTTAGGTGACGATGTGATTTATTCTGGTACCGTTGCAGCGGCGATGGAAGGACGTTTTCTCGGGTTACCGGCTTTAGCCGTTTCTTTAGCCGGTTCTAAGAAACTACGCTATTATCAAACCGCCGCTCAAGTCGTAAAAATCTTATTAGCGCGCTTGCAAACGGATAACTTACCTTTACCGGTTGACACTATCCTGAATATTAATGTTCCCGACTGTCCTTGGGAATCTTTAAGAGGAATGCAAGTTACTCGCTTAGGTAGTCGTCACTGTTCAACCCCGGCGATAAAAAGTGAAGATCCACATGGTAATCCAATTTATTGGGTTGGTTCTTCTGGTCCAGAACAAGATGCCGGGCCTGGCACTGATTTTTATGCAGTTAATCAATCCTTTGTTTCTATAACGCCGCTTCATGTCGATTTAACTCTTTATGCTATTCTACCTCAATTACGAGAATGGCTAGAAAGGACTCAATAAGCGCTTGCCCTTACTTCAGATTACTTTGCTTATAAGGGCTAATTATTCCCAATCATATTTCTTGAATAGGTTGTCAATCTTATGATAGAGTTCTGTTAAATTGAATTTAAACCCAACCAGTTACTTATTTTTTAACAGAATGGATATTCATTCGGTAAGTCTAAAAGTAATCTGTTAATAACTCTTTAATCGTCATGAAAACCGCTCTTACCGAAGTCGTTCAACAAGCCACTTGGGGTAAAGAAGTTGAACAAATTTTACGTGCTTGTGTGCATTGTGGTTTTTGCACGGCCGTTTGTCCCACTTATCAATTACTCGGTAATGAATTGGACAGCCCACGTGGGCGCATTTATTTGATTAAGTCCTGTTTGGAAGGTAACCCGGTTGGTTTAGAAACCCAGCGTCATCTCGATTTGTGTTTAACTTGCCGCGCTTGCGAAACGGCTTGCCCATCTGGCGTTCAGTACGGACGCTTATTGGATATTGGGCGTAATCTGATAGAAGAGCAGCTAACACGTCCATTAAAGCCACGGTTATGGCGATGGATGGTGCGGGCTATATTGTCCCATCCACGGCGTTTTAATACTTTGTTGGATATCGGACGAATATTTCATCTCATTTTACCCAAAACCTTACGCGAAAAAATTCCACCTTTGATTAAAACGGCCGATTGGCCAGTACCTAACCATACTCGTCATATGATGGTATTAGAAGGTTGTGTTCAACCCAGTTTAGTACCCACCATTAATGTAGCAACGGCTCGCGTATTAGATAGATTAGGAATTAGTTTACTCCGAACTTCGGTGGGATGTTGTGGAGCACTAAACTATCATTTAGGCGCTCAAGCAGAAGCATTGAATCAAATGCGACGGATGATTGACGAATGGTGGCCTTGTTTAGAAACCGGTACCGAAGCCATTGTTATCACCGCCAGTGGTTGTGGTACTTTAGTTAAAGATTATGGTTATTTATTCCGTGATGATCCCCAATATGCGGATAAAGCTGCCCGAGTGTCAGAATTAACTTTTGATATCAGTGAAATCTTAATTAAAGAAAATATTTCGGCTTTACTGCCATCAACACCACCACCACACTCCACTAAGAAAGTCGCCTTACACATTCCTTGTAGCTTACGACATGGGCAAAAACAAGAGGGTCTAATCGAATCTTTGCTTACTCAGTTTGGCTTTGAGTTAACAGCAGTAGCCGATAATTTTACTTGTTGTGGATCGGCAGGGGCTTATTCAATCCTGTATCCAACGATTTCTCAACAATTACGCGAGAATAAATTAACTGCTCTACAAGCGGGTGAACCACAAGTGATAGCAACAGCTAATATTGGTTGCCAAATTCATTTACAAAGTCAGTCTCCAATCCCAGTGCGACATTGGATTGAATTAATTGCCGATCGATTAGATAATCGTCTCTTGGTGTCGCAAAGAAAGAACCGACTTTGAAAAAATAAGTAATCCCACTGGAAAACGGTGAATTCTTTATTCCAGCGTTAATACCACTTTGCCTAAAGTATGTCCCGCTTCCATGAGTTGATGCGCTTGCGCTACCTTTGCTAGGGGAAAAACCTGGCTCACTTTAACTTGTAATTGACCGAGTTCAATCATCTGATTGGCTGCTTCTAACATTTGCCGTTGCGCAATGCGGGCTGCTGACATCCCTTGCAACAGAGGCGTCAGCATGAGTTCGTAACTGAGGCTGATATTTCGTAATTTTGCTAATTTAATCGCTTCCTCGTTGCAGGCTTTTTCCAAGAGGGTAACAATTTTTCCATAAATACGGGTTGCTGCGATAGATCGGCAAAAAGTTTCTCCACCAACGGTGTCAAAAACAACATCAACTCCCTGACCTTGAGTCCAATCGAGGGTCGCTTGCACAAAATCAGTTTGAGTGTAGTCAATACAATGATCAGCACCCAATGATTGCGCAAAAGCCGATTTGTCAGGGCTACTCACGGTGACAGCAACACGTGCTCCTAAGTTTTTAGCTAATTGAATCGCTAAATGACCGACTCCACCCGCACCAGCATGAATTAAAACGGTTTGATTAGCTTGTAATTGTACTCGATCAACTAATGATTCCCAGGCTGTAATCCAAGCAAGTGGTAAAGCGGCGGCGGCTGGCATGGAAAGTTGATGGGGCTTGAGGGCAGCATAATCTTGATGAATGACAGTATATTCTGCATAGTTACCGGGTTCATCGGTACCAATGCCACCATTAAAAAAATAAACTTCGTCGCCAACTTGGAAACGGGTAACGGCTTCACCCACGGATTCAACGACCCCGGCACCATCACAACCGAGAATTTTGGGTAACTTATCGGGCGCAATTCCACCCCGATTGCGCATTTTGTAATCGACCGGATTGACTCCGGCAGCCTGTAAACATACTCGTAGGTACTCTGGATGAGGAATCGGTGGGATATCGACTTCGGTTAATTTCAAGACTTCTATACCACCAGCGGCAGTGAGTAAAACAGCTTTCATGGTGCTTTTCCATTATCAGTTATCAATATATTACGTTAATCAACGTACTTATGATCGGTCAATTCTATAAGAGATAGATTGACAATTAGTTAATTTTTTATAAATATGAGTCTTTGAATAATGATGGCTATTTCAGTTGATTATCATGATTAATTCTGCTACCGAACGTTTATTTTTTGCTTTATGGCCTAATGAAACCGTATTTTCTCATTTGAGTCAACTCAGTCAAGCGGTTACTCATACTCAGGGGATTATGGGTAAAATGATTCCACCCGTCAATTGGCATATCACCCTCGCTTTTTTAGGTAATATAAATATGGCTACTAAACAGTGTCTGCAACAAGCAGCTGCAACAGTGAAAAGTGATAGGTTTAATTTGTCTTTAGATCAATTGGGTTATTGGCCTAAAACGCAGATTTTGTGGTTGGGGGCTAGTCAAACTCCTGAACCACTCGCTCAACTGGTTATTCAACTCACGATGGCTTTGCAAAGCTGTGGGTATCATCCGGAGAAACGTCCTTTTCATGCGCATATTACCTTAATGCGTAAAGCCAATCGAATTAAAAATTTGCCGAGTATTACTCCCATTAGTTGGTCAGTTCAAGATTTTTGTCTTGTTCGTTCAACGCTGACCACCGGTAGTGCACATTATGAGATAATAACCCGGTGGGCGCTTACTTAAGTTAAACGTTATATTGATATTTTTTTATTTTCAATTATGTAATTTGCTGGTGGTTACCGAGGTTATCTGAGTAGCAGATAAGGCTTGACTAAGTAAATTAACCAGTTTTCTTGCACCACTGGCGGATAAGGCAATTCGAGTGTGTATGGGCAAATAAGTTTCTCCATTGTTTGGCTCCGTTAAAGTGCCCGAAGAAAAATTGATAATAACTTCTTCTCCAGTCGCACTAATCACAAATTGTGAGGCGTATAAAGCACTCGTTTGCTCATAGCGCAATTGGGGTTGTTGAATAAATTGATTTTCAAAGAGTTTAGTTGTTGACATAAAGGCTACCTGGCTATTGGAGCAGTAAAGAATAAGACTATTTTCAAAGTCATTAATAACAAGATGATTTTTCTTCGGTGGTGAAATAAGAACTTTACCTAATAAAAAGTTATAATTTAATATAATATCATTTTTTAATTTTCAACTATATAGATTCGGAGCCACTCATGACTCAAGCTAAACATGGTCGTTTATTAATTCTCGGATCCGGACCGGCGGGCTATACCGCTGCTGTTTATGCGGCACGTGCTAATTTAAATCCCGTGCTAATTACGGGTTTAGAACAAGGTGGACAGTTAATGACAACCACTGAGGTTGAAAATTGGCCCGGTGATTATCAGGGAGTACAAGGCCCGGACTTGATGGAACGAATGTGTAAACATGCGGAACATTTTGATACCGAAATTATTCTTGATCATATTAAAGCGGTTAATTTAACTCAACGCCCCTTTAGCTTAACGGGAGATGCGGGTCAATACACCGGTGACGCCTTGATTATTGCAACGGGTGCTTCGGCGCAATATTTAGGATTACCTTCTGAAGAAGCTTTTAAAGGCAAGGGAGTGTCGGCTTGTGCGACTTGTGATGGCTTTTTTTATCGTAATCGCAAAGTCGCGGTGATGGGGGGAGGTAATACCGCAGTTGAGGAAGCTTTATACTTGTCTAATATTGCTTCCCATGTCACTTTAGTTCATCGCCGTGATGCTTTACGATCGGAGAAAATCTTAGCTAATCGTTTATTTGAAAAGGAGAAAGAAGGTAAAGTAACGATTGCCTGGAATCATGTCCTGGATGAAGTATTAGGTGATAACAGTGGAGTAACCGGTGTCCGCCTGAAAAATGTTCAGGATGGGAGTACTCAAGAGATTGATGTTCATGGTGTTTTTATTGCAATTGGTCATAAGCCGAATACAGATTTGTTTGTCGGTCAATTGGAAATGAAGAATGGTTATATCGTCGTTAAGACCGGTTTGAATGGTAATGCGCAAGCCACGAGTGTTGCTGGTGTGTTTGCTGCCGGTGATGTTTGTGATCATATTTACCGTCAAGCGATTACTTCTGCCGGAACGGGATGTATGGCGGCATTGGATGCGGAAAAATATTTAGAATCAATTGGCACTAACTCATTTTAAGGATGATAAAAAAAAACCATCGTGATGAGAAATTGAGTAATCTAAACCATAACGAATGCGCTATAAATATCAAGCGATTGATGCTCAACAACAACAAGTAAGCGGAACTTTAGCGGCTAACACCGAAAGAGAAGCCCTGCGTCAATTGCAGCGACGGGGACTGACTCCTCTTTACCTCACCGCCACTGACTCTCCGCTTCAGAGTGACCGCACTTTCCGTGGTAATAAGCCCAAACAGAAAGATATTTTAATTGTCTTGCACGAACTAACCACTTTACTGGAATCGGAGGTCACTTTAATTGAAGCCGTAGAGTCTATCGCCCATTCTTCCCATCATCCCTTTATTACTCAAACATTTACTAATATAGCGATTAAACTTCGCCAAGGAACCGCTTTTTCAATCACCTTACAAACGAGTCCACTTCAGTTACCTTGGTATCTGCTGCAATTAGTCGAAGCGGGGGAGTTGACTGGTAAATTAGCAAGTGCGTTACGCGATGCCCTTAATCAAATGGAATATGAGATCCAAATTGCCAATGAAATGCGCAATGCCCTAACTTATCCAGTTATCCTTATTGTTTCTGGTATTGCGGCTATTATCATGATTTTCACCATCGTGGTTCCTCGCTTCGCTAATATTCTTAAAAATCGTGGAGATCATATACCGCTCTTAGCGCAGTGGGTCTTAAATACCGGTATGTTATTAAATACTCATGTAGAATGGCTAGTCGGTAGCTTGGTAGTACTGTTGGTTATTGCAATTTACTTATTCACTCAACCGTACTTACGCGCCAAATTGAAAGATAGGATAGCCCTATTACCTCTAATAGGAATGTGGATTCTGGAAGCAGAAACGGCACGCTGGGCAGCGATGATGGGGACTTTACTGGAAAATCGGGTGGCGTTACTACATGCGCTGGAATTATCGGCTCAAGGCATTAAATTACCGCGGTTAAACGCTAAATTAATTCAAGTCAGTAAAGCGGTTAAAACCGGTTCTACTTTGTCACAAGCATTACAAGATAATGACGCCCTAACTCCAACCGGACATAATCTCATTCGCGCCGGTGAACGAGCCGGTCAATTACCACGGATGTTACGTTCACTAGCAAAATTATTAGAAGAAAGTGGTCGATTGCGAATGAAACGGTTTTTATTATTACTTGAACCCATTGCCATTTTGGTCATTGGTGGAATAATCGGTGTGATTATCACCGGGGTGATTTTAGCAATTACTAGTGTGAATGAAATAACGTTGTAGGAATCGTCTTCTTCTAAATATAAAAATTTTCTCATTTAGGATATAGGTATTACTGATGACAACCCGTTAATAAAGCCAATGATTGAGTGGATTCGGTCTGGGACGGTTTTGAGGAAGTTGTGTGAACCGAGATTGGAGTATTAAGAGTTGAAACTATCAGGGGACTCGGTTTTAAATCGAAAGGTGATAGCAAAGAACTCCCCGCTAGGCGATTGACTATAAAGCTACTCCGATTGAGATATTCTGCCAAGGTCATTGCTTCACAGGGTCTTGGTAATAAGCCACTCACATCAGTGAACGTTGTCGGTAAAACTAACAAACTATTACTGACAGTCTTATCGGGGGAGGTGATAACAATTTGCCCATCAATGCCTAATCGGGAAGAAGCACTGACTAAACTGTTCAGGGTTTTTAGAAAGTTGTCGGTGACGAGACGAATATTGCCGCCGTGTCCTTGGTCAGCTTGTGCTATGATTTGACTCTGGTCTAACACGACAAAATCAGGATTTTCAATGGTGATATTGCCACCATTGCCTATGCCACCATGAACGCTGGTGGGTGGTGCCGTCGGTAATAATTTCAGCACTGACTTGACTGTTTAGAGCCAGTAGAATGATCAAACGACTGGTTTTTAACACGGCTATTTCTCCAATTGTTGAATTTCGGCGAGAGATAAACCGGTGATTTTGGCTATCAAAGCGATTGGTAGATTTTCAGCTAACATCGCTCGGGCGGTGCTTAGTTTTTCTTCATGACGCCCTTCCTGTTTAGCACTTTCAATCGATTCCCGCTCATTCATGCGATTGAGCAGAAAGCGCTCATAAGCTTGGCGTTCTCGTGGCGACATCTTCATAACGGCTAACTTGTCTTTTGCTTGTTGAATATGCTTGGCTTGGAATTCGGGTTTTACTTCTGAGTGTTTAAGTAAATAAATCCATTCATCTAAATCCGATTGGATAATATCCTGAAATTTCTCCACTTCTATCAAGTAATATTCGGGAAACAAGTTTTTAGCGGTAATGAATTCTAACCCGAGCAGAGCGGCTTGGCGGTGTTTTTTGAGTTCTAAACGGGAATGATTATTTAAACCATAAAATTCGGTGGTACCATGAAAAACGTAGTCGGTTTCACCTTCACCCAATAAAAAATATAAGATACTGACGGAAATGATCTTTTTAATCTGGTCATAATCATCGCCCAGTTGCATGTGTTCAACAATGAGTTTGGAGGTACCGTATAACATTCTTTCCAAATAGTGAATTTCTCGATTGCTTTGCACTTCAATGATGATTAACTCATGATTGACATTTTCTACCAGGAGATCGACACGGTTAAATTTATCCAGGCGATCGTCTTGATTGGATTCGCTTTCGAGCAAGGACAGAATTCGGATCTCTTGGCGGAGTAAGGCGCTGAGAAACCCTTCTAAAATATCAAAGTTGGCTTTATCTCTGAGAAGATATTTGATGGCCCAGTCAAAGCTAACTAAGGGGCGAATGTTCATGAATGTATCTCCATAAAATTTGGGTTCAAACTATAACCAATTACCAATCAACAGAAAGGGGGCCCAATAGGCCGGATGTCGATACGCTGAAGTAGCGGCTAATGTTTGCTGCGCTTGTTGCAATGCTTGGGCATGTGACCACTGCGGCTGGTTGAGTAAATTACGGTAAAGTTCTACGATTAATCATGAAGTAGATTCGTTATTGACGAACCATAAACTAGCTATGGCACTTTTGGCGCCGGCTTTAATTGCCACCCCTGTTAATCTTAACGCTGCCCATTCATCATCGACTGCAGTTTGACCGGCGCTTAGCGTTAATAACTCCACCGAATTATTTCGTATCTAGCTGAAATAAAATTAAATTTTTAATTTAACCATCGTGAGTTTATCGTCTCCTCCGGTTGTTGCATAGCTAATAAAACATCACTTAACTGGCTAGCTAGCAATATTTTTTTCTCCGGGATAATGGATTGGGCACGAGACAAAGTATCTTGAAGAACTTTATACGCTTGAGCATAATTGCCCACGGTTTGGTAGGCAGTTGCTAACTGAATTGAAAGGTCGATAAATTTAGGGTGATTTGCCTTAGTTTGCTGACGACTTAATTCCAAATCCGCGGTAGATTGGGCAAATTCGGCTGGTTGGAAATCGACTTGGGATTGTGGTGATAAAACAGCAGCAGTGACCGGAATCGGAGTTGAAATAACGATACCAAATAATACCGTTCGCCAAAGAACGCCACACGGGGAAAATTGAAAGGTAAACATATTCTTTCTCCAAAATATCTTGACTTTTGTGGTTAAATAGTATTATACTGCTACTAATATTTTAGAATGATGGTAATGACCAAAATTGACAAGAATATTCTAGAATACTTCGTTTTACTAGTTAAAATAAAGCATTTTTTGGTAGGTTTTGTAAAGTGTGATTGACTTTCATTAATTTGAGGAAAATTTATAATGTGTAACTATCCAATGAACTTATTTAGTCTGATTGTAGGGATATTCACTGCTGTATTTAGCTTTACTATTCAGGCCAATAATGTTGTTTTCAATCCCCCGGTAGAATTAGCCAACATCTCCCTAGCAAGAACCCATTCCCAACCCAGTTTTTCTCGGGGTTCACGCGGTTCTCGCGGAATGTGTAACACGGTAAATGAGGATTTCTCCTTGCGAGTACTGGTACCCGGTGCTGGTTTTACGACGGCTAAACAACCCCATTTGTATTGGTCAATTTCTAGCCCACTGTCAGCTGACCTCGTTTTTACTCTCATACCGGTTATGGCTCCTGGCTCATTCGATTATCCGGAACCGTTGATAGATAAAACGATAGCTAAGTCTGTGAAAGCTGGTATTCACTCGCTATCGCTGGCTGATTATGGAGTCAGTTTAGAGGAAAATCGTGAATATGAATGGTCCGTTTCGATTATATGTGACCCGAATAACCCTTCACTCAATATGAGTGCTACTGGTAAAATCAAACGGATAAAACCGCCGACCGACTTAGAAGCCAGGATTAAATCAGTCAACCAAGAACAGTTGGTTGCTGTTTATGCCCAAAATGGAATATGGTATGACGCGCTTGACACTTTATCTCAATTAATTGCCCAAAATGGGAATAATGAGAACTTACGTAAAATCCAGGTGAGTTTATTGAAACAAGTCGAGATGAAATAACGAACTGGGAACAAAACTTAGCCAAGTTTGGTGCGTTACGGCTGACACCTAACGCACCTGATACTGCACTGACCAATTTTCTCAATCAACTTTTACCGCCCCATCATCAAATACATAGCAAGTTAGCTTAACTTATGCGCGCCCTACATGGCTAAAAAAAATCCATTTTCTAGTTGTTGCTTCAGATGGGAGTTTACAATTCTTTGAAAGAACATTCTTTTGAATGAAGTTTTAATGTATGCGCTACAATAATTTAATTGCTGGTATTTTACTAGGATTTTTCTGGATTTCGCCGGTTTTTGCTACACGAAAAGTATTACAACCGTTCCAATGTCAACCCGTCTCCTCTCCAGAAAATGAGCTAAAATTATGCGTACTTAATTTGAGTGAAGATGAAGCACAATGGTTTATTTTAAAAGAGACCAGACTGAGTGAAAGAATTCCGGTTGCTCCCCAATCTCTCTCAACTGTTGATGATTTTCAAATTTCACCGACACAGTCGTTTTTAGCGATTGTATCCGTTGGCGAAGGGCATCCTATTTTAGATGTAGTTGATTTAAAACGTTTACTTGAGCACAAAATAGTAAAATCGTTACTTTCTATTAATCCTTATCCCGGTTTCATTCACATTGAAAAATGGCAAAAAGAACAGTTAATCGTTGTAACTGATAGATTATTAACTTATTCTACATCAGCCGAAACCGAGAAGAGTTACCCACTGGGTTTACCTGAAGGGGAAAAATTTGCCTTAGAAATTGCTACCGGAAAAATTACGCCTTTAACGCCTCATGCCCGAAATCCGATACGTTTCTATTCTCAACAGTTATATAATTCTCATCAATGGGAAGTGGCTGAAGCGATTACCGCTTTAGTAAGTTTACAGGCTGGTAAAGCCATTCCAATTTTGCAACAAGCCCTTAAGCATCATCAAGACGCTGAAATTAAGAAAGCATTACGTGAGGCTATTGAAAAATTGACACGGTAACTGTTTTAAATTTTCGGAGAAAAGCAATTAATGTTTACTGACCGTTACCCACCTTTGCTACAACCGCTTGATCTAGAGCCTGTAGGATGCGGTGAAGCTCTGTGAACCGCATCAATCGTGAAGTGATGCGCTTCGTTCCTCAGCGCATCCTACGCGGCTACCATTAAGTTAAGGATTCCCCTATTTGAAAAACAAAGGTATCTACACAATTTTTCTCGTTACCAAGTTCTACTTGGTAATGCTTGTTTGCCAAGCTCTGCTTGGTGAAGCGAGACAACACAACATGCGAAGCCGAACTTCGCCCAAGTAAAGCTTGGTAGCGAGCTAATGGAAAAATATTTTAAAATAGTTCATTTCTTTGCTCTCCCCCCACTTCCAGTTATACTGATAACCCATTTTTTATCCTGAGCCGATAGAATGACTTGCTATGTCAGAATCCGCCTTGTCTTTACAATCACTGGAAAATATTCGGCAACGTTTACTTGACCTATCAAAGCGAAATCAATTACTTAATTATAAAGAAAAATCGCGCACTCTCCAAATTACCCATCCCTCGCTAGCCATTATTTTTAATAAATTGGTGCTGGAAGGTAAAAATCTGCGCTTGATCGCACAACCCGCGTCTAAAAAAGCGCTAACCACGGATAAGGTTATCAACGTCAGCCGGGAGATTTTTCTACCGGTTGCTGAAACAGAACCACTGACGACATTAACAATCAAAAAATCAGCCGATAACGTCCTGACTGCACCTTATACCGAAGAAATATTGGAGCGGCGCTGTAAAAAACTCGCGCAAGAAGCCAGGAGTGCCTTGGAAGAAACCGGCAGTCATTTGTTGTATCTCGCTATCGGTTTTTTGATTTGGTATGAAGATAAGAATTCCCCGGAACCGAACCCAGCACCGCTGATTCTGATTCCAGTCAAATTGGAACGTATTCATTTACCTAAATCAAGCACTTATCATTATTTTTTGTCTTATCGTGATGAGGAGATTGAAACCAATATTTCTCTAGCCGAAAAATTAGCCAATGACTTTAATTTAATTTTACCGATTTTCACCGAGGAAATGGAACCAGAAGGTTATTTAAAAGCAATTGCGCAAATGGTGAGTCATCTGCCGCGTTGGCAAGTTACCGCGGCTATTTATTTAGATTTTTTCAGCTTTACCAAATTACGCATGTATCAAGATTTAAATGATAAGGTATGGCCAGAATCGGCAAAATTGAGTGAGAATATCAATATAAAACAACTGTTGCTAGGAAAAAAATCGCCAAATGAGCCAAAATACCCGGAAACGCATCTTGACTTAGATCCGTTAACCAATAAAACCCCACTGATTTTAGATGCGGATAGTTCCCAACAACGGGTTATTATGGCCGCGTTATGGCGATCAACCCACTTGGTTGTAGAAGGGCCACCGGGTACGGGGAAATCACAAACGATTACCAATTTAATTGCGGCCGCTTTATCACAACATAAGTCGGTATTATTTGTGGCTGAAAAAAAAGCAGCACTGGATGTCGTCAGAAACCGCTTAGATCAAGCAGAATTAGGTGAATTTTGTTTAGAATTGCATAGTCATAAAAGTCAAAAAAGTGAATTGCATACTGATTTAAGAAAACGTCTCACTAAAGAATATGCTGAAGTGAGCCAATTAGAGCAGGATATTGAAGAACTGAATGTACAAAAACAACAACTGCTCGCTTATTCCCGCTTAGTGAATACGCCCGTTGGTCCCAATCAAGAGAAAATCTATGAAATTTTTTGGAAAGTTGAACGGTTACGGAGTGAATTACAACAAAAACCGCTTTCTTTTGCCATCAATAATCCTTTTTTCTACAACCGCGATGAATTTAATCACAAAATCCACAAATTAACCGAATTCGCTGGACAATACGCTACCCTCTCTTCAACCGTGATTCAAGATTGGCAGGGTTTTAGACCAACACAAATTTGGCCAGGTGACGAGAAACTGATTCATCCTATTCTGGATACTCTGCTATCAACTACGCAAACCCATCAAGCTTATGTAGATAATTTAATTACTGAAACCAAAATTCCATTAGAGCCTACTTTAAATACCTTACAAGCTTTAACAACCATTGATATCAAGTTGCTGGAACAAATGCCAACTAACTTTGAAGCCTCAATAGCGCTCGCTTTACTGAACCCAGATACACTTAACTCAGTTCGACAATTTTACCGCCAACAACAAAAATATCACCAACTATTCAAACAAGCCATCGCTATCTTAAAACATGAACAATATCCGTTGGCTTCACTGCAACAACTTGAGCAAGTTACTCAGCAGTTACGCCAGTTAGGCTTTAACAATGAATCACCGGATGAATTAAACTTTTTTCTGGCGAGTGCTGAGCGGATTCATGAGAAATTACAATCTTTATTAAATAATCCGGATTCAGTCGCCAATTTTCTCAAATTTCTGCAATTGCGCCAATTGGCTAACCAAGTACCGCCTACTCTCATCCTCAACAAACATCCGGCTCATGCCCTGGAAACAACATCGTTAATTTTTAAACATGCCCGGCAAACTTTTACTCAGTTAGCTAAACAATGGCGTGCGCAAGAAGCCGATTTTTTATTAAGTAAATTACCGGCTGCTGAACAGATTACGCAGTTAATTGATGAATTGCGTCGCTACAAAGCCAATTGGTTAGCTTGGTTATCAGTCGATTATCGACAAACTAAGAAAGCGATTAAAAAATTCCTCGTTGCCCCGCATTTATTTAATAAACGCGAATTATTGGATAAATTAGCCAATTTAGTGGTTCTCAAACGCCAACTGGAACAAGAAACTCAACGCGAGCAATACCAACAATTATTTGGTCCGCTTTTTCAGGGAGTCGATACCGATTGGAATCAATTGCAACAACACATTGATTGGGCACAACAACTCGGTCAGGTGTTAGGTTCTGTTGAACAAGCTCAAGAATTATTAGCCACCCAAGCGGATCCGTGTGGCTATCTGTTAAAAAGTACAGCGGTTATTTACGAACAATGGCTGCGAGTGACCAAAGTGGCTGAACAATTAAAAGTGTCATTTGATTCTCATTTACCAGTTAGCGAATTTGTAGAAAAAATCATGGCGCAGCGGCGTTGGCTAATGGAGATACTCTTGATTTGGCAACAATGGCCCCTTCTCACGGATAAACCGATTATTTCCATTCAAGGCGCCGTTCAGAATTTACTGACCGCTTGGCAATTACGAGATAACAACCCACATCACCCGGTTTTAGAAGCATTCATGGGTAACGCTTTTATCGGCATTGAAACCAATATCACTCGTTGGATAGCGATGGCTGATTGGCTCACTCAACTGCAAACAGTTGGTCATCTGCCGCTGGAAATTTTGCGTTGGATAATGACAGACAGCACCGTAGAGAAAATAGCCCAATTTCAAGAATTATTCCAGCGAACCCAACGCTATCTCGATATCCTCACCGAGCAATGTCAACAACTAGAAAATTTTGGCCAATTGGATCGTACCGTTTGGTTTAAATGCGCTGAACAACCTGGTTCACTGAGCCAAATTATTCATACGATTCAATCGGGTTTAAACTCAGTCAACGAGTTAGGCAGCTTAGCGACTTGCTACTTTTTAAAACAAGAAGTCGATAAAATGGGTTTACAAGTCATTAGTGAAGCGGTGATGACGCAACAAATTCAACCGCTACAAGCACCGCTGCATTTTCAGTACGCGATTTATCAAAGTATGGCGCGAGAACTTATCCACCGGCATAGTTTATTAGCGACTTTCACGCGAAGTGGTTATGAAGATGTGCGGCAACGTTTTGCGGAATTAGATAAAAAATTACTCAAGACAACTCGACAACATATCGCCTATCAAATTGCGCAGCGAGCCATTCCAGCCGGCAATAATAGTGGTCGAGTGGGCAATTTTACCGAAAAGGCGCTGCTAGAACATGAACTCAATAAAAAACGGCGCCATATTCCCATTCGTCAATTAGTGAGACGCGCTAGCCAAGCTTTACAAGCCATCAAACCGTGTTTCATGATGAGTCCATTATCCGTTGCGCATTATTTACCGCCGGGGCAAATTGAATTTGATTTACTGATTATGGATGAAGCTTCCCAAATTCGTCCAGAAGATGCTTTGGGAGCGATTGCCCGCAGTAAACAAATTGTCATTGTGGGTGATCCGAAACAATTACCGCCCACACCTTTTTTTGAACGCTTAGTTGAAGCCGAAGAGAATCAAATTGAAACCACTTGGGATGGACAAGAATCGATTTTAGACTTGGGTTTAAACCTCTACCGTAAGGAGCGGTTAAGTTGGCATTATCGTTCTAAACATGAGAGTTTGATTGCTTTTTCCAATCAACATTTTTATGACAATGAATTAATTGTTTTTCCAGCACCTCATCAGCAAAATAGCGATTATGGGGTTCAGTTACGTTATGTCGCCGGGGCCACTTATCAACAAGGCTATAACTTAACCGAAGCCGAAGCCGTGGTAGCTGCTGTAGCCGAACATTTTAGTCATCATCCCCAGTTAAGTTTAGGGGTTGCCACGGTTAATTTAAAACAACAAGAATTAATTAGTGACGTCTTAGATCAATTTTGTCAGCAAGCGACGGGATTAGAAGAACAAATTAAAGCGACAGAAACCAGTGCTGAACCCTTTTTTATTAAAAACTTAGAAAATGTCCAAGGTGATGAGCGCGATGTGATTTTTATTTCCACTACTTATGGGCCAGATTCACCCACCGGGCGAATTTTCCAACGATTTGGGCCGATTAACCATGACATGGGATGGCGACGGCTTAACGTGATTTTTACTCGCGCAAAACAACGGTTAGTTTTATTTACGGTTTTACGTTCTCGCGATATTCATCCCACCCTGGAATCGAAGCGTGGTGTGCTCATTTTAAAAAAATATTTAGAATACGCCGAAAGTAGCGGCCAATTAGCCGAGCAGAAGAGGATGACGGGCAAAGCACCAGACAGTGATTTTGAAATAGCCGTGGCACACTTGCTCCACCAACAGGGTTATCAAACAGTACCACAAGTGGGCGTAGCTGGGTTCCGTATTGATATTGGGGTTTGTCATCCACAACGTCCGCATGAGTACATTTTAGGCATCGAATGTGATGGTGCTAGTTATCATTCTGCTAAATCAATTCGCGATCGTGACCGACTTCGCCAAGCGATTCTCGAACGTAAAGGCTGGAAAATTCATCGGATTTGGTCAATAGATTGGTTTAAAAATCGGGAGACAGAAGTGAAGCGATTGCTAGAGGTATTAGCTTCACTGAAGACAGAGGATGATAGTAGCTTCACTACCATCAATTTAAAAAGTTCCCCCTTTAGCTAGAGTGAAGCTTAGAATAGATAGAGCGTATTAGCGAGAAACCCATCCATTTCAAAGTTGGTGTTCGGGAATGTTGGGTTTTGTTGCGTTCTACAACGCATAGCACGGAAACATTTGTGCCCAATGCGCTTTATTCATCATCATCGATAAGATTTACATAGTAGGTATGGGGAGAAAGCGAGGCAATCATACGGATATTCACATTAATTAATAGTTGATCTTTCTTAATTTTTTCTATATTAACCGTAGCTTGTGCCGGTAAAGTAGTTATCATTGTTATTGGTTCAAAAGACCTTTCATAACCCGCTTTTCTTAACCATTCACCAACATTACGCCAATGATTGATTCTGCAAGTTCCCCTATTTAATAGCATTTTAAGATAGGGGTAAAGGGTATTACTTAAATTGACTGCCACGGTATTTTTAGCTTTATTTAACTTATCCGCCATTGTTGCTGGACTACAATCGCATAATAATCCTCGCAAATAGGCCTTTTCGGTGGTAGTTAAGCCTTTGCCTTTAACTGCGGCGAGATCTTCATAAAGTCTATCTAAATCAAATGCCTTCTCAGCTTCAACAAATTGTTTATTAATAGCAAGTCGGAGCATGATAAATACCTCCAGGCTGATTAATTAATTTGGCTAATTAAAAATTAATAAAATGACCAAAATAACTAATTAGTTTTAGTTAAAACCACTTCACTTAATGATGTACACTGCCTTCCGATTCTATTTTAAATGTTAAGGTAAATAGAAATTTGTTAGTCTACTTCGGTAATGTACGATAAATTTTTATTATATCTGGATTTTATGATAGAGGGAAGTTTTGGTGGTTTAAGTTTGCGTACTATGAGTCAAATAAAGTGAAATCTGGAATTTTCGAATACTATAATTTCGCTATTTTATCTATATTTATGGTAGTAGGCTTATTTTTGTATAAATGTATTTGCTAATTAAAGGATTATTGTGAAATCTCGAATAGTTCAACTTACAATAGTAATGTTGTTACTGTCATTAAATGTTTATGGGGAAGAAATTACCTATTGCATTGATGGTGGTTTAAATGATAGTCAATTTTGCGAAGATACTGTTCCTCAATCTGAATTTACAGAAGGTATTGCTTGGGAACCAGTCGCTATTTTTGATTCTGTTCCTAAATCAGGAACTTCTATAGATTTTGGAGAAATCCCGGTTGGAAGTATGGCTATAAGTGGCATTATGGTTGTGAATAATGGTAATAAAAAATTAGAAATTAGTAAGATTAAAATTCTTGGCGAACATGCAAGTGACTTTAGTGTATCCTCCGTTGAACCTTTTGCTATTCCTGGTGATTCAGATGATTACCATCTAATTACAGTTAAATGTATTCCTTCTGATAAAGGATTGCATAATGCTATTTTACAACTCGATAGTAATGATCTTGGTAATAGTGCACCCTCTTACCAACTATTTTGTGGGAGCGAAGTTTCGGATGTTGCCCTTGATAATTCAGCAACAGAAATGGCTACTATATTAGGTGGCAATGTTATTGGTTCATTAGGTTATGGTTATAGTTCTGTATATCAACGGTTTAAGCCTCAAAGCTGTTTTTATGGAGATGTTTCTGAAGTTGGAGGTGGAAGTTCTGATATTAATTTTAACTATATAGGTAGTTATGAGGAACTGAGCGAATACTTTAACTTCAAGGTAAGTGGCGAATTTAAACTTGATTTTTTTAATGTTAGTGGAAGTTCTAAATATGTGTCTTCTCATCAAGAAACTAAATTATCTCGTTCGCTATTTTTTAAGTATGCAGTAAAACTACCTAATGGACAATTTAACCAACGAGGACTAAATAATTTTGGTCAAAATATGTTGAATTTAAATGATCCAGCCAAATTCAGAAGGGCATGTGGGGATTATTTTGTATTTCAAACTGAACGTGGTGCTCGGCTAATTTTAGGTTTTCAATTCAATTTTACTCGTGAAGAACATAAAAAATATTTTTTTGCAAATCTTGGTGCTGGTGTTCTTTCAATTTTTAGCGTAAAAAGTGCTATTAATAAATCTTCTACAGAAATTAAAGAAAAAAGTTCCATAACTTTAACAGCTTATCAAGAAGGTGGTAGTGTTGAAAATTTAATTCAGGTCTTTGGTACGAATAATAATATCTTGACCTGTGCATTTGAAAATTTTAATTCATGTGAGAAGGCTATAGACAATGCTATCAATTATGCTAAAACTTTTAGTAGTAATATAAGAAAATCACCGTCAATCATTGATTATGTTTTTAGTTCTTACGAAGATACCGGGGTTTTTATTCCACCTGAAACTGTACCACTTGATATTATTAGTACTCGCCAAGAAATCGGTCATGAGTATGAGAAGCAATATGGAGATTTGTCATTAGCAATGCAGTGGATTGAGAAATTTGAAATATATTCTGATCAAGTGCAAACAAAAGAACGTACCTACCTTCTTGATATTAAGAAAAAGTTAGAAGATAACCTTGTCTACTTAAGACGTGCAGCAATAACCTGTTTTGATTATATTGATAGTACCTGCCTAAATGAAAAAAAACTAATCTTTAAAAAATACTTACAAAAATATGATCGGGATTGGCTACAAGGAATTTATCTACTTGGAGAAGGAGAATATCTGGATTCAAAAGCTTTTTGGTTTGACTTTAAATTTGAACATGGTAGCTTTGGCAGAAACAGGTGCAGTAGTCATTCTAGTCAAAAATGTTTACCCTCCAATTGTGAAGTTCATAAAGATACAGTGTATCCAGAGGGATATGAGGTAATCCCTGTAGAAGAAAAAAGAGTAACCAGTAAAAAATTCTCTGTTAGTAAAAACTGTATTACTATTGATGCTAGAGGATGTTCTGGTTTTGCAAGCAATGGTCGTTATAGGGGAAATATTATTATTTATGGACAGTGTGGCAAAGAAAAAATAATGATACCTCCAATAATATCCCCTTAAGTTGACTTTCTCTCTTTTCCAAATAGAGGTTTGGAAAGCACACAGCCAAGCGTAGCCTAGCTGAAGCGAAGCAAAATCTGATATCCCAGATTCCACTTCGTTCCATCTGGGCTACAATCGACAACTGGGTTAAGCTTGCTGGCGGGTTTCTACCCATTCGGAAGATTTCATAATGTAGAGATGCTGACTTCTGCTTTTCTCAATACCGCCATTGGTCAACTTTACCGTGATTTTGAGGAAGATAAAATCAAGAATAGTTTATCGGTGGAACATCTTTGTTTAGAAGATAAAACGTTATTAAAAAGAGTCACCAGTACGGCCAAACTTTATTATAAAGACCCTGAAAGAATGCAGAATTCTATTAATGAAATTTTAGGGGAATGATATGGCGAAGCGCTATAATTATTCTGAAATGGCCTTCATGACTGACAGATCGGTTTTCTTCGATGCGAACATTCTCCTGTACATTTTCTGGCCAACTGGTTCACCATCATGGGAAATAAAGTACTCTTCTATATTTAGAAAACTGCTAACACAAAAAAATACAATGGTAGTTGATTTTATAGTTATTTCTGAAGTTGTTAATCGTGCCATCAAAACTGAATATGAAAAACATCTTCAAGAAAAGATTATCTTCCGTAAGGATTTATGTTTCAACGGTTTAGAGACAGCCAGGATGGACAGGAAGTTTTACATGATATTTATCAGGTAGTAAATAAAAATATTGTTAATAGGTTCAATGTTACCGGCAAAGTGTTTACGAAGTCGGATATAGAAAATTTCCTGCAGGTTGATTCGGTAGATTTTTCTGATAAAGGGATTATTTCTCTTTGCAAGGAGAATGGCTTTGTTCTTTTAACCAATGATAAAGACTTTGCCAGCGCTGATCTCGAAATTCTAACTTCAAATCCGGCACTGTTGAAATAGCTATGATGATAAGCCAACGATTGGAAATACAATGAAGTCAGTGGAAAAACCCCAGTTTATTTTTTTCTTAGCGGCTTTTATCATTAATTTATTCATCTACCAATGTGGGCTAGCTATCGATATCAATACGGCGACTGCCGAGGAATTAGCCAGAGAATTAGCTTACGTCGGTCCAGTTAAAGCACAACGGATTGTTGAATATCGGAAAAAGATAGGTGGTTTTGTGTCCCCAGAACAGTTATTAGAAGTTTATGGGATTGGACCAAAAATACTTGAACGTAATCGGGAAAAAATAGTCATCGCCAATAATACGGCTCAACTCGCTTTACTCAATGAGGCTTATCATACCCCGATTGATTTGTCGCCACCGTTAGCCAAATCTCCCCGTTTAGTAACACCTTCTCTACTCTGGGATACCGTCATTATTATTCCCTTATTTGGTCTTTGCGTATTTATATTTATAAAAGCATGGCTAATAAGCCTTAAGAAAGATAAAGTTACAGCAAACACCTTGGAAAATTAACCCGAGTTAGCCATTTTAGCTATTCGAGTTTGGTTAATAATGGCTAAAACGGCTTGGGCTGCTTGCTGATTAGCACCCAGACGTAATTGGACCTGTATTTTAGTGAAGTGAGTTTGCAGAGTTTCAACCGCTTGAGGGTTTTCCAACCAGTGTAATAGTGCCGTTCCTAGATTTTCCGGGGTGACTTGGTCTTGTAGAAATTCTGCCACTAATTGCTCTTGCGCCAGTAGATTAGGTAAGGAAAAATAAGGGATATGGACAAGCCAGCGAGCCAGCCAATAGGTCACCGCTGCCAAACGGTAAGCGACTACCATCGGGCGCTTTAATAGCATGGCTTCTAAGGTTGCGGTTCCAGAGGCAGTCAATACAACATCAGCCGCCACCATTGCCTCATGAGATTGTCCTATCAATAAAGTGATGGGTAGATTAGGAGCCACTTGCGCTAGTTGTTGACAAAAAAGTGCTTTTAAAGAGGGACTGGCTAGTGGCACCAAGAAACGCATTTGTGGATAGTGTGTTAGTAACCATTGTGCGGTTTGTAAAAAAGGAATTCCTAATTGCAGCACTTCATGTCGGCGGCTACCAGGAAGTAGGGTGACCCATTTTTCCGCCGGGGGTAAGTTTAATTGCTGTCTGGCGGTTTGTGGGTCAGTTTGTAAAGGAATTTGGTCGGCTAAAGGGTGTCCAACAAATCGCACTGGAATGGCGTGTTGCTGGTAATAATCGGCTTCAAAAGGAAATAGGGTCAGCATCAAATCACAGGATCGCGCGATTTTGCGTAAGCGGTAATGTCGCCACGCCCACACTGAGGGGCTGACATAATGTACCGTTGGAATACCGGCCGATTTTAGAGCCTGTTCTAAACCGAGATTAAAATCGGGAGCATCAATGCCAATAAATAGGTCGGGGGGGTGTTGTAAAAAATAGGTGCGTAATTGATCCCGGCATTGTTTTAGCTGAGAAAAATGTTTAATCACTTCAACCAATCCCATAACTGAAAGCGTTTCTAAGGGATAGTGACTGTGAAAACCCGCCGCAATCATTTGGGGACCACCAATGCCTTCGACCATGATATTCGGGTGATTGGCTCTGAGTGCCTGAATCAGTCCACCGCCTAGCAAGTCACCCGATAGTTCACCCGCCACCATTCCAATCCGCATTGAGCAATTCTAATCCTGATTTAGCGCACAATCCCACGCGTCGATTGCTGTAAAAATGTGGTTAATTGGCGAACTTCTTCATATTGTTGACTCAGATTTTTTAATTCTTCAATGGCTTGTTCTATCGTTAAATTCTGCTTATAAATGACTTTATAAGCTTGGTGCAAGGCGCGAATAGTATCAGCATTAAAACCGCATCGTCTTAAACCTTCTTTATTGATTCCGTAAGCTTCAGCTCGGTTACCCCATACGGTCACAAAAGGGGGGACATCTTTAAAGATAACTGAACCGGCACCCGAGAAGCTATGCGTACCCATAACACAAAATTGATGCACCAACGTAAAGCCACCTAAAATAACGTAATCTTCAATGCGAACATGACCGGCTAAAGAAGCACCATTGGCAAAGATAGTTTGATTACCGACTTGGCAATCATGTGCAAAATGCGTATAGGCCATGATCCAATTATCATCACCGATATGAGTTACGCCACCACCTTGTACCGTTCCTCGGTTCATGGTGCAATATTCACGAATAACATTCCGATCACCGATTTCTAAGCGCGTACCTGGTTCACCACCATATTTCTTATCTTGTGGATCCTCACCCAGCGAAGCAAATTGATAAATTTTATTATCAGACCCAATCCGAGTTGGGCCTTTAATAACAACATGAGGCCCTATCCAGGTGCCGGCTGCAATTTGGACATTCGCACCGATAATGGAGTAAGGACCAATGTCAACATTGCTATCCAATTCGGCTTGGGGATCAATCAAAGCATGTGCATCGATCAACTCGGGATTTCTCTTTTCATACACATGAGGTCAGCGCTGGCCACTAATTTATCATCAACTTTAGAGGTTGCAGTATATTTCCAGACCCCACGGGCGGTGCGGATTAGTTTTACTTCTATAATTAACTGATCGCCGGGTTCGACCGGATGTTTAAACCGCGCATTATCAACCCCAACCAGATAATAAAGGCTATTATTATCCGGCTGAGCCGCGCCCGTTTTAAAAGCTAAAATACCGGTTCCTTGAGCCATCGCTTCAATGATCAACACGCCGGGCATCACCGGTCGATGCGGAAAATGTCCTTGAAAAAAAGGCTCATTGATGGTCACGTTTTTGATCGCTACTAAGGATTCACCCAAGGTGTAATCTAAAACGCGATCAATTAATAAAAAAGGATAACGTTGTGGTAGGTGTTGAAGAATTTGGTGGATTTCCATACTATTCATAATTTATGCCCACTCGATTCGTCTTCACCCCGGCAAACCGAATTTGTTTTTTCATTTTTGCAAACGTTCTAAAGTGTGTAACCGTCGTGCCAATTCATCCAACTGTTTTAAACGATTGTAGTTTCTATGCCAACGCTGATTTGTGTCTAAAGGCATTCCAGAGGAATAGACACCAGGTTCATGGATCGATTGAAATACCATCGAGCCTCCCGTCACCTGGACATGATCAACAATTTCAATATGCCCAGCGATACCCACGCCACCACCAATCATGCAATATCGTCCGATTCGCGCACTACCGGCGACGCCAACGCAACCGGCCATAGCAGTATGATCGCCAATTTGAACATTGTGTCCAATTTGAATTTGGTTATCCAGTTTAACGCCATTGCCAATCACGGTATCTTCTAAAGCACCTTTATCTATGGTGGTATTAGCACCGATTTCAACATCATCACCAATAATAACACCACCCATTTGTGGTACTTTTACCCACTTACCCGCATCATTAGCATTACCGAAACCATCCGCACCAATCACGGCACCGGGATGAATAATAACTCGTTTTCCCAACCGAGTACCCGGACAGAGTGTCACGTTGGCTATAATTTGGCAATAATCATTGATTTCAACACCTCGTCCGACGATACAGCCTGGACCAATTTCAACTTCACGACCTAATTGAGCACCGGCTTCAATCACGGCGTGTGCACCAATGGATACTGTGGTATCAACCATAGCGTCCAAACTAACCCAAGCAGTTGGGTGAATCCCAGCGGGTTGGCGGGTTGGTGGATTAAACCAGGTTGCTGCTTGCGCATAACCCAGATAAGGATTATCCGTAATAAGCATCGGTACTTTACAAAAACGTTGATTTTTGTTAGCAAGAATGACTGCCGCTGCTTGAGTCTTAGTTAATTCTTCACGATACAAACCATTGGAAAAAAAGCTTACTTCTCGAGGTGTTGCTCGTTTTAAAGTGGTAATCCCGACAACCAGTAAATTTTCATCCGGCGCATCTATCAACTGAGCGTTAATATGAGTTGCCAATTGAGCTAGGCTAATGGGTACCATCGTCATTATTTGGGTTAGCTACTCGACAGTCAGTTTTACTCACTTAGGTTACGCATTAGACTGCTTTTCTCCCGTTCCCCCTTTGCCAAAGGGGGGTATAGAAGCCGGGTGTAATCGGTGTTACTCAATATAAAACGATTCATTATTAACTGCCTGAAAAGATTGCTACTCAATGAATGGTGAATCATTTAAACTCCACCCATGGTGGTTTTAGCGTTGTCGATTACTTGATTGTTCTTTAAGACGCTTTAATACCTGATCAGTAATATCTACCCGGCTACTCGCATGAACGACACCCTCGCTCAAAATGAAGTCATAAGATTCTTCTTCCGCTAAAGTTTGAATGATCTTATGAATCGTTTGTTGAATCGCTTCCAGTTCTTCGTTACGACGGAGGTTATAATCTTCTTTAAATTCATCTTCCTGATTTCTTAAGTCACGTTTTTTTTCTCTAACATCACGTCTCAGCTTGCGACTTTCGGCTTCGCTCATAATGGATTCGTTTTTAGTCAAACGTTCTTCCATGGTTTTAATTTCTTGTTGAGCACTCACTAATCGTCGTTGCCGAGGCGCAAATTCTTGCTCTAACCGTCGGTTAGCATTCTCAACTTGGGGGGCGGTTTCCATTAATTTAATCGCATTAACAAAGCCTATTTTGAGTTCTGTCGCAGCGGCAAAAGAGTAGCAATAAAATAAACCGGTTATTATCGTTAAAAACAGTATCGTTTTTTTCAATGAAAACTCCATAATCAGTTGTCAGTGAACAGTTATCCGTTATCAAGTATTCGTTTATTAATTATCAATTAATGTTTATCAGTTATCAACTATTAAGCGGTCATTAACTCAGGTCTATCCATGCCGTTATCATTGATAACTGATTAAAAGGTGGTACCAATGGTAAATTGAAACATTTGAACTTGATCGCCTTCTTTGCTATTCAGTGGTTTAGCTAAACTAAAACTTAATACACCTAAAGGCGATAACCAAATGGCAGATAACCCTGCTGAGTAACGAAGTTCTGATACCGTAAAATCTTCATCTACTCCATAAACATTGCCAACATCGACAAAACTAGACACGCGAAATGAGCGGATATTTTTAGTAAACGGAACCGGTAAAATAACTTCCGCATTACCAATGACTTTTAAATTACCACCAAAGGGTCGTTGTTTAGAATCAAGTGGTCCAAGCGTGTTCTCGCGAAATCCTCTCACTGTTCGCGGTCCACCGGCCGTATAATTTTCAAAAAAGGGTAACTCATCATTATCTCCATAGCCATCCCCATAGGCGGCTTGTCCTTTTAATAATAGCGTATAATTTTTAGTGAGCGGGTATAACCAATGATGTTGATAACCCAATTTATAGTAACGGAGATCACTAAAAGGTAAAGCAACCTCCGCGTTAAAAGATTGTAATAACCCTCGCTCCGGAAAGAGTGGATGGTTACGGGTATCTCGTGCCCAACTCGTGGTCAGGCGATACGAGTTATATCGGTCTCCATTAGCTTTAATGAAATCAAATATTTCATTGGCACTAGAGGCAGTTGGTTTCAGATAGGTATTATCAAAATCAGTTCCCACTTTGATGTAGTTAAATTCACTGATAGGCAAACCATAGGTAAGACTGGCACCATAAACATCGGTGGTATAGCGGCTTAGGTTAGCTTCCTCAGCATCCATCGTTCGGTAAAATAAGTTAAACCCTCGACTGACTTCGTCTATGGTGGTATAGGGATTAAAGTAAGAAAACCGATAAATGGTATTTACTTTGCTGTTATTGAAGGTCGCCCCGACTTGTTTACCAGAACCTAAAAAATTTTCTTGCATAATACTCGCATTAAATAAGATACCTTGCGTTTGGGAATAACCAACCCCGGCCATTAAATTACCTGATGGTCTTTCAACTACAGAGTAAGTTAAATCGACTTGATCAGTGGTATCTGGTACGACGGTGGTGTCAACTTTGACTTCTTCAAAATAATTCAATCGTTCTAAACGGGTTAAGGAACGTTTGACGTTTTTAGTTGATATCCAACCATTTTCCATTTGTCGCATTTCGCGGCGGAGTACTTCATCACGGGTTTTGGTATTGCCTTTAAAGTTGATTCGCCGGACATAAACCTGTTTACCCGGATCAATGAAAAATCTTAACATGACCGTTTGATTTTTTGAATTAATTTCTGGTACCGGATTAATATTAGCAAAAGCATAACCTTCATCACCAATTCGTTCTAAAATCGCTTCAGTACTTGCCGTGACTTCTTTGCGTGAAAAAACCTGCCCGGTTTTAATCGTCATTTTAGCCTTCAATTCGGTCACTGGCACAATGGCGTTACCTTCTAATTTGACTTCAGATACCGTGTATTTATTTCCTTCGGTTAAATTAATCGTGATATAGACGGATTTTTTATCTTCGCTAATCGTGACTTGGGTAGAATCAAGGTTGAACTGAATGTAACCTCGATCTAAATAGTAGGAACGCAGCGCTTCTAAATCAGCCGCTAACTTTTGTTTAGAATATTGGTTATCTTTAGTTAAGAATGAAAATAATCCGCCGGTACTTAATTTCATTTCATCATGCAGTATTTTATCACTAAACGCCCGGTTACCGACAAAAGTAATGGCATGAATTCGTGCGACGGTGCCTTCAGAGATATCCAATTGGATTCCCATTCGGTTACGGTTGAGCGGTGTGACGGTCGATTTTATTTGGACGGCATATTTGCCCAGATTAAAATATTGACGTTGTAGTTCCAATTCTACTTTTTCCAGTAAGGAACGATTGAATACTCGCCCTTCGGCAAAACCAATGTTTTTAAGTGACTGAATTAAACTGTCGGTATCAATTTCTTTATTACCCGTAAAAGTAATATTGGCAATTGCCGGACGTTCGTCTAATTTGACTACCAACACATTCCCTTCTTGTTCTAAACGAATGTCCTTAAACAAGCCAGTTTTAAATAAGGCAGCAATGGCTTTACTGGCTTTATTTTGATCCAGGCGGTCGCCCACTTTGACCGGTAAATAATTAAATACCGTCCCGGGTGAAATGCGTCGTAATCCGTCTAACCGAATATCTTTAATAATGAAAGTTTCAAAAGCATCCGCCGGAAAACTGCTCAACCAAATACTGCTGCAGATGATCAGTCTTAGGGTATATTTTAGCGCATAATTGGCACTATATCGCCGAATCCACATATGAGTTGGTACGTTATGGTTATTAATTGAGCAACCGCCCTAGATCATTGAATAGAGCCAATCCCATTAAACTCAGCAATAATGTTAAGCCCAAACGTTGTAATAAATATTCAGTTCTTTCGGTCACGGGATTACCTTTAATCCATTCAATAAAATACAATAATAAATGACCACCGTCCAATAAAGGAATCGGTAGCAGATTAATGACGCCTAAGCTGATACTCACTAAGCCGAGAAAGGATAAAAACGCATCGAAACCCAGTTGAGCAGACTGTCCGGCAAATTGTGCGATACTAATGGGGCCACTAATATGGTCGTGGGAAATTTGCAAAGTTAACATTTTAACCATGACTTGTAAGGTTAAGGTGCTAATTTCCCAAGTTTTTTCTATTCCTTTGCTGAAAGCGGTCCAGAGCGGGTAACGTTCTGTCACGAAATAAGGTGCGTAAACCCCCATTTTACCCTCCCCGTTTACCGTTTGTGGGATTAAAGTTAATTCCAGCGATTGGCCATGACGTTCAATTTCAGCTTGAATTTTCTGTCCAGGACGTTGTTTAACATATAAAGCCCAAGCTTGCCAATCTTTAATCGGTTGCTTATCCAAAGCGATAATTTTGTCACCGAGTTCTAATCCAGCTTGCTCAGCCGCACTATTAGATAAAATCGTGCCCATAACAGCGGGCCAAGGTGGGCGAAAAGGCTGTAGGCCCAGTTTATTGAACAACTGTCCTTCAGCAATATCGTCAATAGACAAACTCTGTAAATTGACCACTAAATCACGCCGAGCACTTTGCATAGCTTGAACTGAGTAAGTTACCATCGGTTGTTCATCCAACAGTTGATGCAAAGTGATCTGTACCACCGTTTCCCAACTTTGAGTAGGTTGATCATTGACAGCGATGATTTGGTCACCGACCCGAAAACCGGCTTGGTCAGCTAAACTTTGCGGGGTAACTTCTCCCACTAAAGCGGTCATTCCCACCACACCCATCATATACATGAGGGTGTAAGCCACAATAGCGAATAATAAATTAAATAAAGGGCCAGCCACAACAATAGCCGACCGTACTGGAAGCGGTTGGCGATTAAAGGCACGCGGCAATTCATGGGCAGCCACTTCACCTTCACGTTCATCCAACATTTTGACATAGCCACCCAGTGGAATCGCGGCAATAACAAATTCTGTCTGATCTTTGCCCCAGCGATGCGACCAAATTGGTTTACCGAAACCAATTGAAAAAGTTATAATTTTCACACCTAAGCGCCCAGCAACCCAGTAGTGACCAAATTCATGTACGGTGACTAAAATGCCAATAACGACTATAAAAGCAGTTAAATAATATAAAAATGTCATTTTTTAGTGATAATTAGTGGTTGAATACTGGTTGACTATTTCAGTAGCGAATTCCCGTGCCCGAGTATCTTCCTCTAAGATTAAATCTAACTGGGTTACTATACGACCGGTTAAGTGAGATAAGGTTGTTTCAATCACCCGATGAATATCAGTAAAGCGCAAGCGTTTTTGTAAAAAAGCCTGGACCGCAATTTCATTAGCGGCATTTAAAATCGTTGTCGTGGTACCGCCGGCTAACATGGCGTCATAAGCCAATTGCAAACAGGGAAATTTTTTGAAATCAACCAGTTCAAACTGTAATTGACCAATTTCGGCCAAATTTAAACGTTTGACATCCGAACTAATGCGCTCTGGCCAACCTAAGGCATGTGCAATCGGGGTCCGCATATCCGGGTTGCCTAGTTGCGCGAGTACTGAACCATCGATATATTCTACTAACGAATGAATGATACTCTGCGGATGCAATAATACTTCAACCTGATGGGGTTGAGCTGAAAATAACCAACAAGCTTCAATGACTTCCAAGCCTTTATTCATCATCGTCGCTGAATCAACTGAGATTTTAGGGCCCATTTTCCAATTCGGGTGCGCACAGGCTTGC
Organism: Thioploca ingrica; assembly: GCA_000828835.1. Taxonomy (GTDB): domain Bacteria; phylum Pseudomonadota; class Gammaproteobacteria; order Beggiatoales; family Beggiatoaceae; genus Thioploca; species Thioploca ingrica. The sequence goes on from AP014633.1 coordinate 2,087,305, forward strand.
TCAGGAGTTACCGTTTGCATTTGCTCATAAGAGTAATGCCGAAAAGGTCCACCGGAAGCAGTTAATAAAATTCGACTAATGCCGCTGTCTGCCAAAGCCGAAGGTGTTTTAAGTTGAGTCCGAGAATGATCATAAGTGGTGTTAAAATGTGATGGGGGTATACATTGAAAAACCGCATTATGTTCACTATCAATGGGTAATAATTCGGCGTCATGTTTAAATACGGTGGCGAGCAACAATTGTCCTGACATAACGAGCGCTTCTTTATTAGCCAGCAGAATTCTTTTCCCCGCTTGAGCAGCCGCTAAGGTAGGTACTAAACCCGCGCCACCCACAATCGCTGCCATCACTATCTCGATTTCGGGTAAGCTAGCGACTTTGATTAAACCGTCTTTGCCACTTAACACTTGTACCGGGAGTTGGGCTCGTTTTAAACGTTGTTCCAATTGCTCGGCAGCTTGAGCGTCCGCCATCACCGCATAGCGTGGTAGCCATTCTAAACACAAGGCATTCAGACCCTCCACATCTCGATTGGCGGTTAAGGCAATCACTTTAAATTTATCTTGATGTTGCTTAATGACCTCAAGCGTATTCAAACCAATTGAGCCGGTTGCACCCAGTATCGTAATGCCTTTCAAAGCATATTTCCTAGTAAAATGAGACCCATAACAAAAATCGGCGCCGCTGAAGTGAGACTGTCTATGCGATCCAATACACCACCATGTCCTGGTAAAATTTGACTACTATCTTTAATTCCCATTTGTCGCTTAAAGGCGCTTTCCAATAAATCTCCTAAAATAGAAGCCATTACAGTTATTGAACATAATAACATAAAAAATAAGACTGTCATGAGTGACATGGCGTTTAATATAGCATAACTTGCTGAAACTAAAAAACTCATCAATAAAGCCCCGATAACCCCTTCCCAAGTTTTACCTGGGCTCACTTTATCGGCTAGCTTGACTTTTCCCCACCGCTTACCGATAAAATAAGCACCACTATCTGCCGCCCAGATTAAGACTAAGAGAAAAACCACCCAGTGCCTACCATAATGATCATGTTCATGTAGGATCAGCAGTGCTGCCCACGCTGGAAGTAAAATAAAAAAGCCTAACAAGGCTTTAATTAGAGGGGAAGTCGGTAATCGATCGTGACTGCGTTGATAATTGAGTACCCAATAAAACGCGATTAACCACCATAAACAAGCGGTGATTAATAAAAGATTGCCTACTTTAGGGTAGTCATGCCAACTCCCATAAATCATGAATAACGTTAAGCCCATGACTATGGCGTAGCTATTACGCCAGATTAATTGATGCCAACCACAAATACCCGCCCATTCCCAAGCAGCCAATACGACAAAAATAGCCAATAGCCAAGCTAAAGTGGGTGAAGAAAAATTTAAAATATCCCATATCACCAGTGGAATTAACAAGAGCGCTGTGATAACTCGTTGTTTAAGCATTTTTTTCCACCTGATCGCCGGTGCGACCAAACCGCCGCTGCCGCTGAGCAAATGATTCTAAGGCTTGGATAAAATGATTTTTACTAAAATCTGGCCATAAGGTATCGGTAAAATACAGTTCAGTGTAAGCCAATTGCCACAATAAAAAATTACTAATCCGTTTTTCCCCACCGGTGCGAATAAATAAATCGGGTTCCGGTAAATCGGCTAAACACAGTTGGGTTCTAAACCGGGTTTCATTAATTTCTTGAAGTTGTAATTGCCCCGCTTTAACTTGCTCAGCGAGATTTTTAGTCGCTTGAACCATATCCCAATGTCCGCCATAATTCGCCGCAATAACTAAAGTTAAACCGGAGTTAGATGCAGTTAAAGCTTCGGCTTCCGTAATCAAGGTTTGTAATTTCTGCGGAAAAGCCTCGCGGGCACCAATAATCCGCAACCGCACTTGATTTTTATGTAAATTGTTGACTTCTTGTTGCAAGGCGGTGATAAACAAGTCCATTAAAAAACTCACTTCTTGTTGAGGTCGCCGCCAATTTTCACTACTAAAAGCAAATAAAGTTAATACTTCAATGTGGTGTTCGGCACACAGCCGGATCACTCGGCGTACTGTCTCAATCCCGACCTTATGTCCTGCGTAACGAGGCAAGAATCGCTGTTTTGCCCAGCGACCATTACCATCCATAATAATGGCGATATGGCGTGGTAGGCGTGAAGGGATATCAGTCATAGGGTTTCAAGAATTAAAATTTAAAATCAGTCATGACAATCCGGTCGATACTTTTTTTAAATTAAACTTCCATTAATTCTGCCTCTTTTTCAGCCAAAACCGCATCAACTTGAGTGATAAATTGATCGGTTAACTTTTGAACATTCTCTTGAACACGATGCTCATCATCTTCCGAGATTTCTTTGTCTTTTAATAATTTCTTTAACTCATGATTAGCATCACGGCGAATATTACGGATAGCGACTCTGGCACCTTCAGCCTCGTGACGCACGACCTTAACTAATTCACGCCGCCGATCTTCGGTCATCGGTGGCAAAGGTATCCGTAATAAATTTCCCATGTTAGTGGGATTCAGTCCTAAATCGGAATCGCGAATCGCTTTTTCGACTACGCTTACCATATTTTTTTCCCACGGCGTCACCCCTAAAGTACGTATATCTAAGGTGGTGATATTAGCGACTTGATTAATCGGTACGGGGTTACCGTAATAAGGCACGATAATATGATCAAGTAAACTGGGGTGAGCACGCCCGGTCCGAATTTTAATAAATTCAGCTTTCAGTGCTTCTATGCTTTTATGCATGCGTTCTTTCGCATCGGTTTTGATTAAAGCCAGCATTTCACTCATTCACTTTATTCCTCATTGTTGATCAGCGTTCCTTCATCTTGACCGGCAATGGCACGAATCAAAGCCCCGCTTTTTCCCATATCCAGTACTCGCAAGGGGATACGATTATCACGACAGAGAATGACGGCGGTTAGATCCATGACGCCTAACTGACGAGTTAAGACTTCGTCATAAGTTAAGTGTGTAAACCGCTGCGCCGTCGGATCACGCAGGGGATCAGCGCTGTAGAGACCGTCTACTTTAGTGGCTTTGATCATTAAGTGAGCACCGATTTCAATCGCCCGTAAACTGGCTGCAGAATCGGTGGTAAAAAAAGGGTGACCGGTGCCGGCAACGAAAATCACGACAGTTCCCTTTTCTAAATGGCTCATTGCTCGTTGCCGAGTATAAGTTTCACAGATGGTATCCATGCCAATAGCTGACATCACTTGGGCATTGACGCCGATTTTTTGGAGGGCATCTTGTATCGCTAACCCATTAATAACAGTGGCTAACATGCCCATGTAATCCGCAGAGATTCTATCGATACCACTGGCGGTCAAACCCACACCTCGAAAGATATTTCCCCCACCTATCACTACCGCTAATTGTACTCCAAATTTCACTATAGCCTGTATTTGTTGAGCAAAGTGAGCTAAAAATTGCGGATCAATACCAAAATTGGCTTTACCCAGGAGTGATTCACCACTCAATTTTAATAACACCCGACGATAAGTGGGGGTAAGTTCTGACATTTTAAACGAGTCCTTCTACTTGTTTTCTCACTTCTTCAGCAAAATTTTCGGTTTTCTTTTCAATGCCTTCACCCACTTCAAAGCGTTCAAAATGAGCAACTTGGGCTTGATTGGCTTTGAGTAGCTTTTCTACGGTTTGGTCTGGATCTTTGACAAAAGGTTGCCCCAGTAAGGTTACTTCGGCTAAAAACTTCTTGAGGCGTCCTTCTACCATTTTTTCAATGATATGGGTTGGTTTACCACTATCAGCCGCTTGCGCGAGATAAATTTCTTTTTCTTTGGTCACGATTTCCGGCGCCACGTGTTCAGCTAACACACACAATGGGCGACTAGCGGCAATGTGCATGGCAATGTCTTTAGCCAATTCAGCCTGACCGCTTCGCATATCGACTAAGACCCCAATTCGGGTACCATGCAGATAAACACCGACACAACCATTCGGCGCAACATTGATCACGGTAAACCGTCGTACCTGAATATTTTCTCCTAGCTTAGCAATCAGTTCTTGGCGGACATTTTCAACCGTTTTACCCGGAGGTAAAACTGAGTTCATGAGTTGTTCCAAATGAGCGGGCTGTTCACCTAAAACCGTGGTCGCTACCGTATTACAAAACGCTTTAAAATCTTCTCCTTTAGAGACAAAATCCGTTTCACAATTGATCTCTACCATAGCAACCCGCTCAGCGTTTTGCTGGATAGCAATTAAACCTTCTGCGGCTATTCGCCCCGCTTTCTTAGCGGCTTTGGCAATACCTGCTTTGCGCATGGCTTCAATAGCAGCTTCAATATCACCGGCACTTTCCACCAATGCCTTTTTGCATTCCATCATCCCAGCACCGGTGCGTTCCCGCAGCTCCTTAACTAAGGCTGCTGTAATTTCCATTATTTTAACCTCTTAATTATACGACAAAACGCTATTTTGCTTGCTTAACCACAACACTTTACTTTGGCCCAATTTTAATTGGGCCGGGATTGGGTAAGTATTATAGTTAAATACGATAAATTATTGAATTGAAAATAGCTCAATTTTTAGTGCTGAAGCAGCCGTGAAATTTACTCATCCACCTCGTTAAAACCGATAGGTGATGCCACTTCTTGATTTTCTTCTCGTTTAGTAATCGGTTCCACTTCATTTTCCGGTAACTCCACAAAATCATCTTCATCTCCCGTTGGCTGCAAGCTCGCTTGGCGACCTTCAATAAGCGCATCTGCTATACCATTAGCATACAAGCCAATCGCACGAATGGCATCATCATTACCGGGAATAATATAATCGATATCAATCGGACTATTATTGGTATCTACCACCCCAATCACCGGAATGGCTAATTTTTTGGCTTCTTTCACGGCAATTTTTTCGTGACCCACATCCACCACGAACAAGGCATCAGGTAGACCATTCATGTCTTTAATCCCGCCTAAACTCCGTTCTAACTTTTCTAATTCTCTGGTTATTGATAGCGCTTCTTTTTTAGTGAGACGATGTAGGGTTCCATCTTGAGTAAGAAGTTCTAATTCTTTCAAACGTTTGATAGAGGCTTTGACGGTTTTATAGTTCGTTAACATCCCACCGAGCCACCGACGATTAACATAGGGCATGTTACAACGTAAGGCAGCCTCTTTAATCGCTTCCTGAGCAGCGCGTTTGGTACCTACAAATAAAACAGTCCCTTTTTTGGCTGAGAGTTTACCTAAAAAATTAGCGGCGTCATTATACATCGGCAGCGTGTTTTCGAGGTTAATAATGTGAATTTTATTGCGTTCTCCAAAAATGTAAGGAGCCATCATGGGGTTCCAATAACGAGTTTGGTGTCCGAAATGGACGCCGGCTTCTAACATTTGACGCATTGATATATTAGGCATAATTACTCCGTTTGGGTTAGTCCTCCATACATCCCGTATATTGACTCCGGGCAAGAGCACCCCAATATACGTGACGATGTATGTGTGATATTGTTTCTAGAGGGGCAATCCTGGTGGTTACCCCTCAAGTTTCAGTTACCAGTTAATCGGTTAGATAGTTATTGTACAATACTTAAGACTATATTTTACTAACACTTTGTTTTATAAACAAGTTATTTTATGAATATCCAAATATACACTCAAGTATTTGAAAAGACTTATCCAAATGATAGTTTAGAATTAACTAACTATTTAGTTTTCTCTCATAACAGTTAACAGTTAACTGAAAAAAGAATTTTATACCATAAAAGACTTATCACAACAATCTATTATCATGGCAGTATCTATAAAAACTTCTGCAGAAATTGAAAAAATGCGTATTGCGGGTCGTCTAGCTACTGAGGTATTAGACATGATTACACCTTATGTCCAAGTTGGGATAACTACCGAAGAATTGGACCAGTTGTGTTATGACTATATCGTTAATATCCAAAAAGCGATTCCAGCGCCTTTAAATTATAACGGGTTTCCTAAATCAATTTGTACTTCCGTTAATCATCAAGTCTGTCATGGTATTCCCAGTCAGAAAAAACTAAAAGATGGAGATATTCTTAATATTGATATCACCGTTATCAAGGGGGGGTATCATGGTGATACCAGTCGAATGTTTATTGTGGGCAAACCGAGTGTCCAAGCTAAACGTTTGATAGACATTGCTTATGAATGTTTATGGATTGGAATTAATCAAGTCAAGCCTGATGCTTATCTGGGTGATGTTGGCCATGCTATTCAACGTTATGCCGAAGCTAACCATTTTTCGGTGGTACGGGAGTATTGTGGGCACGGGATTGGCCAAAGATTCCATGAAGAACCCCAAGTCTTACATTATGGTGATCCACAAACCGGGATAAAATTACAACCGGGTATGATATTCACAATAGAACCCATGGTTAACGCCGGTAAGCGACATGTTAAATTATTACCCGATGGTTGGACTGTGGTTACTAAGGATCATAAATTATCCGCACAATGGGAACACACTGTTTTAGTAACTGATTCGGGTGTTGAAGTACTTACCCTTCGTGAAGATGAACCAGCGCTGATTTAGGGGATTGCCACCACCTCATTGGTTGGAATGTACTTTAATCGATTAAAAAACCATACTTAAATAAACCCATTTTAGCTGTGAATGACTCGTCGTTATATCGCTATAGCCATCATATTTCATTACCCCAAGTCACTAGAATAGGCCAACAGAAATTAACCCAATCTCGGGTACTGATTGTTGGTCTCGGGGGACTAGGTTCACCGGTAGCCCTGTATTTGGCGGCGGCTGGCATTGGACAGTTAGTGTTAGTCGATGGTGATCAAGTCGATTTATCTAATTTACAGCGGCAAATTGTACATAACACTGCCCAAATAGGACAAGACAAGGTTATTTCCGCACAGACTCAATTACAAGCACTTAATCCCGAAATCCAAATTATCACCTACTCTTATCGTCTTGAACCGGAGGCATTACAACAATTAATAACCAGCGTCGATATCGTCGTCGATTGTAGTGATAATTTCACCACCCGCTTTGCTATCAATGCCGCTTGTGTACGTCATGGGACACCTTTAGTATCCGCCGCTGTCCAACGTTGGAGTGGTCAAGTAACTGTATTTTTACCCGCTTATTCTCAGAGTCCTTGCTATGCTTGTCTCTATCCTAATCAGGCAGAGGAAGGCGAAACCTGCAGTGAAACCGGGATACTCGCACCGGTCGCCGGCATTGTAGGTAGTATTCAAGCGGTGGAGGTCATTAAAGTATTACTCAATATTGGTGAATCTCTCTGTGGTAAACTATTATTATTAGATACCTATACTTTGCAGTGGCGCACGTTAAAATTACCCAAAGACCCTGCTTGTTTGGTCTGTTCATCAGTTAATTTTATAAGGGAAATACGATGACTATCGTAGTCAAGTTTTTTGGTAGCTTACGTGAAGAAATCGGTAAAAGTGAAGTTAAACTTACAGCAGAACAACCGTTGACAGTTGCCCAAGTATGGGCACAGGCTTGCGATGAAGCCCCGTTACATCATCATATCTGGACAGCAGTCAATATGACTTATGTTGATCAAAATACGTTAGTGCAAGATGGCGATGAAGTGGCTTTCTTTCCACCGGTAACCGGAGGATCTGATGAAAATTGAAATTGTCTCAGCGGCATTCAATCCCTGGGAACAACTACAAGCTTATGAACAAACTTTAACCATTCCGCGTAGTAAATGGGGTGCTGTCGCCAACTTTGTTGGCACCATGCGTGATTATAATGTCGGTGATACCGTAAAATCGATGTTATTAGAATATTATCCTGGAATGACCGAGAAATATTTGCAAACGATTAGTGAAAGAGCTTTAACCCAGTGGGATATTCTAGATACTTTAATTATTCATCGAGTAGGACAAGTACAACCGGGCGATACCCTAGTTCTCGTGGCCGCTTGGGCCGGACATCGAGCACCCGCTTTGGAAGCCTGCCGTTTTCTAATTGAAGAACTGAAATCGCGAGCCCCTTTTTGGAAAAAAGAAACCCTTGAGCAAGGGAGTCGCTGGGTAGAAAATCACACTGCCATCTAACTTCAAGGAATGATTATGAATCAATCGGCTGATTCACAACTGCAACACATTCACCACCAAGTCAGGAACAACGGCCGATAACCTATTATCATTAGTCCAAAAATATTTACAGTCGTGATATTGTGCAGTTGCCAATTTACCCACCCTACTACGACTAAAGCGAAGTGAGCCGGATTTAGTTTCGCCTGAGCGACTAGACTAACTCACACCGCCAAGTGTACCATTCCCATAGCGACAATAAGGCTGGCGCGTAAGAACAAGAAAAAAAGTAAGGTGTTGAAAATGAACAAGTGTTGATTTTAGACAGGTTATCAACTTAATAAATTGAAAACAAAAAATATTTTATCAAAAAAGTGTTGAAAATGAACAGGTGTTGATTTTAGACAGTTTTTTAACTTAGTAAATTGAAAATAAAAAATATTTTATCAAAAAAGATCGACAAAACTGTTCATTTTGCACACCTCTTTTCATTGTGGTTATTTAATAACTTCTATATAAACAATGAAGTAATTTTTGGCATAAGAACTGCCTTAAAAACTAATGAGATTTCCATCATCGCTCGACTCAGACCAAAAATGAAATTCAGTCTCGCGGATTGGAAACCTGATTATAGTGGCATACATACGATTGAATTTGAGGAACATTTAATATGCTAGCACCAAATAGAGATATGGGTGGGTTATCTCTGCTGTTCCTGGCTTGCCCCCTTCAACAGCGGTATTTTAATTTTCCTTCTCGACGGGAAAAAAAGTGTACTTTAACTCATTCCTTCATTTCCAAATATTCACCTGGACTAAAATTATCCCCTTCTGACTTATTGAGGAATGTAATGACTTTGGTACGATTCCTCTTGTTACTATTGCCATTCTGTGTCTGGACAAGCTTTGTTCAAGCGGAAGGTATCATCTCCACCGTAGCGGGTACTGGTACGGCGGGTTATGACGGTGAGGGCGTGGCTACCAGCAAAATGCTCAATCTACCAGCAGGCGTAGCGGTAGACAGTACCGGCAATTTATATATTGCAGACTGGCAGAACCACCGTATTCGCAAAGTGGATAGCGTCGGTAACATAACTACCGTAGCGGGTACTGGTGCGGCTGGTCATGACGGCGAGGGCATAGCTATCAGCAAAATGCTTAATCTACCCAGGGACGTAGCAGTAGACAGCGCTGGCAATTTGTATATTGCAGATGCTGGGAACTATCGTATTCGCAAAGTGGATGGCGCCGGCAACATGACTACCGTAGCCGGTACCGGTACGGCGGGTTATGATGGCGAGGGCATGGCTACCAGCAAAATGCTCGCTAATCCATTGGGCATAGCAGTAGACAGTGCCGGCAATTTGTATATTGCAGACACGAATAACAACCGCATTCGCAAAGTAGATAGCACCGGCAACATGACTACCGTAGCGGGTATCGGTATTGCGGGTTATGACGGCGAGGGCATGGCTATCAGCAAAAAACTTAATCTACCCAGGGACGTAGCAGTAGACAGTGCTGGCAATCTGTATATTGCAGACAGTATGAACTACCGCATTCGTAAAGTGGATAACCTGGGCAATATGACTACAGTGGCGGGTACCGGTACGGCGGGTTATGACGGTGAGGGCATCGCTACTAGCAAAATGCTCGCCGATCCAAGTAGCGTAGCGGTAGACAGTACTGATAATCTGTATATTGCAGACAGGCAGAAGAACTACCGCATTCGCAAAGTGGATAGCGCCGGCAACATGACCACCGTAGCGGGTACTGGTACGGCGGGTTATGACGGTGAGGGCGTGGCTACCAATAAAATGCTTAATGAGCCAAATGGCGTAGCGGTAGACTCTGTGGGCAATTTGTATGTTGCAGACAAGAATAACTACCGCATTCGCAAAGTCGTATTCAATACTACACCGGTGGCCAATAACGTCAGTATTAGCCTTAGCCCCACCGGTACCCCAACCTTCAAAGTCGATGAAACCCTCCAAGGCAACTACACCTATAGCGATACGGAAAAAGATCCAGAAGGCATTTCCACTTTTCAATGGTACACTGCTACCGATGCCACCTGTACCACTGAGAAAACCGCCATCTTTGGGGCTACCAGTCAAACTTATACCCTCACTAGCAGCGAAGTTGATAAATACTTGTGTTTTGAAGTTACACCGGTGGCGGCTAGCGGCGCCAGTCCCGGTACTGCGGTACTCACCACCAGTAGTAGCACGGTGAGTAATATTAGCGCCGTGAGTAAAATTGACCAAACCATCACCTTCGCAGCGTTAGCAGATAAAACTGACGGTGATGCCCCATTTACTGTGAGTGCCACTGCTACTTCCAGATTGCCAATCGGTTTCAGTAGTACCGGCAACTGTACCGTAACCGATACGATTGTTACTCTCACCGGTGTGGGCAGTTGTACTATCACCGCCTCCCAAGCTGGGGATGCAACTTACAACGCGGCTATCGACGTGGTACAAACTTTCACGATTACCGCTAAAAAGGTAACTTTAACCGTCAGCAAATCTGGTACCGGAAATGGAATTATCACCAGCTTACCAGCCGGCATTGATTGTGGTGTCAGTTGTCGGGCCAACTTCAACGCCGCTACGCTAGTCACGCTCACAGCACAAGCAGCGGCCGGTTCCAAGTTTGTCGGTTTCAGCGGTAACGAGGATTGTGGTGACGGAAATCTCACCCTGAATGTCAATAAGACCTGCAACGCGATTTTTGAATTGCTACCCACCACTCCAGTGGTTGAAAATCGGGTATTTTCCCTGAAGGTCACTGGCAATGGTCGCGTTATCAGTACCCCAGCCGGAGTTAATTGTAGTCATACTTGCGAGGCTACTTTCGTTAGTGGCACTCATATCAATCTCACGGCTAAACCGGCTAAAGATTTCAAATTCGCCGGATTCAGTGGTAGTGCTTGTACAGAGGGAGACTTAACGCTCAATACGTCAATCCAATGTGAAGCGACCTTTGTGCCAGTTCTCCCTGGTACAGCCCAATTCTCGGCTAGCCACTACGAGGTAACAGCAGGAAGGGGAACAGTAGGTGTTATCGTTAAGCGAGCCGGAGGTACTGATGGTACCTTAATCGTTAATTACGCTACTCAAGATGATACCGCCAAAGCCGGTCGTGATTACGTGGTCGCGAATGGTAGTCTAACGTGGGCTGAGGGAGAAAGTGATGATAAACTAATAATTATCACATTACTCGATGACCCCATGATAACCGATGCTGAAGAAGTCTTTGCCATTCAGTTAACGGATGCGAGTAATAAAACCCTAGATACAGCTAAATTCTCATTACTAGAAAAACATCCAATTCCCGCAACGCTAACGGTCACTTTGGTTGGTCAAGGCAAAGTGAGTAGCGATCCGGTTGGCATTGATTGTAGTCAATGTACTCATGATTTTGATACTGGAACTCAAGTGATCTTGACGGCAGTGCCAGAAAGTGGTTGGCAATTGGCAAAATGGCAAGGCGATTGTGATCAAAATGGTCAAGTGAGCCTAGATAAGGACAAGCAGTGTGAAGCGGTTTTGGTAAGAACTGCGTCGCTGTCATCACCACCACTGCTAACAACGTTATTACCTTTGACTGTTACTCTAGTTGGTCAAGGCAAAGTTATCAGTACGCCGGCTGGGATTGATTGTCGTAACTCATGTCAAGCCATGTTCGAGCCAAATACCGCGATTACTTTGACGACAGTACCGGAGAGTGGTTGGCAATTAGCAAAATGGCAAGGCGATTGTGATGCTAATGGTTTGGTAATAATGGCTAAAGAGAAACAGTGCGAGGCTATTTTTGTAACCATAAAACCTGACACCAGCGGCGTACCTCTCACACCGCCTAGTAATACGAATCCCTCCATTGCTCCAGCTATTTACTCCAATGTTTCTAATGAGGAAGTGCCTCAACTGGTAGTGAATCCTGGATTTTATAATTTTGGTCACCTCCCGGTGGGAAATCTTTCCCCAGCCCAAGAGATCACTATAACTAATGCGGGCCATGCGGATTTACAATTAGGGCAACTCACCGTTTCAAGCAACGAATTTATCTTAGCCGAGACTTGTTCTCATCAAACACTAAGTGCCGGTAATCATTGCACCGCTACGGTCAGCTTTCAGCCACAATTAGCCGGAGTGAAGACGGCTTATCTGGCTATTCCTCTTGATAACCCCAAGCAAGCTACAGTAACAGTCGTCACCTTAACTGGTAAAGGCAATGCTATCAGAAAGCAAACTCACCTAACCAGAGACATCAAATATCTAATTGAAAATAACACCATCGATTTACCGCAAGTTACCTTTATGTCACCACTGGCAGCGGTGGAAACATCGGTCGGAAAAGTATCGACGGTGACGAATTGTGTTCAAATACCTCAGATTGAATGTGAAGCTTTAATTGCGCTTTATAATAGTACTGGTGGACCAAATTGGATTAACCATGCGCGTTGGAATACGAATAACGCACCGTGTGGTAATGGGAGAGCACCATGGTATGGGATAGTATGTGATAACAATCATGGACATGTAACCGAAATTTTTCTATCTGGAAACCAACTTAGCGGCCCGATCCCCCCAGAGCTTGGCAATCTCAGTGAGTTGCGAATTCTTGGGCTATTTGAAAACCAGCTCAGCGGTCCGATCCCTCCAGAGCTGGGTAATCTCACTCATTTAGAAAGTCTTAACCTATTTTCCAACAAACTTAGCGGCTCGATTCCCTCAGAACTAGGCAATCTCAGTCATTTGGAAAATCTTGGACTATCTGAAAACCAACTCAGCGGCCCGATTCCCTCAGAGCTAGGCAATCTTAGTTACTTGTATGAGCTTTACCTATCTAACAACCAACTCAGCGGCTCGATCCCTCCAGAGCTTAGCAATCTGAGTCACTTGGAAGTTCTAGGGCTATGGAGTAACCAACTCAGCGGCCTGATCCCCCCAAAGCTAGGCAATCTCAGTAACTTGGTATATCTTTACTTGGATGACAATCTCCTAAGCGGCTCGATCCCTCCAGAGCTGGGCAATCTCAGTCACTTGCAATCTCTTTGGCTATGGAAGAACCAACTTAGCGGCTCGATCCCCCCAGAGTTTGGCAATCTCAGGAATTTGAAAGAGCTTGTGCTATTTAGCAACCAACTCAGCGGCCCGATCCCCCCAAAGCTGGGCAATCTCAGTAACTTAGTATATCTTTTCCTGGATGACAATCTCCTAAGCGGATTGATCCCTACAGAGCTTAGCAATCTCAGTCACTTGGAAGATCTTTGGCTATCTGAAAACCAACTCTGTGACAACCTTGAACCGGCACTGAAAGCATTTCTTGATTCACATCATGCTACCTGGCAACCCCAAAACCCCGTACCTGCGGATTGTGCTTTACCCGCACCCGCCAATTACCCTCCGTTATTAGCAACGTTGGCTTATTTTGAAGCCAAGCCGGTTTCAACCAGTATTTTGTTAAAGTGGCAAACGCTGGTCGAGGCTGATAATGCTGGCTTTGTCATTTGGCGTGGACAACCGAACGGCTCGCAATGCGCTCATCACCTAGCGGATTATCATGAAATTGTACAAATCGGTTTTGAGATCAGCCAAGGTAACGGTTTCTCCGGGACGACTTATGTCCATCAAGATAACACCGTTAAACCGGAAACCACTTATTGCTATCTTCTGGAAGACCTCAATTTTGAGGCTAACGGTACTTTTTATTGGGATTCAATCGCGTCAGTAACTACTCCTTAATTGTGATCTTTTAGCGCTAATCTGAGTAATCGTCGGTCATACTAAGCGTAGCGCGAACTATGGCTATTTAAAATTCCCCCCTCGCTCCCCTTTTTTAAAGGGGGAATTCCTATCTGGCGGAGTCTGATTTCATTTAGGATAAAAGCCAAAATGAGATAAAAATCCATTTTTCTGTATTATTGTTCTTATGTTAGTTGGATTTTGCTGTTGTTTGGCTACTAACTTCAACCAAGGCATTCAATTACATTTCTAACTCATCAACTCACCCTCGACTAAAATTTGCCTTACTTTTTTCCTCAGTTCATTGGCAATTCTTTCACCGCGTTCATTGGCTTGAGGATTATTATTTACCCCGGCTCGACCAACTAAGCCGATACTATAAAGTGTTCCAAGTATTTCGGGTTTATTTGATATATCAACACCACCCTTAGCCCAATGTCTCACAATCTGTTCCAGACGTGCGCCAATTAATTCGGCTGATTTTTGCGGATCTAATAGCCACTTAATCGAAATATCTATTTTCTGATTATCCCAATTCTCGGGTTTGGCGACTAACTTTTCCTGAATTAAATCTTCTATGACCGATGGCTTCATTTGAGCTGGACCCAATGAAATATCATCTATCGGTTTAAGCATTCTCGATAATAACCAGCGACCCATATTCTTCAATGGTCTCGTGTAAGAATTAAGGAACCGTGATTCAATGTCTTGAATATGGTCTAACCAATCTCTTCGCTGCAATTCATCCAGCATAATGGCACCAATTAACTCAGCACTAACTTCACCTTGTTCAAGTAATAAGGGCAGATCAGCGGTTTTAATTACCCTCACCGCCCTAATAAAAGCTTCCCGATAGTTGTAAATGAAGTGTTCTTCTGTGGTCATTTTATTAATTCACACTCACTTGCGTTCAAGAATAAATGTAGCCAAGCGTTTAGCGCCAAAAAAGAAAAATCGTTTGGTGCGTAATGTGAGTTACTAAGGAAATTTGAAGTAGGGGCAGACCAGAGTATTCGCCCAGCGGCGTAAAATTATCGAAGGGGATAACTCTCCTAAAGAAAGTGTATTAGTCTTCCTTTTACCAAGCGAAAGTTACCCCACGGAGTTTTGAATTATCGAATAATTAAAAAATAGTTGTCAAGTACTTTTTTTAGGGTGTAACTCAATATGAAATTTTTTCCCCACGTCCAATCGCATAATAGGTAAAGCCCCTATTTCGCAGCCGTTGTGGATCATACAGGTTACGTCCATCAAAAATGACGGGATGTTTCAGGTGAGCTTTAATAAAATCAAAATTAGGACTACGAAATAATTTCCATTCGGTAACGATAACCAAAGCATCTGCATTTTGCAGGGCGGCCTCTGGCGTATCACACAATAATAAATCAGTACGTTCGCCGTATAAACGTCGTGTTTCCGGCATCGCTTCTGGATCGTAAGCCTGGACGAGAGCACCGTGTTTCCATAATGCTTCCATTAATTTGCGGCTGGGTGCTTCACGTATGTCATCTGTATCTGGTTTGAAAGCTAAACCCCACAACGCTAAACACCGACCTTGTAACTGACCTTGAAAATGGTTATTAATTTTTTGAAATAAAATTTGTTGCTGTTGTTGATTAACGGCTTCAACCGCATTGAGAATTCGAGTATTTATCCCCAGTTGTTGCGCAGTGTATATTAATGCTTGTACATCTTTAGGAAAGCAGGAGCCACCATAACCACAACCTGGATAGATAAAGTGAAAGCCAATACGTGGATCCGAACCAATGCCAAGGCGGATTTGTTCAATATCAGCGCCGACTTGTTCAGCAATTAGCGCGATTTCATTCATAAAACTAATTTTAGTTGCTAGAATGGCATTAGCCGCATATTTGGTTAACTCAGCCGAACGAATATCCATCACGATGAGTTTATTGTGATTACGATTGAAAGGGGCATAAAGTTCTCGCATGATGGGGATAATTTTGTCGGGATTATCGGTGCCAATGACAATTCGGTCGGGTCTGGTAAAATCTTCAAGAGCCGCACCTTCTTTTAAAAATTCCGGATTAGAAACCACATCGAAATCACACCCGACACCACGCGTATTAAGCGCTGCTTGTATCGTTTCCCGTACTTTATCGGCAGTGCCTACCGGAACAGTCGACTTATCTATGATAACTTTATAATCAGTCATCTGTTGGCCAATGGTATGAGCTACCTGCAACACATATTGCAAATCAGCCGAACCGTCTTCATCGGGTGGCGTTCCAACCGCAATACATTGAATTTCACTTTGTTTAACTGCTTGAGCCGCATCGGTGGTAAACTGCAACCGCCCCATAGCCATATTGGTGGTTACCAATGCCGCTAAACCCGGTTCATGAATGGGTACTTTACCCTGCTGCAAGGAAGCTACTTTCTGCGCATCAACATCAACACACCAAACGTGATTACCCACTTCAGCAAAGCAAGTTCCCGTGACTAACCCAACATAACCTGAACCAAAAACGCTAATACGCATAAAAGATTACCTGTATAATAAATTTTTAAACTAGGTGTGGGTTGCTATAAGTCACCGAACCAAAACCAATCGCTATAAGCAAAGTTATCCCACATTTTGACAAAGCGGTGTGAGGGGAGATTGTTGAACTCTTCGATACTAGCTTGATGTTGGAAAGGTACTCAGCAACTCGATCATTTCGTAAATCATATACTAACAAGATTCATTCCAAAATATTTTTTAGTGAGAATCGATCAATGGATAATAATCAACTCTTGCGTTACAGTCGCCAAATTTTGTTACCCCAGGTTGGTATTGAAGGTCAAGAACGGTTACTTAAAGCTAAAGTATTAATTATTGGAAT
The DNA here is from genome assembly GCA_000828835.1 of Thioploca ingrica. Lineage (GTDB taxonomy): Bacteria > Pseudomonadota > Gammaproteobacteria > Beggiatoales > Beggiatoaceae > Thioploca > Thioploca ingrica. The sequence continues at coordinate 2,103,960 of AP014633.1, forward strand.
GGGTGGCTTAGGTTCACCAGCAGCGATGTATTTAGCCGCCGCTGGGATTGGACATTTATTCATTAGTGATTTTGATAAAGTCGATTTATCTAATTTACAACGCCAAATTATTCATCGTACAACGGATATTGGTCGATATAAAGTTGATTCAGCCCGCGATACCTTATTAGCACTTAACCCATTGATTACAGTGACTCCACTTTATCAACAATGGAATAACACCAATTTGAGTGCTCAAGTCGCTGAGGTTGATGTCGTACTAGATTGTAGTGACAATTTACCCACCCGTTTGGCTATCAATCAGGCTTGTGTTCAAACACAAACGCCGCTGGTTTCTGGTTCAGCAATCCGCATGGAAGGACAAATTTCGGTATTTCGTAACCAGTTACCAGAAAGCCCTTGTTATCGTTGTTTATATCCTAATCCCTCCATCCCAGAAGAAACTTGTACGCAAACGGGTATACTAGCCCCAATAGTCGGTATTATTGGTAGTTTACAAGCCTTGGAAGCCATGAAATTGATTATGGAAGTGGGTGAAGTGTTGATGGGAAAGTTATTGTGGTTAGATGCCATGAAGATGGAATGGTATCGGGTGAAATTAACGAAAAATCCGCATTGCCCGGTTTGTCAAGATCAGTCGTCCTAAATATTTTAACCTATGGTGTATCTGATAATTTCTCGTTTGACATTCAATACCGCTTGAACTTGAGGAATTTTTCTTGCCATTTTACGCGAAATGTTAACAGCGCCTAAATTATTCTGAAAATTCGTGGAGAACAATGCAAAACGCTCTATATTATTTTAATTTTTAAAAACAGATCGTTTTACTCGGCTGACCATTGGACATTCAACTGGATTGTTGAGATTGCAGATATCAATTATTTTTAACTTGAATGTTCTCAAAAAGGGTAACAAGGGGTTGCAACCCCTTGTTGCGACAGGAATAACGTCGCGACCTATTTAGCAATACCCGTTTAAAAACGTTTACCTATTCCAATACCCATTACCCACGGATTGATATCCACATCAGTTGATACATGTCCAAGTGCACCAGAATCAAAAGTAGCCGTTGTACTAATATCCATATACTTCAGATCAGCATTTAAAAACCAATCGTCCCCCATATCATAATCCACACCCAGTTGAGCAACCCAACCAAAGGAAGAATCTAAACTGACTCCACTCACACCACCTAATCCTTTGTTCAATGAGCTAGTCGAATCTTCATCAAAGAAATAAGTATAATTAAAACCCAGACCGAAGTAGGGGCGAACCGGACCTTGGGGTAGTATGTGATATTGTAAAATCAAGGCTGGTGGTAACACCCTTGTTTCGATGATGTCACCGGGTGCTAAACTTTGTAGTGTTGAACCTTCAGATTGTGCCTTATGTTTAGAACTTAAATCTAATAACAATTCAGCACCAATATTAGGGGTAAACATATAAGTAATATCGATGTCCAAGGTATAAGCATTATCAACGCTAACGCTGGTATTGGGTACGACACCACCGGTTTTACTGGATGTCACATCACTACTGCTGCTATCCGGATCAATGTTAATAAGACGTCCTCGTATTAACCAATCGCCAGCATCTATCGCCAAAGTAGAAAAACTGACCATACTTAAGCCACTAGCCAGTAAAATTGGAAAGGTTAGCTTGTTTAAATTCATAGGTATTATCTTCTCCTTTGTATAGAAACCCAATTCAGTACAAAATTTATTTACTGTGCCAAATGATAATATCATAAAAGAAATACGTGTTATACTTTAAACAAATATTTTTTATGTACACCTAAATCTGAAAAGTGAATTTATTCGAGTATGAGTAAGAGAGGGTTACCATGCTTCAAAAAATTATTATTTTATTTAGCCTATTGGCCAGTTTATGGTTAGTCAGCTGTGCTCAAACTTCAATGCGACCAATGCCACTATCGTATTTACCTCCACCCATCAATCGTGAAAACTATGCCCATTTAGAAGCTAATCCCACTAAAAAGGAAAGTCCTGATAAATTGGATTTACTTAAATCTGCCTTGAAGTTATTAACTCAACAATTAACTGCTTAAGATAGAGTGTCTTTAGTGGTTTATGCTGGTGCTGCGGGTTTAATTTTAGAGCCCACTCCCGGTAATGAACATAATCAAATTAAATCAGCCCTAGAACGTCTCACCGCCGGGGTTCTACCAACGGTGGCGAAAGGGATTCAACTGCTCAACAAGCGTTTATTAACAAGGGTATTAATCGCGTACTACTGGTAACCGATGGTGATTTTAATGTTGGGATTGTCGATTTTGCGGCTTTGAAAAATTTTGTCACCGAGAAACGTAACACGGGTATTGCTTTAACCACACTGGGTTTTGGTACTAGCAATTATAATGATGTTCTCATAGAACAATTAGCGTTAGCACAATCGGCGCGGGGTCATGATCCATTTGGTTATCGTAGTGAATTGATTGAGCTTGTTAATTTAGCACGATCTTTAAGCGCTCAATGAGGTAGTGAATTTACTGTAACCAGGGACTGCAACTCCTGGTTACAACATGACACCTAATCCAACCGTTGATTGCAATTCAATCCTATTTCATTCACAATGCTGAATTTATTAATTTATAATTTTTTTATAAATCATATAATTAGTATATAGTTGTTCAAGTGAATTCAATAATCAGATTGACTTAACTGTTTCAGTAGGATAAAGGAGTCGATAGACAAAAAATTTTTGATTACTGCAATCCATAAGGTTAAACTATGTTGACACTGGTCATTTTCATAAGCGGCGATACCATTCTTGACGAGTCAAGATACGCCATGAGTAATAAGGTATGATAATAAAACCGGCCAAAATAATTTAACGTATTGTTTCAAAAAATTAAGTATAGTTGGTTACCTGACTTGAGAAATGGATCAAGTCGAGACGAGACAACTTGGAATGTTGGTGGGTAAATATGAAAAAAATTATTTTACTTCTAGTTGTTACTTTATTTTATTCATCCTCTTCTTTAGCTGCAAAACTGTTTACTTTTCGCACCGTGGATTTTCCACCTTATTATGGTAGAGAACTACCAAACCAAGGTTGGGTTTCTGAAGTGGTGACAGCAGCTTTAGAAGCACAGGGTTATCGGGTAGATATTGAGTTTATGCCTTGGACAAAAGCGGTTGACGAAACTAAAAGAGGAGATAGTGATGCTTTATTAGGAGCTTATTACACCGAAGACAGAGCAGATTTTTATTACTTCTCTGCTCCCATAGCTCAAGTACGTACCGGTCTTTTTAAGAGAAAAGATATGGATATTTCCTTTAAAGATTTAAAGGATTTAAAAAATTATAAAATTGGTATCGTAGAAGGTTATGCAACCAGTAAAGAGTTTGATTCTGCTGATTTTCTTACCAAAATCCCGGTGACCAATTTGGATGTGGGACTTAAAATGCTCTACGAAAAAAGCATTGATTTGATGGCGGATAGTCAGGTGGTAGGACTTTTTCGGATGAAAGAAGTCATTGAAAGTAAAATACCGAATATCAGTGAAGAAATAGAATTCATTAAACCGGTACTGGCTATGAATAAAATCTATGTCGCTATTTCAAAGAAAGCAGCCGATGCCGATTTAAAATTAATTGATTTCAATCAAGGCTTGAGAAAAATTTATTTGAATGGTACTTTCAGAAAGATAAAACAAAGACACAAACAATATATGGAGTAATTAACGAATCACCAACTAAATTGTCATTACCAGCAAGATTCTCCCCCATAAAGCCTTTAGGGGAGAACTTTCTTTAATAAATTACTTTTTAGTTATCTCAACTTTACCTTGTTTTTTCAATTCAGCGAAATGGGCTTGAGCCATCTCATTTCTTACTATGGCGCTTAGTTGAGGTCTAGCGGCTTCAAATTGCACTGGGGGAAGTTCCCGCATATCTTCCAATAGTACCACATGCCAACCCACCTGGGTCTGTATGGCTTGAGTTGTGAAAGTTCCTTTGCCCATACCCGCAACCACTTGGGCAATCTGTTCAAACATCTGTTCCTTAGTAAGCCAACCTAAGTCACCACCACGCTGACGGCTAGTGGGATCCAATGATCTTTGCATAGCTAATTGAGCAAAATCTTTGCCTTGCTGAATTTCAGCGATAGTAGCGAGGGCTTCATCTCTCGTTTTGAGCAGAATATGACGAATTTTATATTGGCTAATGGGCTTGAATTTGTTGTGTTCTTCCCGGAGACGTTCATCACCGAGAGGATGTTTTTCATAATATTTTTCCATGGCGAATTCAAACAATGCTCGAGATTTAAGCTTCTCAAGTATTTTAAGAAAGCCATCGTCTTTATCTAAATTTTGTTTCAGTGCCTCTTGTACGACCAATTCCCGATTGACTAGGTCATTAATAACAAACTCCTGGTTAGGTTGTGATGGAGCACCGGGTGGAATTCCAACATAATCATTGTAATCTTGCTGAGTAATTGTTTTATCATTAACGGTAGCTAGAACCGTTGCTGAGGTTTCCTCGGCCTGAATGACCATCCCATGGAACGAAATAGCACCCACTAATAAACTACCAACTAGCCAATGTTTATACATAGGCTTTTTCCTCCTTGTAATAAAGAAATCAACAGAAAAATTTTTAATAACCGATTTATTGAGTAACCCATCATACTTTCTTTTTAGACGACTTGTGCAAATGACCAACCAATTACTATTAAGAAATGATTAACTCGCTAAACCAACCTAATTATAAAAAATTGTTTTACCAAAATATAGCTTGGCTTGTTTGATCCAAACTATAAATTTATATCTGGCTACTTATTTTCGGTGAAACTTTTTAATTGTACTTTGTCATTCAGAAATTTGATATCAATGGTCATATTATCTCCTTTCCAAACTGCACTGGTACCAGATACTAAGCCGCCAATACCCGCTGATTTTGACTCAGTGGGTTCACCAATAATAGCCTTAACCTCTTCTAAAGTCATGCCTTTTTGAATTTTCTGGTAATTTTCTTGATTGATTCTGGAAACACAGGCACCTAAAATAAAAAATAAACCAATATAAAAAACAGATTTAAATAGTATCTTATTAAAATTACTCACAATTATTTTCTCTTACCTGTAAGAAAGATTCTGCAATTTAACAATCACCAGACAGTTTCTTGAAAAAAATTATCTATGTCAAGAGGGATTAAAGAATGAGAATGTAATTAGCTAATTTCATTTGCAATGGTGAGCAAAGTGCGTTCTCCCTCATATGTCAGACATGGCGTACCTTCGACCCAATCCTTAACTTAATGTAATAAATTTAATTGTTTAAAAGCGTCTCTTAGGTTATTTTTAAATTCTTGATAAGAAGATATTCTATCTAATTTGCTTAATGCTAATTTCTGTCCAATAATTTGATATAAATCAGAAATATCTAAGCCTTTCCCACGTTTTTGTTTAGTTAAATTTTCTTTAGCAATGCGAATAGCATTTTTTATAGTGTCTTTGGGATCTGCAATAGTTTCAGGTTCTCGATGAATACCTAAATCGCTATTTGATTTATTGGTGCCAATTTCACTTTTTAATAGTTCTTTGTCTGCTAACATCCACGCTTCTGTCATTTGAACTGGCACGATGGGTACTGCGATTTTGCAATACGCTTGTTCATTTTTTTCATTCAAAGCATTTCTTGCTGGAATTATTTTAGTCTCAAACGCCCTTTGGTGAGTGGCTTCATCGGCATCAGTATGTAGACAAATTAAGGTGATCCCATATTCTTCTTTTCCCTTCCTGGAAGCCTCAAGCACTTGTTCAACAAACCCCCGACCGGTTTTATCAATCTCGATAGTTTTAAGTTCGGTTTCTATTTGTCCTTTGCAGTCGAAAGCCAATTCGTCAAGTGTTCTTTTAACAATACTTTCTAAAAAACGAACATCTGTACGGCCTTCCGTAAACAATCCTGCCAATATAAATACCATTATTAATTGCCTAGATTGAGTTTTTCAAAGTCAGTCGTTTGTAAATATTCTTTTACAGTAGCTAAAGTTAATTTTCGTTCTTGTTCAGAAAACTCCAATGCCATTTGTTGAGGACTTTTGGTAACGGGGCTGATTTTAGTAATATTCATTTTAAGCCTCTTACCATTAATCTCTGAAGTAGCTGTTCTCATCTGTGCGTACCAAATACTTACATTGGGTTCGTTTTGCCATTGAAGCATATTGTTGACCAATACTGGCGAATGTGTATTGATAATAACTTGACGCAAAGGCATTTCAGCATCATTAAAATTAGTGCTTAAATCTTTGAGTAACTCTGTCATGGCTTTGATACGAAATGGATGTATGCCATTTTCGGGTTCTTCAAAACATAACAAGCCCGTGTGTTTATCATCATGTTCCAGAATGCACAACGCTAATATCCGCAACGTACCTTCAGACAACACTCTTGAAGAAAATTCCTTGTTATCTGCATCTTTGAGTGTTATCAAATATTGTTTATTTTCATTATCTTCTATGACGGAAACTTCTATAAAACTAGGTAGAAAACTATTTAATTTCCTAGAAATCTCTACCAGACTATATGAATCGACCTGTTGAATTCGATACAAAGTCGCTGCTAAATTCTTTCCGCTTGGCGTGATAGTATCTCCTCCACTGCGTTTATTGGTGGGTTGGCGCAAATCTTCAGGATTAAGTTGTAAAAACTTCCAACTTTTCATCTCCTCTTTAGCAGCTAATACATGTGGAAAATCAATCGTATCAAAACTGCTTAATACTGTTCGGGTGGCGTTGTTAAGAGGAAAACGTCTTTTATTTCCAGCCGTACCATCTTGAGGAACTAAAACCGTAAGAATGTCGTGTTCTGTGGTTGTTTGTATATAGGGTATACCTCTTTTGCCCGTTACTACTTTTGGTCGCCAAAGGTCACGGTTTTGCTTGGGAATAAGTTTGATCCACTTATCATCACGATGATTTAATTTCTCTAATTGTTCATAGGTGACAGCTAAATCTTCAAGACCCGATGAATGGGTATACCGCTTAATTTTTAATTCATATCTCAATCTGGTATATTTCAATTCGGCTTCATTACCCCAAGCATCTTTAATTTTACGATTGACCAACATCTCAATCAGAAGATGTATTTCCGGCGCATAGTTACCATCGTCATATTGAGTAAAAAGTTCTATAAATTCTCCACGCTGCTCGGTAAATGCTTTCTTCAGATTATCGGTTTCCGCTAACCGTGCTAACAGTTGCAAGGCATCAAACAAATTACTTTTTCCGGAAGCGTTTGCACCAGCAATCACCGTAAACGGCGTAAATTCCATTTCAAAGTTATGGAAAGACTTAAAACCGCTTATTTTAATATAAGTTATCATATGATTTTTATCGATGGTTCAAACAACCCGCATTAGAGTAGAAAATAGTTTAGCCATTTCTTAGGTAGAGTTTATTTGCTTCTGTGCCTTTCGCTTGGCAGCCAACGTAAAGTGGATTAATGCAGCGTAACCTACCTTTTTCAAATATAATTATCGAAATTCAATGAATTAACTTAATTACTTTTTACGAGAACGTTGCCAACCCGGAAGGGTTTGTTGCGGGCTACGGCTTAAAGTTAACATTTCCGGTGGCGTATTTTTAGTAATGGTAGAACCCGCACCAATCGTCGCACCAGCACCGACGGTGATGGGTGCAACGAGTTGCGTATCAGAGCCAATAAACGCACGATCCCCAATAATCGTTTTATGCTTATTAGCACCATCGTAATTACAAGTGATCGTTCCCGCACCAATATTGACTTCACTACCCACTTCAGTGTCACCGATATAACTGAGGTGATTAATTTTGCTGTGGTGAGCCACGGTGGATTTTTTAATTTCAACAAAGTTACCAATATGAACTTGTTCCGCTAACACCGTTTCCGGACGCAAGCGTGCAAACGGACCAATTCGACAACCGGGACCAATGATGACATCTTCAATCACACAATGAGAGAAAATTTCGACTTCATCGGCAATTTGGGCATTTCGAATAACGGTATGGGGACCAATCTTGACTCGATTGCCTAGCTTAATTTCACCGGCTAAAATCACATTGACATCAATCGTCACATCACGTCCGGCTTGTACTGTACCTCGTATATCCAGCCGGGTTGGATCAATTAGCGTTACCCCAGCTTGCATTAATTGAATGGCTTGCTGTTGTTGATAATAACGTTCTAACGTGGCTAATTGCAGACGATCATTGACACCCATAACTTCATAGCTATCCGTTGAGCAAGTGGTGTGAATCGTCAAATTTTCCTGCACGGCTAAGGCAACGATATCAGTCAAATAATATTCGCCTTGCGCGTTATTATTATTGAGCATCGTTAACCAACGACGTAAATAGGTCGCCGGCGCGATGAGAATACCGGCATTGACTTCCTTAATCTGTTTAACGGTATCATCTGCTTCTTTTTCTTCGACAATTCGTGCGACTTGTCCTTGGCTATTTCTAACTATTCGACCATAGCCTTGCGGCTGTTCTAACTTTACGGTGAGGATGCCAAGACTGTGAGGATTGGTTATTTGAGCACAAAGCTGTTGCAAGGTGTCTAGACGAGTGAGTGGTACATCGCCACACAGAATTAACACCAGCGCGTCATCGGTAATGTGTGGCATGGCTTGAGCCACCGCATGTCCCGTACCGAGTTGTTGAGTTTGTTCTACCCCAACAATAGGAAAATGTGCAAGGGTTTGAAGCACTTGTTGACCACCATGACCATAAACAATATGGACACTTTCTGGCTGAAGTGCTAATGCGGTATCAACCACATGGTGAATCAGTGGCTTATTGGCAAGGCGATGTAAGACTTTGGGGAGGTCTGAATACATCCGTTTACCTAGCCCGGCAGCGAGGATAATAATAGCGAGTTTCATGGGATCTCGTCTTCAATGATGAACAGAAATAAGATTCTAAATCGGCGTGTGAAAAATCTTATTTTAGCAATTTTGCGTAGTTGAAGCCAAGCTTTTGGCTTGACCGATTCATCAATTTAAGCGACAGTTCCCCGTCTCGGTATACACGGCCATGATATTTTGTAGCTCTTGTAGTAACAGGGTATTTTGGAAGGGGGTTAAATGTTGGGTTTCTGGTAGGCGCGTGCCTTGTTTTAGTTGTTGAATAATCCTATTCACTTGCCGACAGCCTTGCTGACAAATTTGTTCTAAACAGGCTTGAACTTGAGTATCTTCGGTGATCATGAAGTCGGATTCTCCATCGGGGGTTTGGCGATTAATTGCCGACTGATTGACCAATACAGCCATAGGGCTCGATAAAGGTTATAAGTTAATAACGCAAATGTGAGCATGAGGCTGATACCCACACCATAAATTAACTGGGAAGGATATAATGCTACCGTGATGAGAAGAATTAAGCTAATGAAATAAACCCGTAATTGGTAGCGTGCCCATCGATCAGGAATAATTTGTTTCATATGCGGAATTTTTACGAGCTGAAGGGGAGTTAAAATATTCAGTTGTTGATTGTGTAAATGTAACCAGATGAGGAAAGGCACTATTTTATACAACATCCCTTGGATAACGGGGAGTATAAAACCGGCGATAACCACGATCCCTAACTGAAGCGGATAACGCGGCGTGTGACTTAAATCCGACCACAGCAAACCAGCTAACCCTAAAATAAAGCTAAATAATAATCCTATCATGCCCAGTCGCCAATAATCTAAAGTGACATCGGGTAATTTCCGTAATCGCCACTTTTGTAGTTGTAAAGTAATTAAGGCAAAGAGACTGAATTCAATGCCAATCAAATCCATTAATCCAAATAATATCCAAGAGAGATTAGGGTTAAATAACCAATAAAATCCGCTCCAGGCTAATAAAGTTAAAAATATCAACGGTGTTAGCCAACGTTTAACGAGTGCCGGATAAGGTGGCGTCAGTTGGAACATCGGCACAACTTGATAGGCGACACCAATAACCAGTAACCCGACCCAGCCGAGTAAACCCCAACTCAGATGTAAGTTAGTCAATTCTGCTAAAGAAGATAAGTTATAACCATACCCCAATCCAGTTCCGAGTACTAATCCCAGTACGACTGTTATGGCTAACGCTAACAATGCTAAACGCATTGCCGTGACAATCGCTGTGTTACTTTTAGCTCGGATTAGACTATAACCGACAATACTAATAAAACCAAAGAAGCTGAGTCCCAATGAAAAAAGTGCAATCTGTATCAATACGACTTGTGTCGTCATCAAACCACTGGTTAAGCTTAAACTACCGATAGTCAACAGCAGATGAAGTAAAGTACTAACGAGACGAGGATAAGGTACTGGTGAACCGACTAAAACCGGTAATAATTGCAAGAGGGCACCAAACATCACCATGCTAATAAAGCCTAAAGTGAGTAAATGAGTGAGCGTGATGACTTCTAGACTCCAGCGGCTACTGAAAATGGTCGGACCACTATCCAGTAAAAATAAAGCCGCTAATATTCCAAATAAAGGTGCGGTGAGAAAAAAACGGAACGGGACAGATAAAGGTGGCGTTTGTTCTAGGGCCAGTTGAGCAGTATTCATGCCGCATCAGTTTGAACAGCCAATTGAGCTTGGTGGTCATCACTACGCCAAATATAGATTTCAATCAGTGTCGTTTGCCCTGATTTCGTTTTCCAGGCATAGCCGGTTCGAGTTAAAATCGGATAAAGTAAATGGGGTTCCATTCGGTGTAACACTTGTAGATATTCACCCGGTTGTAAAGTGGGAAGGGTAGCCAAAACCCGTTCTAATGGCTCACAGGGTTCTAATTGACTGACATCTAAAATACGCCTAAGCTTCACACTTTATTTCCGGGTTGATGGAGTTGCTCAAGCAAAGCAGGGAATTGGTGGCTTAACAAATTATCACTCATCGGGTAAAGGATTTGTTCCTCTTTGGCATTATGTTGTTGCATCAATATTAACAAAGTTTCCGCCAATCCTAAATACTGTTCTTGATCCGAGTGCGTAATACACGCTGCCATTTCAGTAAAAATTTGGCGCATTTGTTCATGTTCCATGCGCATCACCGCCGTTGGTCCCCCCGTATGCCCCATATGATTTTCAACCTGAGGAAACAAGATTTGTTCTTCTCTGGTAAAATGTTGTTCCATAGCGGCTAGAAAACGGTCAAAATCAGTAGTAGCGCGTTCCCATTGTGTTGTGGCTACACTCGCCTCGGTTTGAGCAAATAGCTTGTCACAATCATGGTGTTGCTGGCTAAGTAAAGTCGTAATGGTTTCCATTTTGTTATTCCTTAAATCAGAGAGTCACAGCATAAAAAAATACTGTAGAAGCAACCTTGATTCAAATCAAGTCAATGAACTGTCGATATGATCCTGTCGCTGACTGCTATTAGGAGATCGTCATGCAATCGCAATCTTGTTCGCAACTACCTTTAGTTGATCAAGAACTTAAACGTGTTTACTTATTTGCTGGTTTGAATACACAGCAGTTAGAAAAAATTAAACAAAGTATGCGCCACTTGCTGCTGGCGGAAGGCGAAAGTTTATTTGAACAGGGTCAACGGGCGGAACGCTTTTTTTTAGTGCGAGAGGGTCATATTAAATTACTGCGTTTGTCTTTAGAAGGCAGTGAAAAGGTTTTTGAAGTGATTGCCCCAACACAAACGTTTGCTGAAGCCATTATGTTTATGCCCAATTCGATTTATCCAGTCTCTGCGCAAGCTATTGAACCAACTTCATTATTGACTTTTGAAAATAGAATATTTGTGGAAATTCTCAAAGAATCTTCTGACACTTGTTTTCGGTTAATGTTTCACATGAGTCGTCGTATTCGTCATTGGATCAATGAAGTCGATAATTTAACCTTACAAAATGCCACCTATCGTCTTATCAGCTATATTTTATATCATATTCCCAATAATCACCAAGACTCCTATGAATTTAACTTGCCGATACCTAAACAAGTCATTGCTTCGCGCTTATCCATTAAACCAGAAACTTTTTCGCGGATTTTAAATAGTCTCTGTCAAGAAGGCTTGCTGACGGTGACTGGACGGACTATTCATATCCATCAAGTTGAGAAACTACGTTTATATGGTCAATCTGCATTGGTACCTAATGAACATTATGAAATTACTTGTCGGGATGGCTTATTGTCAAAGAAATAGGCACTTATTTCGCTTAGCGCGCAGAGAAGGCGTCAATGCTATTAACTCAAGCCGGCGCACCGTCTTAATCTCATTTGGTTTCCCAAACGGGGCGTGAGACGCAACCTATCTTAACTAACCCGCCCTACGCGATCAATAAGGAGAGTTTCCCACAAATGAGACAGTTCCTTTGCCCGTCACTGCATCCCACATCTACTGATTCATAGTTAACACTTAATTATCAATCAGGGTGGGCATTGCCTACCCTACTTAGCCACCTAGCTTAATGGCATTGCAGTGTAGGGTGCATTAATAACGCACCAAAAACATTTAAAATAAACATTAACTGGTGTTTGACTAACTGGATTGAATGACGGTTTTGAATGGTGCGTTACAGCTAACGCCTAACGCACCCTACACTGGCTACATTGGCTCGAATAATTTCTAAACTCGCTGTAATTGCAGCATTCCTCTATTCCGATTTGAAGCTTACTCAAGACTCAGTTACGCTATAATCGTTTCCAAATGATAAGGTAAAAACTGATGAGCTTCGATGAACTGTCTAAAGAACAACAAGTTATGGTCACTATGCGTAAAGTCTTGACCACCATTATTCGAGAAATAACCCCTCAACCTGGAGAAAAATACCCGTTATCTGAGCAAACGGTTGAAGATGTTCGTTTGTGCTTGACGCTAATTACGGCTCGGGAAAGAGAATTAGCCGAAGCACACGGAATAACTAATCTGGCTCGCCCTTATTATACTGATGAAGTACCCACTACTCAGACCGTCCCTTTTGACCAAATTCAACGTCCTAAAAAAGAACATTAGACGAGTTAACTTTCCTGCATTTATCGTTTCTCTCCGGTCTGGGGAGAAGCGAAATAATCCACAAGAAATTGAGCGCTAGAAAAAATACCTCAAGATTACTTTAAATTTAACTTAAATAATGGTAACTTCGTGGCAATAAAGTTATTTATTCATGTTTTTCTTCACTTAATTTGACAAAATAAGGTATTTATCTGAGCAAAAGACTTCTTAAATCAACCGCCTTGGTCGGTGGATTAACCTTAATTTCCCGCATCTTGGGTTTTATTCGTGATATGGTCATTGCCCATGTGTTTGGAGCGAGTGTCAGCACTGATGCTTTTTTAGTCGCTTTTAAAATTCCTAATTTTATGCGCCGCTTATTTGCGGAAGGTGCTTTTTCACAAGCTTTTATCCCGATTCTGAGTGAATATAAAACGCGGCAAGATATTTCAACCGTAAAACAACTGGTGGATCGGGTTGCGGGTAGCCTTGGCAGTATCTTGTTACTGATTACTTTACTGGGCATATTAGGAGCACCGTTATTAGTCGTGATTTTCGCCCCCGGTTTTATCCAGTATCCGGACAAATATGCGTTGACTTTGGAGATGCTCCAGATTACTTTTCCTTATTTGTTATTTATTACTTTAACTGCCTTAGCCGGGGCGGTATTAAATACTTATGGGCGCTTTGCTGTACCAGCGCTGACGCCAGTCGTACTCAATCTCGTTCTCATTGGCGCCACCATTTGGTTGGCACCCTATTTTAAGCAACCCATCGTGGCGTTAGCTTGGGGCGTTTTATTAGCCGGGATTGTTCAACTGGCTTTGCAAGTGCCTTTTTTATATCGCTTACATTTGTTACCTAAACCGCAGTTAAATTGGCATGACGAAGGGGTTAAACGCATTCTACATTTGATGATACCGGCACTGTTTGGCGTATCGGTTTCGCAAGTTAATTTGTTAGTCGATACGTTGATGGCTTCTTTCTTAGTGACTGGCAGTGTTTCGTGGTTATATTACTCTGATCGAGTCATGGAATTCCCGGTGGGGGTATTTGGCTTAGCATTAGCAACGGTCACGTTACCGAATTTATCCAAATCAGTCGCTCGTCATGATATCTCCAGTTATAATCGTACTTTAGATTGGGCACTCCGTTGGGTTATTTTAATCGCTACACCCGCTATGATAGGCTTAATCACTTTAGCACAACCGATATTAATGACCTTATTTTATCGAGGTGCCTTTGGTGAGAGTGATGTCATCATGACGACGCGGAGTTTAATTGGCTATGCGGTAGGATTAGTGGGATTTGTGTTAGTTAAAGTATTAGCTTCCGGTTTCTATTCCCGTCAAGATACCCGCACGCCCGTAAAAATTGCAGTCATCGCGATGATAACGAATATATCGCTCAATCTGATGTTCATTTGGCATTTTCAACACGCCGGCTTAGCGCTAGCCACGTCTTTGGCGGCATTATTAAATGCGGGTTTGTTGTATCATGGCTTGCGCCAACAAGACGTATTTCAACCCTTAGCTGGGTGGAAGCCATTCTTATTAAGAGTGAGCCTAGCCAATATTGGTATGGCGATATTTCTCTGGTGGAGTAGTGGTACTTTAGCCATTTGGTTAGAATGGCGTACTTTAACCAGGGCTTGGCATTTATTTAGCTTGATAAGTAGCGGCATGTTGATCTATTTGGTGAGTTTATGGCTATCCGGTTTTCGGTTACAACATATCCATTTAAACTTAACAGAAGATTAATATTTATCATACGGATTATTCGATCCTAACGTTCAGTAATTTAATCGCAACTATACTTAACAATGGAATTGATTAGAAATCAATCGCAACTCCGTCCTCATCATCAAAACTGTGTTGCCACCATCGGTAATTTTGATGGTGTCCATTTGGGACACCAAGCGATTTTGAGGCAATTAATGCTGCAGGCGCAACAACGACAATTGCCCGCAGTGGTCATTATTTTTGAACCGCAACCGCCAGAATTTTTTGCTCCGCAACAAGCGAATGCCCGCTTAACTCGATTACGCGAGAAACTCATGGCGCTGCGTCGTTATGGTGTAACCAGAGTGTTATGTTTGCACTTTAACACTCAATTAGCGGCCTTATCTGCCCATGAGTTTATAGAAAAAATCTTAGTGCAAGGACTGCAAATACAACATCTCGTGGTGGGAGATGACTTTCGTTTTGGACGAGATCGTCAAGGTCATTTTGGGTTGTTACAACAACTGGGTCAGCAATATGGTTTCACCGTAGCCAGCCAACCGACTTTTATTATCGAGGGTGAACGAGTGAGCAGTACCCGAGTTCGACAAGCGCTAGAACAGGGAGATATGCCAACGGCGCAACAACTCTTAGGCAGACCTTACACGCTGTGTGGACGGGTTCGTTATGGACAACAACGGGGACGTAGTATAGGCTTTCCAACGGCTAATATTTTTCTGCATCGTCCAATTTCCCCACTCACCGGGGTATTTGCAGTGACTCTACATGGCATTCATCAACAACCTTTACCGGGGGTTGCGAATTTGGGAACTCGCCCAACGGTGGATGGTACCCAATTCTTGTTGGAAGTACACTTATTTGATTTTCAAAAAACCATTTATGGACAGTATGTTGAAGTTGAATTTATTTGCAAATTAAGAAATGAACAACGCTTTAATTCTTTTGAAGCCTTAAAACAACAAATTGTGCAAGATGTACAAGTTGCCAAGGCCGTATTTTTTAGTTGAGGAACCATTATGTCAGCAGCGACTCAAATCGAAAACCGACTTAAACAGTTAGAGTCTCATCTCCAAGAAGAAAATGATGTGCTTCAAGAAGTGGTCCAGAGCTTTCGGGAACTGGATAAAATTGCTTATCAATTAGGTATTTTAGCGACAGAACAATCTTATGCTACCCGCGTGTCCTGGTGGCCCATGATTTCTATACTCGGCACTTTTTCCGCCGGTAAATCTACTTTTATCAACTATCATTTGGGCTACGAGCTACAACGAACCGGTAATCAAGCGGTTGATGATAAATTTACAGTCATTTGTTTTAGTGGTGATAATCAGACCAGTATTCTCCCCGGTATCGCCCTAGACGCTGATCCCCGCTTTCCTTTTTATCAAATTAGCCGCGATATTGCCACGATAACGGCGAGTTCCGGACAAGGCGTTGATGCCTATTTGCAGTTAAAAACTTGCGCTAGTGAACAATTACGCGGCAAAATTTTAATCGATTCCCCGGGTTTTGATGCGGACAGTCAACGGACTTCCACTTTACGAATTACTAAATATATTATTGATTTGTCTGATTTAGTCCTGGTTTTTTTTGATGCGCGTCATCCGGAACCGGGTGCCATGCGGGATACGTTGGAATATTTGGTAGCCAATACTATGGGTCGCACTGACTCGAATAAATTCCTGTATATCCTTAATCAAATGGATACCACCGCGCGAGAAGATAATCCCGAAGAAGTCGTCGCCGCTTGGTTACGTTCATTGGCACAAGCGGGCTTAACGGCGGGGCGTTTTTATCGAATTTATAATCCGAATGTTTGCATGCCTTTTCAGGATTCTCAAGTCAAAGAACGCTTTGATAGAAAGTGTCAAGCCGATATGAAAGAGATTCGGGAACGCATGGACCAAGTGGGGATAGAACGGGCTTATCGGATCATTGGCGTGCTGGAACAAACCGCTAAGAATATTGAACATAAAATCGTTCCGCAATTACAAGAATTAATTCAACGTTGGAAAACGCGCGTGATTCGCACTGAGATTGTTCTTGGAATCACTTTAGCTATCCTAGCCGGGGTTGGATTAGCAACCACGAATATCACTTTAAATTATAATTGGCAATCGCCGCTGACGCAGGGAGTAATCGGCTTAATTATTGTGGTAGCGATATGGATACATTTTAAGATAAGTAAAATGATTGCTAATCGAATTCTGCGCCGACTTCAACATGAACCACTCCGTGAAGAAGAACGAGAAGGTTTGATACGTGCCTTTCGGAAAAATGCTTGTTTTTGGCGAATATTATTGGTTTGGTTTATTAATCAACCGGTGGGTTGGCGTGAGAAAACTCGCCAGCGAATTTATCACATTTTAAATGGAGTTGATAACCACGTCCAGAAGTTGAATAATCGCTTTACCAATCCCTCTGGCAAAAAAACGCCCTCAGCACCCGCCAGCCACTCTGAGCCAATGAAATCACCTTAAGTAGCGACAAAGTAAGCGAGCGATATGTTTGGACAAGATCGAGAAAAGCACCGCCAATTTTTCGCGAGAGCCTGGGATAAACATCAACAGGCTCAAATTTTAGAACCGTTGGAAACAATGGTAGTCGAGGTCATTTCTATCCATCCCGAATACCATTGTTACTTAATTGCACCCCATTTAGATCAAGATTTTTTCCCGCAACAAGGTCAAACGAATCCCTTTTTACATCTCGGATTACACCTTGCTCTCCGTGAACAACTGAGCATTGATCAACCCAAAGGGATTCGTCATCTTTATCAATCCTCGGTTTTGAAAGGTGACAATAGCCATGATTTAGAACACCGCATGATGGATTGTTTGGCAGAAATTTTATGGACTTCACAACGTGATGGAGTACCCCCAAATGAACAGGCTTATATCGATTGTCTGACTCAGGGTTTAAGGCAGTAACAAATTATTTATAAGGATCGCTAATTTATTCCGAAATCAAGAAATTTCCCCCGATTCATTTATTCATTTTGGGAAAACCATTTTCCATAAGTATTTTTAGCCACAAAATCGGTTTTTCCAAAGAATGCGATAATCTGACAACTATCCAAATGACTCAATGTTAGCTAAATGGTTTTTATTATAATACGATTTCTTCCTTGTTCTTTGGCTTCATAAAGTGCTTTATCAGCAAAATTAATCAAGGTTTCTGGGCAACAAGTTTGACTGGGTATAATACTAGAAACACCAATACTTAAAGTGAGGTAACCAAATGGCGAGCGACCATGAGGCATTTGCAATTGTTGGATTTCTTGTTGAATTTCAACAGCAACATGCCAAGCACCGTCAGGATGAGTATTGGGCATAATAACGGCAAATTCTTCTCCGCCATAACGGGCTACTAAATCTGCCGGACGTTTGCTCGCTCGATTCATAGCTAAAGCCACTTGCCGTAAACATTCATCTCCAGCGATGTGACCATAGGTATCGTTATAAAGTTTGAAATAATCAATATCACAGAGAATGAGAGACAAAGAGAGTTGTTCTCGACGGAGTATCCGCCATTGTAAGTCCAGCGTTTCATCAAAGCTACGACGGTTAGCGATTTGGGTTAAACCATCTAACCGCGCTAATTTTTGTAATTCTTGATTAGCTTGTTCTAAGGCGACCGTTCGTTCGAGGACTTTTTGTTCTAAGGTATGTGAATATTCTTCTAGTTGTTTATTTAATTGTGCCAATTTTTCGGTGAAGCGGCAGCGAGTAGTCTCGGCTTGTTTCCGCTCGGTGATGTCTTGAAAAGCAATAATCGCATAATCGAGTTGGCCGCTATCATTAAAAATAGGACTTCCCCATACTTCTACCGGTATCGTTTTATCGACTCGATGAATTGCTACATCATCAACGGTACTCGGTTCTCCTTGCAATGCGCGCAAGAGCGGTTGGCGATCGAGTGGATAAAGTTGATCGGTGCCCACAATATAGGTATGATAAATTTCAGGTAAATCCTCACTTTTAGCACCTTTGATAATTCCTTTGCCTAAAATTTGCTGGGCAACCTGATTCATATAGTAAGGTTGTGCTTGTGCATCTAACACAAATATTCCTACCGGTAAGGTCTCTAACCATTTGATTAAATTATTTTCGGTTTTCCGTAATTGGGCATTCTTCGTTTCTAGTTCAGTAAAGGAATGTTTTAATTGTTCAACCATCTTACTAAAAGATTTGGCTAAATTACCAATTTCATCATGACGCTCGGTGGGTAAAGTTTGATCCCATTTACCCCCCGCTAATTGTTGAGCCGCCATATCTAACCATTGAATCGGTTGAACAATCCAACGTGCGGTAAGAATACCAATCAAGGTCGCTAAGATTAAAGCCATTATGAACAGGAGTAGGACGACTTGACTATTGGTATGAATAGTTTCCATAAAATCAGTTTCTGGTACCACCACGACAATTAACCAATCGAGTCCTAATTGATCTTGAAAAGGAACGACTTGTAAAAATTGCAATTTACCTTGATGCAGGAAGCTGAGTTGTTGATTATGATTAATATATTTTAAGTCACCAAATTGCTGCATTAAATAATTCACGGTAGCACTGGTTAGCGCATTACGGCTGGCGATGGCTTTGAGTGGTTCTGCTTGTTGAGTGACTTGATTGATGGTATAGGGTTCTTCGGTGGTTGAAGTCGCTATCAAACCACCCAAACGAGTCATAATAAACGTTTGGCCATGTTGACCGACATTAAGAGAATTTAGAAATTTGCTAATTTTCAGCAGGGTTATATCGGCACTCGCCACCGCAATCAAGTGACCTTGTTGATTGTAAATGGGATGATTAGCCGAAATACCCATACCAGCGCCAGAAAAATAAACAAAAACATCACTCCATATCGGTTTGCCTGCTTGGACAACGGCTTGATACCAAGGACGATCACGTGGATCATAATTGTTGAGGATTTGCTTGCGCTTCGTTCGTTGCCCCTGCGCGTTGGTATTCCATATTTCTAAATGACCTTGTGTGGTTTCATCCAGGATTTCTAAATAAAAAATATTTTCTGCCGGCGTTTGGGTACCGATATAAGAAGGTTTTTCAGTGGCAATCGCAATGTAACTCAAAGTATCAAATTGTTTGATTTGATTCCAAAGATAACGTTCTAAATACGCTTGATCGGTTAAATCTAATAAGCCTAAACGAATGGCTTCTGCATTCAGTTGATTAACCAACAATGGAACAGCCATATGGTTTTTCAGATGTTGTTGAATGCGAGCGGTGCTTTCATTGCGTAATTGAGTAGCTAATTCTGCAACCGCATGTTGCCCATTATAAAATAATAGCCAAGCGGTTAATCCCATTGCCGCAATAACTTGGCTAACAAAAGCGACAATAAGAACCGTGCGAAGTGAATGTTTTCCTGAGAGTGGGGAAGAAAAGAGATTAATGGCTTTAATTAGCATGTTAATAATGGCTTGCGGTGAAATTGATGGGTAATTTTTTCTCCGGTCCAATATCACTCCTCATTAATATGATTCTTGTTTATAAAAAACCCGCTTGGCTATTTTCCGGTTAAAGTTCATTTTTTAGCTAAAGACCTTCGCTGTTTTACAACCCGAAAGGTCTCAGTTAAAAAACTTTATCTCATTATTAATTAGAGATTTCATTAAATTATTTATATTAGCTATTAGTTATTTTATTGGAAATTGCACAATAAAAATAGCACCTTGTCCTAATTCACTTTCACACCAAACCTGGCTATTCATCGCTTCAACTAATTTCTTGACAATAAATAAACCCAATCCAGTAGAATGTTCACCGCCGGTGGGTTTAGCTGTTAAGCGGTTGAATTTACCAAATAATTTCTTCTTATCTGCTTCGCTCAAACCGGGACCTTCATCTTGGATTTCACAACGAATATATTGCTCCGGTTGGGCAAGACGAACCGTAATATTTTTACTCGGTGGTGAGTACTTAACCGCATTGGAGATCAAGTTGTCTAACACTTGATGAGTAGTATTTTCATCAACAACGGCTTGATATTGTGAATGGGTAACCACAAATTGTAGGGTAATATTTTTCGCTTTAGCTCGTTCACGATAATGATCAACCAATGATTGTACAATGGGTAGGATATCAACAATCTGTAAGGAAATATTCATTTTTCCGGATTCAATCGCGTTGACATCCAATAAATTAGTAATTAAATCAAACATTTTTTTAGAGCTGGTTTGGATCAGTCCAGCTATTTCTACCACTTCTTCTCCTGACATCTCGCTGAAAGCTTCCTGAATTTCCTCAGCATAACCACGAATAGCTGACAGCGGATTTTTTAAGTCGTGAGCGGCAATGCCTAAAAATTCGTTTTTCTCTTGATTAAGGACAATGAGCGCCGTATTTTTTTCTTGCAATTCTTGAGTCCGTTCGTTGACTTTTTCTTCTAGAACTAAGTTAAGGCGAGCACTTTCACGTAATTTATTTTTCTGGATTCGAATGTAATTTAAAACGATAGCTAAGATAAAGATAATATACAAAGTATATGCCCACCAGGTTTTCCACGGTGGTGGCGTAATCGTGATGTTAATGGCGACTCCGTCTTCATTCCAGATGCCATCATTATTTGAGCCTTTTACTTTAAAAATATAATCACCCGCATCCAAATTCGTATAGGTTACAAAGCGACGGCTACTGTCAACATGAGTCCAATGCTCATCAAATCCTTCTAATTGATAAGCGTATTGATTTTTGTGTGACTGCAGGTAGTTTAAAGCCACAAATTCAAAAGAAAAAACCGATTCTTTATAAGAAAGCGTAATTTGTTTAGCTTTATCAAGCGGATTTAATAAAATAGCATTTCGACCGGCTTTAATCGATTGATTAAAGATTTTAAAATCAGTAATAGCCATATTGGGTGGGGAAGGATTATCTTTGATTTGAGCCGGATTAAAGCGATTAAACCCATTAATACCACCAAAAAAAAGTTCGCCATCATGGGTTTTCAAATAAGCACCGAGGTTAAACTCGTTACTTTGTAAGCCATCGCCAATATCGTAGTTTTTAAAAGTTTTCGTCTGCGGATTAAATCGGGACAACCCGTGATTAGTACTTAACCACAAATAGCCTGGTTCGTCTTCTAAAATGCCATAAACCGTGTCATTAGCTAAACCGTCCTTTTCTCGGTAGTGAATAAATTTTCCGGTCGCTGGGTTAAATTGGTTTAAACCACTCAAGGTACCTATCCAAAGAATCCCTCTTCGATCTTCATAAATGGACAAAATACCATTGTCGCTTAAACTATTGGGATCGTTGGCATAATGTAAATAATGGATAAATCGACCGGTGAGTCGCTCAAACTGATCTAAACCTTCATGAGTACCAATCCATAATTGACTTTTGCTATCTTCATAAATAACCTTGACATTATCATTAATTAAACTATCGGGATTATCGGGTTCATTGCGATAATTTTCAAACCGATCGGCTTGCGGATCAAACTGATTAAGACCACCCCCATAAGTTCCGATCCATAGCCTACCCCGACTATCTTCGGTAATAGCGCCAACATTGTTACTACTTAAACTATCTGGATTGTCTGGATTATAAACATAATGCTTAAATTGATTCGTTTGGGGATCAAATTGGTCTAAACCATTGCCATAAGTCCCAATCCATAAGTGACCCCGACTATCTTCGTGAATACTCCGAACATTATTCTGACTCAGTGAATTAGGATTGTGTGGATCAGAGCGATAAATTTGAAATTGGTCAGTTTGTCGATCAAACCGGTTTAAACCTCCACTATAAGTCCCGATCCAAATAATTCCTTGGCTATCTTCATAAATCGCTCTTACATTATTATCGCTTAAACTGGTTTGGGGATGATGGGGATCATATCGGTAGTGCCTAAATTGTTTACCTTGCCGTTCAAACTTATTGATCGCACCAAAGGCGCCTACCCACATCATCCCGGTTCGATCTTCGTAGATTGACCAAACCACATTGTGACTTAAACTAAAAGGATTATAGGCATCATATTGATAGTGGGTAAATTGCCCGGTTTGAGGATTCAATTTATTTAGACCACCCTGGGTACCAATCCATAATAGACCCGCTTGATCTTCATAAATAGCGACGACTTTATCGTGACTTAAGGTATTCGCATTATTTGGATCGTTGCGGTAACTCACAAATTTTTCTGTTTGGGGATTAAATTGGTTAAGACCCCCTTCCTCAGTTCCAATCCAGAGGATACCTTGTTTATCTGCATAAAGGGACAGGATAGTATCATGACTCAAACTGTTTGTATTATTTGGATCGTGATAGTAGCGCTTAAAAGTTTCCGACTTCGGATCAAATCGATTAAGACCTTTATAAGTTCCTATCCACAGAATACCCGTTGGATCTTCAACAATAGACCAAACGGTATTATGACTGAGTGTATTAGGATTATTCGGATCATGAAGATAATGCTTAAAACTGTTTTGTTGGGGATCAAAGCGGTTAAGTCCACCACTTTCAGTACCAATCCACAGAATACCATGATGGTCTTCATAAATGGATAACACGATATCGTGACTCAAACTGTTGGGATTATTTGGATCATGATGATAATGAGTAAAAGTTTCCCATGAGGGATCAAATCGATCGATTCCCCCACCTTCAGTACCAATCCAAAAAATCCCATGACGATCTTCATGCATCGTATTGATCCAATTTTTACTTAAACTTTGCTTATTTTGCGGTATATGCCGGTAAACAGTAAATTTATAACCATCATACTTGTTTAACCCATCTTCAGTACCAAACCACATAAAACCACGCTGGTCTTGTAAGATGCACATCACCGTTCCTTGTGATAAGCCATCTTGCAATGACAAATGTTCAAATTTGATATCTTCTTGTTGTCCATACAGTTTTGTTATGATAAACATCATCATGATGGTCGAAATAATGGTCTTAAGCACAATGTTCATCTTATTTAGTCATGACAAAATGATTTTTAATTTGAGCGAATAAAATAGTTATTAGACTTTAGTGGCAATAAAGGTAGACACTGATTTTGCATGAGGTCATTCACTGAGTTTATAACCACTCAGGTTATTACCGATAATGTCTATTAACCGAGTTAGGATTGAATGTTGTTACAGTATTGTAATATAACAACAGTAAATGAATAGAACTTAAGCAGTCAAATGAATAATTTGTTACAGCCGGTTGGCTATGAGAAAATTTTTGTCTAACCACATAGGGTTGTCCTGCACCGGTCGTGCTCCTGATACCAAGAAACATCATGCGACCAATGAGAAAGTACTCCCGTTTTATCACTACCTCATAAAATAGCTCAATAAAACCGGTTTGGAACAGCAATTAGCATCATTATTCAATAGCTTCTTTACCTCATCTTATTATAGTCATTTTGCTAATATTATAAAGTTATGTTACGCAGCTAAAGAAGGTTAGTTTCGACAACTAATCTGAGTTGCAAAAAGCACCGCTAACTGGTTTGGTTTGGAAATTTTCAAAGAAAATCATACTTCCAAGCGAGTAATACTAAAGTGCTTGCAAGAGAATAGAGAATTAAGAAGACAGACACCTGGATCTAGGGTATTTTGAGGCAAATTTAGTCAAGTCGATCTGACTAAATACAGCGTATACAACCAATCTAAGCCACTTCTCGTCCCTTGGCTTCAATTAATAACGCTTTCAATTCCGGAATGCACGAACCACAGCCAGTACCCGCTTTCAATGTTTCCCCAATTTGTTGGTAATTCACTAAACCATGTTGACGAATGGCGGCCAAAATCGTTTCGCGTCCAACTGCGTGGCAAGCGCAAATCACTTCACCACTCGCCGCTGGTGCAGAGTTGGGTTCACCGGTCAGCAAGCGAAGACGTTCTACTGGGTCTAAGGTTTTACCAAACAGACTCATTAAGGGCTTACGTGAGGTGAGGCGAGCTTCAGCACCAATGAACAAACAAATATTCAGTTGTTCGTTGACAATATTGGCACAGCGATAACGCCCTTGCGCCCGGTCTTGGAATTCTAACCAATCTTCAGTACCCAATTGCTGGCGTACCCAAAGTGACCAGTCAATCCGCCGCTGGCCGGCGAGTTCATACCGCCAACCAGCCACTTCTCTGACCTTAACCCAGTAGTCAGCTACCTCATGTAAGGTGATTTTACTAAACGGTTGGGCAGAAGTTTCTTGGTTTGAAGGGGCGTCTAACTCAGTACTGGAGAGTAAAAATCCATACCAGGCCGGTTGATAACGCTCCACTTTGACTGGCGTGTGTTTAAACTCGGGTTGTCCCGAGATCGGATCCGTTACTGGCGGAATTAAGGCACCAACTCGGGCTTGACTGCTGTTTTGTCCATTCCAGTGCATGGGAATAAAAACGTTGCCGGGTTGTTGATGGTCAGAGATTTTTACTCGAACCACGACTTGCCCTAATTCACTGCTCACCGTGACTAAATCTCCCACTTGAATTCGCAATAAACCAGCATCTTGGGGATGAATTTCCACGTAAGACTCACTAGTATGCGACAATAATCGCGCCGATTTGCCGGTACGAGTCATGGTATGCCATTGATCGCGAGTTCGGCCGGTATTGAGGATGAAGGGATAATCACGGTTGGGGAGATGAACTGGAGCGCGGGGCATAATAGCGATCAAATGGGCTTTGTTATCGGCAGTGAAGAATTGATAATCACTGAATAACCGTGTGGTACCCACTTCGGTAGGACTTTTCAGGGGCCATTGTACTGGCGATAACCGCTGATAATCCGCATCACTCAGATTAGCTAACCCACTGATATCAAAATCCCGGGTGCCCTTATTCTGCTCACCAGATAATGCCGCATATTCGCGGAAAATGTCAGCACTGCTTTGATAAGCAAACGCTGTTTCAGCAAATCCCAGCCGTCGAGCGACTTCGGTTATAATCCACCAGTCCGGTTTGGCGTCACCGGGGACTGGTAAAAAGGCTCTCTGCCGCGAAATACGTCGCTCTGAGTTGGTTACAGTCCCCTCTTTTTCTCCCCAAGCTAAAGCGGGTAATAACACATGGGCAAATTCGGTGGTATCGGTGTAGCGCACACAATCAGAAACGACGACTAATTCGCACATTCCTAGCGCTTGTTTGACTTTATCGGCATGAGGTAAGCTAACGACGGGATTAGTTGCCATAATCCAAATCGCTTTGATTTGACCAGCGACTATCGCATCATATAATTCGACTGCTTTTAAGCCCGGCTGTTGCGCAATGACTGGGGATTGCCAAAATTGTTGCACTAAAGCCAGATGTTCTGGTTTAAAATCGAGGTGCGCTACCAGTTGATTGGCCAATGCGCCGACTTCACGTCCACCCATCGCATTGGGTTGGCCGGTGACGGAAAACGGGGTAGCACCGGGTTTGCCAATTCGTCCCGTGGCGAGGTGACAGTTGATAATGCTATTGACTTTATCGGTACCGGCGCTGGATTGATTGACGCCTTGCGAGTACACTGTCACCGTTTTGTCGGTTTTAGCGAATAAGCGGTAAAACTCGGCAACATCCATTTCGGTTAAACCGCATAACTGCGCAATTTGTGGAATAGTAGCGGCTGATTCCCGTGCCGATTTTAAGGCCGCACCGGCACCGTGGGTGTGAGCCTCTAGAAATTCATAGTCCAGATGATCATGAGTGCGCAGAAAATTTAATAAGCCATTAAATAACCAGACATCGGTGCCAGAACGAATCGGTAAATGTAAATCGGCTATGTCACTAGTCGCCGTATAACGGGGATCAATGACAACAATTTTTAAGCGCGGCCGTTGTTCTTTGGCGGCTGCTAAGCGTTGATAGAGGACAGGATGACACCAAGCGAGGTTAGAACCAACGAGTACCACCAAATCGGCTAATTCTAAATCTTCATAGCAACCTGAGACCGTGTCGCTACCAAAGGCTCGTTTGTGTCCAGCCACGCTGGAGGCCATGCACAAGCGCGAATTGGTGTCGATATTGGCCGTGCCGAGGAATCCTTTCATCAATTTATTGGCGACATAATAATCTTCAGTCAGTAATTGACCAGAAACATAAAATGCAATAGCATTTGCACCGTGTTCGCGAATAATTCGTTTGAATTCGTTAGCTACTTTGGTTAACGCTGTTTCCCAACTGACCCGTTGGTGATGTAATTCTGGATATAACAAGCGATCATTTAAATCCAAAGTATCGGCGAGTGCAGCACCTTTAGAACACAACCGCCCGAAATTGGCCGGATGGGTTTTATCACCTTTAATGGTGACAGTGTGTTGATTGACTTCGGCGGTTATTCCGCAGCCAACTCCGCAATAGGGGCATGTTGTTTGAACCATAGCTATAATTCTCCGACTAAATTGTCACTGGCAACTGGAAATTTGTCACTTTTAATGATAATACTGTCAGTTTTAATAGGCCTATTGTCACTTACTATTGGTCAACCGTCACTTTTAACTGATCTATTGTCTCTTATAATGAGAATATTGTCACTTTTAACTGGTCAATTGTTATTTGTAACTGGTCAATTGTTATTTGTAACTGGTAATCTGTCATTTGTAATTGGTAATTTCTAATTTATATCTAAGTTAATGCGCTAATGTTATAAAATAGTAGGAAGCTGTATTGCTAGTGTTGCGTAACATTACTTTTTATCACATGCTATTTCATATAAACTAGAAAACAACAAATTTCTATTTCAATGAGAGACTAAAGAAAATGTTATTGGTGTCGGTTGCAATTGAGTAGCACTACTCACTGTAAAAGTACTGCCATTAAAATTCATCGTTGCAGAATATAAAGATTCGACATGATTCCTCAGATCTAGAACTTTGAGCATTAGTAAGGTGAGAGTGGTACCAGCATAGCGAGCCGGTTGACTTGATCGGTTACCAGTACGGTTAAATGTTCTTAATGAAAAGGCATTATCACCATCAAAATCATCTAAGGTTGCTGTATAAGAAACTCCACTCACTATAACAACAGGTATTTCAAGGAGCTTGGAAGGAGAAGTGTATCTTGGAATATTTCCATAATATGTTTGAACAGTCAAAATATCAATGTTACTCAAATTGCCATTCCCATTCCAATTAGGATTACAATAATTCATAACGGAATTATTATCCCAATCAGTAAATATGATATTACCCATAGTTCCTTGGGGTTCCAAGGTACAGGTAGTAGGCGTATCATGCCGATTTTGCTCATGAGCAAAACCTAAAGCATGACCAAATTCATGAACAGCCGTCCATCTTACACAAGAAGTTAGCCCATGATTGGTTATACAATTAGGATCCCAAGAGACAAAAGTAAAATTCAATATCATACCACTCACTCTACCCCTTAATTCATTACCTAACCTTTCTGTATAAGGTCCAACATCATTAACACCTATTCTTATTCCAGCAAATGTTCCGGTTGGACATTGACCCCAACCAGTAAAATCAACTTGAGAATTCGCTTCCCAAGTAGTAGTAACCGCATTCTGAACTTCATTGCGTAAATTTGCATCGGTACTAAGACTCTCCCAACATACTGGGATATTGGTATTTGCCCAGATTACCGTATCTAATGGGAAAGATCGAGAAGATAAATTAGATTGATTCCCATCAAATGGAGAAGCCAATAGTGATGATGTAAGCATTAAAATAGAGGAGGCAATTAATGGGTTAAATTTAGGTAATATCATTAAAAAGTCCTCGTAATACTAATAAAAGTGTCGTGTCTTAGGTGGGTAGCTATTATCTGTTAATAGTGTCAGATGGTTGACTATAATTCGGAATGATATCATCTTCCTGAATGTGAGAATCTTCGACTGTTGTTAATTCCACCACAAGAGTATTTAGATTAGGAAAAGTTACTTTCTTCAAGTTAACAGTAAGTATTTTGCTGTATAACTCCCCATTTTCATCACGATAGTCCAAACAAGGAATGTGTAATTCTCCAGTTTCCTCTGAATATCTCGCTACGCAATCAGAAGTGGTATCGGCATACCCTATTGAGCACACAACGATAGTAATTAAACCACTGACTATTCTTCTTACGAACATAATGTTTTCCTTAAATGAATATTTGAATGAGAAAAATCGCCACTGACAACGGCAAAATTGTCACTGACAATTCAAATTAGGTCAACTGCAATGCTTGCTTATACGTTTCCGGTATTCCCAATAACAGTTGACCGGTCTCAATGACTTTAACAGGATAGCTGTGAGTACAACCTTTATCTGGCGCAAGCACTTGACCGTCAGTTAAATTGATTTGCCGATTGTGCAAAGGACAAGTGACCACCTTGCCATGAACAATTCCCTGCGATAACGGGCCACCCCGATGGGGACAACGATCATCTAAAGCCCATACTTCATCACCGGCAGTACGAAATATGGCGATATTGCCCCAGTCGGTTGTCACTACCCGCGCACCTAAGCGGGGAATATCCTGCAAGTGACCGATTTCAATCCACTGTATCATTACGCAACCTCCTCTTCAGGTAAGGCAACTACTTTGATTTCACTGGTAGTTACTTGTTTAAGCGGTTTAAATTCATGGGCATCTAGGCCACCGAGCGCCCGCGCTATCCACGGATCTTCTGCTTGGGCAAAGTGTTGGGATTCTAGAAAGCGCCGGAATAGGCTTTGTCGGTTGTCATTGTCAGCTACGAGTTGCTGTTTGACATAATCTAAGCCAACTCGTTCAATCCAAGGTGCAGTGCGTTCTAAATAGCGGGCATTTTCACGATAGAGTTGCATAAAAGCACCACAATATTCTAATACTTCCTCTGGCGTGGTGACTTTGCAAAGTAAATCGGTTACCCGCACTTTGATGCCGCCGTTGCCACCGACATGAATTTCCCAGCCAGCTTCAACGCCAATGACCCCAAAGTCTTTAATGGTGACTTCGGCACAATTACGTGGGCAACCGGAGACGGCCATTTTAAATTTATGCGGTGTCCAGGAGCCCCAAGTCATTTTTTCCAACTTGACGCCCAGCTCCATTGCCGGTTGAGTGCCAAAGCGACACCATTCTGATCCAACACAGGTTTTTACGGTGCGCACCGCTTTGCCATAAGCATAGCCAGAGACGAGACCAGCCTGATTTAAATCGGCCCAGACGGCGGGTAAATCCGTTTTTTTCACGCCTAATAAATCAATGCGTTGGCCTCCGGTCATTTTCACTGTCGGAATATTGAATTTTTCTACGACATTAGCGATTGCCCGTAGTTCTTGGGGATTGGTTAAACCGCCCCACATCCGTGGTACTACTGAATAAGTCCCATCTTTTTGAATATTGGCGTGGACTCTTTCGTTGATAAAGCGGGATTGGTAATCATCTTTTACCTCAGCGGGGAAGTGTGCTAGCAGGTAATAATTCAGTGCTGGGCGACACACTTGGCAGCCGTCCGGATTTTTCCAAGCGAGTTGGTCGAATATCTGCGCAATGCTGGTTAAATGCTGTTGTTTAATTGCCGTTTGGACTTCATCATGGCTTAATTCAGTGCAGTGGCACATGGCTTTTTTCTTCGGGGCGGTATTATGGTAGTCTTTAACGGTAATCGCTAAAATTTGTTCTACCAAATGACTACAAGAACCACAAGAAGCCGACGCTTTGGTATGCAAGCGCACTTGTTCTAAGGTCGTTAAACCTTCATTGGTAATAGTTTTGACAATCGTGCCCTTACAAACACCATTACAGCCGCAAATTTGGGTATCATCGCTCATCAGGGTAACTGCACTGGCTGCTGTACCACCGAGTGCCGATCCCAACGCGTAAGCTTGCCCAAAAAGGAGTTTGTCGCGGATATGACCAATATCAGCTTGTTCACGCATGAGTTGCAAGTACCACGCGCTATCTACAGTATCGCCGTACATTACCGCGCCTTTGATATAATTGTTGTGAACGACTAATTTCTTGTAAATGCCTTGGGCGGGATCTTGGAAGATAATCTCTTCGGTTTTCCCATTGCCGAGGAAATCACCGGCAGAAAATAACTCTATCCCGGTGACTTTCAAGCGCGTCGACACGACCGAACCACTATAACGCGCAATTCCCATATCAGCTAAATGATTGGCACAGACTTTGGCTTGTTCGTAGAGCGGCGCGACTAGACCGTAGGCTTGGCCACGATGTTGGACACATTCTCCAACCGCATAAATACGCGGATCGTAGGTTTGCATGGTGTCATTGACGATAATACCCCGCTCACAATAAATCCCAGCGGCTTTAGCCAAAGTGGTATTGGGACGAATTCCCACCGCCATGACTACAATATTCGCTGGAATTTCCAGCCCATCTTTGAAGCGTACTGCAGTAACCTGTTCCGTTCCAATAATTTCGGCGGTTTGTGCCTCCATAAGGAACTTTATGCCACGTTGTTCGAGCGAAGTTTTCAACAAAGTGGCCGCCGGTTTGTCTAATTGTCGCTCCATCAGTGTATCGAGTAGATGCACTACCGTGACATCCATGCCTTGTTTCATTAAACCATTAGCCGCTTCTAAACCGAGTAAGCCACCACCAATGACGACAGCGTATTGACCGTGACGGCTAGCGGCTAACATGGCTTCCACATCCGTAATATCACGGAAGCTCACTACACCCGGGAGATTGTGACCAGGTATCGGGATAATAAAAGGATTAGAACCGGTCGCAATAAGTAAGCGATCATATTTGATGGTTACATCTTGATCGCTGGTAATCTCGCGTTTAATCCGGTTAATTTGGGTAACCGTATGGCCAGTGTAGAGAGTGATGCCATTTTGATCGTACCATTCCTGACTATTTAAGATAATATCATCGATATTTTTTTCACCCGCTAATACCGGTGATAACAAAATGCGGTTGTAATTTCCATACAGCTCGGTACCCAATACGGTAATGTCATATTTTTCTGGATCGAGTTTAAGTAATTCTTCCAGAGTGCGGACCCCAGCCATACCGTTGCCAATACAGACTAGTTTTTCTTTCATCGGTGTTCTCCTGATATAGTAATATTAACTCACGTTACACACCCAACGAGTTCTCTCTTGTCTTTTCCCATTTAACAAAGTGGGATTAGGAATCGATCGTTACCAAGCTTTGCTTGGTAATGCCTGTTAGCCAAGCTCTGCTTGGCAGGTTTAACGAAGCGGAACTTCGGGTCAATGCCATTAAGTTAAGGGCAGACACGCCGGTCTGCCCCTACCAAATGCCACGTATGTAGGGGCGAACCTACGTGTTCGCCCTAACACCCAATTGCTTAACTTAATGGCATTGGAGCTTCGGGTACAGATACTACCAAGCAGAGCTTGGTAGCGAGCGTAAACAGCTTAAACCTCAACCATAGCTGGTTTTAGCGTCCCCACGGCAGCCTCTCGTTCGGCTAAGGCCCGGTGCAAAGCGTCATTCTCTTCTTGAACTTTCTCCGGAGAGAAACGGATTGCCAAAATGAAGAAGGATGACAAGATCACCGCAATGCCGAGATAAAACAGTGCCTCTTGGGTAGTCAATGCTTCCGAACGGAACAGGAAACCGGCCATCACGGCACCAACATTACCCCCAGCACCGACAATTCCCGCCACCGCACCTAAAGCCTTTTTATTGACAAAAGGTACAATTCCAAAACTGGCTCCGGTGGACATTTGCACAAATAAGCTAAAGATGAGTAAGGTGATAATGGCTAAGCTTAAACTGTTCATTTGGGAGAATATCAATAACGCGATGCCTTCTAATAATAGGACGGCAAAGAAAAATTGGACTCTCCCCATAAAGCCATGATGTTTAGCGAATAGATCGGAGCAAACGCCGCCTAAAGTACGGGCAAAGATATTTATTAAACCGAATAAGCTGGCAATTAAACCTGCAGTAGTAACATCTAATTCAAATTTATCGTGAAAATACAGTGCCGCAATGTTATCGATAGTGAGTTCCACGCCAAAACAAGTTGCATAGGTGAGAAATAGAATCCACACCCGATAATCTTCAACTGCGGCTATGAAAGAAGCTAAGGCACTATTTTCTCCAGCGGCTGCTTCTAACTCGCCGCGCGCACGTAATTCATCAAAATTACCATTGGGGGTGTCTTGAGTTAATAACCAATAAGCGATACCCACCGTGAATAATATAATACCCGGAATCACCATCGCAATCCGCCAGCCGAGAGATTGTTCGGCGACAAACATCATCACTACCGCCAACACCATCGGCATAACCATCTGGGTAACACCACCACCAACGTTGCCCCAACCGGCAGTAGTCGCATTAGCGGTACCAACACAATTAGGCGCAAACATTAAGGAAGTGTGATATTGCGTAATCACGAAAGAAGCGCCAATCGCTCCAATCGCCAAACGAAATAACAAAAAGCTTTCATAACTATCCGCTAAACCGATACACATCACCGGAATAGAGCCTAAAATTAATAAGCCAGTATAAGTTTTCCGTGGCCCATACCGATGTGATAGTGGCCCAATTAATAACCGGACAATGATGGTGATAGCAACCGAGGCGATAATGGTATTACCAATTTGAGTTTTGGTCAGTTGTAAGT
The DNA here is from genome assembly GCA_000828835.1 of Thioploca ingrica. Classification (GTDB taxonomy): domain Bacteria; phylum Pseudomonadota; class Gammaproteobacteria; order Beggiatoales; family Beggiatoaceae; genus Thioploca; species Thioploca ingrica. The sequence continues at coordinate 2,137,141 of AP014633.1, forward strand.
CATCACGTACGATAGCCATCAGCGGTGCGATACCAAACCACCCAAAGAAGCAAGAGAAGAAAGCAAACCAAGTCACATGAAATGCCCGCATGGGTGGACTAGAAAAATCAAGTAAATTAATGCGCGTGGCTTTGTTTTTGATATCCACAGCGATATCTCCTATAATACTTAAGTTGCAATAAACCAACTCGTGATTGCTCAATCACGAAACTTTAATACGTCTGCTAAACGTATTAATCCTTTAAGGCGGATACCGGATTAGTGGGTATTCGCCTTGTTTAAGTCAGCCAAGGTCACTAACCGACGCTGAATGCGAAAAGCAGCGATGTAATCCATTAACTGGTGCGGATCGTAGCTTTGGCCATCAAAAAATCGGTCAGCACCCATTGTCAGCGGTGATGTTGCCTCAGTGAATTCCCAAGCCGTCGCGTGGTTGCCTTCGATTTTGTTATCCAGCAGTGGACTAGCCATACTCAAGGCGTCTGCGGCTTGGCGATATAAATCCGGACGATACACTTGTTGCGCAACCGCATGAATATCTATTGCGGTTTCAATATCTCCCCACCGGAGCATTTGGCTTAAGAACCAGGCTGCTTGTGATCGCCAGGGAAAATTGGCCGCATAACGATAAAATACATTAAAATCCGGCAGATTTTGTGGTTCCTGGTCGGGGTGATATTGAAAGGTGCCTAACAGAGACATCTTTATCACCTCCAACGAAGCACCCACGTAGTGGGGTTGTGCTAACCATTGCGCCGCTGTCAACCGATTCTCCGGTTGGTCCAACCACTGACAAGCGGCTAACAGTGCTTTTAACACCGATTGATGAGTGTGTGGATAACTTTCTGCCCATTCCTGATTCACACCGAACACTTTTTCTGGCATGTTGTTCCAGATTTCGTAATTCGTAATCAAAATGTGTCCAATACCTAGTTTTACTGCCTGGGCATTCCAGGGTTCTCCCACGCAATAACCGTGGATGTTACCGGCTTGTAACTGCGTCACCATTTTTGGCGGTGGCACCACGACTAAACGCACATCTTTATCGGGATGAATACCGGCGGCGGCCATCCAATAGCGTAGCGCGTAATTATGAGTAGAGACCGGAAACACCATCGCAAACGTCATGCAGTCTTTACCCGCTGCTTTATCCGCATCAATCACTTGTTTTAATGCCCGCGCTGAAATTGGCCGGGTTTGCATCGCTACGGGGTCAGCGGCTAATAAGCGTTGATACAGTGCATTACTGACGGTAATGGCATTTCCGTTCAAATCTAAATTAAATGCCGTGATAGTCGGTTTAGCGATACCATTAATGCCTAACGTGGTTGCTAATGGCATTGTGGCTAACATTTGGGCGCCATCTAGCTCACCAAATAACACCTTATCACGGATATTCGCCCATGAAGGTTCTCTGGATAAGGTAACATCCAGTCCCTGTTGCGCAAAAAAACCACCTTCTCTCGCTACCACCAATGGTGCACAATCGGTTAAGGGGATAAATCCAAAAGTTAACTGTGTTTTTTCCATGGTTATACTCAACCGCTACGGTAAAATGGTGTTGCAATTCCTGGTTGCGACTTTTTTCAGGCATAAAAAAAGGTGTCAATCCGCCCGCTGTAATAAAACACCGGTGGAAAGACACCTTTGTCTAGCCACTTAAACCATCATTAGTTCAAGTGAACATTATTCTAACAACTGCGTGACAGCAATCACACTCTCTGCGACTTCTGCCAACCGTAAATTCCGATCCATTGCCATCTTCCGCAAGGCGTGATAGGCACTGGCTTCATCAATGCCTTTTTGTTTCATCACAATGCCTTTGGCACGTTCAATCACTTTGCGCTCAGCCAGTTGGTTGCGCGTTTTATCTAATTCCGCTCGCATGGCTTGATATTCACGAAAGCGGGCAATCGCCACTTTCATGATAGGCTTCAAGCGTTGATGACTTAACCCGTCAACGACATAAGCACTAACACCGGCTTTAATGGCGGCTTGAATGATAATATTGTCATCATTTTCCGCAAACATCACAATCGGTTTCGGGCTTTCGCGATTTAAGGTGCTCAGATACTCTAAAGTATCTCGATCGGGCGATTCTAAATCGATGAGGATCACGTCGACGGGTGTTTCTTGTACTCGCTTAAGGATATCCGCATCATCATGTAATACCGCCACCACCTCATAATGAGCATCACGTAATGCTTGTTGCAAGAGTGCAGCCCGTCCACGATTGTCATCAATCAGCATGACCCTGAGTTTCATATTTTATTTGGTGAGTGCGTCGTTACACTCGTCAACTATAACGCAATTGATGTGCCATGGTTCGGCAAAAAAAAATGGCTTTAAAAATAGCTAATTAACAAATATAACTTTCAATTAACAAGGAAATTAATCGACACGACTACACTGAAGGATACCGCTTAACTACCTCGTTTTGGCAAGGTAAATCGCTACTTAGGAAGGAATTGTCGCGAACGTGACAAAGTATTAGATTAGTATGATTTCTTACAAACTGACTGGGCATTATAACTTCCGGGCAAACAGGAACCACGTCAATTCAAATGATTAGCTAATTCTTTCTAAACAAGAGTTGCTGTTTGAAATTCATTCCTTGACAATTAAATTAAATAAATCTATATTTTATATCAATTAATGATACATCATATTGTTACAATAGAGTGTTTGGTCTTTACAAATGATTAGCCAATTCTTTCTAAACAAGAGTCGCTGTTTGAAATTCATTCCTTGACAATTAAATTAAATAAATCTATATTTTATATCAATTAATGATATATCCTATTGTTACCATAGAATGTTTGGTCTTTACAACCGATTTTTAGCCATGTAGAGGCAGACAAGTGTATCTGCTCTCTATCTAGATAGTGAAGAACGTTTTCCCCAAACAGCGAGGATAAAGTAGGTTACTTGATAAATAAATAAAAATTATTCTTTAATAAAATACTAGTAGTAAATTATTAAATTGTCATTAATTTTTTTATAAATTAAGGTAATTACTGAGATAGAATAAGATAATTACTGATATTAAACCACGCATAAGTCACTATAATTCTATTAAGTTAACCGATTATATTTATTAATAAAAATTTTTAACCTTAGACAGACCTTAATCTGAGATAAAAATAAATTGGGTCCAGTTAGGTTTTAGGAGAAATCAAGGCGCTTCCAACGCAACAACATGATCAATTAAGGAAATAACGATGAAACATAAACTACTAGCAATACCACTTTTGATAGCCAATGTCATGGTATATGCACACACGATTGAATTAAACGGGATAATCAGAGATTTTCCTAGTACCCATCCTGATTTTTATGGAATGGTTACCGGTTTGCAGACGGGTTGTATTCAAAAGGTCATTGCCGACGGTGGAATTCCCATTGCCAGTGATAGTGTTAGCAATTGTGCCATATATCAATTAGAAGATTGGTATAGTGACACTCATCCGACTGGCTTTGTTAAAACTTATACTCTCACCTTAGATAACGGACAAAATAAGCAAGGTGGTGTTTATCAATTTAAAGATAATAGTTTTTTCCCTTTTGACAACGAAATAAGTGATATTAAAAAAGGTAGCTACCGTAAGCATCATTTCAGCTTTGATGAAGGCAGAGACCATAATTATCAGTTCACCTTTGAAGCACGCTTTATGTTTGCTTACCAAGCCGGACAAACTTTAGCGGTTAATGGTAATGATGATATATGGGTTTTTATCAACAACCAACTTGTTATTGATTTAGGAGGTGTACATACCCCTGCCGGTGCTCAAGTCGCATTACAAAATTTAGCCTCAACACTCGGGTTAGTGGAAGGAAAAGTTTATCCTTTCGCCTTGTTCTTGGCACAGCGTCAGACGGTTATTTCTCCTCTCAGTCTTGGGTTGGGTAATATCATTCCTTCCTCGGCTGGAACCGAAGCTGGACTGACAGAGATGTTAAAAGTAAATGAGAAAACTTGTCTGTTGTTAGGCGTGGAATGTAATCGACTGAACGAGCGAGCAGTTAATATCTGGGCTAACGTCAAATTGCCAAGAGATAAGGGTATTGATGAGTTATTAAGCGATCGGGTTATTACCTACCAAAATTTTGTTGATACCCTTCGTGACAATAATACTCTCGTTCAAGTCTTACACAACAATGTTAAGGAAACATGTAGCTATATGGCTCAAAATCCTAGAGTAGCCCAGTCCTCAAATTCCCAACAACAAGCCATTGATTTTTGTGAAAGTGGTCTTTACGGCAGAATTGAACAAATGCTCTGGGATGGCTGGTTTGAGCGTTCACCAACCACCGCTGAAGTCAGTCAAATGTTACCTTTCCTTAAAGCTAACTTTGATCTTGGTCATTTTATAAAGACGCAAGCTGGTAATACACCGCCCGTATGTCCGTGGGACTGCATATGTGGACACTGCTACTAAACTGGTAGTGAAGTTAGCACTGTGGCAACAAGGGGTTGCAACCACCCCTTGTTACCCTAACCTTACTACGATTAACAACCGCAATATTGAATTTCAAGTAGATTACGCACCTTATCAAGTTTTAACTGGTTGCTGATGGTTTAGTACAATTAACGTGCAGAAGTTTTTTTGAGTTCTTAACGGTGAGGCGTGATGGAAAAGGGGCGGAGGTATTTGTACTCGTTTGTTGTGCAATGGATAAAGAAGTACTCGGTTGCCAATCTGCTGGTGAAAGCGAACTACCTACGAGAGGAACAACTACAAAAGTATTGGATTTTTCTTCCGCTGATCGAAGATTACTACAAATATTTTGGAGCAAATGACTCGCATCTAAGAACTCAGATTGTAAAATGATCAAGGATTCGTTTAATTGAGCATCGGGTGAATTGACCGTTATTTCACCATTGATGCCATATTGAGAAGAGGCTTCTATAACACTGGGGGAAAGTTTATAAAGCCCCGTAACCGTAATATCAATATTGCCACCATTACCTTCAAAGGCATTGGCTTGGATAAGGGCATTATTGAGTAGAATAAATTCGGGTTTAAGCGTAATATTGCCGCCATCCCCCTTCTCGCCCTGAACGCTCGTGGTAATTTGACTTCCTACTAAATATAAATAGCCCGGTGAGGTGATAATGATACTGCCTCCATCCGCTTGTTGTGTCTTAGTTTCAATCACACTGTTTTGCATACGGAGTGACTCACCGATATTCAATTCCACTTGTCCGGCGTCGCCTTGATCGCTACTAGCTGCTGAGATGGTACTGGCTCCCTTGAGGTTAACTTGGTTAGCTTGTATCTGAATATCTCCCCCTTTTTCTTTCCCAAAAGTCATGGCTATTATCTGACCACTTTCTTGCAGAATTAATTGCTGGCTGCGTAATATTAAATCCCCGGCTTTGCCGTTGGTTGAAATAGTAGAAATGCCACCACCACCAGAAATATTGAGATCGCCGGCTATCTCAATATGGATGGTACCGGCTTGACCTACATTTTGGGTAGACGCATCGATGATTCCACCTGCTTTCAATTGCAATTCACCGGCGGTTAAGTCAAGATTTCCCCCTTGACCTTGATCAAAGGAAGTAGTAGAAATACTGCTACGTTGTTGAGAGATTCTACCAGAAGAAGTGGTACGAGGTTTGCCACGACCGGCGATGATAATTTCTTGAGCAACTTTAATATCGATTTGACCACCTTGACCTTTCCCTAAAGTAACAGCCAGTATTCGAGCACCATCTTGAATATGTAAGCGACGAGTTGTTAAGAGAATGCGTCCGGCGTTACCGGCACTGTCGGTTTTGCCTTCAGCATCTGCAATGATACCGCTGGTAAAAAGCCCACTTTGATTATCACCGGTTAGCTGAGTATCTCCGTTAATGGTCAAGAAAAGATTACCGCCTTGACCGGTACCAAAAGTGGTTGAACTAATTTGCGCACCCGCCGCTAAATTTAATTGTTTTGCTTCTAATACAATATTACCGGCATTACCAGCATTTTTAGCGTCCTTATCAGTTGGACTACCGGATTGTGCCTGAATACCGCTTAGCTTACCTTCACTATTTTCGCCACTGAAAGTCACACTACCCGTCGCGTTGATTTGCACTTTACCCCCGGTTCCCGTTCCCAAAGTAGAGCTAGACAAATATCCCCCGCGAGAACCGGCTAATTCATCCACTTGCACGTCTATACCTTGAGCAGCCGTTGCCCCTAAAGTATTCGCCGTTACCTGCGTGTTATCAAGGAGTAATTGACCGGCACGAATATAAATGGCGCCACCCCCTTCGCCACTGGTACTAATCTGAGAATCTAAGGCGGTTATTTTGCCACGCGGTGCCGATAAAGTTAATTCATGGTCTTGTAACCCGACTTTGCCTTTACCAGCGATACTCGCTAAATTGAGATAACCTGAAGGTGAAGTCAGTTGAGCATGGCTAAAAGAAAAATTGTTTCCTATCAAAGATAGGGTTTTTCCTACCGGAACCGTCAAATGGCTACTGTCAATGGATAAATCGGCTGGCGAATCGGTAAAAAATCCAAAAGCCGTAATAGGCGCAATGGTTAAGGAACTGTTATTCGGTTGACTCGCGTTAAATTCATTGCCATCTTGAAAAAGTAAGGCATTCGCTGTACTGATATGAAAAGAACCTTGAACATCCAATGATGCTTGTGGACCAAACACCAGACCCGCCGGATTGATAAGGTAAAAATCAGCATGAGGTAGGGTGGAACGAATTAATCCATTAATATTTGAAGGATAACCGCCGGTTACTCGACTAAAAATATTGGAGATATTTTCCGGACCTGAAAAAGTAGCGCTTTCATCCGAATTAAGATTAAATTGACTAAAGCTATGAAATAAATTATCCCCGAGTTGTTGACCCAGTTCTGCACCGATTGCATAATGCGGACCGGGTAAAGCACCCGATGTTCCCAAGGTACCATCCAGAGTAATTTCTGCATAAGCCCAAGAAATGCAAAGAAATAAGCTGGTAAAATAAAGAATTAGTTTCATTTTCTTTCCAATATTTCTGTTAGCAATTTTGTTTATTTACTTTGACGAAGTTGTCTAAAATAAACAAGTACCCAATGCTTTTTTAATGAATTTAAGAAAAAATTTTATAGATAAATCTGGTTAAAAAATACCGAGGTTCTTTAAATTTGATTTTTAGTCGTGTCAAAGAGAGGATGATTTTAATGTAACCAGCGGTTCAATCGCTCATTGCAATATGGCTTATATTACTATAAGCATAGCACTACCGGATTTTTTAGTTGGGGTTGAACGATTATTTGAACAATTCATCAATCGGTATACCTATATCCAGCGTCTTATCAATGAGGTCACCGGTAGTAAAGGTCTGTGCATTATCAGGAGAACTAAAAACCACGACTGAACCTTGCAATGGATCGACTAACCAACAGGATTTAATTCCACCTTGAAAATACACCTGGAATTTATTAACAATTTCTAGAGTTCCTTGGGTTGGAGAAAGAATTTCAATAGCCAATAGCGGCATTTCTGTCGTTTTAACAATATCGTGTAACCGATTGATTTTTCTTTGAGGATAAACACTAATATCTGGGATATATTCTTTACCATCAATTTCTATAGAGATGGCACTGACCACAGAAAAATTATCTTGCTGACGTAGTGCCATACCGATACTGAGTTGAAAATAGCCATGATTAAAAGAAGGCAAGGTATTTTCCCCTGGTTCTGGAGTTAAGTATTCAATATTCATAATAATCTTTTATAACAAAAATTTTAAATTAATTAATTATTCTGGTATTAAGCCCAATTTTGATTGCATTAAATACTAGCTCAGGTTAACAATTATTCATTAATAAAATAAACCCGGTTAAGCTTATCTTAGTGAAATACTCTTTTATTTAGTTTTGCTCGAGGGTTTATTTGCAAAATAAAAACAACTTTGCAAATTACGATGCAAAATGCAAAAGAAGATTGAACTTTAAGTACCTAATTAATTAAATATCTTTAATTACAGTCAATTAATAAAAATTAAAAGATTGGAACGGTATATGCTTCATATAGAGCAGACGTGAAGCCCACACGTTCTATTAAAATCCTCCTTTCCTCCTCTGGGGTGGGTTTCCCTAACCCACCCGCCTATTTTTTTTAATGTCAAATAGATAGAATGATTTTTCCATCGTTCCTAGCGTAATTTTTTCTACCTGAACACCAAATACTTTTGCTATGATCTTTTCTGTCAGTACCTCATCCGGTAACCCGACAGCAACAATATGATTATTATGCACTAATACGACTTGATCGGCATAGCGGCTGGCTGTATTGAGATCGTGTATTGAAAACGCTACGGTTTTACCGGCTTGAGTTAACTGTTTTAATAAGTTTAGAATTTCCAGCGCATGAGCCACATCTAAATTAGCAGTTGGCTCATCTAATAAAATTATTTTAGCTTCAGTCGCTAAACTTCTAGCAATCAGAACGCGTTGCTGTTCACCACCGGATAACTCGGTAATCGGCCGCTGAGCCAAATAAGCGATATCTACTTTAAGCATCGCTTGTTCTACACAATAATAATCATAATCAGTTGGGGGTTGTAAACGTCTTAAATGAGCATGGCGTCCCATCATCACGACTTCTTTAACCGTAAACGCAAAATTTATGGTGGTATTGTGGGGTACAAAAGTAAGATATTGAGCAAGCTGACGCCGCCGAAATTGAGATAATTCACAGTCATTTAATTTGACATTACCCTTGGTGGGTTGCCAAAGCCCAACTAATAAACGCAGTAAAGTCGTTTTACCAGCACCATTTGGTCCAAGAATAGCAGTTAATTGTCCTGAAGACAATACTAAGGAAGCCGCTTGCATAAGCCAATGACCATCCATAGCAAATCCGACATTTTGCAAAGTCAGCATATTGTTATCAATAATCTATCTTTTGTCGCTCCTGCAATAAGAGATACAGGAAGAACGGGGCACCACCAATCGCGGTGATAATACCGAGACGTATTTCCTCAGGGCGGTGTAAAGTACGCGCTAATAAATCAGCCAGGATTAAAAAAATGGCACCGATTAGGGCGCTGGCCGGAATTAAATAACGGTGTTTAGGTCCAATAAGCAGACGAACAATATGAGGAATGATTAAGCCAACAAAACCAACTATGCCACTAACAGCGACTGCTGTCCCCGTTAAAAGAGCACTACTCATTAAAATCATCCGTTTAACCGGTTCAACCTCGACACCCAGTGAATATGCCGTATCAGTGCCCATCAGCAAAATATCTAATTCTCTCGTATACCATAATGCCATAGCAATTCCCAGCAAAGTCCCAGGTAATGCTATCCACACATGATTCCACGTTCGATTTTCTAATCCACCCATCAACCAGAAAATAATCTCTCTAGCCACTTCGTGTTGTACCCAAGCTAGGGTAATCAAAAAAGAAGTCATCGCTCCAATTAAAGCATTTAGAGCGATACCCGCTAAGAGTAAGGTTGCAATCGGTGTCATATGCCGCTGAGTGGCAAATCCATAAACCACTAATAAACTAAACAGGGCGCCTAAAAAAGAAAAAATTGGCAAATAAAATAATGAGTTACTTGCTAACCCCGTTGCTAACGCAATAACAGCACCTAACGCACTACCCGAACTCGTCGCTACAATATCTGGTGAGGCCAATGGATTTTGAAACAAGCCTTGCATTTGAGCACCGGCTACCGCTAAAGCCGCACCCACTAAAGCGGCAACTATCACTCGCGGAATACGAATCAACCAGATGATCACCACTTGTGATTCTGGAATAGGAAGATGAGCTACCCAATGATGAGGTACTATTTTTGAGAGTATAATAGACAATATCGTGTCAATGGGTATGGAGACACTGCCAATGATTATACTGGCTAAACCGGTCAATATAAGTAGAGTGAAAGTGATGGTAAAATAAAGTGTTATTCGTTGTTCATTCACCCCAATTGGCCATCCTGGTATTTATAACTTTCTAATTCTGAAGTTAATTCTATTTTTTTTATCCTAAAGTAAGCGGTTTAGTTCTAGCTTGATAAAATAATTTTATTTCAAATCAGTTATGTTTAAAAATTCAGTTTGCTTTTATATTTTTTATAATCTATTTTTTATTATAGATAAATTATTTTCATTTTGATATCCCCTTATCAATAAAACCTGAGAAATCGTTATTCGTTTTAATGCTAAAACTTTCAACAATATCCAAAATAGTTAAGATAAATGAGATAACTTGGCACACCTTGAGCTATTATTCTCTATAACCTGTCCCCTCGATTTTTTTAATGCGATGACCACTTGTTGATAAACATTAATTGAATACTGGTGGAAGAAAAAAATGTAATAACTAAAAATAAGGCTTAGTAAAGGTTACTTATGATAATAAAATGCTATTATGGTGTTAAATATTTTGTTTGTTGGCTTAATAACTTTTTTTATAGTTATAATACTAAAAATAATTATTTAAAACATAAACAAAGTATATTTAATTTAAATATTTTTTTAAAATGGGTTATGCTTGGTGTGTGGATAAGCTTGACACCCAACATGAAAGCATTCATGCCCGTGGAAAAGTTTTCGCCTCAGTTACTAGCAAAACCACTTATACCGGAATCATTTTATAATAATTCAATTTATTCTTCTAATCCTTTAGAAATTGTCATTATTGATCAACAAATAAAAGATTATCCGCAATTAATCGCTCAAATTTCCCCAGGAAAAACCATAATCTTGTTGGATCCTAATCAAGATGGGATTAAACAAATTACGCCCATTCTCTCTCGGTTGAAAAATATTCAAGCGGTTCATATTTTTTCTCATGCAGCCGCCGGTCATCTTCAACTCGGAAGCGCTTGGCTAAGTCCAGCCACTTTGCCGAATTATCAAGCCGATCTAGCTCAGTGGTTTGCTTCGACTTCAGTAAAATCTCATCGTCCCGATTTACTTTTCTATGGTTGTCAATTTTCTGGCGATCCAGTTGGACAACAATTAATACAAAGGGTTAGCGAATTAACTGGTGCTGACGTAGCCGCTTCTCGGGATCTGACCGGTTATGCTCCATTGGGTGGTGATTGGGACTTAGAGTTTACTACGGGTACAATCGAAGCCACTTTACCTTTTGCTAAAACGATTGAACCAAGCTATCAGGGGGTTTTAGCTCTTATCGAAGTCACCACCCCCATAGATGAAAATGATGGCATCGGTGTAGGTACGGGAACTTCCTTGCGAGAAGCCATTATTGAAGCCAATCAAAACATGGATTCAGAAGATACTATTCAGCTACAAAATGGTTTGACTTATTCCTTAAACCAACTGATTTTGCCCGATGAAAATGATGCCAAACAAGGCGATCTGGATATCAATAATGGCACTATCACAATAGTAGTGAAAGACAATGGCATAGCAACGATTGATGGTAATAAAACGGATAGAATATTTCATCTCCGCAATAGCGCTAATTTAACGCTTTCTAATTTAATTATTACTAACGGCAAAGTTCAAGGTAGTTCTGGTTCTAATGGCAGTATGACGGGTGCTGGCGGTGGCGGTGGCGGTGGTGCTGGTTTAGGCGGTGCTATCTTCCACGAAGGGGCAGGTATTCTCACGGTAAAAGATTCTACTTTCTCCGATAACCAAGCGATAGGTGGTCAAGGCGGACCAGGATTTTCAAAGGGAGGTGATTTTAATGGCACCGGCGGTAATGGGGGTGGCAATAACGGTGGCATCGGTGGTGGTCCGGGTATGCCTGGGACTCCAGGTGGATTTGGTAGTGGTGGCGGTGGCGGTGGTGGTGCTTCGAATATGGGTGGTGCTGGTGGACCTGGTGGTTTTGGCGGCGGTGGTGGCGGTGGTGGTGGTCAAACTCAAGGTAATGATGGTGGCTTAGGTGGTCCTAGTAGTTTTGGCGGTGGCAAAGGAGGGCAAGCAAAGTTGAGTGATGCCGCCGGTGGCGGTGGCGGTGCCGGACTAGGTGGTGCTATTTTTGTCAAACAGGGTCAACTTACCCTCGAAGGCAAGATTCTTTTTGAAAATAATTCAACCCTCGGTGGTAATGGTGGAAAAGGGGCGCGTGCAGCATTACTGGAGGATGACGGTCAATCTGGTCAAGGCAAAGGCGGTGCTTTTTTTCTCAACACCGGTTCTATTTTTAATTTAACGGCTACGGTTGACTACAACAATAATTCTGCTAGCGATGATACCATTACTTCAACGGATAACGATGATATTTACAACCAATCTACTCCAGAAGTTGTGTTGTTAAATGATAGCGTTGAAGTCCCGGATGAAGCAGTGGATGTCGATTTAGGTAACACTCCATTAAATACTGATTTGATTAAAATTTTTACCATTAAAAATATCGGTGGTGCCAGCTTAATACTCACCGATCCGCCGAGTGTGACTGGGATCGGCTTTAGTTTAAAAAATAGCTTTGGTAAAACTTTTCTTTCGCCAGGTGCTATCACCACTTTTCAAGTCAAACTCGATGCCAGTCAGGCGGGTAATTTTACGGGCGATATCAGTTTTGCCAACAATGACAGCAATGAAAATCCTTATAACTTTTCTATCAAGAGTATGGTCACCACACCTAAACTTGAAGTTTTAGAGAGTACTATTCCGATCTCCAATCCATCTGATCCAATTGACTTTGGTTTTACGATAGTAGGAACTCCCGTTATTAAAACCTTTCAGATCAAAAATACTGGCACTGCCGATCTAACCTTGAAACTTCCAATTAATCTCAATGGTACTGGATTTAGTTTAGCCAGTCCTTTTGGCGCCACAACATTGTTGCCTGGAGAAACGACTACTTTTGAAATTCAACTCGATGCGCTTACTGGCGGCGATTTTAATGGAAAAGTTACTTTCAGTCATAATGATACTAATAACAGTCCCTTTACTTTTGCTATCCAAGGTACGGTAATGGTAGGTGCCCAATATGCTTCAACGCCAGCACTTTCTAGTACGCTCAGTTTTGGTGGTACCCCGGTGGGTACGGCTAAAACCTTAACTTTAGATATTAAAGAAAGGGGTGATTCACCATTAGAAGTGTATTTCGGTAAAATAAGTGGCGAGCAGGCGAATGAATTTGCTGTTATATCCAATTCTTTTCCGATGACGATTGAAGATGGGGCTCCTGCTCAAACGGTCACTTTACAGTGCACCCCTTCACAAGCAGGTCAACGCACGGCAGTTTTAGAATTAAATAGTAATGATCGAGATCACACAGTCATTACCTATCCTTTAAAATGTCAAGGAATTTCCCCAGTTGATCCCAATACGCCGGTTGATCCGACAGTTCCTTCTAATCCTTCTAATCCAACTGATCCTTCCAATCCGGTTGATCCTTCTACTCCACTTATGCCACGTTATTCTTCTACGCCAGCACCGAATCACTCGATTACAATGGGCAGTAGCCTGATTAACCAACCCCGAACCCAAACGCTCCAAATTCAGGAACAAGGCAATACGACGTTAAAAGTCAATTTTGTGGCGATTACCGGTAGCCATGCTCAAGAATTCAGTTTACTCAATACTTCATTTCCGCTGATGATTTTTGATGGAGATTTACCACCAGCTATCACCATACAATGTCTACCTGCTGCTGAAGGAGAACGGACTGCTTTCTTAGAACTGAGCAGTAATGACCCCAATTATCCAACCATTACTTATCCATTAACGTGTTTGGGTAAAACTTTGCCAACCGCGAGTTATGCTTCGACACCATCACCAGGTGAGACCATTGCTGTTGGGCAGACTCCAGTTGGTGTTCCAGTGAGTTACACTGGATTCATTGCCGAACAAGGTGATGCTGATTTGCAGGTAGATTTAGTCGGAATCACCGGAATTCATGCTAAGGACTTTAGCATTACCAATCCTATTTTCCCAATTAAGATTAACAATGGTAGTGCTAAGCAATCCATTACCGTGCAATGTCTACCTTCTGCTCCAGGAACTCGAACAGCACAATTGGAGTTACAAACCAATGATCCGGATAATTCTTCTCTGACTTATCCGTTGACTTGCCAAGGAACTTCAGCAGCTAATCAAGCAGGCTATTCAACCACTTTAGCCAATAACACTCTCGACTTTGGTCAAGCTTTGCTTGGTGCTGCTGTTACCCAAAGTTTTGATATCATTGCCACCGGTCATGGCGATTTAGCAGTGAAACTGGTGGAGATCGAGGGCGAAGCGGCTCATGATTTTACTATTATTTCACCAACTTTTCCGCTGATAATGACAGCTAATGGAACCGCGCAGACGCTCACTTTCCAATGTATCCCAACTAAAACTGGTTTACGAACGGCACGGTTGCAACTCCAAAGCAGTGATCCTTTAAACGCTTTGCTTACCTATACTTTGACATGCCAAGGTGTGGCTGACACAGCGATTTATTCTTCCATCCCGCCACCCTCGCAGGGAATTGATTTAGGCAGCACCGCAATGGGGCAGGCGGTAACCACTGAACTTCAAATAGTCAATCAAAGCAATAAAACGCTGGAAGTGTTAACCAGCCAACTCATTGGCACTCAAGCAGCGAGTTTCACTTTGACTCAAGGTGCAGCACCGTTTTTATTAGCCAAGGGTAGTTCGGTTCACCACTTGGAAATACAATGCTTGCCTCATGATGTGGGTAGTCAAACCGCGCAATTGTTACTCACGACCAATGATCCGAAGCATTCGACCGTGACTTATTCTTTAACTTGTACCAGTCTAGCACCCGTTAATCACCCCCCGGTGAATATCAGCTTATCTCAATCTCATGTTGCTGAAGATGCCCCCGGTGGTACCTTAATTGGTGAGTTCACGACGGTTGATCCAGGCGATCAAAGCCATTATTACACGTTACTCGATAATGCGGGGGGTTTATTTGTCATCCAGGGGGAACAACTTTATTTATCCCCAATGGCGCAACTGGATTTTGAAACCATCCCGCACTATCACATTACCGTGCGAAGTACTAATAGCGCGGGATTGTTCCTTGATAAAACCTTGCTTATCCAAATCGACGACGTTTATGAAGCCCAATTTTTAGGCAAAATGAGTAACGCGGATAATACCCAAGTGGGTAAACGGTTGAGCATTGATGCTCCGGAACTGATTAAAATGACGGGCTATTTACGACCCAGTTTAAAACACATTGGTCAATTGGCTGACATTATTATGACTTACCATTGGACACCTGACAGCGGGGGTCAAACTTCGACATTCCCAATTACTATTGCTTCTCAGCAACGCTTGCAACCCGATATGGAAATCAGTTTATTTGAAGGTTATTTCATCGGTTTAACCGGTCAATTTGCTATCAGTTTAGGTTATCAATTACAGCAGCATGAGTTGATTTCGGCGCCAATCTTGAATCTCGAAGTTCGTCCGAATCGATTACCAACCGATATTGAGTTGTCGAATCAAACGGTAGTGGAATTCAGTCCCACTAATACTCTAGTTGGTGCTTTCACGACTACTGATCTGGATAATCAGGACCAATTTGATTATGGTTTAATTGAAAATCCAGGTGAATATTTTAAAGTCGTTGGCAACGAACTACGGGTTAATTACCCTTTACCGAGCATCAAAACCAAGGCTCTCTATCCAATTACCGTGCGGAGTGTCGACAAAAGTGGTGGATATTTAGAAAAACAATTCGTCATCCAAGTAACCGACGCTAAGACTCAACCCCGAGAAATTCACTTAACTCACCAAACTGTATTTGAAAATAGCCTGGAGGGTACGATTGTCGGTCGTTTGTGGACAATTGATCCAGAACCAAGTCAATATTCTTATGAACTCATTGATAATGCTCAAGGTCGGTTTAAGTTGGTTGGCGATTTACTTTTAGTCGCAGAAACGAGGTTACTCGATTATGAAACCCAATCTCGTCATACCATTACCGTACGCGCTCGGAAACTAAAAGATGCGTCCTATTTAACAGCGACTTTTACCATCGAATTATTAAATAAAATTGATGTCCAAGTTTGGGGGGAAGTACAGACAACCCGTCGGGCTCAAGTACTCGATCCGACTAACCTACCAGCGGCAGATGACGTCATGGTAAAAATACATCTGGTTCCAGAACAAACTCATCAAGGCAAACCAGCCGAACTGATTTCAGTGGCAGTTTGGAAACCGCTAATTGATGGTGAAACGAGAATGTATCGGCGAGCAGATAAACGTTGGATTCCATGGAATGGTGATTTTACCAATCTGCTCAGCAATCAATCTTTAACGCTTAATAGCCACAATGAATTGACTATTTGGCAAGGTCAACTTACTTATTTAAGTAACAGCGAAGTAGAACTGTTAGTCGGTTATCAATTAGCCACCGGAGAAGTGGTCTATTCTACGGTTCCTTTCATTATCAGAGTACATTAATGAGTAGTGGTGTACGTAATCATAATACCCAATCTTAACCGAAATAATCCTCAAATAAACTAGGATAAGCGGTTTGAGGTTCACGCGCACGATGGACGCGCAGATTATAGTGCTTCAGTTTTATAAATAGATTACTATTTAACGTCATATAATACTTATGGCATCCAGTAAAAATTTTCGGTTAGGTGTAGTAATACCAATAATTAATTGAATTAACCCTTATCTAACAAATGAGAACCTAACTAATCTAAATCAGCACTTAACAGCCGTTTACCGGTGAGAGCCGCGAAGAATTCCGTCGTGGTCTGAGTTAAAATCTCCGCCAATCTTTGTTTAAGCTCCTCTAAGTTATCAAATAATTTCCAAGCCAATTTCCTCTTAAGCCAAGCCCAGAGTCGTTCAATGGGATTACAATCTGGTGAATGAGGCGGTTGAAACCATAAAATGATATTATCCGGTAAGACTAAACTCTTGGCGGTGTGAAACCGAGCATTATCGAGTTGGATGAGAGGTAAGTCATGGGGGTAAGCTGAAGAAAATTCCTGGAGAACAGCCGGAAAACCTTACTACACCAGTAACGGATGGGTTGAGGCTCAGAATGATAAAGAGCCGCCATCTGACTTAACCGTAAGGCTTGTTTTTTCAAAGTCGATGGCTTTAGATTCATCACGGTTGGCACTTTGAGGACGTACCACTTTCGGGCTAACCTTCAACCGCGGGTGAACAATACCATGAAGTGTTGAGTAATAAAGTTTAACTCCATAGGTTTCTTCAAGCCAAACTTGAATGTCTTCGTAATTCTCAAATCCTTGTGGCGGTTGGAGACGTTTATCTAGGGCTTCGAGACTGTTTGGAGATAAGGACAAAGTTCTTCCTCCACCAGGTTTTAGTTTGAGGAGTTCATGGAGTCCTCTTTGACGGTATATCCTTAACCATCTCTTTACGGTTGAATAGTCGCGTCCAATTAGAGTTGCTCTGGGGAACGCGGTTTTGGCCGGTTGAGTTTTTAATAGATATAAAGCTTGTACACGTTCTTTTCTTCGACCACTCTTTTGCTGGGGTAATAACTTTTTTAGATCGGGTACTGTTTCTTTGATATTAATGTCTCATTTTCGAGCCATTTTGTAATCTATCCCTAGCCATTTCTTTCTTTATTATATTATAAGGATTATTACAATGGGTAGTTGGTATAAATAACGTCAAACCGGGGATGAAGCGGTAGAACTATTCCGAATCAGCCGTCAAACTTTGTCCAAATGGCTGATAAGGGCGGAGACTTATCTGACCCGCCTCAAGTAGAAAGTGGGATTGTTAGCGATTTTAAACCCATTATCAAAATTAATTGATTGATTCTTAAAAGGATAAACTATGATTCCCGATAATAACCAGCCGAAAAACCACTTAATCGTTGCTTATCAACAAATGATGAGCCGAGTAAGAGAAACTTTGGGACAAGCCAGTCATAAAACCTTACAACAACATATTGAAGCCGCTCAAGAAAAAGCAGTTGAGCTTAACGAGCTGAGCCGTGAAGAAGCCGAGCGAGTCGGTAATTACCTCTCTCGTGATTTGCAGGATGCTGCTGAATTTATCATTACCACAGAGCAAGCTTTAGTCAATTGGATGCGTTTTGATCTAGAGTTAATTGAGGATCGGTTGCTGGCGATGTTTAGTTTGATGGTTGATCATACGCGGCAAGAGTTGGAAAACCTAGCTGAACGTGCCCGACAAGCCACTGAATGGTATAGTGGTGAAATCACCGGACCTGGGACTTTATCCTGTGATAGTTGTGGCAAAACTTTACATTTCCATCAGCCCGATTATATTCCCGTTTGTCCTAATTGTGGTGCCACTCTGTTTAAGCGGGTTAGCGAAGAAGATGAAATCGTTGAATAAAGTTGCCGATGATAATCATGAGAAATAAACTAATTATGCTCAAGTTATTACCAAACCGAACATAAGGCGTAGTCCCTTGATAAGGTTGAGCGGCTGCGCGTAAGGCAATGATTTTAAATTGTGGTGTTTGTTCAACAACTCGACCTTGAGCATCAATGATGGCTGAGATACCGGTATTGGTGGTGCGCAATAGATAGCGACCACTTTCTAATGCTCGCATTCTGGCAATTTCTAAATGTTGATAAGGTGCAATCGAGGAACCAAACCAAGCATCGTTACTGACATTAACCAGTAAAGTAGCCGCTGGTAAACTGTAACGGATGAGATCACCAAAGGCATCTTCGTAACAAATTGAAACTCCAATCGCTTGACCAGAACTCAACAAAGGGGGTTGGGATAATTGACCGGCAGAAAACTCTGAGAGGGGAACATCGAGCCATTTCAGTAAATTACCCAGCCAAGCTTGTAAAGGAATATATTCACCAAAAGGCACCAGATGATGTTTATAGTAAAAACTAGGTCGGTTACTGACACTCATGACACTATTAAAATAAGTTTTACTATCCGTTGTCATGACGGGAATACCAATTAAAAAATCGGTGTGATAAGTTTGTTGTTCTAAAGCTAATTGTTCCCAAAAATCAGGCACATAAATTGATACATCCTGGTAAAACAAAGGAATGGCGGTTTCCGGCCAAATAATGAGATCTGCATCACGATTAGCTTGGCTTAATTGAAGATAACGCTCTATACTCGGGAGTTGATAACCTGACAACCATTTGAATTCTTGTGGAATATTACCTTGTAGTAAAGCTACTTGAATGGGGTTACCGATCGGTTGAGTCCAAGACTGGTGAGAGAGTAGCCAACCACCGACCCATATCGCTATTCCTATCAAGCCAATGCGCCAATCTAATTTCTTTAAGTGAACACTGTAAGCGAATAAGCCAGCCGTTAAGACCACCAGCCAGCTTAGTCCGTAAACACCTAATAATGGCGCAAATCCACGGAGTGGCGAATCAATTTGACTATAACCTAAACTTAACCAAGGAAAACCGGTGAATAACCAGCCTCTTAGCCATTCAATTAAAGTCCAACTGGCCGGTAAAATAAGTACGAAGGTAAGTAACGCATGACGATTGGGAACCCAACGAATTAATAAGCCACCTAATAGTGCAATATAAAGCGCCATGATGATGACAAAAGCAGCCGTTAGCGCGATTGCCCCAAGTAAGGGTATTCCGCCAAATTGGTGAAAACTCACCAAAACCCAGGATACGCCAAAACCAAACATCCCGATTCCAAATAACAAGCCTCTGCCAAAAGCACGGCGTGGCGAAGTGGTATGGTACCAAATGGTAAATAAAATAGCGGGGGCAATTATGGCTAGCGGAAACCAAGCAAAAGGCGCAAAAGCCAGGAATACGCTACTCCCGGCTAATAAACTTAGAATATCATTTCCATAAGATCGCCACGATGAAATAGTCAGCACGAATGTCAATTAAATCCTATCTTAAGTTGAAAATCCGAGTTCTTTCCTTTACATAGATAGAGTTTAATTAAACTTTGTCTGATGTCTCTAGATCGGAAAGTTTATTGACTAATTTAGCCGTTAGCTGACCAAAATAACTACCCAATTGCATTCTGATCTGGGCTTCCGACTGTTTGCCCGCTAAGGCCAATTTCAATATATCCGCTGCTTCTTCATGAAAATCTTGATGAATTTTATTAATTTCCGCATAACCGGGTAAAGCTTTGCCAGCCGCTGAATCAAGCCACTTACCTAACTCACAGCGATGAGCATTTTTGACCTCATCAACAGTAGTAGGACTTTTACCCGTTTTAATGGCTTGTTGTAGGTTATATTTCCAATGGCTGTGGGTGGTAATCGCTTTTTGTAATACTTCTTTCATAGTTAGTTTCTGTGTTCAAGCAAAGTCCTAGACCCGCTATCAACTCTAATTCGTTAAATAGCTTATCTTGGTTAGCAATCCTTTGCCGATATCTTGAAGGAATTTATCAGGATTGTAAAATGAGTTATGAATGAGTTTTAGAAAGGTGTATCGCCATCGGTTTGACTCGTAATAAAGTAATCCGTCGCCCATTGGCACGCAGAATTTCAAAGTGGAACCCACCGATTTCTACAGTTTCACCGCGTTTAGGGAGATGTTTAAAAGCTTGTAACAGTAAACCACTGATGGTATCAAATTCTTCATCATTCAATTGAGTTTTGAAATAATCATTGAATTCTTCAATCGGCGTCAAGGCTCTGACTAAATAATAACCTTGTTGGGTGGGTTTAATAAAAATTTGATCATCAATGTCATATTCATCATCGATGTCACCGACAATTTGTTCAATCACATCTTCAATCGTCACTAAACCGGCTACCCCACCATATTCATCGACTACAATCGCCATATGATTACGGCTAGTGCGAAATTCACGTAGCAACACATTCAGACGTTTACTTTCGGGGATAAAAACGGCAGAACGCATGACTTCTCGCATGTTAAATTGGTCAATGATTCCTTTGGCATAATAATCGAGTAAATCTTTTGCTAAAAAAATACCTTGAATATCATCACGATGTTCGCCAATGACCGGAAAACGCGAATGTCCTGATTCCACAATAATTTTAATTAAGGTGTCCGGTTGGGCATCTAATTCCAATACCACCATTTGCGCTCGTGGAATCATCACATCACGCACATGCATTTCGGCCATTTGCAAGGCGCCTTCAATCATACTTAAGGTATCAACACTAATCACATCACGTTGGTGGACCTCATGTAATAAAGTCATTAATTCTTTTTTATTTTGTGGTTCATGCGCAAAAGCTTGGATAACGCGATTAAACCAAGACATGGATGGTGTCGGATGAGAAGAAGAAAAAGTAAAATTCATGGTATTGGTTACACAAAGTAATAAGGGTTAGGATAGCCTAAATAATGTAATGCCTGGATTTCTATCTGTTCCATCTGTTGTGCTTGAACTTCATCCAGATGATCATAACCAAGAAGATGAAGGGTACCGTGAATAACGAGATGCGCCCAATGGGCATCAAGTGACTTTTGTTGTTGCTCCGCTTCACGAATGACCAAAGGAGCGCAAATGACAATATCTCCTAATATCGGTAAAGTGATACCGGGCGGATTTTCAAAGGGAAAAGATAATACATTGGTGGGACCCGTTTTTTTTCGCCAAGTTTCATTCAGTTGTTGGCTTTCTGCTGCATCAACAATGCGGATGGTTAATTCTAAGGAGGGGTTAAATTTGATCCGCTCATTTAAAGGTGAGCCAGAGTCCGATTGGCATTGTAAAGCCGTACTGACCCACTTTGCTAGCCGCCGTTTATCGGGTAAATCAGGTTCATCGCTGACATATTGTACTTCTACCATAATACCGGGGGTCATGACGACTTACCTGGGTTTGGTATTTTCTCTCGTTTCGACGCTTCCAAACGTTCATAAGCGGCGATAATGCGTGCCACAATGGGATGACGTACCACATCTTTGGCGTTAAAAAAAGTGAAACTCACACCTTCAACCTCTTTAAGTATATGAATAACTTGTTTTAAACCCGATTGACTTTCGCGGGGTAAATCAATTTGAGTAATGTCACCGGTTACCACCGCCGTAGAACCAAAGCCAATCCGGGTTAAAAACATTTTCATTTGTTCTACTGTGGTATTTTGGGCTTCATCGAGAATAATAAACGCTTCGTTCAAAGTTCGCCCACGCATATAAGCTAACGGCGCGATTTCAATAACATTTCTATCGATTAACTTGGCCACTCGTTCAAAACCCAACATATCATAAAGCGCATCATACAAAGGACGCAAATAGGGATCGACTTTTTGAATTAAATCACCGGGTAAAAATCCCAAACGTTCGCCGGCTTCTACCGCTGGTCTGACTAAAATCAAGCGGCGAACTTGTTCACGTTCTAAAGCTTCAATCGCACAAGCCACACCCAAATAAGTTTTGCCGGTGCCGGCGGGACCAATCCCAAAGTTAATATCATGTCGAACGATATTGTTTAAATATTGACGTTGATTGGGACCTCGACCTTTAACGATACCGCGGCGAGTACGAATAACGACTTCTGCGCCTTCAACAGGTTCAGTTGTGTCAGTAGCGAATTCGGTTGCGGCAGCCGCTAATAAAGCGTCAATATTGGATTCCTGGGAAAATAAATGCACCCGAGCTGGATTGAGCACTTCTTCACAAGTAGCCGTGTATAATTGATTCAGAACTTGAGTGACGCTCTGCACGGCATGAGTTAGCCCAATGACTCGAAATTGATGGCCGCGGTTATTAATTTCCACGCTAAACCGCTGTTCCAGTTGACGTAAATGTTCATCAAACTGACCGCATAAATTAGCTAACCGTTGGTTATCCTGCGGTTCTAAAGTAAAGTCGCAGCTGATCAGGTGATTCGAAGCAGAACTTTTATCCAAAATAACTAAAAAACCGATTAATAGTCAATTATTTAGCTGTTTCATTTATCAATCACACCAATTCACCACGGAGGGAATTAGGTAGCGCTTGAGTAATTTTAACATCGACCAATTGTCCTATCAAATTGAGCTCGCCACTCAAATTAACAACCCGATTATTTTCAGTACGCCCGGCTAATTCTTGCGGGTTTTTACGGGAAGGTTGTTCTATTAAAATGCGTTGTATCGTACCAACCATCGATTCGCTAATCGCTAAAGCCATCGCATTAATTCGCTGTTGTAATTGGCTAAGCCGCTGTTTCTTGACGGTGAGTGGAATTTCATCCGGAAAACTGGCAGCGGGTGTCCCCGGTCGCGGACTATAAATAAAGCTAAAAGCTTGATCAAACCCAATTTCTTCAATGAATTGCATCGTGGCTTGAAAGTCCGCTGCGGTTTCTCCTGGAAACCCGACGATAAAATCAGAAGACAAACTTAATTGCGGACGAGCGGCGCGTAATTGCTGGACTTTTTGCTTATATTCCCTAGCGGTATGTCCTCGTTTCATTTGAGTTAAAATTCGATCCGAGCCACTTTGTACCGGTAAATGTAACTGACTGACTAACTTCGGAATTTGGGTATAGACTTGAATGAGGTTATCCGATAATTCTACGGGATGAGAAGTGGTATAACGAATTCGTTCTATTCCCTCAATAGCCGCGACATAAGTAATGAGCAGTGCTAAATCGGCTATTTCCCCATCCACCATGCGTCCGCGATAGCCATTCACATTTTGACCCAGTAAAGTGACTTCTTTGACACCTTGGTTAGCCAAAATAGCCACCTCAGCGATGACGTCATCAAAAGGGCGACTGATTTCTCTGCCACGCGTATAGGGAACCACACAGAAAGTACAATAATGACTGCACCCTTCCATAATCGCAACAAAGGCGGTTACACCTTCGGCTTTCGGTTCGGGTAAACAATCAAATTTTTCAATTTCCGGGAAGGAAATATCAATGACGGCTTGACGACGATCGCGGACTTCATCGAGTAAATGCGGTAACCGATGTAATGTTTGGGGACCAAAAATCAAATCAACATAAGGAGCACGCCGCAGAATCGCTTCACCTTCTTGACTCGCCACACAGCCACCGACTCCAATCACAATCTCTGGTCGCCGTTTTTTTAATTCTCGCCATTGACCTAACTGTGAAAACACTTTTTCCTGCGCTTTTTCACGAATCGAGCACGTATTCAGTAATAAGACATCGGCTTCATTCGGATCAGCAGTTGGCTCCATTTGATGTGAGATAGCCAGTGTTTGAGCCATTCTGGATGAATCATATTCATTCATCTGGCAACCAAAGGTTTTAATATAAAGTCTGGGTCCCATGTGTGTTTAACGAAATAAAGCGACTAGTATAGATTATATTTTAGCAAGCTATCTTACTTAGGCCAGTTAGCTTCTCGAAGAGATTGTTGAGTGATAGTAAAATTTGTCATCCGTTTAATTTTAATAATCCTACCTGTTAGTTACTTATTAATCAATAGAAAGTTGCAATCGCTTCCCGTCACTAGAAACGACCAAGTTCATTAGCGAAAAATAGCTAATGACAGTAAGTATAAGGGTAAAGAAATAAGTTTTTCCTTGAAAATAAAGTTTTAGAGATATATTAAGTGGATAAGCAACCGAAATGTATTCCATCAGAAAATAGGTTGCCTATTACTTCAAGTATTGTCACTTCAAACAAGAGAAGAAACTATGCTCCTGCGACCGCAATCAGGATGGCGTGATTGACGCGCAAGAAAAGAAACTATGCCCAGTGTGATTGACTAAAGCCAAGAAGGTGCGCGCCGCGTTTTTTGGCGGTGCGTACACGGTTAACCGGTAAAAAATCCTATCCGATTACTTTATTCAGATAGGATTTTTTTTATTCAACCTGTCCTATTTCCCGCTATGATTTTCCCTAATCATTCCTCCTCGAACATTGTTATCACCTTTTCCAGCTTGCCCATTGATAGAATGTCAAACAACTATTTTAATTTAGCTAGTTCTTGTTCAAGAATTTTAGTTGGCAATGAAATATAACCATCTTTTTCTACAATTTCTTGACCGGTTTTGGAAAGAACCATTTTGAGAAATTCAGTTTCTAAAGGAGGTAAGGGTTTATTGGGATCTTTGTTGACATAAATGTATAAAAATCGTGCGAGAGGATACTTACCAGAAATCACTTCTTTTTCTATCGGGCGAATGAAGTCTTGACCTTCTTCCTTAGCTAAAGCCAGCGCTTTTACGCCGGAAGTCTTATAACCAATTCCAGAATAACCAATGCCATTGATGGAAGCCGTTACTGCTTGTACCACGGCAGCAGATCCCGGATTTTCATTAACGGTGTTTTTATAATCCCCTTCACATAAAACTTTTTCTTTAAAGTAACCATAAGTACCGGACACCGAATTACGTCCGTAGAGTTGAATTCCTTTATTTGCCCATTCACCCCCGAGTCCAACTTGTCCCCAAGTGGTGATCTCTTCCGAAGCACCACATTTTCTAGTTGCCGAAAAGATCGCATCCACTTGTTTAAGCGTCAGATGCTCAAGCGGATTATCTTTGTTCACATAAACAGCTAAGGCGTCAATAGCCACTCGAATCTGAGTGGGTTTATAACCATATTTTTTTTCAAAGGCTTCTTCTTCTTTATCCTTCATCTGTCGGCTCATTGGACCTAAATTAGCTGTACCTTCCGTTAAAGCTGGGGGAGCAGTCGAAGAACCCGCCGATTGTACTTGAATATTTACATTGGGATACAAACGCTTATATTCCTCAGTCCATAATGTCATTAGATTAGACAGCGTATCTGAACCCACACTGGATAAATTACCAGAAACACCCGTGTTCTTTTGGTAATCTGGTAAGTTAGCGTCAATGGCTATCGCTGTAGACACGGATAAAGCGTTAACCATAAAACTCACCACAAGTAATTTTTTCATGAAATTATTTTCCTCTTGGCTCATGAATGATAGTTATAAGCCGTGTTAGTATGCTTAGAAAATATGACCGGATGATGACAGTCATGAGTTTAATCTTCCGCAGCGGCTGGTTGGGTCATCAACGGTCGCATCGCCTGTAAAAGATTTTTAAATAGATATTGATGTTGACTTTCTTCATGAGCTAACCAAGATTTAATATGAGTCCGTTGGGTGGGCTGGGCAAAACAAGCCGGACAACTATCGGCAATCACCGGTAATTGGGCACTTTGGGCAAAAGCGGCTGTTTGTCTCTCACGCACATAAATCAAGGGTCGAATAACTCGAATATCTCCAGTGTCATTGGTGTAGTGGGCTTTCATCGTTTGGAGGTGACCGGCATACAAAGCGGACATAAAAAAACTTTCTGCTAAATCATCGAGATGCTGCGCCAAGGCTAATACATTGTAACCCTGTTGACGTGCCGTCGAATACATGATACCTCGTTTCATGCGGGCACAATAAGCGCAAAATGATTTACCATGCAGGTGTTGTTGCGCTTCTACCATAATGGCTTGAGTTTTATAAAAATAAGGTATTGCTAAATCGGCAAAATAAGCTTTTAAGGGTGAGGGGTCAAAACCAGGAATTTGGGGATCAATGGTAATCACACCCAACTGAAAATGCACCGGGGCATAACGTTGCAAATGTCTTAATATAGCTAATAAAGAGAGAGAATCTTTACCACCAGACAAGCCTAATAAAATATTATCTCCCGCTTGAATCATGGTGTAATCAGCAATGGCACGTCCCACCGCACGCATAAGCGATTTAGGCGGTTGTTTGAACTGGTTCATATCCGGTTATCTTCGTTTTAAAATGAAATAGCTCTGATATATTTTTAAATGGTAAAATCGATATTTTAGCCAAAGTAGAGTAACCTTGAAATTTCTATTCGACAAGGAGAGTTAACGATGAGTGATTCTGGTGTAATTTCAATTACCCCTCAAGATGCTTGGCAAATGTTGCAAGATAATCCCAAGTCGGTGTTAGTTGATATTCGTTCAGAGATGGAATACTTATTCATTGGTCATCCCAAAGGATCAGTACACGTCCCTTGGATCGATGAACCGGATTGGAAAGTGAATCCACGTTTTGCCGCGGAAGTGCGGAAAGTGATGTTAGGGGGAGTGGTCTATGATCCACAGGATAGTGATGTTGACGCTGTTCCGGTATTGTTAATCTGTCGCAGTGGTCGTCGTTCTTTAGAGGCCGGAAAAAACCTGGTTAAAGAAGGATTTACTAAAGTCTACAATATATTGGAAGGTTTTGAAGGGGCTTTAGATGCTAATCACCACCGGAGCATGTTGGGTGGTTGGCGTTTTCATGGCTTACCTTGGGAACAATGTTAAAAGTTGATATTATGAAGTAAGTAGTGGCGCCACGCTACTGGTAATATCATAGTAGAATTTGCACCTATCTTTTTATTTTGTAAACCATTTCATGCCGTGATGTTGAAAATCGGGTGGTCAACGATAAACCGCGTTGCTCACCCGACAAACTTGAGAGATAAAGATGATAGACCAAACAACGACTATTTATGAACAAGACTTTTATGGTTGGATTCAACATAATATTACCTTATTGCAACAAGGGCGGTGGGCTGATATTGATATCAATATTTTGATTGAGGAATTGGATGGCATGGCGAAACGTGATAAGCATGAGTTGGTAAGTCATCTGATTATCTTGATAGCGCATTTGTTAAAATGGCAGTTTCAACTTAAGCAACTATCTAATTACCGGGAATCTTGGCAAGGAGGCAGTTGGCAAGCGACTATTATTGAACAGCGGCTTCAGATTATTCGCCAGTTAGAACTTAGCCCAAGCTTAAAACCTCACCTACCGGAAGCTATCAGTAAAGCTTATCCGGCTGCTGCTATTTTGGCAGTGAAAGAAACTCTTTTACCTAAGTCAACGTTTCCTGATACCTGCCCTTATTCTCTGGAACAATTGTTAGATGATGAGTTTTATCCAGAGCAAAGCGTGTAGAAATCGAACAATGGAAAGGGTGTTATAAAAAACCCGCACCTAACGCACCCTACGTTTCAATGCCATTCAGTTAAGAAAAAGTTCCCCTCTCCTTTTTAGCTCGCTACCAAGCTCTGCTTGGTAGTGTCTGCACACGAAGCTTGGCTTCGTTAAGTCGTTCGCCAAGCTGAGCTTGGCTGGTAGGCATTACCAAGCAGAGCTTGGTAACGAGCTAAACCACCCCCTTCCCCTCCGGGAGTGAGGGGTGGTTATCGACTTGATCCTTAACTTAATGGCATTGACCCTACGAGCTAATTTGGCACAACCCTTTGCCTTTCTAGTTATTCTCTATTCATTCCCAAAATCTTCCGCTCGGTGCGTTATAATTAACGCCCCATTCACCCGGTTATCGTGATTATTTCGCCAGCCATTTATGATCCTACAAATTGCTATTCCTAAGCCA
Organism: Thioploca ingrica; assembly: GCA_000828835.1. Taxonomy (GTDB): domain Bacteria; phylum Pseudomonadota; class Gammaproteobacteria; order Beggiatoales; family Beggiatoaceae; genus Thioploca; species Thioploca ingrica. Next base: position 2,165,301 of record AP014633.1, read on the forward strand.
GTTTATACTCATTTTGACTACCTGCCACCACCCGGAATCGAAATGAGCCGCTTACAACCCGGCATACGGTTACGGGTACCCTTTGGAAAAAATCAAAGTGATATAGGAATACTTCTGGCGATTGCAGAAAATAGCGCCATTGCAAGTCATAAGCTTAAATTTGCCGAAGTCATTCTTGATAATACGCCCATTTTACCCCCCGATATCTTGCAGTTATTGCAGTGGGCAAGCGACTATTATCATCATCCGATTGGTGAGGTCATCTCAACCGCTTTACCTACGCTATTAAATCAGGGACATCCGGCGATTATTCAAACCATGCAAGGTTGGAAACTGACCGCCAGTGGACAAGAACAGTTAGCTAGCCTAGCCAAAACGGCTCACCGACAACAAGCGGTTTTACAGTTATTACAAGAACATCCCCATGGCTTGAGTCATGTCACTTTAAGCAACAGTTTATCTAATATCGTTCCGGTATTGCGAACCTTGGAAAAGAAGAATTGGATAACGCCTCATCTGGTTGAACCCACTCATCTGGTCAAAGCAGTTCAATCGATTTCTTTACCATTACCATTGAATGCTGCCCAAACTCAAGCGGTTAATCGAGTTTGTCAGCATCTCAATCGTTTTTATCCCTGTTTATTAGATGGCGTCACCGGCAGCGGCAAAACCGAAGTCTATTTACAAATTATTCAACAAGTTCTGAACCAAAATCGTCAAGCTTTAGTGTTAATTCCGGAAATCAATTTAACCCCACAAATGGTTAATCGATTTCAGCAACGTTTTTCAGTCCCTTTAGCGATATTTCATTCTAAACTCACTCCACATGAGCGCCTACAAGCTTGGCTACTCGCAAAAGAAGGCATTGCTCCCATTGTGATAGGAACGCGTTCGGCTGTCTGGACACCGTTAGCGCGTCCAGGTTTATTTATCGTGGATGAAGAACATGATCCCGCTTACAAACAACAAGATGGATTCCGTTACTCGGCACGCGATATGGCCGTAGTACGGGCACAACGTGCTCAAGTGCCCATTTTGTTAGGGAGTGCTACCCCGTCTTTGGATAGTTTATACAATGCGCAACAACAGCGTTATCAACATTTAATTTTGCCCGAACGCGCTGGTACCGCAGTGCATCCCCGTTTTCAGGTGGTTGATATGCGCCCACAGTCACGCCAAAGCCTGTCATGGCAACTGGTGCAAGCCATTACCCTTCGCCTCGCCAAACAACAACAAGTATTGTTATTTATTAACCGACGAGGTTATGCTCCCACCTTGATGTGTTATCACTGCGGTTGGGTAGCGTATTGTCAACATTGCGATGCTCCACTCACCTATCACCAAACTAATCAGAATCTTTGTTGTCATTATTGTGGAGCCACTCGATTACGAGATACGCGTTGTCCGGATTGCCATCAAGAACAATTGTTTTTATTAGGACAAGGCACTCAACGAATTGAAGAACAATTACAACAACAATTTTCCCAAGCTCGGATTTTGCGCATAGACAGTGATAGTACCCGGGGTAAGAATGCCATGCACACTTTACTAGAACACATTCATGGTGGTGAAGTGGATATTTTGGTAGGAACGCAAATGCTGGCGAAAGGGCATCACTTTCCTAAAGTGACTTTAGTGGGCGTTATTAATATCGATAGTGGTTTATACAATGCCGATTTTCGCGCGCCGGAACGCATGGCCCAATTATTAGTTCAAGTGGCTGGACGTGCCGGTCGTGCTGAGGAACCGGGGGAAGTCATCATTCAAACTTATCATCCGGATCATCCCTTACTGAACTGCTTAATTCGAGAAGGTTATCCGGCTTTCGCGCAAGTGGCTTTACAAGAACGCCAACTAGCACAATTTCCACCTTACACCCGCTTAGCATTGCTCCGTGCGGAAGCTAATCAAGTCGAGTTGCCTTTGCAATTTCTTCAAGCCGCTAAAGAACAAGCTTTACAATTAACGGCTCAGGAAGTTCAACTCTGGGGACCCGTTCCCGCACCGATGGCTAGAAGAGCTGGCTGGTATCGCGCGCAATTATTACTGCAATCGACTCAACGTGAAGTTTTACATCGATTACTTTCCCAATGGTTACCTTGCTTGGCTAGTTTAGCCGGTAGAAAAGTGCGCTGGTCATTGGATATTGATCCACAAGAATTATTATAACCTAAAATTAAGAGAGCAATATTTAATTTTCAGGAGGATGCGTTAAAAGATAGTCGTGAAACACTGATTTTAAAAAGCCAAAATGCGTTACGTTGCGCTAACGCCCTCGACATAAAATCAATTACTTATAGAAACTGTCTGAACCATTATTAGAAAATACTAACGATTTTTGGAGTATCACTTGATGACAATTGCAACCGAACTCTCTCCACCGAGCAAAAATGACAACTTGCCAAATGAACTGGACTTTGAAGCACCACCTCAACTCTTAGACCCCGCTGATTGGCCCAAAATTGACCACCTTATCACAGAGGATGATACCCCAGTGGATAATATTCCCTCAGCCAAACAACAACGCTTATTAGTTGAATCTTTATACACTTCTTGGCGTGGCACAGGAACTACACCCGCGTTTATAGCCGATGCCAATATTGGGATTTTCTTTGCGGTTGGCTCTCCGGCTCTCGTACCCGATATGTTTCTCAGTTTAGATGTCCAAGTCGCAGAAGAGTGGTGGCATAAACGCCATCGCTCCTACTTTCTCTGGGAATTTGGCAAACCACCCGAAGTCGTCGTTGAAATCGTTTCCAATAACAAAGGCGGCGAAGATACTACCAAAATGCGCAACTATGCCCGAATTAAAATCGCCCATTACGTTATCTTTGATCCACAAGCACAGTTAAGTACGGAACCGTTGCAGATTTACGAATTGGTTCAAGGTCGATATGTCAAACAAAATAATAATATCCTAGCCGAAGTTGGATTAGGTCTTACCCTGTGGAACGGTCAATACGAAGACAAAGAAGCCGTTTGGTTACGCTGGTGTTATCCGGATGGTCGTCTCATTTTGACCGGTACCGAACGTGCCGAACAGGAATATCAACGCGCTGAACGTCTCGCGGCTAAGTTACGGGAATTAGGAATTGATCCTGACTTGGTGTGAAGTGAACTTATAAGGCAACCCCAGCGAAGAATAACGCGTTTTTAGTGATTTTCCATGCGGCGTATGGCGCTACGCTTATACGCCCTACGCGGGCTAACCCCACCTCTTTTGCCACGTCCCTTAGCAGCCCAACGTATTTTTCTTAACCCACCGGTGCCTTGAATCAGATCGCCCGCATCAAGTCGTTGCATCGGAAAGGTCTGTAAGTCCTGATATTAATTATCAGAAAGATATAAGGGTAAGTAACGAGAAAACACCGGGTAGGTCGGGTTAGGCGCGTCTGTTTGCGCCGTAACCCGACAAAACGAGGCATGAAATGCCGGGTTACGCTACCGCTAACCCGACCTACTTGGCTTAAATCCTTTTATAGTAATCTGTTCTAGCGGCTTTTTCATCACGCGCTCCTTAATGGGTTATTTTTTTATTTTATCCTTACTTACTCTTTTTCTTCCACAATTTTTACTTCTTCCGCCGTCGTTCTTTTTGTCGCTACTCCTACAAATTCCAAACTTTGTCGCGTCTCTCCCCGACCTCATTGACGTAAATCCAAAAAATATGATTTAAAATTCAAACCCTTATATTTTAATTTTAACTGGCACATCGCTTGCCCAGTAGAAGTAGAAAGTTATTAATTGCGTTCCATGATGCAGAATTTAAAGGAGAACGATATGGCGTTACGTCAATGTGCTATTTATGGTAAAGGGGGCATCGGTAAGTCGACAACTACCCAGAATTTAGTCGCTGCCCTCGCTGAAGCTCAAAAAAAGGTCATGATTGTCGGTTGTGATCCGAAATCGGATTCGACTCGGCTGATACTACATGCTAAAACACAAAATACGATTATGCACTTGGCTGCGGAAGCGGGGAGTGTGGAAGATTTAGAACTGGAAGAGGTATTAAAGGTTGGTTTTGGTGGGATTAAGTGCGTGGAATCGGGTGGCCCGGAACCGGGGGTCGGTTGTGCGGGTCGGGGCGTCATTACCGCGATTAACTTTTTAGAAGAAGAAGGCGCTTATGAAGAGGATCTGGAGTTTGTCTTTTATGATGTGTTAGGTGATGTCGTGTGTGGTGGATTTGCGATGCCCATCCGTGAAAACAAAGCGCAGGAAATTTACATCGTGGTATCGGGTGAAATGATGGCGATGTATGCGGCTAATAACATTGCGAAAGGTATTGTGAAATATGCCAGTTCTGGTGGAGTGCGTTTAGCGGGTCTCATTTGCAACAGTCGTAAGGTAGATCGAGAATCTAACTTGATCGAGGCGCTAGCCGAACGTTTAGGTACCCAGATGATTCATTTTGTACCCCGTGACAATATTGTGCAACACGCTGAAATTCGGCGGATGACGGTGATTGAATATGATCCGAATTGCAAACAGGCGGATGAATATCGAGCCTTAGCGCAAAAGATTATTAACAATCGGAAATTAGTCGTGCCTACGCCAATTACGATGGACGAATTAGAAGAATTATTGATGGAATTCGGGGTTCTGGAAGAAGAAGATGAATCTATCGTGGGCAAAAAGAAAATTGATGAAATGGCCACCGCTGCGTGAGCTTACTAACCGGTTGAAATAAATTAGTTATTTACAGGTCGCATACCTTCAAAAGGAACAATTTATGTCGGCATTGACACGCGAAGAAACGCAGGCACTCATTCAAGAAGTACTGGAAGTTTATCCAGAAAAGGCCCAAAAAGATCGGGCTAAACATTTAGCAGTGAATAATCACGTTGTTGAACCATCGAAGAAATGTATTGTCTCTAACCGCAAATCGCTACCGGGGGTGATGACCGTTCGCGGATGTGCCTACGCCGGTTCCAAAGGGGTGGTCTGGGGACCCGTTAAAGATATGGTTCATATTTCTCATGGCCCGGTGGGATGTGGTCAATATTCGCGGGCTGGTCGGCGTAATTATTACGTTGGCACGACTGGGGTCAATACTTTCGGGACGATGAATTTTACTTCCGATTTTGAGGAACGGGATATCGTTTTCGGTGGTGATAAAAAACTCGCGAAGATTATCGATGAGATCGAAATGCTTTTCCCGCTGAATAAAGGTATTACGGTTCAGTCTGAATGTCCAATTGGTCTGATTGGCGATGATGTTGAAGCCGTGGTTAAACGGAAAGCCACTGAAACCGGTAAAGCCATTGTGCCGGTACGTTGCGAAGGGTTTCGCGGGGTATCGCAATCACTTGGGCATCATATTGCCAATGACTCCATCCGTGACTGGGTTCTCGCTAAGCGGGATGGTCAAGCGTTTGAATCCACGCCTTATGACGTAACGATTATTGGTGATTACAACATCGGTGGTGATGCGTGGTCTTCTCGAATTTTGTTGGAAGAAATGGGGTTACGGGTGATTGCGCAATGGTCGGGTGATGGCACTCTCGCTGAAATAGAAAATACCTCTAAAGCGAAACTGAATCTGATCCACTGCTATCGTTCCATGAACTACATTGCTCGCCATATGGAGGAAAAATATGGGGTTCCGTGGTTAGAGTATAACTTTTTTGGCCCCACCAAGATCGCCGAAAGTCTTCGCAAGATTGCCGCTTGTTTCGATGAGCAAATTCAAGCTAAAGCTGAACAAGTGATTGCCAAATATCAACCAATGATGGCCGCGATCATCGCCAAATATAAACCCCGGTTAACCGGTAAAAAAGTCATGCTGTACGTTGGCGGCTTGCGTCCACGCCATATCATTGGGGCTTATGAAGATTTAGGGATGGAAGTTGTCGGTACCGGCTATGAATTTGCCCACAATGACGACTACGATCGGACGGTTAAGGAAATGCCTGATGCAACCTTGTTGTACGACGATGTGACCGGTTTTGAACTTGAAGAATTTGTTAAGCGGATTCGACCGGATCTCATCGGTTCTGGGATTAAAGAAAAATATATTTTCCAAAAGATGGGGATTCCTTTCCGGCAAATGCACTCTTGGGACTATTCTGGGCCTTATCACGGTTACGACGGGTTCGCTATTTTCGCCCGCGACATGGATATGACTATCAATAATCCCTGTTGGAACAAGTTAACGCCGCCTTGGCTAGCTAAGTCAAAGGACGATGCCTTAAATAAAGCGGCTTAACTTAACCATTATTTCGAGTGAATTAACCAAGCGCTTACATCCGCGGATGGGCGGTGTAGGCGAAGGAGATTATCAATGCAGATTGTTGACGATATCAAACCGTGTTACCCCTTGTTCGGTGAAGATGCTTATAAAGCAACCCTCGCCCGCAAACGGGAAGAATTTGAAGAATGTCATCCCGAAGACAAAATTGCGGAAACTTTTTTGTGGACTACCAGCGAAGAATATAAGGAACTGAACTTTAAACGCGAAGCCTTGACCGTTAATCCCGGTAAAGCTTGTCAACCGCTCGGCGCCGTCCTGTGTGCTTTGGGTTTTGAAAAGACGTTGCCTTATGTTCATGGCTCGCAAGGATGTGTGGCTTATTTTCGTACCTACTTCAACCGCCATTTTAAAGAACCGATTGCATGTGTTTCTGATTCCATGACCGAGGATGCTGCCGTGTTTGGTGGGCAGAAGAATATGTTTAGTGGTTTGGAAAATGCCCGTGCGTTGTATAAACCAGAAATGATGGCGGTTTCCACGACTTGTATGGCAGAAGTCATTGGTGATGATTTGAATGCGTTTATTGGGAATGCCAAGAAAGAGGGACATTTACCGCAGGAATTTCCTACGCCGTTTGCGCATACCCCTTCGTTTGTCGGTTCGCACGTCACCGGTTGGGATAATATGTTCGAGGGGATTATTCGTTACTTTACCTTGAACGAAATGACGGGGAAACAACCGGGGAGCAATGGAAAGATTAATATTGTTCCCGGTTTTGAAACCTATCTGGGTAACTTTCGAGTTATCAAACGGATGTTAACCGAAATGGGCGTCAACTACAGTTTCCTCTCTGATCCTGAAGAAGTTCTCGATACTCCGGCCGATGGGACTTATCGCATGTATGCCGGTGGAACTTCGCAGGCGGAAGTAAAAGATGCCCCAAATTCGACGACGACTTTGTTGTTGCAACCGCTGCAATTGGTTAAAACTAAAAAATATGTTGAAGCGACTTGGCAACATGATATTCCTAAACTCGATATTCCGATGGGCTTGGAATGGACTGATCAATGGCTAATGAAAGTGTCGGAAATCACCGGCAAGCCGATTCCAGATTCGCTCACCAAGGAACGCGGACGATTAGTCGATATGATGACGGATTCTCACGCTTGGCTACATGGTAAACGTTATGCGGTGTGGGGCGATCCCGATTTTACAATGGGGATAACTCAATTTTTGCTCGAACTCGGCGCTGAACCTTTGCACGTGCTATGTCACAACGGTGGTAAACGCTGGGAAAAGGCCATGAAGAAAATGCTGGAGAATTCGCCTTATGCTCAAAATACTCGGCTGTATTCCAAACATGATTTATGGCATATGCGGTCGTTAGTGTTTACCGAAAAACCGGATTTTATGATTGGTAATTCTTACGGTAAATTTATCCAACGAGATACTCGCCATAAAGGCAAACCGTTTGAAGTTCCCTTGATCCGAATGGGTTTCCCTATTTTTGATCGTCATCATCTCCATCGGATGACCACTTTGGGATATGAAGGGGCAATGTATATTTTAACTACTTTAGTTAATGCCGTGTTAGAACGTTTGGATGACGAGACGATGGTCATGGGCAAGACGGACTACAATTACGATCTCATTCGTTGATGACATGGAATTGCCTTTATTAGTCGGCAAAAGTATCTACATCTCCCTCACTCACCTTCACCCTTGATAAGGGGGAGGGATGGGGTGGGGGTTAAGGAACCCACTATGGCAAATATCATGATCCGCCAAGATACTTCCGGCGATCTCATCTTCTATCTCGCTAAAAAGGATTTGGAAGAAAAAATTATTGCTATCGAATTTAATAGCCCAGATAAATGGGGAGGAGAACTCAAACTAGCGGATGGTCAAGCTTATTATGTGACTCCGCTCGATGAACGTCCTAAACTACCGATAACCGTGCGAGCACGGCGGTTGTAAACCTGAATTTGATTGAATATAAGGAGTAATGGTTATGGCGATGAAAATTGACCCCAAGCTGTGCACTTCTTGTGGTGACTGCGAACCGGAATGTCCTACTACTTCCATCAAGCCTAAAAAAGGCGTCTACGTCATTAATGCAGAAACCTGCACCAATTGTGAAGGTGAGTATGATTCACCTAAATGTTTAGAACTTTGTCCTATCGACGACTGCATCGTAGCGGTCTTGGCTGCTTAAATGCCGGAAATTGCTATGGAAACGATTACCAAAGAAGCCGCACGACGCATTGCCTATGCGGCTCATTGTTTACCACAGATTGAACTACACACGTTTGTGATTCAATTAGTCAAGCAGATAGTATTACCGGTAACAGAAGAAAAACTGGCTCAAATCACGGTAGTTGATTTAAACAACTGGTTTGCTAATCAGACCAAAATGGCAGCCGTACTCAACGCTGCTGGACTAGAACGAGCAAAACGTTACCTCTGTGGTGAGGAAAAAACGGATCCAACGATACCGGTTCCGGAACGGGATACAATTAGTGAAATGCTAGGTAGCTTAAGGGTCGCAGTTGCTTCTAATACGGGTGAAATGTTAGATGGCCATTTTGGTAGCTGTCCTCGTTTTCTTATCTATCAAGTCGGATCAGAGGCAGTGTATCTGGCCGAGGTACGTTCAACCCAATCACTAGATGAAGCTAAGGATAAGAATGCCGCTCGGGTAGCACTGATCCGCGATTGTGCAATACTGTACGTCCAATCGATTGGGGGACCAGCAGCGGCTAAAGTGGTCTATGCGGGTATCCATCCAGTGAAATTTCCGGCCGGTGGCTCCGCCCGTGAAGCACTCGCCCGCTTGCAAACGACCCTGGCATCACCACCACCCTGGCTAGCCAAAATTCTGGGAGTATCAGCCAATCGTTCATTGGATCGATATCTTGAAGCGGTAGAGGAATAATTTTCCTTTAGGGTAGTTATAACTGGCATTCAAAAATAGCAGATGAGAATAGCTTCATGACAGCATTGGCACTAGAAGAAACCATTTTAACGCGGCTGAGTGCGGAGATTGCGGCAGCAGCGCCCCGACCTCATCATACCAATTTATTAGCCGCTATCGATCGTTACTTGACCGGTTATACTTTTCAGTTAGCTTACACTCAAGAGGGTTGGTATCGACCGGGGAGCGTTATTCAGTCAAATGGTAGCCGCGTAACCAACGATTTAGCCGCTTGGGCCGAACTTGAATTGGATCGTTGTCAGGGAGATATGGGCCTTTTTTTTGATCGTCATGCTCAAGATGAATTGCTCGTCACTCGCCTAGTCGGTAAAACGCATTACTTGGTGGCGCCCTACGGTTCAGAACCGGCTAAATTTCTGCAACTGGAAGTGGAGGAATTGCAAGAAGTATTGGATCGGCGCCTACTGGACTTTGAAACGCCACCAATTGATCTAGCGGAACTGATTGATCCCATTAAACCGCATACTTTACCTTTTCATGCCGTTTCTAGGCCGCATTACCAGCTACGGCAACTCGATGATATGCGACTGATGATGGGGCGTTTAACCGCTCCAGATGAACCAGAAGTTCCTATCCAACGATTTTTACAGGAATGGGCAGCTAGCCGTGCGGGAGTAAGCAACCATTTCAGTGCGCATTGGGTTATCGTTTGGCGTGAGTACTCTAATTGTTATTGTCAAACCGTCATGACCACAGTGCCGGTATCTCGGCATACCCGTAAACTCCGTCACTTTCATTGGGAAGCCGATGTTCATGGTTTGGATTTAGCCCGGCAACTCACTGCTTTTGATCGGGCAGCGGGTTATCCTTTCGCTTGGTACTTCCATTTGATAACGGGAAAGTTAACCCCTTACGACATTGCCACAGCAGTTAAACAAGACTTAAAAGCGGGTTATCGTTATTTGGCTGAACGAGACGTGGCTATTCTCGAAGCTTGGTTGGAGCAACCTTATACCATTTAATTATGAAAAATCACTATATTGGTTAGGGCGTGTCATCAATTAAAGTAACTCATTAAAAAAATGTCAACTATCCCAAAATAAATCAATTATCTACCCGGTAGGTCGGACAAAGCGCAGCGTGTCCGACGGATTCCTTTGAACAGCTGGTCGGACACGCTGCGCTTTGTCCGACCTACACGATAGATGAATTTGGATTGATTTCATTGGAACCCTTGACCGGTTGTTCAAGGAGCCACCGGAATTGATGACACGCCCTAAGATCGAACCAGAGTAAGTGCTATGTATGCTAAAAAAAATATTGCTGAATTACTCGACGAACCAGCCTGTGCTCATAATCAAAAAAGTAAATCGGGCTGTTCCCGGCCCAAGCCCGGCGCCACGGCCGGTGGGTGTTCTTTTGATGGGGCTCAAATTGCGCTACTGCCCATTGCGGATGTCGCCCATATCGTCCACGGTGCCATCGCTTGTGCGGGATCATCTTGGGATAGTCGCGGTAGCCGCTCGGCCGGTCGGGCATTGTACCGGATTGGGATGACCACCGATCTGACGGAACAAGATGTCATCATGGGGCGGGGAGAAAAACGGCTATTTCATGCCATAAAACAGGCTATCGATAGTTATCAGCCAGCTGCAGTATTTGTTTACAACACCTGTGTACCGGCTTTGATTGGTGACGATTTAGAAGCCGTCTGTAAAGCCGCTGAGGAGCGCTGGGGTGTGCCGGTGGTTCCAGTCGATGCCGCTGGTTTTTATGGGACTAAGAACTTGGGTAATCGGTTAGCGGGTGAAACGATGGTCAAATATGTGATAGGTACCCGCGAACCGGATCCTATCCCAGCCGAAGCACACCGCCCTGGAGTAACGGTACACAATGTTAACCTGATTGGTGAATACAATATTGCTGGGGAATTCTGGCAAGTGTTACCGTTGTTCGATGAGATCGGATTGCGCGTGCTGTGTACGCTATCCGGTGATACCCGTTTTCACGAAATCCAGACCATGCACCGCGCCAAGGTCACGATGGTCGTTTGCGCTAAAGCGCTGCTGAATGTCGCTCGCAAATTGAAAAATCGCTATGGCATTCCTTGGTTTGAAGGCAGCTTTTATGGCATCGTCGATACGTCGAATACTTTTCGAGAATTTGCCCGCTTAATCAATGATCCAGCGTTAACTGAACGGGTAGAAGCGCTGATATCCCGCGAAGAAGCTCGCGCCAACCAAGCATTAGCGCCTTGGCGGCAGCGGCTGCAAGGTAAACGCGTGCTGTTATACACCGGTGGCGTCAAATCTTGGTCCGTAGTTTCTGCCCTGCAAGACTTGGGGATGGAGGTGGTCGCCACCGGTACGAAAAAATCAACTGAGGAAGATAAAGCGCGTATTCGGGAACTGATGGGAGAAACTGCCCATATGATTGAAGACGGTAATCCACGTCTATTACTCAATCTGGTCAAGGAATACCAAGCCGATTTACTGATTGCCGGCGGGCGAAATATGTTCACTGCTCTCAAAGCCCGATTGCCTTTTTTAGATATTAATCAAGAACGTGAATTCGGTTATGCCGGTTATCAAGGCATGGTGGAATTAGCTCGGCAATTAGCGCTGACTTTAGAAAGTCCGATTTGGGAAGCGGTGCGTCGACCGGCACCCTGGAAAACCAAGGTTGTCAACGCAGTTCGGGAGAAAAATTGAAATGGCTACAATCAGCAAACGTAATAAAGCCTTGGCGGTTAATCCGCTCAAAGTGAGTCAATCGGTTGGTGCCGCTCTAGCTTTTCTGGGCATTCGCCGTGCTATTCCGATGTTACATGGTTCTCAAGGTTGTACGGCTTTTGGCAAAGTTTTTTTGGTGCGCCATTTCCGTGAACCCATTCCCTTGCAGACGACCGCGATGGATCAAATTAGCACGGTGATGAATGCGGATGACAATGTGATCGAAGGTCTAAAAACGATTGCGGAAAAAAGCCAACCAGCCTTGATTGGATTGCCCACCACCGGGTTATCCGAAACGCAGGGGACCGATATCCATCGTCTTGTGAAAAGTTTCTACGACACTTATCCGCAATTCCGTTTGATTCCAGTGGTACCGGTTAACTCACCCGATTATCTTGGTTGTCTGGAAAGTGGCTTTGCACTCGCCGTCAAAGCTCTGCTCGAACACTTAGTCCCCACCGCCGGCAATCGACCGGGACGCCGCTTTCGACAGGTCAATGTGTTAGTTGGTTCGGCACTCACCCCCGGTGATTTGGAACACCTGCGGGAATTGATTGAAGCGTTTGGTTTACAGCCCATCATCATCCCCGATTTATCGGATTCACTCGATGGGCATCTCCCCGAAATTGACTTCAGCGCGATTACGGTGGGTGGTACGCCGGTGTCCGCTTTTACGACTTTAGGTGAATCAGCCGCCACTTTAGTCATCGGTCGTTCCCTCAGCAACGCGGCAGATTGGCTAAAAGAACGAACTCAAGTACCCGATTTTCGGTTTGATAGTCTCATGGGATTAGAGGCAGTTGACCGGTTAGTCATGACCTTAGCGCAAATCAGCGGTCAACCCATTCCAGAGAAAATCGAGCGACAACGCGCCCAGCTACAAGACGCTATGCTAGACACGCATTTCATGCTCGGTTTTGCGCGGATCGCCATCGCAGCGGATCCGGATTTATTATACGCCTTGAGTTGTTTGGTTAAGGCAATGGGTGCTGAAATCACCGCAGCCATCGCCCCAGCCAATGCGCCTATCCTGGAAGAGGTGCCCGCTGCAGAAGTTAAATTGGGTGATTTAGAAGATTTAGAAAATCAAGCACGAGAACAAGGTGCCCAACTGCTCATCAGTAATTCCCATGCGGTTGGCGTAGCAGAACGGTTGCATATTCCACTGCTCCGGGCTGGATTTCCTCAATATGATCAGATTGGCGGCTACCAACGCCTGTGGATAGGCTATCGGGGTACCCGACAAACTTTATTTGATTTGGCTAACTTACTGTCGAGTCGGAAATTTCATGAAATCCCTGCATACCGTTCCCGTTACGCCGTTCGTCCAGAAGAAGTCATTACGCCATTTGCGGCTACTTACCCATCGTGAGTCAACGCCGATGACCGTGAAAATCGCTTTTGCTAGTCATGATCGCCAACAAGTTAATCAGCATTTTGGCGTAGCTGAAGCCTTGGTTTTTTACGAAGTTGAACCGGATCATGCTCAACTGGTTGAAGTGGTGGAATTTACCGCCGCGCAAATGGATGGTAATGAAGACAAATTGTCGGCTAGAATCGCTTTACTAGAAGGTTGTGCTGCGGTTTATTGCCAAGCGATTGGCGGTTCTGCCATTCAACAACTTTTAGCGCACCATATTCAACCAATTAAAGTCGAAAATGGCAAATCGATCAAAGAATTATTGGAAGAATTACAACACAATCTGCGCAGTGATTCCCCACCCGCTTGGCTAAGCAAGTATTTTAAACGTCAAGCGCTGGCGGATCGATTTGCAACGATGGCAGCGGAGGGTTGGCAAGAATGATTGCAATCAAAGCCACGGTAATTGAGAAAGCACCCGGTCAAATTTGGATAAAAACCACTGAAGGTTGTACGAGTTGTCAAAGCGGTTGCGGTCTAGCCGAAGTGGGCCGATTTTTGGCGCAGCGGCGTTCAAGCATCGCACTGCCTTGCGACCAAGTTGTTAACACTGGTGACGAGGTAACCATTGTCGTGGCTGAATCGGCCTTGCTTCGCGCTGGATTATTCGCCTACTTGATGCCAGCGACTTTGATGATATTGGGTGCTGCTTTGGCAACTTTAGCGGGTGGTGGTGACGGTAGTGCGGTTATCGGTGCCATCGCTGGCTTAACGCTTGGTTTTATCTTTATTCGCCTAGTGAACCGTTATCAAGTCCATCAATCAGTGCGAATACCTTCTTCAACTTCAGGAGATTTGTCATCATGAGTGTCGTTACGGTTGAACCCGATTCTTTGGTCACGACCGATTTTATCAGTGAGATCGTTAAACAAATGCGTGCTCTAGACAGCCAGGGTATTTACGATAACCAATCAGTGGAACGTTTATTAGCTCCCTTTGTCATTAACAAACAACAGCGGCGGCAAATTCCGGTGATAGGCGATCCCAGCCGAGAAATCGTATCGCGACTCCAGGTTTTCTACAACGCCATCGCTATTCTGATCGAAAAACAGTGTGGGTTAATGGCCGTACCAATGATAAATCTCACTCATGAAGGTTTTGGGCGGGTGATTATCACCGTGGGTAAGCTGTTAGTGCTGGATCGTACCTTACGGGATGCACATCGGTTTGGTTTTATCAGTTTAGAAAAAATGCAAACGGAAGCGGATCAGTTGCTGGCGGTGGCACTGGCGCTTATTGGCAAATATCCAGAAGTGGCTAATTTGTAAGGAGATATTCAATGACAACGATCACCGGACTAACTCGAGGTGGCTTGGTATGGATTCCTACCTTTGTCGTCACCTTGAATCAAGAAAAATGTATTGGTTGCGGGCGCTGCTATAAAGTGTGTCCACGTAACGTATTTGAATTGGTGGAATATGAAGGTGATGAGGATCGGGACGATCTGGACGACGATAATAACATGGTGATGGCTATTGCTAATGTCATGGATTGTATTGGTTGTGGGGCTTGTGGCCGAGTTTGTCCGAAAAGCTGTCATAATCACGAACCAGCCTCGCTAGCGGCTTAATTAAGTCGGCACACCGCAGTTATGCCAATGAGTCAAGCGTTACCGGAAAATATTCGCCTACTGTTATTTCATAAACAGGCAATCAGCTCACGATTGCATTTTTTGCGCTTGGCTCATGGCGTGTGTGCCTTTGAGCCACTCCCGGTAGCGGCGAAATTAGCTAAAGAAAATGAGATACCGTCAGTAACCCATCACCCAACTTGTTATCTACCCTATGCAGAAACCTATTTTAAGCTAGCCGCTGGTTCATTGCGTAGTGAACCGGAATTTAGCGCGGTGGTATATACTGCAGCAATAACGATTACCATTTATTTGGTTCGCTTTACCGCCCTTGATCCCCCGATTACGGCAGTGGAAGCCGCTGGTGGGCGTTTTATCGCGCTCACCGAAGCGAGAAGTTGTCCGCCAATAGAATTAGAACTGTTGCGGCGAGTTTATACGGCTGTTCTCGGTTAACCGTCAAGACTATTCAATTTAAAAAGGGGGATTGAGGGGGATTTTTAGATCCCAACCACTAAACCAAAATTTCCCCCCTGTTTTTAAAGGAGGGGCCTTAACTTAATGGCATTGCCGCGTAGGGTGTATAAGCGAAGCGTCATACACCCTTGTTTGCTTCTGGTGGATGGCGGCTGACGCCTTATCCACCCTACATTTAACTAAAAACGCCTATCTAACGAATTTGGCAAATTCCTCATAGCTAAGTTGACCATCTCCATTTTCATCAGCATATGCCATTATCGCTTCCAGTTCCTCTTGAGTTGCTTCGTGTTTAGCAGTACTAAAAGCAGTTTTTAATTCCTCTCCTTTCAGAAATCCACTGTGATCTTTATCACAAGCGTCGAAGGCGGCTCTTATTTCTTTTTCGGTACTCATTTTTTTTCCTGTTGTTTATCAATAGTTCGGACAATTTTATAAACCAATAGTATTTGAAAGGAAGCTTTGAGATATTGGAAAATGTGGTTAGTGAAATACCCTATTGTCTAACCCAACAAGGCTCCCACAAATCTATTAGAAACGATTTTAGAACAAATGGCAAGTGTGACTAAACCCCAACGTCAGCCAAGTAGGTCAGGTTAGCGGTAGCGTAACCCGACATTTCATGCCTCGTTTGGTGGGGTTACGACGCAGAAAGACGCGCCTAAGTGGAAATCCCGCCAAGTAAGGTGGGCATTGCCCACCTCCCTCGCTTTGATTACTTAATTGAATCGGGATCAATTCCTAACGCCCGCAACTTTTCAGCGAGACGCTCAGCACGTTGGTGTTCTTGTTCCGCACGTTGGCGTTCTTGCTCCGCGCGTTGGTGTTCTTGCTTAGCCCGTTCGCCACCGGTCAAAATGAGGTTGCCCTCTCGATCACACCAGCGCAACCAGATATCTTTCTTGTTTTCGTACATTCCATTCCAGAGTGTTAAACCAATTCCCACCTCCGCCAACCACCTCTCAGCCATTTCGACATACACGAGGCCACGTAATTCATAGAGGCGTAGCACGCCGGCACCTAATTGTTCTTGCGGGTCAAAGATGACATAGTAGGGAACACGCATACGTGCATAGGTATGAAGTTTCCGATCGGCTTCTTGGCCGGCTCGATTGGACACTATTTCAATGACAACATCTGGCAGTTTACCCAACATCCAGACAAAATAGGAGCGATGCAGCTTGTTCCACCAATCGTCTGCCACTTGCACGTCCAGACTGAGAAACAGGTCGGGCACGATAGGTGGTTTGCCGACAGCATAGTAAATGGCGATGTTAGCATCAGCGAGAAAGGGTTGTGAGTCTTTTGGTGGTGTCCAGGCGTTGTATAAAGATTCCACCAGTAAGCGTTGTTGTTTGGCAGAAGGAAAATTATCCACGGGTGTGTCGTCCTCCGTGACGAGATGGTCAACTGGCGGCCAATCTTGGGGTGCCAGTGGTTCAAGCAGTTCCTCATCCTCGGTGACGGGGTCATCGTATTGAGTTGGTTCCTGGGCTATCGTTGGCATAATTTTAAATTTCCAGCAGCATGATCGTCAGAATCCAAAGTCAGTATATTTCCTAACACGAAGAATGACAAGTTCTGTTACCCTCATTCTAACCAAAACTGTCGGGACGCTGCCATTAATTAAGTCAGTGTAGCCCGAATAGAACGCAGTGGAATTCAGAACAACGATTTCTATCTAGTCTCGACGGACGGGTTATCTTGCTACCGGCTCAGTTAAAATTTTTGGGTTTAACAAATTTCTGAACTCACTCGTTCCCATTGGGGTAATAATCCCCATTGTTTAATCTTTTGAATACGCTGTTTAGCGGTATCCAGATGAGTTAAGGCATCTTGATGACGGTTGGCATAATGTGCTAAGCGAGCAGCGAGTAAAGATAATTCCGCAATTCGTAATCCATAGTCCATGTCTTTTATCAGTCGGGCAGCCTGCTGGTAAAATTGTTCTGCTTCTTTGACGGTATTATCTGATTGCAGGAGGTGAAATGGGGAATCATTACTCAATCGAACTGAAGATTGTTGATACTTTTTATCTAAAACCAAATGTCCTTGTAGCAAATAAGCTTCTGCTTCATACAGTTGCATACTATAACGTTTAATAATGTCTAAAGCTTCATTTAAATCTTGTTGTGCGGCTGAGAGATGACCTTGGTCACGATAAAATTTAGCTTGGGTAAGTAACCCTTCTGGTAAATCATAATAATTATTGATTTTACGCCAAAGTGCTATAGCGGCTTGCAATTCCATTTCCGCCTCAGTGGGACGATGAAGTGCAACTAAAACCCGACCGACCATAAAATGAGCTAAGGCGATTTCAGCGGATTCTGAGTATTGCTCAGCAACTTGCTTGATCTGTTGTACTCGTGTTAATACGGCTTCTCGTTCGGTCACATCTTTAGCACGTTCCAATAATAACAAACCATAGTGAACACCCGCACGCGCATAAAGCTGTGGGAATTGTGGCTGGTAACGGGATTGAAGGACTTCTGCAAACTGAAACCCAGAAACGTTATCCACTAATTCTCCTAACCGATATAAAGTGGTTGCAAATTGAATATGACTATGAATTTGTCTTAAAGGATTATTCGCGGATTCTGCCCAAGTAATGGCTTGTTTAGCAATATATTTCGCTTCTGCTAATAACCCTTGAGGCAACAGTAAATCAATCAAATCTTCAGCAGCTTGGGATGCTGCTTCCCAAGCGGATAATTTCTTTAAAATATGCACATTGATTTGTTGAGGAATAACGGCTTCTGACAAGCAACCGAGTGATTTTAAACACCAAGCGGCTTGAGCTAATAACCAAGATTGCTCAAGGAGAGACAATTGGCTAGAAATCATTTGATTCCAATCTTGAGTGAAAAATTCTGCAATCAGGGTCAATTCTTGTGCAAAAAGTCGGCTTGTTTTAGCAGCAACAACTTGCTGTTGATAAAGTTGCAAGGCTGGTTGATACTGACCGGCTAATAGCGCATGATGCACTGCCTGATAAAAAGAATTTCTATTGGCTAAGGTATCGGTATCGTTTTGAGCCGATTGGGTGTGAAAATATTCAAATAAAACTGCATGGGCTTGTTGCCACGCTGCCAAATCCAATTGACGAAATTGTTCTCGAAAGTAATGGCGAATCAGTGGGTGAGTATCCCATTTATCGGGTGCCATTTCCAACAAGAGTTCTAATTTGCGTAATTGATTAAATAAGCGTTTCCAGGCGCTGTCTGATAAAGTCGTTAAGGGTTTAGCAACCGTTGCTTGTTGTAACAAAATTTGTTGTTCATCTGCTGTCATGGGACGATTAAACAAACTTAACAAATATAAAAATCGTCGTTCGGGTGCTTCAGCATTCCAACACACTTCATCATAATGACGTAAAGTACGTAACACATGGCTTTCTGGTTCTGTCGCCGCCGCTACTATGGATAATTGCGTATGACAACGAATATCGCCACGATAATATTCACTTAAGAGATGGGCTAAGAGCACTAAAGCTAAAGTATGTCCACCATAGGCTTGACTCGCTGCCGTTAATTGCCAAGGAGAACCTTCGACATTTAAGGATTTGAGTAAACTGGCACCATTACCAGGTGTTAATTTTTCGAGATAAAGATTTTTATAAAAGGGACAACCGGCTAATTCCACCAGTGGTCGTTGTGAAGTAATAATAAGCAGATGTTGTTTTTCTAAAGCTTGCTTTTGCAAATCGATTAACAAGGTTTTTAATCCCAGATCAACAATTTTGCCTTTATTATTAAAACCCATTTGCAAAGGTTCTAAACCATCTAATACTAAAATACCTTTTTTCTCTTGTAATGAACCTAATAAATAATGTGCTTTAGCATCTTCAGTCAGCGTCAAGAAGTTATCATGCCCCAAAAAAGTAAGTACTCGATTAAAAAAATCACTCGCATTAGCTTGATTATAGGGATTACCTTGACTATAAAATGACCAACCGAATACCCATTGCGCGCCGTTATAGCTGGGTTCCATTCGTTTTAGCCATTCATTGACCAATGCCGATTTACCGATGCCACTGGCACCAATGATCCCGATGACATTAATATTTTTATCATTAAAGGCTTTATCGAGTTCCGTTAATTGTTGAATACGTCCAATAAAAGGCGTAGCGGATGGCGATAAAAATTGTAAGTCAACTTTTTGGCGAGTATGGGAATGTAGGGTATATTGTAATTCTTGAACCAGATGATTAATTTGCTCGGCAATCTGAGTCCATACTTCGGCACGTTCGCCGGTCTTTTGTGGAAAATGATTTAAAGGAACACAATTTTCTGGCACCATCGTCAAGCTTTTCAATTCAGCGATTGATTCCCATTCGCAAGGACGGACAATAATCGGCAGAATGCGAATATTTTCATTAATCTTTCTGGCTAATAATCGCGGTAATACCACCGAACGGGTAAAATCAGCCGCTAAATAATCTTCACTGAGTAATAACAAGGCAATTTGACATTTTTCAATAATCGTTTGAATGGCTTGTTGTTCATCTTCATGGGCTTGGAGCTGAGATTTATCCCAAGTGGTAATAGCACCTTGGCGTTGTAAAATAGCGAGTTGCTTTAACAAAGCTTGTTTAAATTCCTGATCGGGATCAGCATAACTAATAAAGACTTTTAGTTTAATTGTCATAATAGCTTAGTTTTCCGGTACTAAAATCTTTTAAGTTTAATTCTATAACTGCAAATTAATGGTATTTCAGTGGCGGCTTTGTCAGGATCATTGTTGCTCTCAACTCATGGGTTGATTTTTTTTAGTGCCCAATGAGTTGAGAGAAGGATAAAAGAGAGAAGAAATTGCAGGTCGTTAATCTTCTGGCGAGTGAGGTTACGCGAAATCGCGTACATCCACAAAATGTCCGGCAATAGCCGCAGCCGCTGCCATGATGGGACTGACTAAATGAGTACGTCCCCCCGGTCCTTGTCGACCTTCAAAATTACGGTTAGAAGTCGAAGCACAACGTTCCCCCATGGCTAAACGATCCGCGTTCATGGCTAAACACATTGAACAACCTGGTGCACGCCATTCAAACCCGGCTTGAATAAAAATTTGGTCTAGCCCTTCTTGTTCAGCTTGTCGTTTGATTAGACCGGAACCCGGTACGACTAAGGCTTGTTTGATATTGTTGGCAATTCGACGCCCTTTAACCACTTGAGCGGCAGCACGTAAATCTTCAATACGTGAATTGGTACAGGAACCAATAAATATTTTATCCAATTGAATTTGAGTAATAGGCATACCGGGTGCCAAGTCCATATAAGCTAAGGCACGCCGCATACTAGCTGCTGTCACCGGGTCATTGATTTGATTGGGATCAGGTACAGTGGCATCAATAGCAACGACCATTTCCGGTGAAGTGCCCCAGGTAACCTGTGGCTTAATGGTATTCGCGGCAATCGTTATCACTTGATCAAAGTGTGCCTGCGGATCACTGTGTAATTGGCGCCAATTCGCTTCAGCTTGTGTCGATAATTCGCCGGTGGGCGCATAAGGTCGATGGCGAACATATTCAATCGTTTTATCATCAACTGCAATCAAGCCGGCTCTTGCTCCAGCTTCAATAGCCATGTTGCAAACGGTCATTCGACCTTCTAGAGACAGATCTTGAATAGCCGTCCCACCAAATTCAATAGCATACCCCGTTCCACCGGCGGTCCCGATTTGGCCAATAATCGCTAGAATGATATCTTTAGCGGTAATTCCTGCACCGATTTTACCCTCAACCCGGATTAGCATCTGGTTCGACTTTTTCTGGATTAAGCATTGCGTGGCTAAAACATGTTCCACTTCCGAAGTACCGATTCCAAAGGCTAACGCACCAAAAGCGCCATGCGTTGAAGTATGCGAATCGCCACAGACAATAGTCATTCCCGGTAAAATGGCACCTTGTTCTGGCCCAATCACGTGTACAATTCCTTGGCGCGGATCGTTCATCGTGAATTCAGGGATACCATAAGCTTGACAATTTTGATCTAGGGTACTGACTTGTAACCGTGAAATGGGATCAGTAATGGCTGATATACCCCCCTCACGGTTGGTTGTGGGCACATTGTGGTCAGGAACCGCTAAATTAGCATTAATCCGCCAAGGTTGACGCTGAGTTAAACGAAGTCCTTCAAAAGCTTGGGGAGAAGTGACTTCATGAATGAGATGACGATCAATATAAAGTAAGGCGGCACCACTGTTATCCATGCGCACTACATGGGCATCCCACAACTTATCATATAATGTCTTTGCTAACATGCTTTAGTTCCCCAATAAGTTAAATAACTAAATGATTTTATAAGCGTTAAACCCTTAAAGGCAACTCATTTTTTCTTTTTTATAGAAAAGGAGATGAATCCTCAATAACACTAAGGTACACTAAAGCAACTGAATTGAATAGCGTGTCAGTTGACTATCAATCTCAACCCATTCCCAAAGAAGAGAATGATGAAATGACTCATTTACTTTCCAAAAACCACCTTGCGGAAAAAATCAATATTCCTACTTCTTATATGGATGAGTTATTACAAGCAGCTAGATTAGTTAGCCAAGAATTTGATCATCACGGTTTATGTCATATTGCTTTGACTAAATTAGGGCAACAATTTGGGCAATATGCTGGCACACAAGGATATGAACTCAGTCATTTATTAAATAAGGCTAGTTTAAAAGGACAATGGGTAGAATTTGACATTATTTTGTGGTACCCCAAAGTCATCCCTTTTTTGGAAACCTTGATAGAAAAAGATATTCTTGATTATGCTTGTTTAAACGAATACTACAAGGAAATCGGTGATGAACACTATTTAGCCGGTAGAGCACTCCAAATCATTTTGGAAATACGACGCCCGGCAACGCTTTCATTTCACGAACTCATTGCTAATTTGAAACAGCGTAATTTTCGCCATTACCGGGATTCTGATGATGATATTCCTTTTTAAAAGAAACCACTGTCATTTTTTTATTATAATATTAATTTAACTACCTCAATTGTTTTTATATCGCTCTTTATCTTATTATTTATTTAGCACTATCTCTTTTTAATAGAGTACCTTATGGTGAAAAATGAAATATATATAGCGGGTATTGACGAAGTGGGTCGTGGTCCATTAGCCGGACCAGTCATAGCAGCCGCTGTTATTTTAAATGATAATTCACCCATTATCGGGTTGGCAGATTCTAAACAACTTAGTGAAAAACGACGAGTTGAATTAGCTGAACAAATTCGTCAGCGGGCTTTAGCATGGGCTTTAGGTCGTGCTGAAGTTGAGGAAATTGATAGAATTAATATCTTACAAGCCAGTCTACTCGCTATGCAGCGAGCCGTGGCACAATTGGCCATTGTTCCTAATTATGCTTTAGTTGATGGTAAACATTGTCCGCACTTGAGTTGTCAAGTACGAGCGATTGTTGGCGGAGATAAAACCGTACCGGCTATCAGTGCAGCTTCTATTATCGCCAAAGTGACACGTGATGAAGAAATGGTTGCCATGGAAGATTTATATCCGGGTTATGAATTTGCTGCTCATAAAGGTTATCCAACTCGTGCGCATCGGGAAGCAATTCAACGATTAGGTATTACCCCCATTCATCGCCGCTCTTTTGCTCCAGTACGTGCTTGTTTGAAATAGATCGTCTTTACAAATAGTTAACTAGATCTTTGCAGGTTGATATACTAAACTAATAGGTAATAGAATAAATTAAATTTTAATTTTTGGTTAGATTGATTGTGAAACCTGTAACGATACTTATGTTAAATGCCGTTCATTATAATCGGATGTTAGGAATACTATTGTTCGTATCTGGGTTTATTTCTGGATGCGCTACTCATCCTCCTCAGCCGGATCCTTTGGAAAAATTTAATCGCAACGTGTTTGCCTTTAACGAAAGTGTTGACCAAGCCATGTTAAAACCGGTGGCTAAGGCTTATAAAGCCATCACCCCAGCGGCAGTTGATAAGGGAATAACTAATTTTTTCAATAACTTAACTGACGTTATTGTCGTGGGTAATGATCTGTTGCAGTTTAAGTTGAAGCAAACCGCTACGGATACCGGTCGGCTGTTACTTAACTCGACACTTGGACTCGTTGGCTTTGTTGATGTTGCTGCTGAATTAGGGTTACCCAAACACGAAGAAGATTTTGGTCAAACTTTGGGCTATTGGGGATTAAAAAGTGGCCCTTATATTATGTTACCTTTTTTTGGCCCAAGTTCGGTGCGCGATGTGATAGGAAAAGGGGTTGATATCTTTTTCGATCCCCGTGTTTATTATGCTCATTACCAAGGGGGTAATGCCCGTGATTTTGTAGTTAGCACCAATGTGATTAGTGCCACTGATACTCGAGCTGATTTATTAGATATAGAAAAAATTCTACAAACAGCCGCTTTAGATAAGTATTCTTATATCCGTGATGCCTACTTAGCGCGACGTCAATACTTAGTTTATGATGGTAGTCCACCTTCGCAAGAACAAGCGATTGATGAAGGTGATTTATTTGATGATTTGGAAAAAGATGCAGGAGATAAGTCAGCGACCGATGATGAAGGTGATTTATTTGATGATTTGGAAAAAGATGAAGGAAATAAGTCATCGACCAAAGATAAGGTTGATTTAGAAAATGAAGCGCCGGAAAAATAATAGAATCAAAGCCCGTTAATTAAAAAAACCTTGATAATTACTAATTGATAATTGATAATGTTTAGTTAATTACGTGGACACTGGTTTAAGAAGATAGCAAGGTTTGAATCAATGGAAAAGTTGGATTTGCAATCGCTAGAAGCACAGGTTAATGCGCTCATTCAAATTTGCAATCAACTGGCGGATGAAAATCGTGCCTTGCGTGAAACTCAAGCTCATTTAATGGCGGAACGAACTGATCTATTAGAGAAAAATGCAATTGCTCGAACTCGGATTGAAGCCATGATTGCTCGGCTAAAATCAATGGAAGTGGGTATATGACCACCAGTAAAACAATTCCGGTGAATTTACGAGTACTTGATAAAGATTATGTGGTTGCTTGTCCAGAAGAAGAACGTGACACTTTAATGGCTTCTGCCCAGTACTTGAATAAGAAAGTTCAAGAAGTACGGGAAGGTGGTAAAGTAGTCAGTACTGAACGAATGGTGGTTATCAGTGCTTTAAATATCATTCATGAGTATTTGCAATATAAACAACAAAGAGAAAACCATATTGGTATAGCACAAACCGAAATAACCCGCTTGGAAAACAAAATAGAACTTGCTTTATCCGCTATAAAACTATAAACTAAATTTCATAGTAAGAGATTTAATTTTAGGGTATCCCCTTTCGTATTGTGGGTTCAAGGTAGACACTTGAACCTAACATTTCTACCCTGGGAAAGAAAGTAGTGAATGTTGTTGAGTTAGCCTACCGGCCGAAAAGTTGTAGGATACCTGAAGCATTCCTCCGAACTCCCACCTGAGCCGAAAAGGTTCAAGGTATTTCGTTCTCACAGTATCGATTCCGGTGGATACCCGTTCTTGTCGTTAGCATCAATTCATTCAAAATTCTAATTATCTGCCAAAAGTAATTTTTGCCTCTAAGTTAGTTCGAGAATCTGCATTAACTAAGGCTTCTTCTAAAGTCACTGTGCCGGCTTTGTATAAGTTGAATAAAGCCATATCAAACGTTTGCATCCCTTCAGCACCACTACTTGACATCGCTTCCTTAATTTCATCTATTTTACCTTTGAGAATTAAATCAGCAATATGAGGCGTGTTAATCATCACTTCTATGGCAGCCGCACGTTTGCCACTTACCCCGATGACTAAGCGTTGCGAAATGACACTCACTAAATTTAAAGATAAGTCCATAAATAGTTGCTTATGTTGTTCCTGAGGAAACATATTAATTACCCGTTGCATTGCCTGATAGGCATTATTAGCATGAAGAGTAGAAATAGCTAAGTGACCGGTATTAGACAATTCTAGTAAGGAAGCCATGGTTTCCTGATCACGGATTTCTCCAATTAAAATGATATCGGGTGCTTCACGCATCGCACTTTTTAAGGCGCGCAAGTAAGAGCGGGTGTCTATTCCTAATTCACGCTGATTGACTATCGATTTTTTGTGAGGATGAACAAATTCTATGGGATCTTCAATGGTTAAAATATGCCCCGCTTGACGTTCATTACGGTGATTAATCATAGCCGCTAAAGTTGTGGATTTACCAGAACCGGTCGCACCGACCATGAGAAGTAAACCACGTCTGCGCATGATGATCTCTTTGAGTATCGGTGGTAAGTTAAGATCTTCCAAACTCGGTATCTGCGATTTAATGTAACGCATCACCATTGAGATCACACCCTGTTGCTTGAAAGCATTAACCCGAAACCGGGCATTGGCTTCAGCTAAACTAATCGCAAAGTCGACTTCTAATTCTTTATCAAAAGCAGCCCATTGTTCTGTAGTCATAATTTTTTGGGCGATAGCTTGCATCATTTCTTCTGTTAAAGCATTTTTACCAACAATCATTATCTTGCCACCGGCTTTAATACGTATCGGGGAAGCGACTGTAAAAAAGATATCAGAAGCATCTTTCTCAATCATCAATTTAAGATAAGGATTAATATCCACATTATTCTCCTAGTAGAGTTGCAACACAGTATAATTCTGGTCGCTTACTTGATTCTCAATCATGTTTATATGATTAACTCACTGCCATTAAGTTAAAACATCCCCTGCTCCAGCATCATACGCCGTATGGGAGTATTTAGGTTGCTAAAAGATTCGTGGATAAGATTCCAGATCACTCGTTAGATTCCAATCGGCATGCGGATCTACAAAACTATTTAGTAACTACCTACTCCTCAGTTGACCGCAACGGGCCTTAGCGAAAACCAATCGTCTCGGGTGTCAAACACCTTCAAGCCCGGCGGGCGGACAGTTGAAACGACCCCTGGCAAGCGCGCGGAAACATCAGCGCCTGACGTAGTACGAAAGCCTCCGCTAACCGGTCGTTTAACCTTGGCCGGGCGTAAGTCCCGTTCAGCCGGGTTAGTTGTGAACGGGACGCCGGCCTCTAAGGCCAAAGCGAGCACCCCTTCTTCATATGTTTTCAGCCGGTTAAGCCCATTGCGACCAGTGGATTGCTTGGGTTTACCTCGCTTACCCGTTTGCGGAGGAGGTTCTTCCAGCGCCGCTGGGGTAAGAGTCAACCACCACCGGCTAAAGCCGGTGGCTTGGTGTAACAGCTCAAGCTGGCAATCAAGGCTAAAGCCGTATAAGACAGCTCAAGCTGAATTCTTCTGCTAAAGCAGACTTCAGTTTTCAGTTAAAACTGACTAAAGTCTGACAGCTCAAGCTGGAATATTCAGTTAAAACTGACTGAAGCTATATTAACCCTCTATTTGAAAATCATCGTCATCATGCTTCTGATTTTCAATGTACATTTTTATAACTTCGTCTGTTACATTTCCACGGGTGTGTACAAAATATCCCCTTGCCCATACATGTCTTCCCCAAAATACTTTCTTGAGTTCGGGGAAGTGACTGAGTGCTTTAAACGATGATTTTCCCTTCAGTTGTTGAACTAGGCGGCTAATGGTTACCTGAGGAGGAATCGAAAGCAGCAGGTGAATATGATCCTTCGAGACATGCCCTTTGAGAATATCCACCTTCATCTTGCTGCATTCTTCCCGGATGATATCCCTGATAAAATTTGCCAGTTCACCCTTGAGCACCTTTTTACGATACTTGGTAATCCACACTACGTGGATATGGAGGGAAAACTTCGTATGTGAGCCATGCCTATAGTCCATCTTCACATTATACGCTAAAGCTTTTCACCTAAAGGGGAGGGTTTTAACCCTCCCAAAAGGAGACAATAATATGGATTTAGGCTGAACAAGCCCATGCCCAGTACCTAGTTGGGTGAAAGACTGATTTAAATGGCTCACCTCATTATTTTACTAAGATAAGCAGTTTTATAACCACAACTCCACTAAAAAAGTATCGTGCTCAATTGAGTAATGAAGCTTGAATTTACAATAACTGTTTTAATGCTTGTAAGAAAGCTTGATTTTCTTTTGATGTTCCTATTGTTACCTGTAAACAATCTTCTAATAACGGATGTCTACCATGTACACACTTAATTAATATCCCTTTTTCTTGTAACTGCTTAGAAATCGCTTGGGCATCAGCAACCCGAAATAAAATAAAATTAGCTTGACTGGACCAAACCTGAATATTTTTCAAGGCACTCAATTGATCTAGCAGTATGTCTCTATCGCCTTTAATACGTTGAATTTGTTCTTTAAACATCGTATAGTGTCGGAGCGCGAAAGCGACACTCACTTGAGTAAGAACATTAATATTATAGGGTTGCCGTACTTTTTCAATCTGCTCTAACCAATTTGGGGATCCAACCAATAAACCCAAACGTAACCCAGCTAAGCCTAGTTTAGAAACAGTTCTCATCATGAGCAAATTAGGATATTGTTCTAAACGTGACATAAAAGTTCGATTACTAAAAGGGGCATAGGCTTCATCAATAACGACAACGCCTGGAGTGGTTTCTATAACGGCTTCGATGTCTTCAGTCGCAAATAGATTACCGGTTGGATTGTTAGGATAAGCCAAAAACACTAAAGCGGGTTGATAGGTTTCAATCGCTTCTAACATGGCATACATATCGAGGGTAAAACTATTCTCTTGTAAAGGCACACCCACGTATTTCATTCCCACCACTTGCGCCAGATGACGATACATAATAAAGCTGGGTTCTGGAACTAATAATACTCGCCGTGGTCCATTTAAAGCTAAAATCAGCATTTGAATCAATTCATCAGAACCATTGCCCAAAACCATTTCCATCCTCTCCGGAACCTGCATAACGGTCCGTAAAAGTGATTTCAGTTTACGTGCCGATGAATCGGGATATCGATTTAGCGCGGTAGTTTGTAAAATTTTTAGCCATTCTTCAATAATAACCGCATCCCACCCATAAGGATTTTCCATGGCATCGAGCTTAATAACATTACTCGAGTCCGGAACATAATAAGCAGAAAGTTGTTGAATTTCGGGTCGTATCCAGTTAGTAATAGATTTACTCATAACAATTTATAGCTCAATAATGATAAAAAGGAAGATATTTTCTATTATTTCAAGTTGTTATTATTCGAGAGCCACCCGTAAGTAAATATTGTCCATGATTTTAATAGTTTAAATTGAGGCTTGGAAATATAACTATTCACTAAGTAAATATCCAAACCACATAAGCCTGTTCCGAATTTTGTACGGCCCGATAAACATTAGTTGTGACTTTAAAAACATAGCCATCAGCATGTAACGCTTGATGGGTTTTACTTAAACAATGACCATTATTACCATTCAAAAAATTGAAATACTCACGAATCGATAGATTACGATTATCTCGTGGTACCATCAGAGTAAATTGGCGGTTCATTAAATCTTCACTACGGGTACCATAGAGTTTACCAAAAGCGCGATTCATATAAACAAATTTAGCACTCTCATCGGTAATACAGATAGCGACATCAATCTGATTTAAAGCAGTGTAAAGTATCGAATGAGTAATATCAGAAGATAATTGGTGTACTTTTTTAGTGACCGTGATATCCTCGCCGATTAACCAATGCTTCCAACCGGGAATGGGAAATTTTTCCGCATAATTTGACCAAGCAATGATTTTTACGCTGCCATCTTGGCAAGTGATTTCGGTCTCATAGGGCACAGCTATCGAGTTTAGGCAAATTTGGGTGGGGAAATCGTGCTGATATTGTACCGACCGATATAATTGAGCGAGTGAAGGAGGTGACCGAAGCATTTCCGCCGATTTATACCCGGTGACCTGTTCACAATGTTGATTCCAATAAATAAGTTGACCTTGTTCATCATAGGCATTAACCATCATCGGTAAAGTTTGTACTAAGCGCTTTAAACGATTTTCATGATGATGAATGATCTTTTGATGAACAGTCATATTGACACCGACACCCCATATAGCCCAACCTTGAATTTTGATTTTATCAGAAAGCATTGACCACATAATCTTTTTTTGAGTACCCGATTTACAGGTTAAAATCATCGTAAAACGATGAAGTTCTCGGTGAGTTTGGATGACTTGTTGCCAAATTTTCAGTACTTTTTGCCGCACGGTTAGATCAGGATAGAGTAATTCCCAAGCCTGAGGATTATTAACAATCTCTTGAGTACTATAACCGGTCACTTGTTCACAATAGCGATTCCAAAAAACAATGTTAACCTGTTCATCTAAAGCGCCTACCATCACCGGTAAATTTTCAATAATAAGGCGCAAATGCGTTGCATGTTCTTGTAATACACTGTTAAATTTGGCTTCTTTATCACGTTGGCGTTGTTGGGTTTGCTCGAATTCTATCACTTCTTCACCCACCCCAACGGTTAGCAAACCGGGCATATCAACCTGGTTGATTAATGACCAAGCGACCATTTTTTGCTCACCTTGTTTACAAGTCAATTTCCAGAGCCAACGGTTATTTTCTGGGTGGTTTTTCGACATATATTGTGCCACTCGAAACAAATTGTCTCGATAAATGGTATCGGGATAGAGCCAGGTCCAAATATGAGGATTGTTGATCACTTCAGCCGCACTATACCCCGTTACCCGCTCACATTGTTGATTCCAAAAGACAATATGGTTATTCAAATCGATGGCAATGACCATAATCGGTAAATGTTCAATAGTCAAGCGGAGACGAATTTCATTAGCTTGAATCGCTTGCTGAGTTTCTCGTAAGAGTTGTTCAGCCTGAACATAACTGGAAATATCAATCGCAAAGTGGATGACACCTAAAATATTACCCGCATTATCTCGATAGGGAATTTTATCCACTCGAAAAATACCTTTGGGTAAATGCTCTATTAAACCCAATTTAGCTTGACCGGTGTTCATCACTTCTAAATCATCAGTATAATCTTGCTCCGCATACTCTGGTAATAACTCATGGAAAACCATGCCTTCGAGTTTTTCCGGTTCACTTCCTTCTCTGGCTGCAAAATAGTGGTTAGCACGGATAATCCGATTTTCCTTATTTTTATAGATAATTGCGAGGGGAGCTGCATGAAAAATCGTCCGATATTGATGATGTTCATAACGGAGTATGGCTTCTAAATATTGTTGTTCACTCGCATCATGCATTAAGCCAAAGCTAAATAAAATATGCCCTTTGTCATCACGAATCACATCAAAACGTCCCCACACCGGAAATTGTCGCTTGTTAATATCTAATACTTCTAAAATACCTTCCCAAGTTTTACCGGCTTGGAAGCTCACTTTAATTTCGTGCTCAATCAGTTCTAAAGTTTCTGGTGTGCAATAATCACGATGATTATATTGACGAATATCTTTTAAACTATGTTTAAATAATTTGGCATGAGCAAGATTAGCATAAACTAATTGTCCGTCGGCGTTGCTAATGGAAATGGCTTCATGAGAAACTTCGACAATTCGTTTAAACAAACGTAACTGTCCTTGGATTTTTTTGCGTTGGCTCATATCAATTCCAACGCAAAGCACATAAACAATTTGTTCATCGTTTCCCATCACGGCACTGGCATGCCATTCAACCAGTAATTGTTGCTCCGTTTTAGTAAGTAGGTAATTTTCCAATAAAATACTTCTTTCCCGTTGGGAAAGTAAAGCACTCATACTTTCTGCGATCAGGGGGCGTTCAGCTTGAGGAAATAAGTTTTTATAATCCTGATTGATGACTTCTTCGAGAGAATAACCCAATGCTTGTAAAAGAACTTCATTACACAAACTGATTTTACCTGAGGGTGTAAAAGCAAGCAAAAAAACCGGTGCGGCTTGAATGAGCGCATTAGCAAAGGCTTCCGCTTTTTGTAAAGCAGTCTCGGCTTGTTTACGTGCGGTAATATCGCGTACCGTCGCACACACTAACGTATGATCTTTAAAAGGATAACTCCCCGTGGAAATTTCCACTGGAAAAACCGTTCCGCCTTGCTTTTTGTGCCAATGTAACAGAATATGGTGAAATCTGCGCTTACCGGCTAACCGCAGATCAATTAAGCTTAAGGGAATATTATCGAGAATGTTTTCCATATTTAACTGCAACCATTCTTCACGGCTATAACCATATAAACTGGTCGCGGCAGGATTGACATCAAAAATTTGTAATGTATTGGAATCAAATACAATAATCGCATCTGATTCGGCTTCAAACAGCAGACGATAACGAGTTTCACTTTCGGTCAGAATTTGCGTGGCTTGTTTTTCCGAAGTAATATCGCGGCTAACCACCACAAAGTAAGTTTTACCTTGACACATTATTGGTCCCGTTATCATTTCTACTGGGAAGATGGTTTTATCTTGCTTTTTGTGATAACTGGCTTGGGGAATACTGAATTCTAAGTTAGCCAAATTAACATGAGTAGTAAAAATATCGTTCGTCGTTAATTTTAAAAAAGTTTGACGCGCATAACCGTATAACTGCAAAGCGGTAGGATTCGCATCGATAATCATCCCTTGGTTATCAATGAGTAGAATCGCATTGGGTTGCGCCAGGAAAATTTGCTCATATTTTTTATATTCTACTAAAGCTTCTTCAGTCCGTTTATGCGAAGTAATATCGGTAAAAATAATTAACAACCGGGTAGCTTGACCGCTATTATCACGTAAAACCACGCCCTGACTTTGAACCCAGCGATAAGAGCCCTCTTTATGTTGTAACCGATGGTTATTGTCATAAAGTGCAGTTGGATCTTCTAAACAATTTTTAACTTCTTTAATGACTTTATAATAATCGCTGGGATGAATATGGGAATACCAAATATTTTGAGTACTTAAATCTTCATGAGAATAACCAAATAAGCTGTTCCAAAACGGAGAATAAGTGATTTGATTAGTTATTAAATCCCAGTCTAACCAACATTCTTGTTTGGCTCGCAGGGTTAATTCAAAAAAAGTTTGCAATTCTTGTAAGTTATTATCAAGCTGATTGATAATTCCATGTAAAGCAATATTTTCTTGTTGTAACGTAGTACAATCGGCTTGTACAGTGGGTGGTATCTCTATGCCGACGACATAAAAAGCCGATTCCGCTGCAATGCGACTCGCCTGCCACAAAATCTCTCGATAAGTACTATCATAATGTAAAAATCGATTAAAAAAGGTTACTGATTCCGTCGTTTCATTAAGCTGATAAAGCGTCGCTTCAGTTAAGGCATAACTTTCCGGATGAACTAAGTCCAGATATGAACTATTGGGTAAATGGCTACTGTCATAACCCAAAGTCCTTTCCCATTCGGCATTAATTTGGCGAAAAGTACCATCAAAGCTAATTACACAACATAAAGTTTTACAGTTAGAAAAAAAATGGGGATGGCTAAGATTGTTAAGATGCATGGCAGTCTAATCGGGTTTCTTTAACAATGAGTCTACCTACTATTGGGTAGTGTTAAAGAGAAAATGAGGTTAGTGTAACTAGAAATTGCAACTCAGGGTTGCTACACTAACATCACTACCTGTTTAGCACTACCTACTATTTACGTTAATTTAGCCCCTCTAACTTACTACCTAACTCGGGCTTAGATGAGTAAGAAAGAGATAATTGGGTGGTCGTTAATGATATAACCTACCCTTAAGTTAAGCGATATTTCACCAAAGCAACCCCTCGTGGAAGGCGGGCTTTGTCGGCCTTTTTGCGCCAGCCAAGCTGGCATTCCAATTACTAACTTAATGGCAGTGACCCTAGAGATCAGTTAGCAGCAAGATTTTTTAGAGTCATTAGTCTCAATAATCTAAGAATCTATAAAAAAATATTTATTTAAAAATCAATTAAATTTTAGAAACCGTGATGACTCCCTGAGGAACCCGAGGTCTTATCCGTTATCATCATCAGTTAACGATATTTGGCTTAGGAGTTTAAGTTACAATAATACGAGTTAAATAATACGAGTTAAATAAAAATTTATACAATAATTTAACTTAACTCTCAATCTCATTGAAGAAATCAAGCCAATTTAATTGCAGAATTTATTTTATGATTAGTTACCATTGAAAATGGATCATTTGATAACTGACAACTAAATAACTGAATAATGACTAAGCAATACAATGCCGCTGATATAGAAATTTTGACTGGGCTTGAGCCAGTGCGCAAACGTCCCGGGATGTACACTAATACCTCCAACCCTAATCATCTGGCTCAAGAAGTGATCGATAATAGTGTTGATGAAGCCCTTGCCGGTTATGCTAACCACATTGAGGTTATTTTGCATTTGGATGGTTCTCTCAGTGTTCGTGATAATGGTCGTGGTATGCCCGTTGATCTTCATCCAGAAGAAGGGATTAGTGGTGTCGAAGTGATCCTCACCCGCTTACATGCCGGCGGTAAATTCTCCAACCAAAATTATCAATTTGCTGGCGGATTACATGGGGTTGGTGTATCCGTGGTCAATGCGCTTTCCAGTCGGTTAGAAGTCACCATTAAACGGAATGGAATGTTATATCAAATGTCATTTGCGCAGGGTGAAAAGACTTCTGAATTAAAGGTGATTGGTACGGTTGGACAACGTCATACGGGTACCACCGTACGTTTTTGGCCGAATCCCAGCTATTTTGATTCGCCCCATTTTTCTATAGCGGCTTTAACTTATTTAGTGCGTGCCAAAGCGGTATTATGTGCTGGCTTGACGATGACTTTTAGCGATGAAAATACCGGTGACCAACAACAATGGTTTTATCAAGACGGATTAGCTACTTACCTACTTGAGCAACTCAGCCCAGCAACCGCTTTACCAGAAGTACCCTTAATGGGTCATTTTGCTGGGACCACTGAAGCAGTTGATTATGCACTACTCTGGATAATTGATGGCAAACCTATCGCCGAAAGCTATGTTAATTTAATCCCAACTCCTCAAGGCGGTACTCACGTTAATGGCTTACGAAGTGGTCTATTGGAAGCCCTGCGAGAATTTTGCGATTATCGTCATTTATTACCTCGAGGGGTTAAACTCGCTGCTGAAGATATCTGGGAACATTGCGCCTATGTATTATCAGTTAAATTAGCCGATCCCCAATTTGCGGGTCAAACGAAAGAACGACTCAATTCTCGTGCTTGTGCCACTTTTGTTGCCGGGGTGGTGCGTGACGCTTTTAGTGTCTGGCTTAACCAACACGTTGAAATGGGTGAACAAATTGCCGAATGGGTTATTCAACAAGCCCAAAAACGGTTGCGCGCTGATAAAAAAGTCATTCGGAAAAAAGTAACGAATGGTCCGGCTTTGCCCGGTAAATTAGCTGACTGTACGCTACAAGAGATGAAGCAAACGGAATTATTTTTAGTGGAAGGAGATAGTGCCGGCGGTTCTTGTAAGCAAGCGCGCGATCGTACTTTTCAAGCGGTCATGCCGTTGCGAGGTAAAATTCTCAATACCTGGGAAATCGAGACCAGTGAAGTGTTAGCTTCACAAGAAGTTCACGACATCGCTATCGCGTTGGGTATTGATCCCGGTACCGATTCCTTAACCGAATTACGCTACGGTAAAGTCTGTATTTTGGCTGATGCTGATTCCGACGGAGCACACATTGCCACCTTGCTTTGTGCGTTATTTGTTAAACATTTTAGAAAACTCGTTGCTGAAGGGCACGTTTATGTGGCAACGCCGCCATTATATCGAATCGATGTGGGTAATACCGTTTACTATGCGTTAAATGATGAGGAAAAACAAGGTATTTTGGATAGAATTGCGGCAGAGAAAAAACCGGGCTTCATTCATATACAACGCTTTAAAGGATTGGGCGAAATGAATCCGTTACAATTACGCGAAACCACCATGGCTAGGGAAACTCGGCGATTAATTCAACTGACCCTAACTGATAATGACCCAACTGATTCTATTATGGATATGTTATTAGCTAAAAAACGATCTCCGGAGAGAAAAATTTGGTTAGAGCAAAAAGGCAATTTAGCTATGACAACGATTCAGCCCGCGTAGGATCACTAAATTCAATAACTCATTTATTTTACCATTAAACTTTTTTATTCAGGCTACGCTATGTATACTGTCGATAATATTGAAGTTCCTCAACAAATTCAGTCTTTAATCCAAAAGGTCGTTCAAGATCATGAACCAGTACGGATTATCAATGCTCGTGGTGAGAATGTCATTCTGATTTCAGAGCATGATTACGAAAGTTTAAAAGAAACGCTCTATCTGTTGAGCAACCCAGTTAATGCCGAACGATTACGCCACGCTCAGAGTGAGTCTTTAAAGCAAGCGATTTCCTGGCAAACACTTAAAGACCAGTTAAAGCGATGAAAGAACTCCTGTTGACTACCAAAGCAGTTGAGGATTTAAAATGGTGGATGCAAACCGATAAGCGGATTGCGCTTAAAGTTATTGAACTCTTGGAAGATATCGTAATAGAACCTTTTGTTGGCAAGGGTAAACCAGAAGCTTTGAAATATGAACTCTCTGGATGCTGGTCGCGACGGATTACATCAGAACATCGACTGGTTTATGAAGTAACAGAAAATTATGTCCGGGTGTTAAGTTGCCGCTACCATTATCAGCAATGAAAGCCAACGTCGGATAGACTTCGCACCCGCGAATCCCCTTCCTCTGTTGGCACCTTGTGTGAGAAGGATTACTTACTCGTTAGGGTTATGACTAACCAACATCGCATCACCATAACTAAAAAAGCGGTATTCTTGTTCAACCGCATGACGATAAGCGGCTAAAACCAAATCTTGGCCAGCAAAAGCACAAACTAGCATCAATAAAGTGGATTCTGGCAAATGGAAGTTGGTTAATAACGCATCAACACTCTGAAAACGATAGCCCGGGGTAATAAATAACCGAGTTTCCCCAGCATATGGTTTAATATTTCCGCCTGCCGACGCCGTTTCCAACGCACGAACACAAGTAGTCCCTACCGCAATCACTCGACCACCACGTGCCCGAGTTGTTTGGATTTGTTCACAAACCTGGGGTGAAACCTGCATATATTCAGTATGCATGGTATGTTGATGAATATTGTCAACGCGTATTGGGGCAAAAGTACCAGCGCCAACATGTAAAGTAATAAAAGCCATTGCTATTCCCTTAGTTTGCAATTGTTCTAGTATGCCTTCGTCAAAATGTAGACCCGCCGTGGGTGCCGCTACCGCACCCGGTTGGCGAGCATATACGGTTTGATAGCGGATACTATCTACCTCAGTTGGTGTTCTACGAATATAGGGTGGCAATGGAATCTGTCCAATGGTATGTAAAATTTCATCTACCGAACGAGGGTCATCAAATTGGAGTTGAAAAAAATGCTCAATCCGTTGTAATACTTGGATAGCTATCCCACCCTCAAGATATAACCACATACCTGGTTTAGGTGGTTGACTGGCTCGAATTTGGGCAAGAATCTGGTTATTGTCTAAGATGCGCTCCACCAGTATTTCAATCTTACCCCCCGATTGTTTACGTCCCAATAATCGTGCGGGAATAACCCGGGTATCATTAAATACTAATAAATCACCTGGCATTAATAAATGCGGCAAGTCAGTAAACCGAAGGTCTTGAAATGGTTCTAATATAGAATTAGCCCACAGTAGACGACTACTTGTGCGGGAACGGTTGGGTTGCTGAGCAATTAAATGTGGCGGTAAATAAAAATAAAAATCAGTGCGTTGCATTAAAAATCATCGATATAATTGTAGCTGAATGATCACTTAATAAAATAAAATGGGTTTACCCACTTTCCGATTGACTTAAGAACCTTTATAATGAACATGTTGCCGGGGTGGCGGAACTGGTAGACGCGCTAGACTCAAAATCTAGTGATGGTAACATCGTGTCGGTTCGAGTCCGACCCTCGGTAGCAACTCAACTTCTTCTTCATTTCTAATCTAGAAATTTTTCTGCATCCTGCCTAAAAAAGCTTGTTTACTGATACCAGCCACGTTAAGCTTATAATTAATCGGGTGCTGACGCACTCAGAAATAACTTGAGAAGGTTGAGACATATTTTCTCTCCAATCCCTGTCAAATAGAACCGTGAGCTATGCCAATGTATAATGCGACAAAGTATTAACATTTTCCCTCATGAGCAGATAAAATTAATATAATGTAGTCAGCTCGGAAAAATGAAATGTCATGAAAAATAATAACTCTATTTTTCAATTTTTTCGCTATTCTATTAAAAACAAACACGTTATAAATAAAGCAAGGGGTATTGGATTGGTGTAAGGGCATCGTTAATCTGGTCATTGAATACCACCCAGCCCTTTTTATCATCAGGATAAAACCAAGTCACATCGTACCGGCGGATGTCCTATTATGTTTATTGAATATACCTTTACCATGGACGATGGGAAGGTTTTACATTACAGAGTAGAATTTGAAAGACCTCGTGAACATATCTTAGACAAAAGTTTATACCCAGCTTGGACTCAGTTAGAATTCCATCAATGTCCTAATTGCCCTTTAACAACTGAAAAATATTCACACTGTCCGGTGGCTATTGACGCCCATGAAATTGTACTGGGGTTTACTGAAATTCTTTCTTGTAAGGAAGTTGATATTCATGTGAGAACACAAGAGCGCGAATATTTTAAACGTACCGACGCTCAAACGGGTTTAAGAGCCTTAATCGGATTTGTTATGGCGAGTAGTGCCTGTCCTATTTTATCACCTCTGCGGGGGATGGCTTATTATCATTTACCCTTTGCTTCCCTGGATGAAACTGTTTTTAGAGTGACTTCTTCTTACCTATTACATCAATATTACGTCTATCAAAAAAATGGGCAATTTGATTTAGAATTTGAGGGATTAAAACAACGTTTTAAAGAAACTCAAACCTTAAATTATCATTTTTTAGAACGAATTCGGGCGGCCTGTGATGCTGATGCTAACTTAAATGTCTTAGCCACTTTGTTCACAATCTCTTCCATGTTATCACTTTCTTTAGAAAGGCACTTAAAAGAAATTGAACACTTATTTGAGTAACTCGCTTTAATCAAAATTGACCACATAAGAGTAATTAAAATATGTTTAATGAAAAAAATATGTTTGTCGAATATATATTTACCATGGGTGAT
The DNA here is from genome assembly GCA_000828835.1 of Thioploca ingrica. GTDB lineage: Bacteria > Pseudomonadota > Gammaproteobacteria > Beggiatoales > Beggiatoaceae > Thioploca > Thioploca ingrica. The sequence continues at coordinate 2,203,702 of AP014633.1, forward strand.
GGCAATATATTGAATTTCAAAATCAATTATGTCAGACCTCGCCCAGATATTATTGATAATGCTGAATACCCCGCTTGGACTGAATTAGGATTTAAACAGTGCAGTAATTGTCCCTTAGATACGGCTGATTATTCTCATTGTCCGGTAGCCATTGATGCCAAAGAAATTATTTTGGGGTTTAGGGAAATTCTCTCTTGTAGTACCACTGATGTCCGTGTTATCACGGCTGAACGTGAATATTTTAAACACTGTGATGCACAAACTGGCTTGAGAGCTTTAATCGGTTTAGTGATGGCAACCAGTGCTTGTCCTATTTTGTCGCAAATGCGTGGGATGGCACATTATCATCTGCCTTTCGCATCAATCGATGAGATTGTTTTTCGATCGGCTTCATCATACTTGTTAAGTCAATACTATATCCATCAAGATGGTGGCATGGCAGATTTAGAATTGAATGGCTTAAAGAAATATTATAAAGAAGTATTAACGCTTAACTATGACTTTCTCCAACGCATTCGCGCCGCTAGTGAAGCCGATTCTAATTTAGATGTCTTATCTACGCTATTTTCTATTTCTTCACTCTTGTCTGTTAGTATTGAACAACATTTAAAGAAATTAAAACCCTTGTTTAGCGATATATCACCACAAATATCACCCCCTCATCTATCCTGCTAAAACCGAATCAAGGAGTGAACGCGTCGCTTAATGATTGGGATAAGTAAAGCGACTATACAGTGAGATCAGATATCGTTCTAAAAAACGAAGTACCATAAAAAACATTTCTGGTAAAGGACGTTTAGATAGCTGTACATAAGGATACGTGATATAAGCTACGGACACATTAGCGAGACAAGCTGCCAATACACCGGTTAATAATCGGTCATCTATCAACATCACTTGGTGTGAAGATTGCCCAGTCAAGGCAATAATCTCTTTTAAACCATCAGGATAAGGCTTTTTTCTGACTGCGGTAATATAGCGAACGCCCTGATAATGGCAATTAAAGTGCGCAATCCTGCTCGCCAGCGGTTTATTTGACAATACAAAAACTTGATTGGCACCAAAACATTGTATACACGTCTGTAACCAAGGATGTACTTCCTTAGCCGGTTGCGATTCACCATGAGCCGCTAATACACCATCGAAATCCAGTACTAACACAGTAATCCCTTGTTGTTTCAGTTCTATTGGCGATAGTTGGCATAACTGACGCTGACGAGGCGTAGTACGATAAACCTGAGTCAGTGCTTGTCGGTAACGATACCCCATCCGTATTGCAAAGAAAAATCTCGCTAACCACATTAAAAATAACGGTTCTTCATGCCATCGATATGGCGTTAATTAACACGACTTCAACTGGTTATAATCTTTTAAATAGCCGAATACCATTTAGAACCAAATAAACCCCCTTCCTTGGCTTTCCAACCATTTTCCTCCATCATGTTCTTGAGTCGCTTTTTCATCTCTGGTTCTGGAATTTTATTCTTACTAGCCGATTTGAAAATCGCCAGCGTATCTTCAAATTCCTTCTTATCCACTTTGCCATCATTAGTGGCAAACCTTTCTAACATTTCTTTAGCCCGTTCTTCAGCCTCCCGTTCGAGAACTAAGCCTTTGTCCGCCGCAACTTGGCGGATAATCGCTAACCCTTCCTCAACTCCGATTCCCTTTTTAATTCCTTCTTCAAGAATTTTTTTCTCTTCTTTCCGATCAATATATTTATCATCAAACACTTGTAGCATAATGTAATCAACAAATGCTTTTTTGACATCCCCTGATAGCATCATAGTTAAAACTCCTTAATTCAGAATAAAAAACCAATTTAAATTGCTGAATACCACTTGGTTCCAAATAATCCACCTTCCTTAGCTTTCCAAGCATTATCCTCCATCATTTTTTTCAACCGCTGTTTTATTTCTGGTTCAGTCAGCTTACCCTTAGTAGCTGTTTTCAATAAGTTAACCGCTTCCTCAAATTCCTTTTTATCGACTTTACCATCATTACTCGCGGCTCTTTCGAGAACAGCTTGCGCTTGTTCTTCAGCATCTCTTTCAACTACTAACCCCTTATCAGCCGCAACTTGTCGAATGAGAGATAAACTTTCTTCTACTCCAATCCCATTTTTAACACCGACCTCAAGGATTCTTTTTTCTTCTTGACGACTGATGTATTGATCATCAAAAGCTTGCAATTTAATGAACTCAATAAACTGAGTTTTAATACCTTCTGGAACAGTCATACTATTTCTCCTTTAACACTCACTTTACTCTGGTATGGATGAAAACCATTTAGAACCAAATAACCCACCTTCCTTGGCTTTCCAACCTCTTTCCAATATTATTTTTTTTAACCGCTTTTTTAGTTCTGGTTCTGGCACTTTGCCTTTACAGGAAGATTTAAATAGTGCCAATGCATCTTCAAATTCTTTCTTATCAATAACCCCATCATTGAGCGCAAATTGTTGTAAAATTTCTTTAATTCGCTCTTCCACTTCTCTTTCAATGACCCAACCTTTTTCTGCCGCAATTTGTCGCATGATCGCCAATCCGTCATCAACACTCATTCCTTGTTTGATTCCTTCAGCCAGAATCTTTTTTTCTTCTTGACGATCAATATATTGATCATCAAAAACTTGTAGCATAATATATTCAATAAATTGTTTTTTAACCGGTTCAGATACAGCCATTACCTATTCTCCCATAGAAGAATAACATTCTACTCAAGTTAATTAAGTTTCACACAAACCCAGTCGTTGTTCAAGAATTTTTTGATACTTCTCATGTAAATTTAACGAGTTAATGTAAAATTGATGAAAAATGTTCTAAGCCTTTACAATACTAAGCTAATGCCTTAAATTATAACAACGCCATTCTCCATCAAGCTGGATTAAATGAAGGATGAAAAAGTTAATGATATCATTTTGAGTTAACTTATTCATCTTCTCCAAAGGAACGATGGCGTGTCAGCCTGAATAAAAGGGCTTTTTTGTAGATAAAGGACTTTATTTAATAGCGTCAACGAGGATAGAGAAAGAAATGATGCACAACATAAAAAAATCGCTAGGACTTGCTACTGTTATTAGTACGTTACTCACTGTTCCTCATATAGCTACTGCGTATTACGGTATGGATGGTATGCAAGGTTATGGTATGGGTGGCATGGGCATGAACGGCATGTACCCGATGGGTGGCATGGGCGGCATGTACCCGATGTACGGTGGTGGCATGGGTGGCATGGGCGGCATGTACCCGATGTACGGTGGTGGTATGGGTGGCATGGGCGGCATGGGCCAGACGTACGGTGGTGGTATGGGCGGCATGTACCCGATGTACGGTGGTGGTGGTATGGGTGGCATGGGCCAGACGTACGGTGGTGGTATGGGTGGCATGTACCCGATGTACGGTGGTGGTATGGGTGGCATGGGCGGCATGTACCCGATGTACGGTGGTGGCATGGGTGGCATGGGTGGCATGGGTCAGACGTACGGTGGTGGTATGGGCGGCATGTATCCCATGTCTGGAATGCAAGGGATGCAAGGGATGCAAGGGATGCAAGGCGGTTGCACACCTAAAACGGGTGAACAACAAGACCAAAGCAGCATGAGTGGGATGCAAGGTATGTATCCTATGTATGGTGGGATGCAAGGTATGTATCCCATGTATGGTGGGATGCAAGGTATGCAAGGTATGTATCCCATGTATGGCATGATGAATAATATGTCTGGCATGGGTGGCATGTCTGGCATGGGCGGCATGTCTGGTATGGGCGGCATGTCTGGCATGGGCGGCATGTCTGGTATGGGTGGCATGTCTGGTATGGGTGGCATGCGTGGCATGTCTGACATGAGCGGTATGTCTTCTAGCAAGGAAGGCAGTACGTCTGGCATATCTAGTATGGACGCCATGTCTGGCATGAGTAATGGTGGTACGACGGGAATGAGTGGCATGTCATCCGGTGGCATGTCATCCGGTGGTAATAAAAAAGAAGAAAAATAAGGTAAAAGGTACAACACAACATTAGTGTTTAGGATAGTCAACTACCCCGTCCTCAAGGACGGAGCTTGCCAAAGCTAGGTTGACCAGACTCAGTTGCTCGCAAGGGTAGCTACGCTTACCAGAGGTCGTTAAGACTTACCCGTGGATGCTTCCTGAGTCCACTGCTCTAAAAGGTTAGAATTACGCTGGGGAAAGGTAAAGCCCCGAAGGTTTTAACCGCTACTAGCCATAGTAGGAGCCGCTGGTAAGCCTTGTCGAAGGGAGCTGGCGGGAAACCGCCGCGTCACTAGCCCCGTAAGGGGAGGGCTTAACCGCCTGACCGCTGGGAAAGACCAGCACCTCATTTTTACTTACCGAGATAACCTAACAACCAGAGGAGCGAGAACCGGGTCGGCTTACGCCGACGCGCTATCCCTCCCCGTCCTCAAGAACGAGGTTTCTCGCGCAATTTGATGATAAGGAGAATCTAATGGAAAAAAAAGGTGCTTTAGTTAATATTAACCAGAAATTGACTCTGGCTATAATGCTAGGACTATGCCTTAACTTCAATGTTATGGGAGCTGAACAAGCTAGTGAGCAATCAGCAGAATATATTTCGCTAACAGCCGGTGTTCAACCGGATCAACGCCCAGCAGGGGCACCAATAATAACAGAAGTTGCAAAAGATAAAGAATGGTATAAACGAGCAGAAACGGGATTACAACCTCCTTTCTCACCCAGTTTAAGTTTTTTACTTTATCAAGGTAATTGGTTTAATCCTTTTATTAGAGCCGGTATGCTTGGAAAATATGATATCCGTGGATGGCATAATCAAGCTCCACAAGCTGTTTGGAGATAATTGGTAACGCTTGAGAAGAATATCATCTAGGCGAAGGCGAGTGTAGGTGGGAAGAGCGAAGCGAATCCCACCTTTTTAGAGTTAACCTCAACATATGCTTTTATCTTTAATTATTGTCATTTCATTTTTATTTTTTATCTTAGGGGGAATAGAATTATTTTATATCTTATCGGTGGATAATTTTAATCACGAGTTGGTATTAACTTAATAGCAATGACCCTACACCGCTGATGGTATCAATTCAGTTAGTTTTATCAGCGAAGACACTTTGAAGATTTCTCTTGAGGGTGACGCAAAATTTGCACTTTTTCAAAATCTTCACGGCAAAGTTCATAAACAGAACAAGGCGTTACCGTACGGTAAGTGGTTGTTGACGATATCGGTTGCCAAAGTGCTTCTTCACCAAAGAAATCTCCAGCCATTAAGGTTGCCACATCTTTATCGTATTCTTGTTCTAAACGCGAAACCCGAATGACACCATGGACAATGAGGTAAAGGGAATCATTTGAATCGCCGGGTTTGAGGATAATTTCTCGTGCCGGAAACATCCGGGTCTTGAGATAATTCATAATCAGTTTACCTTCTTCTGGCGAAATATTTCTAAATACCGGCACTTTAGATAATAGCTGCAGCGGATCCAGATGTAAGTGAGCCACAGCCAATTTGACTCCACTTTGTTCATAGATTTGGGTATCGAGGTTTTTCAGCATGGTTTGGGCAACACCAGCAGCTAAAAACCCCGCTTGAGCTTGTTCAGTAATCGCTTCGCGTTCGGCATGTAAAATTAAACGTTCTGCGAGTTGTTCTTGCATGGTGGCTACAAATTCAGCAAATTGTTCAGTGGTGTTATCAATCCGTGCTCTAGCAGAATCGTGCCACCGACGATAATGAGAACGGACTTTTTCTATGACCTGTGGACGAATCGATTCAGTTTGGCTAAGTTCATCCAAATAAGCCAAGATATGAATGTTACCTTGGTGTCGTCCCCAAGCTTCTTCATAATCTTTGGCGGTTTGGAGTGCGTTCCAATATCTGGCCCAACGTCTAGTCATTGGTAAATTTTCCAGAAAATTTAGCAAAGTTATTTGCCAACGCTCCAGCCAAAGAAAATGTAAAGTAAACCGAGGTAATTGACCTTCATGTCGGATCGCTTCAGTCTGTAATTCCAGCGAATAAATCAATTTGCGGTAAGCTCGTTCGGATAAATGTCCTTTGGCAAACATTTCATCGTAAAGCGTTTTTTCTTCGGCAAAGATCCGTAAAAATAATAAATGTTGTTCTTCCTCCGAGGAGGCCGCTATTTTTTGTAAATTGATAAATTGGTTCCGAGTATCACGAATATTTTCTTCACAACGTCGACACTGGCGTTCGGCAATTCGTGCTGAAAATAGGCCACCTTGTTGAAATTCTGGAATCCGACCAAATGCCCGTTGTTGCGCTTTCAGTTTACCCTCAATACGTGATAGCTTGTCCACTAATGAAGGCGTATCTAATTTTAACCAGTGGATCAACTTATTGAGTGTTAAACCTTTTACCAATAAAGTAAACAATACGGCACTGATGACGACATCTAAAAAAGTATCAGCCAGGGCGAATTCATCTAAGGTGAGTACCATAGCCAGCGCAATAGCGCCGCGTAATGAACCCCAATACATGACCGTACTATAACGCCAGTGAATGGGTCGCTGGTAAGGTAACCAGTTCATGATGGCAGTTAAACCATAAACCACAATAGCGCGTGATAGCAACATCGCTATAATCACGATAGCCACTAAACCCCCATGTTTCCAGATAGTCAGATGGAGACTTAATCCAGTGAGTAAAAAAATCAACGCATAAGCCACTTGAGCTAGGTATTTCCAAAATTGCTGCAGATATTGATAAGTAAGCGGGGAGAGTTTACTTTGTTCCCAACTACCCAGGGCAATTCCGACTATGGCTACTGCCATGACGCCACTGACTTCTAAACCTTCTTCAGCTAACAAAAAAGCGCCATAAACTAATAAAATAGTTAGAGAAATTTCTATAAAAGTGTTTTTTTCTAACTGCTGCAACAACCAGCCGATGATAAGTGCCATAGCCCAACCCACCACAATCCCACCGATAAATTTCCAAGCAAAGGTTTCTACTCCTTGCCAAAGTGTATCACTGGGAAAATGACCGACACTCACCATGGGAAGAATAATGGCGGTCGCAATGATGGCAGCGACATTATTAAATAAGCTTTCGCCTTCGATTAAAACGATTAACCGTTTAGGAGCATTGAGTCGTTTAAATAAGGCGATGATTGCTACGGGGTCGGTGGCGCTTAAAATTGTACCTAGCAACAAGGCATTCGGTAAATTGAGCGAGGTGAAATACCAAATCGCTATTCCCATCAAAGTAATCGACAGCAATAAACCCGGAACCGCTAAAATCAATATGGGCAAAAGGGTATACCCTAATTGCCGGGCATCTAATTTAAAAGCCGCTGCGAAGATCAAGGTGGGTAACAAAATTAATAGTAAAATTGGCGGGAACCAGTCATGCAAAAATAATTCTTGTAACGGTTGTGACACCATCTCAAATTGAGCGAGTAGTATTCCTACTAATACTAACACGGCTGGAAATGGCAAATGGATACGGTTACTGACTGCTAAACTCAGGGTCGCCGTAAATAGCAATAATAGAATGAGAATAACAAATTCGATAAAAGAACTAGGTGGATATAACATTATTAACAATTTTTTGATTCTGAAGTGGAAACTAAGGGTAAAGTTAATTCTACAGTAATACCGGGTTGATCTTCACGATTATATAAGCGGCAACTCCCACAACTGCTCCAGACTAACCGCGCAATCATTGCTAATCCTAATCCCATCCCTTTTACTTCGCCGGTAAAATATCTTTCACTTTGATAATAGGGCGTCCAGACTTTAGTTAACTCCTGGCTCGGTAAATGCCGACCATTATCACTGACACAAAGTAAAACCGACTGGGGATCGGGTGCTGGTGTTATTACAATTTCTATCGTTGGGTTTTGTTGCGGATGAAACTTTTTTGCATTAGTTAGCAATTCACGAAGTACCAATTCTAGCGCTTGACTCGAAAAAGCTAAGAAAGCCTCTGTTAGCACCTCATCAATTTGAGGTGTGCCAGTATCGATTTCTAAATCACCCTTGATATTATTCAATAGGGTACTGAGTTTAGCTAGCTTAAAAGTACTGTTCAATTGGAGCAATTGTGAAGAGTCTACATAGCGCAAAATATCCAGAATTTGAACTTGTAACCGTTTAGCACTTTCCCGGGCAATTTTGAGCAAAGATAAGGCACGTTTACTCCCGAGATCGATATTCCTATCATCTAAAAATTGTAACCCCACTAAACCATTAAGTGGTGCTCGTAATTTATGAGAAACCAGGGTTTGAAAAGTCCACATTTGTTGTTGCAAATTCATTTGTTCACTCACATCACGGAGACGCACCACTTGACATCCCGAACTATCGGAGGGGGATTCTAATAATTCGACCTGTAACCACAGCAATGGCATTTGATTGGTTTCAGAACGAACTAAATAGCGTGGCATGGCTCCAACATTAGAATTAGGCCAATTTTCCCAGGCAGCTTCTGGTTCACGGCGATAATGTTGTTTGTCTATGTGTTGTAAAAAACCTTCTTTCAAAGCACTTTCTTTCAATAGACCTAAATAGAAACGGGCACAAGAATTAGCATACTGTATGGCATTACCATTATTAATCAATAAATAGCCGTCATTAGATTGTTCCACTGCCCATTCAAAGCGAGAACGTTCTACTACCAGATGACGATAGCGTTTTAGGCGAGTAATGGTGCGAACCCGAGCCAGTAGCTCTAATTCATTAATCGGTTTACTAATAAAATCATCTGCACCGGCTTCTAGCCCTTGTAAACGAGTTTGTTCATTTTCTAAGGAAATCAGGATAAGAATAGGTATCTCTGCTAATTGAATATCCGAGCGGAGTTGTTGACAAAGTTTAAATCCATCCGGAGTTGAATCCATGACATCTAACAAAATTAAATCGGGCATCAATTCAGTGGCTCGTTTTAATACTTCACTCTCAGTCGCAAAAATAAGTTCATAGTGATTGGGTAAGAGAAAATTTCCTAAGATTTCACACTCTTGCTTATCATTATTAATAATCAATAAACGACTTGTATTATGCATCATTAACCAGTGCCTATTTTGGAAACGAATGGGCTAAACGTAACTTGTTTGAATAGCCTTTAACTAAAAATAAGGTTTAGTAGTGCATAACGGCTAGTGATATTAGCTATGTTGCCACCGAGATTATAACCCCGAGTGACACTACCATCACTCCATGTTTAGCACTATCGAATGTTCTTGCTATTCGCTATGATTATTGTACACAGTTAATTATCGAGAAGATGGTAAGGTACCTCAAAGAAGAAAATTAATCTAGATTATCATTATTCTTAATTATTCTAATTTTAATTTTTAAGTCGATCGAATTACTTTTTGATTAATTCAAGGTAAGCGTATAACCTATCAATAATTCTTCTTTATCTTCAATAATCAGGTATTTTATCAAAAATGACTGTTGTTTAGACTTGAATCAAGAGAGCAGTTGATATATTTTTTAACTTTACCACTCTGTGGTATTTACCTTTAAAAAGAGTTGGTAAAATAAAGTATGACTAAAACTCCAGTTATACGGTAATGTGTTGCAACTCATTAAGATAACTCTTAATTTAGCGAGTAACTAAACAAAAATTTCTTCATGGTGTCTTTCTTAAAACATTTTATAAGGAGAAAATAATGTCCTACGAAATCAATGGCAAGACAATTGAAAGTAATGCGAATGGCTATTTAATGAACGTTGATGATTGGGATGAAGCAGTGGCAAAAGCCATTGCTAAGCAAGAAGGTATTGAAGAATTGACGCAACGTCATTGGGATCTGCTTAACTACCTCCGGGATGAATATATTAACAATGCGGGTCATCAGCCCAATATGCGCAATATCGTCAAAGCGATGCAGACTAAGTGGAATGACAAAAAGTTGGAGGCGAAATCCCTTTACGAATTGTTTCCCGGCAATCCTGATAAACAGGGCAGTAAAGTCGCCGGCTTACCGGAAAGTAAACGTAAAGGGGGTTACTAATCCTGTCGCTTGAAGCTAACGAGAGGCGAGCGGATATAGTGGGAATAGACTTTTTCCCCCTGATCAATTAGCGGTTGTCAGTTAGGGTAACCGCTCGGGTTGCCCCTACTGATAATTGATTGTTTGTTAGAGCAACCGCTCGGGTTGCCCCTACTGATAACTGATAACGAATAAATGACTGTTGAAAAAGATAAGGGTACACTACTCATCGTAGATGATACGCCGGCTAATATAAGTATATTGTTTGACTTTTTAAGTGAAAAAGGCTTCAAAGTATTAGTCGCTCAAGAAGGTAGTAGAGCCATTCAAAAAGCGAAATATGCTAAACCGGAATTAATTCTATTAGATGTCATGATGCCCGGAATAGACGGGTTTGAGACCTGTGAAATTCTTAAAGCGGATGCCGAAACCCGAGATATTCCGGTTATTTTCATGACTGCACTAACTGATACAGTTAATAAAGTCAAAGGTTTTCAACTCGGTGCCGCCGATTATATTACTAAACCGATTCAGCATGAAGAAGTTTTAGCTCGAATTACTACCCAATTAAATTTTTCTAATTTAAAGAAGCAATTAGAATCACGTACTTTAGAATTAGAAAAACGTAATATGGAATTGGATGCTTTTGCTCGCACCGTAGCTCATGATCTAAAAAATCCGCTCAATGCGGTTATTGGTTATACCGAAATGTTAGTGAGTGAATGTTCCACCGATACCGTTCCCGATGAAGAAATGATAGAAATTTTAAATTTAGTCGAGCAAGCGGGTCACAAAATGGTGGGAATTATTGATTCATTACTATTACTGGCTGGTGTTGCTAAGCAAGTTCATGTAGAAACTCAAACGATTGATATGAATCATATTATCCAACAAGTTTTACAACGTTTATCTTATATGATCAAGCAATATCAAGCCGATATTGTTTTACCGGATTCGTGGCCACCGGCTCAAGGTTACGCCCCTTGGATTGAAGAAGTGTGGACTAATTACATTAGTAATGGGATGAAATATGGTGGCAAACCACCGCGGTTAGAGTTGGGTACCCATGAAATAAACCCCGGCCTAATCCGCTTTTGGATACGTGATAACGGTCCAGGATTAACTCCAGAAGCTCAAGCGCAATTATTTACACCTTTTACACGGGTACATACGGGGAGTACTGAAGGACACGGTTTAGGCTTATCTATTGTACAACAAGTCATTGAAAAACTCGGTGGGCAAGTTGGGTTAGAAAGTAGTGAAGGTCAAGGTTGTCTTTTTTATTTTACCTTGCCCAGTTAAAGTTATTTTTTTAAGCCAGCTTATTGTTTCTACCCAGACAAAATTCGGAAGATTGTCCCTCTGTTTTAGGTTTAGTATTGGATGAAACTGGGTTACCAGAATAACCGGGAAAAATAATCGCTTCAGTTGATGGCAATGGAGCCTTGGGTGTGTAACACACCCTACATTGCTGAGAAGATTAATCTGAACCCGAATTCTCAGAGGGGACTTGAAAAGTCTCCATCAAAATATTCACATATTCTCTTGCCTTCTTGTAATTGCCCCCCCCAACCACAAAAAATACCATTTCCTCAGTAGGTATACATTTGATAATTGCCTTATATAAACCGTTATTCCATTGTAGTTGTCCCCAAGCGGAACCTGAACCATCATTCTCTGATTTTATCTGATAATCCAATTTTACATTGAATTTAACAAAATTCAACACCTTATTGGCTTCTAAGATACAGTCGCGATAGCTCATCGAGGCTGATATCCATCGAGTAGTAATAAAAAACTCCTCATCAACGTTTTCTTTGGCACTCAAAGGCAAAGTTAGCATGGAACATAGGATGAATATGATTATGGGTAACTGCCAGTTAAGAATATTCACTGATTTCTCTTATTAAAGATGGATGTTTACTGTTTCGACTTTGGCTATTTTATAGTATGGTTGAAATATTCAACCGGGTTAAAGTTGAGTTAAGTATAATCTTTTTCAATCCGCTACTCACTATTATTTTATAGCAAGTGTAGCAAGCGTAGGGCGGATAAGCGTAGCGTCATCCGCCATAACGGATGTTTTAATGGTGAATGACGCTTCGCTTATGCACCCTACGCGACTAATTCATCTTAACGAGTTATTTCTACTTGAATAGCTTGCAACCGCCGCATGATTTGGGCAATCAGATCGTGAAACATTTCCTCACGGAGTACTTCTTCCTCGGCTTCCCTCGCTAATACGGCGGTTTCATCAAAACTATAGTCGCGCAAAATATTTAGCGGCTGTCGTTCAATGAGTATGGTACCATTCGGTTGGTGAACTTCTAATTCAACTTGAAAAGTTAACTCGACTTCAGCCATTTTGCCGGAAACGGCAGATACCGTTAGTACCCGGTTATCAAATTTTTCCCGGCTTAAAGAGATGATAACTTGAGCTTCATTGGCGGTGGGAATAATCTTTATTTCACGTTCAACCAGTAACTGTTCGAGTTCTTGAGCACTACGATCAGCAGCTTCTGCTTGAATATGAGCTGAAGTAATGTGGAATTTTTCGGCGCCCCGTAAATGAAATCCACACGCATTTAAAAACCCAAGTCCGGTTACTAAAAATAGTATCAGCAACCCTTTAATCATTGACTGAAACCACGGGTAGTCACTAACAAGACGCCAGTTAGAATAAATAGTCAAGTTCATGCGATGACGACATTAACTAATTTGTTAGGAACGACAATTACTTTCTTTACCGTTTTATCACCGACAAAACGTTGAACATTAGGTTCATTTAAAGCTGCGGTTTCAATCGTTTGCTTATCTGCATCGATAGCGACGGTAATATGTGCCCGTAATTTGCCATTGACTTGGACCACTAATTCGATTTCGTCTCGCTGTAACGCTGTGGCATCTACTTTTGGCCAGGGAGTGTTAAGAATCAAGTCACGATGCCCAAGTGCTTGCCACAAGGCTTGAGTAATATGCGGAACAATCGGCGCCAGCATCAAGACCACCGCTTCTAAACCTTCTTGTATCAAAGCGCGCTTCGTGGTCGTTTCTTCCGCACGACTTAAATGATTGAGCAATTCCATAATGGCAGCAATGGCGGTATTAAAAGTATAGCGGCGACCCACGTCATCACTCACTTTTTTAATGGTTTCATGAATTTGGCGACGTAGAGTTCGTTCAGCCGGATTTAACCGCGAAACATCCAATGTCGATACCGGTTGTTCAACGTGAGTCGTGACCTGTTTCCACAGACGTTTTAAGAAACGGAACGCGCCTTCAACCCCACTATCAGACCATTCTAAAGATTGCTCCGGTGGGGAAGCAAACATCATAAATAAGCGTACGGTATCGGCACCGTATTGGTTGATCAGTGCTTGAGGATCAACGGTATTACCTTTGGATTTGGACATTTTGCTCCCGTCTTTCAACACCATTCCTTGAGTTAATAAGCAGGTAAATGGCTCATCGGCTTTCACTAAACCGGCATCGCGCATTAAGCGGTGAAAGAAGCGGGAATATAATAAGTGCAAAATAGCATGTTCAATCCCGCCAATATATTGATCCACCGGTAACCAGTAATGAACTCGTTCATCCAACATGGCGGTACGACAATCTGGACTCGCATAACGGGCATAATACCAAGAAGATTCCATAAAAGTATCAAAGGTATCCGTTTCCCGTTGCGCTAATTTACCGCATTGTGGACAATTCACTTGGTAGAAATGTGGATCACGTTTGAGGGGGGAACCGCTTTCACCCATCATGACATTTTCTGGTAACAACACCGGCAAATCTGGTTCCGGTACCGGCACGGTACCGCAATCAGGACATTCAATCATGGGAATGGGACAACCCCAATAACGTTGGCGCGAAATGCCCCAATCACGTAAGCGGTAATTCACTTGCCGCTGCCCTTGTCCTTGTTGCTCTAAATATTCGGCAATGGCAATAAAAGCTTCTGCTGAAGTTAAACCACTAAATTGTCCAGAATGAATTAATTGACCTTTTTCGGTAAAAGCGGCGGTGAGGGGTAACTGGAGTTCAGCGGTTAGGGGTGTAATAACGGGTTTAATCGGTAACTCATATTTTTGCGCAAATTCAAAATCGCGTTGATCATGCGCCGGAACTGACATAACCGCACCCGAACCATAGCTCATTAACACAAAATTCGCCACCCAAATCGGTATAGCTTCACCGGTAATGGGATGTTTGGCTTTCAAACCGGTATCCATCCCCCGTTTTTCCATGGTTTCTAAAGTGGCTTCTGCTATCGAGGTTTTAACACAATCATCAATAAAATCAGCAAGTTTTGAATTATGAGCCGCTGCTTGTTGAGCCACCGGATGTTCGGCTGCCACCGCCATGTAGGTGACGCCCATTAACGTATCTGGGCGGGTAGTGAAAACCGTTAATTCTGCCTCACCAAATTTAAAATGGATTTCGACTCCTTCTGAGCGTCCTATCCAATTGCGTTGCATGGTTTTAACCGCATCTGGCCAACCGGGGAGTGTTTCCAAACCGGTCAATAATTCTTCCGCGTAGGCAGTAATTTTTAAAAACCATTGGGGAATTTCGCGCCGCTCAACCAGCGCACCGGAACGCCAACCCCGCCCATCGATGACCTGCTCATTGGCGAGCACGGTTTGATCAACCGGATCCCAATTAACCGGTGCGGTTTTCTTATAAACTAAACCTTGTTGATATAATTGGATAAAAAACCATTGTTCCCAGCGATAATAATCGGGATCACAAGTCGCTAATTCACGCTGCCAATCATAAGCTAAACCCAGCCGTTTTAACTGGTTACGCATATAGGCAATGTTATCGCGAGTCCATTGAGCGGGAGGCACTTTATTCTCAATAGCGGCATTTTCTGCCGGTAACCCAAATGCGTCCCAACCCATGGGTTGCAGAACATTTTTTCCTTGCATGCGTTGATAACGGGTAATGACATCGCCAATGGTATAATTACGAACATGTCCCATGTGCAATCGCCCACTGGGATAAGGAAACATCGAGAGGCAATAAAATTTTTCCTGTTGTGGATCTTCGGTCACTTGAAAAGCGTGTTGAATGTCCCACTGTTTTTGGATTTCAGTTTCAATCACTTGAGGATTATATTGTGCTTGCATGGATTTCAAAAGCGGTTAATTTAGTTGACAAATTAAAATAATCAATCTACAAAGCGAACTATACTATAATTCTTTATAATAGGTTATGTTAGTTAGATATCGTTTTTATTGGCTTGGCTTAGTTAGTGCCTTAATAAACTTGAATGAATTCAATTTGAATGAAGGCTCGCTTAAATATTCATTCATCATCAACATGATAGAGAATAAATTATGTCCTATTACCAATTTGTGGCTCAAGAGACCGAATTTTGGGAACAGATTAATCACCTCATTGCAACGGATACGCATGATCCGGTCATCTTGTCTCAATTTAAAAATAAAGCGCGCAACATCTTAACCATAGATGTTTATGAGGGTTGTATCGCTTTAGGTGTAATCGCCAGTTTAGAAGGAAATGTCGAAGCAATCCATACCCATTATCAACAAGCTATCGAAAATTTTTCGAGAAAACCGGAATTAGTAGCCAATTATGCCGAATCTTTAGCTCGGGTTGGCCATTTTTCGCCAGCCGCTGAATTGATGCTCGAAGCCTACTATTTATCCCCCAGTACCCTCAATTATTTAGATAAAACGATTCAGTTATGTGGTATTGTCGGCCGTTTTTACTTTATTGGTGAACTGCTACGAATTCGGGAAAAAATTAATCCGCAAAACACACATCCCTTTGCCAGCAACACTAAGCAAATTATTCAGTGGATGAAAAAGACCAAGGTAACTGATGATCAACTGGAAAAATTAATTAATTTAGCTCTATCTCTACTTCAGCAATACCCTATTGTGATTACACCTCGTCACGTAGAAATTACTTTAGATGAAGACCAACAAAAACTTCATTATAAAATTCATTTGGCAGAAAAAACAGAGACTATCTTGGAAATAACGACCCGGTTAACGCAACAACTAATCGCTGCTGGTTTACCGGCCATCATTAACTGGAAAATAGTACCTATTTCATAATCGAATTCAATTTAACTCTAGAAAATCTGACCAGTCCTAAATTATGCTGTTTGCCCCGCTGTACTTAAAAAAAAATGCTGATCGCCGCTTACGAATCGGTCATGTATGGATTTATAGCAATGAAGTCGATACCGACCGTTCGCCACTGAATTCATTTGAAATCGGTCAAGCTATTACCATTTATGCTCATAATAACAAAATATTAGGTAATGGCTATATTAACCCCCATTCACTGATTTGTGCGCGGTTGATTAGCCGCGATCCACAATATCATTTAGATCAGTCGTTACTGCTCCAACGTTTGAATAGTGCCTTATCGCTCCGGCAGCGACTATTTGCTAAACCGTTTTATCGTCTCGTGTATGGTGAGAGTGACGGCTTGCCTGGGTTAGTAGTCGATAGATTTGGAGACATTGTCGTCGTACAAATAACCACCGCCGGAATGGAACGAGTTCGTGAGGAGGTGATTGCGGCGCTAACAACGACACTCCATCCACAAGCGATAGTGTTACGCAATGATACCGCCGTTAGAACTTTAGAAGGTTTAGAAAACTATGTCGCCGTGGTACAAGGTCAGTTACCGGCGGAAGTATTAATAGAAGAAAATCAGGCCCACTTTTATGTTTCGGTATTGGAAGGACAAAAAACTGGCTGGTTTTACGATCACCGTTATAATCGTGCTCGTCTCAAGCATTATGCCCAACAGCAGCGAGTATTAGACGTTTTTAGCTATAGCGGCGCTTGGAGTATCCCAGCGGCTTTAGCCGGTGCGCATAGTGTTTGGTGTATCGATAGCTCTCAGCAAGCACTTGAATTAGTTAAGAAAAATTCCGAACTCAATCAGGTAACGGCAAAAGTACATCCGCTACTCGGTGATGCTTTTGAGCAATTGAAAGAACTACACCGCGCCGGAGAAAAGTTTGACCTCATTATTTTAGATCCCCCGGCGTTTATTAAACGCAAAAAAGATCAACTCGCCGGCGAACAAGCCTATCGCCGAATCAACCAATTAGCCATGCAATTATTGCCTACAGAAGGCATTTTAATCTCAGCCTCTTGTTCTTTACATTTGCCAAGCCAAACCTTGCTTGACCTGCTGCGAGCCACCAGTCAACAACTCGATCGAGGTTTACAAATTCTCGAACAAGGTCACCAAAGTCCCGATCATCCCATTCATCCGGCGATTCCAGAAACCGCTTATATTAAAGCTTTTGTGTGTCGAGTGTTGTAGATGAAAGTGTCAACATTATTTTGATTCAATATACTGATATAACTTATCTAATAGATCTCTTTGGGTCTTTACGCTTTTGTCTAAATCGGCATATATCAATTTAATTTCTTGTTCAGTTGGTTGAAGTGTGATGTTGTTTGCCTTTTTATTGCGTTCGATACAGTAAATTTTATGAAAGTGTTCCATATAAGCTTGTGCTAATTGCACCGCTTGTGTACTTGACTCGATCGGCTTTAAACTCACACGCCGCCATCTGTCTGCAAGAGAAGTATATTGGCTACCAATTGTAGTAAAGCTACCTTCTTGTCCCGCAACAATGACAAATAAGGTATCCCAATTAAAACAATTCAACATATTTTTAAATGTTTGAATAAATTCTGTCTTTTCTTTCTTACCGAATTGCTGAACATCTTCAAATTCATCAACTAATAATATTACTTTATCAATGATATTCCGTTCTCTCATGCCAGTTATAATCGTTTTTAAATAGGGAAAAGCAACTGCTGGAGGAACACGTTCTTTTGACCATATTTGGTATTGTTCTCTTTCTCTGGCCAGCGTAGTATTTCCCATGAGCCATTTCATCAAAAATTGAGCATGGGGATTTTCTACACGACTGAGTCCCATTTGTTTAATCGCTTCAGATTCCAAGAAACGCCATAAATCAGTTCCTCTTAAAGAACTCGGCAAACTGATTTTTTGCTCCAGGAAATCTTTAAAACGTTCTTCTCCGATAGTCACGACCAGTTCTTCAACCAACTCTCTTGAGCTAATAAATCCACTGATATATTTAGAAACGATTTTCGTGGTTAACAGACCATTTTGTTGTGCTTGTTTTAATTCCCATTCAATATGTTGTAAGAAATTGCTTTTCCCAATACCGCGAGCCGCTTCCAATACCCAAAAACCACCACTTTCTTTATTAGCCACCAGAAAATTTGATAATTCATTCTGCAAACTATTGAGTTCCGGACGTTCAACATAAACTTCCGCCGCGACTTTCCCCCTAATTGGAAAAGGGTTCGATAAATAACCAAGTTTTTCATATCGTTCAATTTTTTTAGGCGTTTCTAGTTTTAAAAAACTCATATTAATAATGCCTTTTTGATCTAAAGTATAATGACTTGGCTAGATTCATTTGGAATTAAAAAGTCACCCGCACCTAAATCAATTTCATGTTCATTTTGTTGAGGGATAAATACTCTCACCTTAACTGGATTTTCTGCTGAGTCTGGGATAGTACCACCTAATCTTATTTTGTTGCTGTCAAATAATTCATAGAGTCCAATACGAAAAGTAGGTACTGACAATGGGGTTGTGGTTAATAAATAAGTGAATACTTTGTCTACTCTAACTGCACTACTAATATTATCTGCTTTTAAATGAGAAGTGGCTTCAAAAATTAACTGAGCAGCTTCTTGTGGTTGTTTATCTTCCACTTTCCAAGTTTTTCCCTTCAAACGGACTACTAAACCAAAAGCATTGGCCAATATAGATTGACTACGTGTATCTCTCAATGACAGTCCTAATTTTTTAGCTAAGCTATCATCTGGTTCTGATTGGCAGATTACCAGGGTATTTTGTAATAAAATTTGCTTATCAAGCCGATTGATATCTTTTCTTGCCTCTTGTATCCAGTCATACCATGCATTGACATGAATTGGTTCTAAGTTAGACCAAGTTTCTATAATTTTTCTACCACGAGGGAGAATAGCAAATTGATCATTTATTTTTTCAATCCATTGCAAGGCTTGTAAATAGGATGATGTTTGCGAAGATAAACTCTCCCTATTTATAGGTTGTGTCACGGCAGATTTTAATCCTTCAAGAATATCTGAAGGAGATGGGGCACGTTTAGGTACGGTATTGGTAGCATTTTCTAGTGAAAAAACGGGGTTATTTTTTTTTAGTATACTGATTCGCTCACATTTTTCTTCCAGGCAAACTACTTTCTGCATATCTAATTGAGCATATTGACACATTTTTTCATTAGACAAATCCCAAACTTGACGGATTGCTTGACCTTCTTGTTGTAGTGTTATTATCCCCCAATCCCATAAACATTCTTCTAGAAATTCTTCTATCGTTAAGTGGTAAGGTGTAAAAGAACGTGGTTCAATATAAGGCGAGGTTATAATAAATGATTGTTGATCTTCTGGTATTTTTGGCTGTCTGGTAAAACCCGCATTAAAACCCTCTAACTCTACTTGAATCGCAAAGTTGGCATCACCAGTGACTAACCATATAGGAATATTCGGTAAAATTTGTCTTTGGTGGCGTAACGCTTCTAAGATCAAACGATCCCTCTGATAATTACTTCCTTTACTTTCTGGCTCATCATTACTGTCGCTGATTTCAGCACCAAAATAACGCACCATTGCTTCTGGTGGACGGATATAGTACACCATTCCTCTTTCCTTAAGTCGGTAGATAGAACGAGTCGATGCAAATTGTAATTTTCTCAAGCGTCTTAGTTTTAAACAATTTTGATCCTTAGATTTTTTGTTATGTTCCCTTTGTAACTGGATTTCCATATAGACTTGATCAGGAATAGCAATATGTGTTGCTTTATCTTGTCGTAACCGAATGGCTTGCTCTAAATAACCATGGTGTAATGCGCAAGTATCGGCAACCAGACCAATATTTTTTTCACTTTGCAGTGCTTTTTTAAATTTATCAGTAAAAATAACTGGCTTTAAACCTAATCGATAGGTAGTATCAAGTAAAGCACCTCTTACATCTATTGCTTTTGGCAACGCCTCATTACTAGAATTAGTGTAATTAAATTTAAAATACCATTGACCTAATTGCTGACTTTCTTCTTCTACACAATTCACTTCTAATATGCCAAAGTGAATATCCTTTTGCTGACATTTCGTCCCGAACCAATAATAACCGGATTGCACATTAAAGTTCATTGCCAATTACTCCAAGAGCAATAGATAGGTATTCAGGCTTTGGATATTAGAGTCTTGATTCTCTTCAATTACAACATCTTGGTTACCTTCAAGTAACAGGAGATCACTCGCTAAATGACCAAATACTAATGAGAGATCGACATTAAGTATTTGTCCATTAATTTCCCATGTAGTTAATCTTGAATTTTCAATGAATAGTAGTTCTGGTATCTGGTCTAACAATTTTTGTAGTTCACTCACTGGCATTGAAGAAGCTTGCCAATTTTCTGCGTTGATAAAGTTTTTAACCCATTCGGGTGTTTCAGTAGATGATTGGCTATCAAGTCCTATCAATGATGGGCTTGCTTTAACAATTGAACTGGTTTCATCAATCAGTTTGATTTTCATAAGCAATTCGTTAAAAAAGAGGTGCGATTTATTAATATTTTACTCCATCAGCAAAAAAATAACCCAGCAATTCTCATCTTACTGGTTTCATAGGCTATGTTTTTTAATTCGTTAACCAATGAATCGTTTAATGTTAAAGTAGGGCGTATTTTGATGTCTCCATGTCAAGCATCATAACACCATATTATTGTCATAAAAGTAAATGAGTCGAGGCTTGGAAATATGAGTAAAAAACGTAATACGCTGTGTCTGCGACCAGAAATGGGTTGGGCTATTCGTGACTCGCTTAAGTCATTCCCTAACCCCCGGGTGCCAAGGGTCGGGATGAATACTTTGACAACCTACATTTTTCTTGACATTGATGGTGTGTTGGTTAAAGAAGAAACGTTCACAGAAATTAATTTGGAAGAAGACTTACCGCGCCTAGATGAATTTTGTGTTAACTGGTTTGCCGAAACCGTGCGTCGCTATCCTCATACCAAAATTGTCATCTCTTCGTCGTGGCGAGAAATTTATAGCTTGGAGGTAATTAAGTCAGTCTTTCCCAAAGACATTGCCGATCGAATCGAAGGGACTACCCCATTGTATAACCGCCCAGCAAAATTTTTTCGCTACCAAGAGGTACTCGACTATCTAGAAACTCATGATGCCTTAGAACAACCTTGGGTAGCCATAGATGATATCCGTGAGCATTATCCCCCGCAGGTATTGGTTATTGTCACTAACCCCTATGTTGGCTTCAACGAAACCTCGGCTAAGGAGTTAGCTCGGTTTCTGAATCAGGTTACGCACCCGATGGGTTTTCCTCAGCGAGTGTAGCCTGGATGAAACGCAGTGGAATCCAGGATTACGATTCCTCAACTCGACAAGTTGGCTATCCGGTTCCCGCATTCCACTTTGTTGCATGCGGGCTACGGGCTACTACATGCTACTACTACGCGGGCTGTGAAAATGCAACGCAAAACAAAAAGCAATTTGCAAATCAACGTAAGCTAGTTGTTGATTATACATTATTTTAGTATTTAATAACTTATTGATAATAAAAGTTAAGTACTGTTATCTTCAGTGATGGTCCTATTATTGCCTTTACTGAGAGTCCTCACTTAAAAGGATAAAGGTAGATCATGTTTTGGGCTAACGTAAAATAAACTATGTGGATAATATTATGAATACGATAACTAAAATAGGTACGCCGAGTATAAGAGTAGGATTAGTGGCTAGTTTAGCGATGTTGTCATTGGGCAGTGTATTGCCCACTAATATTCAAGCTGCCCCGACTCAACCCTGGGGAATTGATAAGCCCGCTGAAGAGGAGAAAAATTGGCCAGCGGATTCCCAAATTCAAGATGGCGCTAGTTCTGTTGCTCTAGTAAATGGCAGTTTTGAAACGGGTGATTACACCGGGTGGACTTTATTTGAAAGCTCAGGTGCTCCTGATTTTGGTACATGGGGAATTGCCAGTAATGGGCAAACTATTAATCCAGGGGATCTCGTATTCGATTTTTTTGACCAGATGACGGTTCCCCAATATTCTCCTGGTCTACCACACACCTATGCAGCAACAGATGGAAACTATTTAGCTTTGCAGTTGCAAAATGGTCCAGAAACACATCGGTTATCTCAAGATATGACTGTGCAAACATGTAGTCCTGATCGCACTATTCTCAGTTGGAATATGGAGTATAGTAACTGGGCCGGGGCATTTGATCCTAATTTGCAGGTTTTAGCGGTACGTATTCGGGATGTTAACACTGACGCAATCTTGAAAACACTTTTTAAAACCAAACAAGGAGTTAATCCCCAAAGTATTCCCATGACCAATTTTAGGGCGAATATTTCCGCATTTGCGGGAATGACCGTGCGTCTTGATATTGAAATGAAAGTATATGGATTCTATTTTGATGCCGCTTTCGACAACTTTAAAATGGGGTGTGCCGATCTAGCCGGCGGCGTAGCATTAACTGCCACCCAAAATGAGAATCAAGTTGGCTTAAAATTAACCACCACGAGTGAAACGGATACAGCGAAGTTTCAAATCCTCCGTGGTATCAAGCTTGATAATGGTGGAACCAAGATAACCTCAGTATGTAACTTTAATAGCGGCAATTCACCGTATACTTGTACTGATAATGTTATAGGCAACACCTACCGAGTATTAGAAATAGAAAATGACGGTGATCTCATTGTTTATGATGAAGTAACTCCAAAGTAACAGCGGCTACCTGAAAGCGTTTTATCTTAATGAGGATGAAACGTTAAAAGTAAAACCAGCCCGGAAGATTAATTAGCCTTGTGCTTACCTCTTCCGGGCTTTTTATATTAATTTTGCTTCTCCTGGATTTTGCTACGCTTCATTCAGTTAGGGTGCGTTAGCACGCGTAGGGTGTATAAACGCAGTGCCATACACCAAACTGGTAAAGGTGCATGACGCTTCGCTTATGCACCCTACACGCTTAATTGAAATCAATAATTAATACTAAGTTGCCTCCTTTTCCCACTTCCGGATAAAGATCCCCTACTAGGTAAAAATACGAGTATGATAAACTATATAGCAAAGTGGGTGCGAATAGGAAAGGTCGTTTTATATTGGTAGCGAAATCAAAGTTTAGTGTGTGCAACTTGCCCTATTTATTAGAAGAAACTGGCAAGCTTGTTTAAAACACTGTAATTTAAGGAGAAGTAATTTTTATGAAATCCCTTGCTTTACCTAGGAAAGTGGTGTTTCTGTTGTGGGGTGGATTAGTGATAAGTCAGGTCGGGATCTCACCGGTTTTAGCCGGTGACTGTGAGCTAAAAGATGCTGCAGCGTTGGATGGCTGCAAAGATAAAACCGTAAAAGCGACAGGTCCGCGAGTGCCAATGGATAAGGTACCCGAATATTATGCCCTCGCTGACCCGAGTTTTGCCGGGGGTGAAGGGACACAAGACTACATGAAAATTGGTGATGCTCAAGTTATTCTTCACCTCAAAGGTGAAGTGCAATGTCCAGATAAAATTGAAGTATCAGGCACCTTGAAACAGCAGGAACTTGAAAAAAATAAAGCCTGGCTGATTGAGGTAAAAGAATTTAAATGTGTCAAATGATAGTTTTCAATCTATTGGGGTTGAAGACCACCGATTTATCACTACCATCGGGAGTCAATACTTTAGCTGTTGATAACGATACTAACAGTTTGACTCCGGTAGTGACTGAAAAAATTTAAGCGGCTACGATGGGAATCAGTTTACCCACCACTTTTTTGGCAGCTTGTTGATAAGCCTCAATCTCATGAAAGTTAAGATAACGATAAATGTTAGCGGCGAAAGGGACAATTTTTTCTGCTTGTTGTTGGTATTCGGCTAGAGTGGGTAGATAACCGAGTTTAGCACTGATAGCCGCGAGTTCAGCCGATGCTAAGTAAACACGCGCATTTTTTCCCAGCCGATTAGGAAAGTTCCGAGTCGAAGTTGAAACCACAGTAGCACCTTCTTTTACTCGCGCTTGGTTACCCATACATAAGGAGCAACCCGGTACTTCAGTGCGGGCACCGATTTTACCAAAAATGGAATAAATGCCTTCTTGCACTAATTGATGCTGATCCATCCGAGTGGGTGGCGCTATCCATAAGCGAGTGGGAAGATTGTCTACGGCTTCTAAAATTTTGCCAGCCGCGCGGTAATGTCCAATATTAGTCATACAAGAACCAATGAAAACTTCATCAATTTTATCACCCATGACTTGAGATAATGGCTTGATATCGTCGGGATCATTGGGACACGCTAAGAGTGGTTCAGTAATGTCATTGAGATTAATTTCAATGATTTGGGCGTATTGGGCATCGGCATCCGGTTCCAATAACACCGGTTGGGTTAACCATTCTTCCATTGCTGCAATGCGGCGTTGTAAAGTCCGAACATCGCCATAACCTTCGCTAATCATCCATCGGAGTAAAGTGACGTTAGAACTGAGGTATTCAATAATGGGTTCTTTATCTAGACGAATCGTACAACCATTCGCTGAGCGTTCAGCGGAAGCGTCGGCTAATTCAAAGGCTTGTTCAACTTTCAACCCAGGTAATCCTTCAATTTCTAATACTCGTCCAGAGAAAACATTTTTCTTGCCCTCGGTAGCGACGGTTAATAGACCTTGTTGAATGGCAACATAGGGAATCGCATTGACTAAGTCACGTAAAGTAATCCCCGGTTGAATGGCTCCTTTAAAGCGCACTAGTACGGATTCTGGCATATCCAATGGCATTACTCCCAATGCGGCGGCAAAAGCAACTAATCCAGAACCAGCGGGAAAGCTAATACCAATGGGAAAGCGGGTATGAGAATCGGCACCGGTACCGACGCTATCTGGCAAAATCATGCGGTTAAGCCACGAATGAATAATGCCATCACCGGGTCGTAGGGAAACCCCCCCGCGCGTGCGAATAAAGTCAGGCAATTCATGCTGTAATTTGATATCAACGGGTTTAGGATAAGCAGCGGTATGACAAAAGCTCTGCATGACCAAATCAGCGGAAAATCCTAAACAAGCCAACTCCTTGAGTTCATCACGGGTCATCGCACCGGTGGTATCTTGAGAACCGACGGTGGTCATTTTGGGTTCACAGTAAGTCCCCGGATGAACGCCTTTGACACCACAAGCTTTGCCCACGATTTTTTGTGCTAAAGTAAAACCTTGGCTAGTTTCGGGGAGTAATTGTGGACGAATAAAGAAAGTAGAGGGTACTAAGTTTAAAGTTTGGCAGGCTTTGTCGGTTAAACTGCGACCAATAATTAAGGGGATACGTCCACCGGCGCGAATTTCATCCGGCAATGTTAATGGTCGCAGTTCAAAGCGGCTGACTTCTTGATGGTTATGGTTAAGAATATGTCCCTGATAAGGATAAATCGTAATGACATCACCATTATTTAATGCCGTCACCTCACATTCGATGGGGAGTGCCCCAGAATCTTCGGCGGTATTGAAAAAAATCGGCGCAATTTTACCACCCAAAATAATTCCGCCTTGGCGTTTATTGGGAATATAAGGAATATCTTTGCCCATATGCCATAACACCGAATTAATAGCGGATTTGCGAGAGGAACCCGTACCGACCACATCACCAACATAGGCGAGTGGATGACCTTGTTGTTTAAGTGCGGCTATGGTTTCTAAAGCACCCGGTAATCGATTTATCAGCATCGCTTTAGCATGTAAGGGAATATCTGGACGACTCCACGCTTCTGATGCCGGTGATAAGTCATCGGTATTTGTTTCCCCAGGAACTTTAAATACGGTTACCGTAATGGCTTCTGGCAAAGCGGGTTTGGCAGTGAACCATTGACCTTCAGCCCAAGCAGTCAGAACTTGTTGCGCCCATAGATTGTGTTTGGCTTTGGCTACCACATCATGGTAAGCATCAAACATTAACAGTGTTTGTGACAAACCTTTGGCTGCAATCGGAGCCAGGGCTTCATTATCAAGTAGCTCAATCAACGGTTGAATGTTGTAGCCACCTAACATGGTGCCTAGTAATTCAGTCGCTTGAACGGGTGTTATCACTGGACAAGTCACTTGCCCTTTAGTGACAGTGGCTAAAAAACTGGCTTTGACATAAGCGGCTGGATCGACACCGGGTGGAACGCGGTGCGTTAGTAAATCAACTAATTGCTGTTCTTCACCGGCGGGTGGATTTTTGAGTAACTCGACTAAGGTAGCCACCTGCTCGGCATTGAGGGGTAATGCGGGGATTCCTTGATTGGCACGTTCCTCAACCTGTTGTCTGTAAGCATCTAACATTGTGTTCTTCTCCATACTATCTATCAAAATAGGTCACCACTAACAACTTAACAATCAAATGAGGAAGTAGTTTAACGTAAATCCGATAGGTAATTAAATACGTTGCATTGCAAAAAAAGTGTCACGTCGGAAGAACGTAGTGAATTCCACCCGACGTAACACTGCCATTAAGTTAAGTTTTAAACTGTGAGGGCGAAACACTACTGCCATTAAGTTAAGAATTCCCCCCTTTGACAAAGGGGGGTTAGGGGGGATTTTAAGGGGGGAGTTGTAGCTTAACTTAAGGGTAGTGACGCGATTTGCGTGAGTATGACGAATTATTATTTACTGTTGAATAGGAACTAACCGGTCGCCAAATGGGGTTCGCACCACGCGCATACCTGGCGGTACTTCTTCATCTTTAATGACCCGTCTTTGAAAGTTTTTATAAAGCTCTTCGCGCTTTTGGCGAGCTTCCTCACGCCTGGCTCTAATTTCATCAAGTGTCGTTGGTGGAAGCGTTGAACCGGCTGCGACGGGTGATTGCATTGGTAATGGTTGGGGAGGTGGGGGTATTGGTACAGGTCTTGGTGGTAAGGCTTGCTGCCGCTGTAAGCTTAAAGCCACTGTCTTCCCATTATCTTCTTTATTACACTTAATCCCTTGTTGTGGATTATCGGTACGACAAGGGGCATCTACTGGATATTCTACCTGAATTTCGCGAGCATTCACATTTAACAAGTAATAATCAGGATAACCGGCGATAGGGGTACGTTGGTCATTTTCCAATTTCTGGATAAATTCTTTGCTATCTGGGCCTTTTAAGACCACGCTACGTTGTTTACCAATCAGACTGGTGCCACGTAATACAAAATCTTTTTGCGGTAATAGCGGTTTAGGGGGCTTAGGAATCGAAGGCAATGGTTTACGAGCACGTGGAAAGGGATTCGGTAATTGCCCCTGTGCTAAAGTCGGTAAAGTCGGCGGCGGCGCAATTTGAGGTGCTGGCATCCCACGGTCAGGATTGAATAAATCAAAACCTAAAACATGAGTAGAAAAAAATCCAGCTAGGATTATAGCCCCAAGTTGAATAGACCTATTCATCATTTTGTATAGCAAGTTGATACTCATAGGGCTAGTCTAGCAAAAAAAACGGCACATTGCCAAGAATGTGCCGTCATAACTACAGTTTCTTACTTTCCAAGTTTGAATACTTGGATTTTTTTAGTCTGGCGCGTTATTTTACTTATTTTCTACTACATTGAAGTCAATGGGATCACCATTGTAAATGATCTTACCCTTATCTTTACCTTCAGTCATCATGTAACCACAATAGGCTTGGTATTCACCAACATAAGGAATGTTACCAACATAAGCTCTAACTGTATAATATTTCGGTAAATTAGCAACGCTTTCTAGTGGTTCCAACGCGGGTAAGTAAGGATTACCTTGAGCATCAGAAGGTAAAACATCTGGTATCCAACCAATTGACGGACATGGAGAATTTTCACCTTGGACTTCTCGACAATGTCTCACCATATACCATTCATATCCTTTTGGATAAACGGGATCTTTACCGGCAACGGGTAGATGCACCGCAGCGACTAGAATATCGGCTGGCTTACCTTGATGTTCTTCATCTACTTTGATGTTACAAGCAACACCAACCTTATCACCTAAAGTAATCGGTTGGGTGGGTTTGGGATCGAAAATTTCTCCGTTCTGCGTCAAATTGCGTATACCACCTTTAAAACTTGCATCACCCTCATTTTTGGGATCGGGGTAATTGGGGTTAGTGGTATCTGCTGAGACTATTTCATTCCCAAGAAAACATTGATTGTCTGACCAAATCGATTGCGTATTTTCACATGCCTGCTCATTCTGACAAGTCGTTGGATCTTTTACACAATCGGGAACGGTTTGCCCCACTTTAATAGTGCGGGTGGTTGTCACTGGGACACTCGGCACCGGTGTGGTAGGCGTGCCCATCGCATCGAAGGTGAGACTAAATTGACCTTCATTAGCACCTGCACTGACAACAAACACTTTCCGACCACCGGTATCACTAAAGTTTAAGGTTTGTCCAGAAACCACTGGCATGGTGGTCATTTGCATGCACCGGTCATTCATTAATGCTCCCTTGATCAGTTGACATTGCTCAGCAGTCAAAGCTTGCATTGTAGTGCACAGACCATTGGTGAAAGTACCACCGACGGTTTGACATTCCATCTCAGTCAGCTGTTTTTCTTTCCATTGAATCTCTGTTACGGATTTAGGCGTGATATTATCTGCTGCTTGACCGTTAACAGTCAATTTGACATTAGTGGGTTGATTCGGATCCGGTTCAACAAAGAGATTGTCTTTATCATCTAAGGTTTCTACGGTTAAAGCAACTTCACTATTAACCGGGATCGTATCTTCGTCTAAGTAGGATTCAATCTTAACTAAGCCTTGATAGGCTGGAATAGTAGTAGTTAAAGTTAAGTTCTTTTTACCGGGTTTGGTAAAGTTGAGAGAAATCGCATCTTGACCGGCAAATTGATTGGCTCCCATCGCATCATAGCGAATCGCAATTAATGAAGGAATGCCGCTATTATCAAAGAATTCCAACCGTCCTGGGATACCATGTGTGCCTTCTCTGGTATTATAGAGAACCTGACCGTTGCTCGATTCTCCAAAGACGAACCCGGTTGTCGCCGCACCGATCGGCGTCTCGGGATTACCCCATTCATCTTCCAATACGAAAGCAACTTCTGGTAAGAGTGTATAGTATTTCTTATCTGGGGTAATCTGGGTTGGGACGATATCGGTTAAAACTTGCCCATGCGCATTATGAAACTCTGCTTGCGTAGCAGCAGCCGCAGTAATGGCACCCGCCTGGATCCAAATCTGACCATAATTACCCGCCCGATCATAAACTAGGTATTCACCGTGATCATCCGTGGCTTTCTTAAAGAGAGCACGTACCACATTATTAGAATCAGGATAAGCAGAAGATTCTTCGCCGGTATACAAATTCCTAATCGCAATATCACCTTGTGGGCGAATCGGATTATTATTGGCATCAACGTGCAATTGCCCCTTATTATTGAGTACCTTGACCATAATGGCTTCAAATTCTTCACCCGCCAAATGATCTTCCAAGAACGCGGGTTGTACTGTGACACCCAAGGAAGTGGGGACAACCATTATTTCTAAAGGATTAGAAGCGGCGATTGAACCAATCGGTGTACCATTGGCACCACTCGCCGTGGCAACTAACGAGGTGGTACTCACTGTAGTCGTAACCACTGGAGTCGTACCTGGCGTTGTACTTACTGGGGTCGTAGCAACCGGTGTGAGCAGTTCATCCTTTTGGTTTCCTAAGATGAGATCATTCGTTCTGGCTATCGCCTTGCCATCAGGAGAACCCGCCGGAATGTACAGATTTAAAGCACTATTACTGGCAACCCCTTTAGAATCTTGAATGGAAAGATTGATATCCATCGGAGTCATTGTACATGTAGTCATGCCCGTTGCTAAATCTTTAGCTGGGGCACACGGGGTAGTGGCATTACCAAACGCATCTAATAACTGAGCCTGTACCGTCGCACCTTGAGAGATTTGATTATCCGGGAAAGGGAAGGCCGTAAAATCGGCTTTAGCAATGCGATTTTTGGCTGACCAGAGTTTTAATCCAGCCGGAACGCCCGTTGACCAAACTTTTAATTTGTCTGCATAAACTGACCGAACACTATTGCCATCAAATCCTTTCATGGTTGCTTCGATATAGTATTCACCGGCTTTGGTTATAGCACTATCTAGGGTAACCATAGCACGACCCTGAACCATTTCAGCCTTATAAGTTTGTTTGAGTTCAGGCATCTCGGTAGTATGAGTCACGGTCACGGTGATTTCACCGGCAGCTTGTTGATTTTGCGCCCAAACTTCAATTTGCCCACCGGCAACACCCGCTGTCATTTCACCCCAGATGCCATTATCCGGTTCGGTACAAGTATCTCCCATAATACCGCTAGGAGTACAATCCATTTTCCCACGTGGATCGGATGGAGTGGGTTTAAAAGATTTAATATTTAATCCGCCGGGATCGGTTACCGGTGGTGTAATGGTGATTTCTTTGGTCATAGGGCTGGTAATGTTTTTGAATTCAAAACCACCACCGCTTACCGGAATTTTCTCTTGAAAAGAGACTTCTATCGTTTCAGTACCACGCGCACTGGGCGGACATTGGAGGAAAACTTTGCCATTGCCCTGATCTAAAGTGACATATCGCGTAGCAGAAGCAAACTGACCTTCTCCTAAACGATTGCTGTCCGGCGTGGTGGTGGGTTCACCGGTTGGGCTACTGCTGCCCCCGACGATGTCACATTGGTCACTTTTAACCGTGACCATAATCATTGAACCACTTTGTTTGTCTACCGCCCCTTGGGCATCGAGACCTAATAAAGCGAGATTAACGATTCCACCCGCTGCAACCTCGTCCCGATCACTAATAACCGTCCCACCAACTGTGGTTGTAACTGCCCATACACTAGTGCCGCTTGCTGATATCAATGCTAACGCTATCGCTGAAGCAAGTGCTGTTTTTTTCATATTTCAGTAATCTCCATTGTTAAACATTGGAAACCAAACGGTTAATGAAGAATATCTCTTATCTTCGTTGCCGCTGCTTTCCTTATACAATTGTTTTAAATATTGCACATAATTTGCCCCGATTTCAAGTAGCAATCGCTTTTTTTTTTCTTATTGAGTGGTTATCCAAACGATCTTCCGTGCTGGGATCATTGATGAATTATCACTCAATTTTAATATTGCTAGCAATTCATAAATTCCTTCTGCTAAAGAATCGGGTATAATTCCCATTCCCAATAAAGCAGTTGATGTGCCATAAAGTGCTAAGTTAAGATTACTCTCAAACCAGTAGGGGCTACTCAATGTTTGATTATACGGGATTGATTCCACATTGTCGTTACTATTCCATACTTTAAATAAAGTGTAACGCTTTTCTGTATTACTGGGAAGGTTAATACGTAAGTATAGGTCACCTTTCCGACCAGCGACTTGATTTAAGCTCAAATTTAATGTTACCTGGTTTCCATTATGAAACACCTCCCCAGCCATCGGTACAAATTGTAAATTGGGTACTTGATCTTGATTGAGAGGAACAGAACGCAATGGAACTTTAAGTAGCCCAAACCCATACTGAGAGTCAAAACCAGGGGTATCAATATCATCTTGGCAGGCAGCTAATAAAGTGACTGTCCATTCTGCTGCGGTAGCAGTCGGTTGTTGTGCCACTATCAACGCCAACACCCCACTGACTAAGGCGGTGGCTGCTGAACTACCATCAAACCAGTCGGCATAGCCTCCCCCAATTAAAGTGCTTAACAGATTTTTACCTGGCGCACTAATCAGTAATCCATCGCCGTAATTACTGGAAGGGAGCCGTTTGCCTTCTTTATCAACTGCACCAACCCCAATAACCCAAGGCAAATTAGCTGGATAGTCTACCGGTTGACGACCACGATTACCAACAGCGGCTACCACCACTTTACCTTGCTGTTTAGCATAAAGTAAAGCATCTTGCACGACCGGCACGGCTTCGTCAAGCACTAAGCTTAATGACAAAATCGTTGCCGAACTATCAGCAGCGGCTAAAATAGCGGCAGCGAGATCCGAGGCAAAAAATCGTCCACTTCCCTTTTGATTCAGCTTATAAGGAATAATTTTAGCGGCGGGTGCAACCCCACATACGCCTTGTTGATTATCACATTTTGCTACCATCAAACCAGCCATCGCAGTGCCGTGACCGTTTTCGTCGTAGGCGAAAGTGTCTTGATCACCAAAATCATATCCCTGCTCAAATAAAATATTTCCTAATAAATCGGGGTGATTCGGGTCGACACCGCTATCTAAAAGGGCAATAACAGTTCCTTCTCCTTGAGTATCTTTCCACATTTCCAGTGCATTTATTTCGGTTAAATACCATTGCTCACTATAATGTGGATCATCTGGTATAGCTGTGCTATCAGTAGCGAAGTAGCCTTCCACATCGGGGTAAAGTAAGCCCTTATGCCGAATAAGTTCTAATGGTGGTGAAATTTGGGTATCATAAAGATTAGAAGTTTCTACAACCAGCCAGGGTAAAGGATATAAATGTCGAATCACATGAATTTGCTCATTTTCAACGAGAGTAAGTTCAGTTGATTCAGCAAGATGAACGAGAAAACGGGCAGCCAGGCCACTCGTAGGTAACACATTGAATAAAGTTAAAATGACGAGCGAAATATAACCAGTCGAATTCATCATATCCTTATTATAACTTCACTCCATTGATTCATTAATACCATTTTGTCGAGTTAACCTGAGTTAATCAATATCAGTATCATTAAAATTTCACTCAATCAATTGGGTGTTGATTATATCAAGAGAAAATTAATCCTCAATAGTTTGGACATTTTTTTCCTTAAGTGATAAATCTTAATATCACGATATTTTTAATTTAAGTAATTGATTATTAAAAATACTGTCTAAGGGATTAAATCCTGATACTGATTTTTAATTAGCAGTGAACCATTATTAATAAATAATTATATCAATAAGTTGGACATTAAAATCGGTGCGTTATGATTATTGTGCACTAATTTTAGTAATGCCACTTAAAAATTTTTACCCTCCAAAACAATTTAGTTAGTATGATCGCTTAATCAAGATAACTGTTCACTGATAACTCACTATATGCCAATATTTAACTTTATTAAACGTTACGGTAGAGCCACTTATGCTGGCTTATGGGGACCGATTCAAACGGCTTATACTCACCGCTACCTTCTATTTTTACTCGTTAAGCGTGATATGATTAGCCGTACTGCGGGTACCCTGCTCGGTGATGCCTGGTTGCTATTTCAACCGGCTCTACAACTGCTCGGGTTTTGGTTTTTATTAGATGTGGTATTGAAAGTCAAGTTCCCCAGCGGCGTTCCTTTTATCGATTACTTTCTCCTTGGAGTATTACCGTGGGCTTTCATTGCCGAAACTTTATCGCGTAGTTTAACCGTGTTGTCTGAATTTGGTGGACTTTATCAACGTGCCATTTTTCCCATTGTGGTGTTACCTTTATTTCCCTTACTGCTTTCTTCTATGCTCTACGCTTTAGTCATGGCGGTTACAGCCGGTTTATTACAAGGGGTTGGCGCAATGCCGATTGGCGTTATCATTATATTGTTATTAGCGATTTGGTTAATACCGCTCTGTTATTTATTAGCCATCATGGGCTTATTCCTCAAAGACATTAGCCAATTTTTTCCTTTTCTTATTACGATTACTTTGTATTTAACCCCGATTTTATATATGCCCGATTTAATGCCCGAACCCATGCACTGGGTATTAACCATTAATCCGATTGCCGATTTAATGGCATTGATTCACGCCAGCATCCAAAACTTATCTTGGAATTGGGCCAACATTGTTCGACCTTTAGGAATTTGGTTATTATTATTAGGACCCGCCTGGGTCTTATTTCATCGTGCTGAACCCCATATTCGTGAGATGCTTTAAATTAAATTATTAACTCAATGCTATCAAATCCCATGTCCGTCAATTCAACACCTAACCATACTCAATTACTTCTACAAACGTGGTATATACAAACGTTACTATTGGCTATTGTAGTTGCTTTAACCTATGGTCACACTTTAGATGTTCCCTTTTATCTAGACGATTTCTCTTCCATTGAAGAAAATCCGGTAATTTATAATTCCTCTGGCTTATTAGCATTATGGCAATTTGCGCCACTACGAATCGTTGGTTACCTCAGCTTTGCACTGAACTATCAAATTCACCAGTTTCAAGTCGCTGGTTACCACCTTGTCAATATTATTATTCACTTTTTCGCTGGTATGGCCGTATTTGGTTTGTTACGTGGCTTAGTGCGAACCCCGGCAGTTAACCTGACTTTATCAGCATCGACTCAACAATGGTTACCGATTCTGACCGCATTAATTTTTGTGCTGCATCCACTCCAAATTCAGGCGGTGACTTACATTGTCCAGCGGCTCGCTTCTTTATCGGCACTGTTTTACATCGCTAGCATGGCTAGTTTTATTCAAGCACGCTTAACAGACAGAATCGGGCAGCGGGTTCTTTGGATACTGGCTTGCATTTTTTTAGCACTACTGGCTTTTTTTACCAAACAAAATACCGCTACTTTACCACTCACACTCTTATTATTGGAATTAATCTTCTTTCCTGGTCACAAACGTCGCTTAATGATGGTGACGGGAATTGCCGGATTAGGATTAGGCTGCATTTGGTTTATTTTAGCCGTGGTATTTCATCACAATCCGTTCTCTCTAGAATCTATGCAAGCGTTAACTCGAGAAACGGAAGAAGTTACCCGAACAGCCTACTTTGCAACCCAAATGAGTGTCTTGTGGACTTATATTAAGTTATTCTTTTGGTCATCCAGCTCTCACATTGATTATTACTATCCAATCACCGAAACATTTCTCTCGACGCAGAATTATAACCTGATTGCTAGATTACTCGATAGTGTAGCCCTATGGGCTTTAATCGGGCATCTTCTCGTCTTGGGATGGGCTGGATATAGCCTTCGTCGTTGGCCATTAGTCGCTTTTGGAATCTTTTTCTACTATTTGGCCCATCTGATCGAATCCAGCTTTATTCCGATCCGCGATGTTATCTTTGAACATCGAACTTATCTACCCAATTTAGGATTAATTATCGCTAGTAGTTGGTTATTGGTAGTTTATTTACCTCGCTGGGTTAGTCAGAAAACAACTTTGACTATAATAATCCTGTTATTAGTTATGTTAGGAATAACAACCAAGTTGCGAAATCAAATGTGGCGAGATCCTATCGCGTTATGGCAGCATAATGTTGAACAATCACCTGATAAACAGAGAGGCTGGGTCATTCTAGGTAAGCATTTAATTCAAGCTGAGCGTTCAGAAGAGGCTATTGAAGCACTTAATCATGCAGTGACTAAGAAAGTTAATCCTGATGGTACCGAATCACTCTCAGTCAGTACTGAAACAGCGTTGAATTTCGTGGTAGCTTATAAGAGATTACATCGATATGACGAAGCACTTCAATGGATTGATCGCTCTTTAGCACTTAAAGATCAGTTACGTCCATTTGATCAAGCAAAATTTTTGATTAATCGCGGTAATATTTTGTTTGAATTGAAACATAATCAGGAAGCAGAGAATTCTTATCGTCTTGCTTTACAGATTTATCCCCAAAACTTAAATGCACGCATCAATCTGGGAACTATTTTAGCAGCAACGGGCCGCTATGATGAAGCCATAGCGCTTTATCAAGAAATTTTAGCCATTGATCCAAGTAATGCTTATGTCAAAAGCAATTTAGAAAAATTGCAAAAATTACGTCACTGAACAGTTACCCATTAGCGGTTAGCGGTTAGCAATTATCATGTACTCATTATCAACGATTAGGTACACGTTATTAAGTAACACTTAGCTGTTATTAACTAATGTATACCCGTTATCAATTATTGAGTAGCCGTTATCAATTATCGCTTAACCGTTATTAACTAACGTGTATTCATTATCAATTATTCTATTGTAGTTATCGATTAACATGGAGTCGTTATTTAATATCGGGTGTTAGTTATTTATAACAGCTCGCTGTTAATTGATTAAGGTTAACTGTGTTAGGAGAAAATATGTTTAAATCAATAATGGCCTTTATACTTTTTACTTTATGGTCGGTTGAAACTTATGCTCGGATTGATTTAGTCACTTTACCCGTACGAGACCAATTACAATTAACTATTTATAATCCAGCAGATTTGACTTTGGTACGTGAACACAGAACGCTGACTTTAAAATCCGGAATCAATCGCCTTGAATTCAGTTGGGCGGAAACTTTAATCGATCCCACTTCGGTGCAGTTGGAAGCACCACAGCATCAAGGGCAAGTGAACTTGCTAGCAGTGAGTTATTCGCCTAATGTTAAAGACAGTGCTATTTTAATTATTGAATCGCAACTGACTGGCGAAGTCCCGGTAGAAATAAGTTTCTTCACCGCCGGCATCACTTGGAATGCCTTTTACAATATAACCTTATCAACAGATGAACAAAGCCTGCATTTGCAAAATGAAGTGCGGGTCAATAATCAAAGTGGGGAAGACTATCTCAATGCTCAAATCCGAGTGGTCGTGGGAAAGGTACAGTTACTCGATGAAATTGCTCGCTTGGCTAAACAAAATTTACCTTATGGTATGCCAATAGAACCTCTGCCAGTTGCAGATGAAAAAGGAATCTTAAAAGAGGGCTTAGCAACGGGGGCAAAGTCAGTCAGATCTCTATTCACCGATTCAGAAGGAATGGCTCCGAAACGAATTACTAAAGAAGGTCTGTCTGAATATTTTCTTTATACTATTGAGGGAACAGAATCAATCCCTAATGGTTGGGGTAAGCGGTTACTCGCTTTGGATAAAGTCGATATTCCCGTTCACGTTTTATATCGTTATGATGAACAACGTTACGGAACCGAAACTCAACAGCTCTTATTTTTCAAAAATGATCCGCAACATCATTTAGGTGAAACGCCTTTACCGGATGGACAAGTGATGGTTTATCGACAACTCGGAGAAAATCAACATTTAAGTTATGTCGGTCAATTGCAAACGCCATACATTCCGGTGGGGCAAGCAGTCGAATTCAATTTGGGAACCGCTAAACAAGTAACCGTAGAACCCATCTTAATGGATTATAAAACTGAAAACTATTTATTTGATTATCAAGGTCAGATTTCGGGATTTGATCGCATTCAACAATGGCAACTCAAATTAGCAAACTATCGTGATATTCCAGTGGAAATAGAAATCTTTCGCCAAGTTGATCATTCTTACTGGAGCGTGACTCATGCGCCGGATTTAGCGGCTCACTATGAAAAAGTAGACCTCGATACGATTAAATACCGGTTAACTCTACCACCACATACCCAAGAATATTTGCTTCCCTATACCTTGACTTTATTTGAAGGCGAACGTCAACAGAAAAAGGCACTTATTAAAGGCGTGGCACCATGAAATTAAGTCTATCGGTCACTTATTTACTGAGTTTATTCCTGTTGTTTGCTCAAGTCAGTTGGGCACGAGTCAAATTAGTGGCTTTACCCGAACGCGAAGCCACCGTGGTTCGCCTAGATAACCCGAGGGCTACTTTACTGGAGGAAGAACGCTTATTAACTTTACAAAAGGGAATTAATCAAGTGAATTTTTCTTGGCAAGGGGTAGAAATTGTACCCGATTCGGTCCGTCTAACTGTGTTAGATCCCCCGGATTCAGTCACGGTACTGAATGTAAGTTATCCGCCCAATGAACAAGCTTTAATTTGGCAAGTCGTTAGCCCCAATGGTCAACCCGTTCGAGTAAGAATGAGTTATTTACTTAAACAAATTGATCGGTTAATCGCCTATAACGCCCTAGTTAATAAAGAAGAATCGGCTTTAGATTTAACCGCTTTTGTCGTATTAAGAAATTTCTCCGGTGAAAATTTACCCTTAACCCGCTTTCAACTCGATCAGGGTGAAACTTTGGAAAATGAAATCCTCCAGGGTGAAACGAAGCGAATCTCTTTTTTTACCGCTAATCAATTACCGATAAAGAAATATTTTACTTTTGATGCCGAACAGTTGCCTTGGAATCCGAAACAAGTCAGTGATAATATCAGTATCCCCGTTCATTACGAACTGGAAAATATCGCCGAAAATGGCTTAGGTAAACAGGCCTTATGGGATGGTAAAATAAGATTGTATGCTGAAGATGGTCATGGCAG
Organism: Thioploca ingrica; assembly: GCA_000828835.1. Lineage (GTDB taxonomy): Bacteria > Pseudomonadota > Gammaproteobacteria > Beggiatoales > Beggiatoaceae > Thioploca > Thioploca ingrica. The sequence continues at coordinate 2,241,856 of AP014633.1, forward strand.
TCACCTTTTTTTAGGCGAAGATAATGCCCAATTTACTCCAGTGGGACAAACGTTAAAATTAAGGCTCGGTGATAGTCACGATATCGTTATTACTCAAAGAAAAATCAGCGAAAATCGGGTCAATGAACGTCGTGATAAACAAAGAACCAAAGTCATTCTCTATGATCTTGAAGCAGCGATGCAAGTCGACATGGAAAATTTTAAAGACCAACCCGCTTGGGTAAGACTTAAAGAACTGATGCCGGAAGAATGGGAAATGAAAACCAGTTCTCATCCTTATAAACGTGAACGTAATCAGGAAATCATCTTTGACATTACGGTACCCGCCAAAGAAAAAGTGACCGTGACTTATAATTATATTCAGCGTAATATGCGTCCATAACTGTGTGATATTCAACGAGTACTTATGACTAATTTAACTGCCGACAAAAATGTTAAAGCCTTACAGCGTCTCCTCAGCATTATGGAGGAGTTACGTGAACAATGCCCTTGGAATAGTAAGCAAACCTTAGAATCATTACGTCATTTAACCATTGGCAAAACCGACGAACTCTCTGAAGCGATTCTAGCCGGTAATCTAGAAGCACTTAAACAAAAATTAGGCGACTTAATTTGGCACGTCGTTTTCTATTCTAAAATAGCGGCAGAACAAAATGCTTTTGATATTGGGGACGTTATCAATGGTGTTTGTGACAAACTTGTCGTCCATCATCCGCCGCTTCATACGGTTGCTAGCGAAGCAGAATCGCAACATCATGGGAACTTGTCAACACCCCCAGAAAAGGATCCTAATCAAAGCCTACTCGTTGACATTCAGGCTTCGCTACCGGCTTTAATTAAAGCGCTGCGTATTCAAGAACAAGCCCACCGTATCGGTTTTGATTGGCCTAATCAAGCTGAAGTCTGGGAAAAAGTGGAAGAAGAAATTCGCGAATTGAAACAATGCCAAGAGGCGGGTCATCCTCAAGCACAACTTGAAAATGAATGGGGTGATTTATTGTTTTCACTGGTTAACTATGCTCGGTTTATTCACATCAATCCAGAATCAGCATTAGAACAAGCCAATCGAAAATTTATCAAGCGCTTTCATTATATGGAACAAGCCGCTCAACGCGATGGAAAAAACCTACCCGATTTGTCATTAGCCGAGATGGACACTTATTGGGAAGCAGCTAAAAAGAATCTAAATTAGAAAATATGTTCTGGGAATTCATTGTGATTAGTGTCGCTTGCTATGTTACGCATCTCCTGTTGCTCCATTATCATTTGCGTCGACAATCAGCCATTAAAGAACTAAAACCAACTACAGAAAATACCTTAACCAATGACGATATCAATCATATTCAAACTGAACTGGAAAACAGAGGTTATCTGATTCGCTTCCCAGAAAAAGAGATAACACCCCTAACCAGAGAAATTGAAGAAAAACCGCACTATCATAATGACTTACCCTTACATGTTTATATTTTTGCGACCGGCTGTATACCTCAATTTGAAGATGCCGAATCATTATTAACGGCTTTAGAGAAAATCACTCAGCAATATGGTAATGTGGTGTTTAAAGAACATCCTGATGATTTAGCAGAATTATCTTTGGAATACAATCATGATAAGCAACGGTTTGAATGTGTATACTCCAACCATGTTGATGAAATACAAAGCCGACGCAATGAATGGCTAAACCGGGAAGAAACACTCATGTTTTTAAAACAAGTGATTGATAAATATATCAAAGAGTATGCTTAAAACGGTTAGCCGTAGGGGTAACCCTTGCGGTTACCCTTTTCAATTATCATGCAATGAGTTGGACTGTTTTGGTACAATACTTCGGACAATGATGAGTAACAACTGGTATCATAGCAAAGAGTAACCGCAAGGGTTGCCCCGCTAACTGTAAAAGGAGAAATTAATGAGTATTCTTAAATATTTTATATACATCCCGCTGTTTCTTATTGTCCTGATACTTTATAACTTAATGGCATGGTTAGGAATCAACTTTGAGTTTACGGCTGAACCACTTTTCAATATGGGACTGCCTTCGGGAGCTAATTGGAGTCCAACTTGGAGTGATGTCTTTATTATATTGGGAGTTATTACGCTTTACCTAGAATTAGTCAAATCCACTCAAACGGGTAACGGAACCATTGTTGAACACGCTTTATCAATGGTGGTGTTTATTTTATTCCTATTAGAATTTCTCTTGGTTAAAATTGCTGGAACTTCAACCTTCCTGATTATCACATTAATGTCTTTATTAGATGTCGTGGCCGGTTTTAGCATCACGGTGGCATCAGCACGACGTGATTTCACCATGGGCGGTGGCGGAAGTTAACAGCGAACTCCTAATTGAATCTCGTCAAAGAGCGGAGCAACGATGTGGCAAGCTGAGGTAAGACGTGTCGCTTTAGGTATTCGCCAACGCGTTTTTGAACATACTATCAAAAATCAGGGTGGTTATCTCAGTCAAGCTTGTTCCGCAGCGGACTTTTTAGCCACCCTGTATGTCAAAACACTTAATCTTGGACCCAGTATTGCGCCACCCGTTCCCCGCCCTTTTGCTGGTCCACCCGGCGTAAATAATCCCAACAGCTTTACTGGCGCTGATTATCACGGTGCTAAGCAACCAGAATACGACCGCTTTTTTATCAGTCCGGCGCATTACGCCTTGGTTATCTATGCCGCACTCATCGAAACTGGCAGAATGGCACCGGCCGGATTAGATCTTTTCAATCAAGATGGTAGTAGCGTGGAAATGATCGGTGCCGAACATTCGCCCGGGATGGAAGTCACTACCGGTTCGCTGGCGCAGGGATTGAGTATGGCGGCAGGGGTGGCATTAGCCAGAAAACTGAAACAAGAGCCTGGAAGAATATGGGTTTTCCTCTCAGATGGCGAATTACAAGAAGGGCAAACTTGGGAAGCTTTCCAAGTGATTCACCATTACGCCTTGGATAATTTAGCCGTGATTGTCGATGTCAATGGTCAACAATGCGATGGCGCGATGGATTCTGTCTTACTACCGGGTGCCTTTGCTGCTAAACTGACTGCTTTTGGCGCACAGGTCGTGGAAGTCGATGGTCACGACATCGAAGCCTTGCAACGGGCAGCGGCCATCAAACCATCACAGCGTGCGCTTGTAATCCTGGCTAAAACTTGTCCTTATCAAGGCATGGATTACCTGAAAAAACGTTATCCACGTTTGCACTACGTGCGGTTTCGCTCCGCCAAAGAATTCGATGAATTTGAAGCAGCGATTCGGCAACAACTTTATCACCTCAAGTAAGCAAAACTATGGACTTAGTCAGTAAACCTTATGCGCAGGCTTTCATCGAATTTGCCCGCCATAAACCGGAAGTACTATGCATTTCTGCCGATCTCACCAGCTCCTGTGAAATCGATGGTTTTCGCGAGCAGTTTCCCGAACGCTTTTTTTCCATGGGCATGACTGAACAACACACGCTCAGTTTCTGTGCCGGTTTGGCTCTGGAAGGTTTTCGGCCTTTCTTTCATACTTTCAGTGTATTTTTGTATCGCCGACCTTACGATCAACTGATTAACTCCATTGCTTACTCCAATCGTCAAGTCAGATTAATGGGCTTTCTCCCCGGCATTACCACACCGGGCGGCATTACTCATCAAGCGATTGAAGATATTGCCATACTACGCAGCGTTCCCAACCTGACTTTACTCGAAACCGGGGATGCCACCGAAGTAGAAACCGTCTTGGAAGTTGCTGATGCTATCGATGGTCCAGTTTATGTTAGGGTATTGCGGGGTTTAGTCCCCCGGTTATTCACCACGCCATTTGGTTTCAACCAATTACGAACTTTGAGCCAAGGAAAAGACGTGTTGGTATTATCAGCGGGCATCACCACCGAAGAAGCCATGCGCGCTACCCAAGCCCTAACTCAAGCGGGGGTTGGTATCACCCATTTACATGTCTCTACTTTGAAACCCTTCGCACGGCAGGCTTTTCTGGAAGCACTTACGGATATTCGTTATGGCGTGGTCACCATAGAAAATCATACCATTATCGGTGGTTTGGGCAGTATGGTAGCGGAAATTCTCGCTGAAGAAGGTATCGCTAAAAAATTAATTCGTTTAGGACTTCAAGATACTTTTGCTCATGGTGCCAGCCGTCCTTATTTGATGAAAAAGTATAGCTTAGATGCCCTGGCGCTAATCCGAGCAATAGAAAAATTACTCCACCACACCACCGGCATCACCGCCAATGAATTACAAGCGGTGAGATTGGACACGGTTCATAGTGAAGCCAAAGCGGAGGCATTATGATCGGGGAACGATTTCAGGTGATTTATCATCTCAGTGGAACAGAAGCCGTTGCCTTGGAAAAAGCGCAAACCATTTGTTTAGAACAGACCGTCGAAGTTGGCCAAGAACTTGTTCCCAATGGATTTATCAAAGAACATATCGTGGGTCGCTTGGAACAATTTTCTCCGGTGACATCAAACTGTTATGCTGCTACCATCAGCTATGCCGTTGAAACCGCCGCCGGGGAATTAACTCAGTTACTTAACGTCATTTTTGGCAATACCAGTATCAAGCCGGAAATTCGGGTACAACAATTAATATTAAGTGAAAAATTATTAGCGCAGTTTGGCGGTCCCCGTTTTGGCATCGCTGGATTACGCCAACTCATTGGGGTTGCTGAAAAACCACTCCTCTGCACGGCTTTAAAACCGATGGGTAAGTCCGTAATAGAATTAGCCGGATTGGCTTATCAATTTGCTTTAGGTGGTGTTGATCTCATCAAAGATGATCACGGCTTAACTAATCAACCGTTTTGTCCCTTCACTGAACGGGTAAAAGCGTGCAGCGAAGCGGTTCACCGAGCTAATCGGCAAACCGGCAAACATTGCCTTTATGTCCCGAATATCACCGCGCCTTGTCATCAATTACGCGAACGTGCGATTTATGCTCAAGAAATAGGAGCTGGCGCTTTACTCATTGCCCCGGGTTTGACTGGTTTTGACAGCCTGCGAGCCTTAGCAGCAGATGATGCGATTAGATTACCACTGATTTCACATCCCGCTTTCCTAGGCACGATGGTGACTCATCCAGCCAATGGCTTGGCGCATGGGGTTTTATTTGGACAACTCCAGCGGCTAATGGGTGCTGATGCGGTCATTTATCCCAATTACGGTGGTCGCTTTGGCTTCACTCGTGAAGAATGTCAAAGCATTGCTGCTAGCTGTCGAGAACCCATGGGCCATTATCTCCCCATCTTCCCTATGCCTGGCGGTGGTATGAGTTTAGAAAAAATTCCCGATCTATTAAATGAGTATGGTAATGAAGTCGTGCTACTCGTGGGTGGCGCACTTTACACACGTTCTCCTGATATTGTCGACAATGGGCGTTATATTTTGTCATTAGTGGGACGTTCATAAAATGTGGAATCTAGGAAATCGCTAAACATTATTATTAAGTGAAGTAACTCCATGTCGCACTAGCCAGTCCGGTGGCGGGCAAGGTTTAATTCCAGCCCACAGTGAGGTATCTTCTTCTACGGTAATATTAAATCGATTTTTGATATCTTTTAAGGTGAAATCACTGTATGACTATATTGCCGGTGATGTTTCTGAAACTGCTATCGGTGAGAATTTGATTTATCCCGTACTTAAAGCTGCTTGGAACCCCCCTCCATGCCTTCCCCTGGTCAAAGGGGGGAATTCTTAACTTAATGGCATTGCTGCGGAAGATGAGTTAATTAGGAGGGCACTTAATGAGCACACTTTGAGGAGATTTAACGAGAAGATTGGTGGGCGATGCTGGATTTGAACCAGCGACCCCTGCCGTGTGAAAGCAGTGCTCTACCCCTGAGCTAATCGCCCTTAATAATTGACAATTCTAAAATACGGCTACTATCAAGTCAAATTTCTTTTTATCCCCTCGCATTGTTATTATAATGAACTCTCTTTAATTTCCCACTCTGAGATAAAAATGATAGTTCGTACTCGCTTTGCACCTAGTCCTACCGGTTATTTACATATCGGTGGGGTTCGTACTGCTTTGTTTTCATGGCTATATGCTCGTCAATATCAAGGGCAATTTATACTTCGAATCGAAGATACCGATCGGGAACGTTCTACCCAAGAGTCAGTTAATGCAATTTTAGAAGGAATGGCTTGGCTTGGCTTACAGTATGATGAAGGCCCTTTTTATCAAACGCAACGTTTTGATCGTTATCAACAAGTTATTGAACAGTTATTGGCTGAAGGTAAAGCCTATTACTGTTATTGTTCTAAAGAACGCTTAGAAAAATTACGTGCTGAGCAAATGACACGTAAAGAAAAACCTCGTTATGATGGGCATTGTCGCTATCTGACTTCGCCACCGCCAGGTGACATTAAACCGGTGGTGCGCTTTAAAAATCCGGCCGACGGAAAAGTGATTGTCCATGATTTAATCAAAGGATTAGTTACTTTTAATAATAAAGAATTAGATGATTTGATTATCGCTCGTGCTGATGGGACACCCACTTATAATTTCACGGTAGTGGTAGATGATTGGGATATGCGGATTACCCAGGTGATTCGCGGAGATGACCATTTAAATAATACACCTAGACAAATCAATATATTAGAAGCGTTAGGTGCTCATATACCTCAATATGCCCATGTGCCCATGATTTTAGGGAGTGATGGTCAACGTCTTTCTAAGCGTCATGGTGCTGTCAGTGTGATGAGCTATAAAGAAGAAGGTTATTTGCCCGATGCGCTGCTGAATTATTTGGTACGGCTAGGATGGTCACATGGTGATCAAGAAATTTTTTCTCGGCAACAGATGATAGAATTATTTGACCTTAAAGCAGTACAAAGTTCTCCTTCCGCGTTTAATCCGGAAAAATTACTTTGGTTAAATCAACATTATATTAAAACCGGTCATCCTGATGAATTGGCAACACATTTACGGTTCCAGTGTGACCAGTTAGGAATAGATACCCAGCACGGTCCCGCGTTAGCCGCTCTGGTTACTGCACAAGCTGAGCGTGCTAAAACGTTAAAAGAAATGGCCCAAAATAGTCGTTTTTTCTTCGAAGATCCGCTTGAAATGGATGAACAAGCCATAACAAAACATCTTAACGCCACGATTTTTGAACCACTAACTAATTTATGTGAACGTTTAGAAAAACTTAACGAATGGACTGCTCCAACCATTCATGCCACTATTCAAGCACTTTGCGAACAGTATGCGTTGAAACTGGGTAAAATTGCGCAACCATTACGGGTAGCGGTTACCGGTGGGACAGTATCTCCACCGATTGATATCACGGTTTATTTAATCGGTCAAACTCGCAGTGTCGAACGAATTAAACAAGCATTGGCTTTGATAAGGAGTAGACCAACCTAACAACATCACCAAGGAGAATGATGACCATGGCAATCACACGCAAAAGAATGCATGTCGTGATGATAATGAGTGACAGCTCTAAATTGGAAGGTACTTTGATAATTGAAGGTTATACCCGTTTATCCGATGTCATTAATAATAAGAGTAAGGATTTCCTGGTATTACTGGATTTTAATACTCAAGTTCATATTGTTAATAAACAGCATATTATTCAAATAATGGAAATGGGTGAAATGGATTGATAATCTTGTGGCTTAACCTGAACGAGTCATTTCCCCAACCGGATTCAATAAAACCATGCCTTGTTTACCTAAACCAGCCTATTTTCAATTTTGGATATTGGTGTTGTTTTTGCTACCTATGAGCCATTGTCTCTACGCCGCTGACAAGATACAAATTCAAATTGAGGGTGTAAAAGGTGAAATGCTTGATAATGTACGTGCTTATTTAAGTCTAGAACAGCAAAAAAATCATCCGCAGTTATCAGCTAGTCGTATCCACAACCTGCATAACCGTGCTCCAGAGGAAATTCAGCAGGCATTACAACCCTTTGGTTATTATCGAGTTAAAGTAACAAGTGACTTGAAATCTACTCCCGATCCATCCGGATGGCAGGCACGCTATATAATTAAATTAGGGGAACCTTTAAAATTAAAAACGCTGGAGATACATATTGATGGTGAAGCGAATAAAGATAACGTTTTTCAGCAATTATTGCATAATTTTCCTCTCAAAGTGGGTGAAGTACTCAATCAACTGCAATATGAAAAAGGCCAACGAAATTTACTGCAATTAGCTGAAGAACGGGGTTATTTCGATGCACAACTCACTCAACATGAAATCCACTTTGATGAACAAGCTTATACTGCCGAGGTTATCTTGAAACTAGACAGTCACCAACGTTATCGGTTTGGTGAGGTAAAATTTCAAAATAATGAGGAACTTAAAGAATCTATTTTACAACGGTTTTTAACTTTTAAACCCGGTGATTTTTACACTGGAAATGCCTTGCTGGCTTTTAAAAGTGCACTGACCAACAGTGACTATTTTGCCAAAGTGGACGTTGAAATGGAGCGTGCCGCAACGACACCTGATTTGCAAGTGCCCATTAAAGTCACTTTAGAACCTCATAAACGAAATAGGTACGCTTTTGGCATTGGTTATGGTACTGATACCGGCGTTCGCGGTAGTGCCGAGTGGAAACGTCGCTACATCAATCGATATGGACATCAGTTTACTACTAAAATTGAATTATCAGAAATACGCCAAAGTGCTACCGCTCGTTATCTTATTCCGATTGGGAAAACGATAGATAATTTTCTAACAATTACTGCGGGTTACAGGGATGAAAATACGAATACGAGTGATAGTGAATTATTGTTACTCGGTATTGGCAAACATCAAACCCGCACCCTATTGAGAAGAAAGTTAGAAGAGGTTATTGGTATCGAATATCGTGACGAAAGATTTACGGTTGGTAGTGATAGCGGCCATGCTAGATTGTTGATGCCTTATATTAATTGGTCTTATGTTAAAGCCGACAATCGCATTTATACTTGGCGAGGACATAAAATCGAGTTGGGTGTCCGAGGTGCCTTAGATAATATGGGTTCTAATGTATCCTTTTTGCAAACGCGGTTAAATACTATTTTTATTCGTCAACTAGGGGCCAAAGGTAGAATTATTGCTCGAGGCGAGTTGGGTTATACCTCAATGGATTTATTAGATGGTGAATTTAGCCACTTACCGCCTTCAATCCGTTTTTTTGCGGGGGGTGATCGGAGTATCAGAGGCTATGATTATCAAGCGGTGGGCCCCAAGAATCAAGAAGGTCAAGTTCTTGGTGGTAAAAATCTGTTAGTAGGCAGTCTTGAATATGAGCAGAAAATTTTAGATAAGTGGAGCCTAGCGGTTTTTTATGATATTGGGAATGCTTTCAATGATTTTTCTGAACCGTTGAAGCACGGTGCTGGTATTGGGGTTCGTTGGCAATCGCCAGTGGGTTTAATCCGGGTTGATTTAGCAACCGCCTTAAGTGAGGATGGATATCCACTACGGTTACATATCACCGTTGGTCCCGATTTATAAAATGACTACCTCACGACCAAACCGAGTACTAAATTAATTTTTTCACAACCAAATAAATGGTGATAATGATTATGACTACTGATTCGCAAACTGAGTCTACTAATGACATTCAATCTAAACGAATTACTAAAACGGATCTCAATCAACTGGCACAAACTCAATACGGTGAACAAGCCTACTGCGAACATATTCGTAGCGGACAGCGTGGCTGGTATCTTTATGCTGGGCATGAGCCCGTATTTCTGGGTGTTAATATAACGGATGCGTTTCATTCATTACAAACCCCAAATTTTTTGACTACCCCCGATTCTACCCAAGTGACTGTCACACCCAGCGATATTTCTGCTCCAAAAGAAAATGCCGAATTGCAACAATCCAAAGTGACTGCTCCCGCAACCAAAGTCCAGGTAGATAGACCCCCGCTTTCTCCTGAGCAGATGCTAGAGATATTAATAGAAAAATTTCCCCATACCTTCTTTAAAGATCCACAGAAAATCCGTCCGGTCCAAAAATATATTCACAAAAAAATTCGTCAAGTATTAAATTATGAATATACTAAAGAAGAAGTATCGGCTGCCTTAGCAATTTATACTCAAGCAGATAATTATTGTAACCAACTGATATTAGGTGGACAGCGGCTTGATTTGGAGGGTAACCCTTGTGACGAAGTATCTCCAAAACATATAGAAGATGCTAAAGCCAGAATCATGGGTGAAAAGCCAATGCGACCGGCTAAAAAGAAGAAACATCAACCGGCATCACTTTCCCATGTTGGTCCGCCACCCATTGAGGAACTGATCACCGGCAAAATGGAGCTGAGTGTTAAAATCGATACAGTCCCCATTGATTCTAAAACAGTGAAAAATGGTTGGCAAGAATTTACCATTGAAGCGAGTGGTCAGATAATTAAAGTCACTGTCCGACCCAAAACTTGGAATAAATTGCAAAAAGCCGGGAGTGAATTTCCAGCTTGGATAGCACATCTTAAAGGTAAAATGGGAGAACGTATCAAGGGAGGATTTGAAATTGAACAACCGTCAGTTCAAATATTTGAAAAGCAACCGAAAGGGACTAAGGTAGAACTAGAAGCGGTTAACAACGATGATTCTTAGCGGATGAGGTGTATTATTGTTGAAATTTTATCGTTCGTTTCATCTAAACTACGCGCTACTGCCATCAACTTAAGGAGTCCCCTCTTTGACAAAGAAGGATTAGGGGGGATTTAAGATCTTAATTAATTTAAATAACCACGAGAATTATCTAAGTTATAAGTTACCAGATGGAAACCACATTACCAAACTATCGCCGCTACGCCATCATTGGAACTGGGGCTATCGGCGGATTTTATGGCGCTCGGTTGCAGCGGGCTGGATTAGAAGTCCATTTTTTATTGCATACCGATTATGCAACGGTTTGTCAATCAGGTTTAGTTATTGACTCCATAGAGGGTCATTTCACTCTACCCCAGGTGAATGCTTATCAAGATGTTCACCAAATACCGCCTTGTGATGTGGTGATAGTCAGTTTGAAAACGACTCAAAATCATCTTCTACCACAATTATTACCACCCATTCTTCAAGAATCCGGAGTCGTTTTAATCCTGCAAAATGGTTTAGGAATGGAAGAAATAGTCGCCAAGATTGTCGGTGAACAACGAGTAATGGGCGGAATCTGTTTTATTTGTTCCCACAAAGTCGGACCTGGGCACATTTGTCATCTTGATTATGGTTCAATAACGATGGGCGAATATCTCCCTCGCGGAATAACCGCACGGTTATCTCAAATTGCCGCTGATTTTAACCAAGCCGGCATCGCGGTACAAATGACAGAAGATTTATTACTTGCCCGCTGGCAAAAATTGGTCTGGAATATCCCATTCAACGGCTTATCAGTTGTTCTCAATGCCACCACGGCTGAGTTGCTTAATCATGCTGACAGTCGTTACCTCGTAAAACAATTGATGGATGAAGTCAAAGTGGCTGCTACGAGTTGTGATCGCAGTATTGCGGAAATTTTTATTGAACAAATGTTGACTCATACCGAAAAAATGAAACCCTATAAACCCAGCATGAAATTAGACTACGAAGCCCACCGACCGCTAGAAATAGAGGCTATTTTTAATCAACCTTTACATCTCGCCACCGGTGCTGGGATAAAATTACCGCAGATGATGATGCTTTATCGACAACTACAATTTTTAGATACCCAAAATCGGCTCAAGCCAACGAATTAAGCCGCTCTTGGATCACGGTGTTCCTGACTGGTTTGTTCAGAAATAGATTCTACTGTATACCGTTCTACCTTAATCGTGTTCGACCAATAATGCGGATCCAGACCGGCTTTACGTTTTAATTGCATGAGAAAATCACGAGGTTCTGCTAGCGATTCCCATACGGAAGGCAAAAAAGTCGCTCGCTGCTTACCCGCCGTTATGATCACGCCATCTATCCCAGGTCGTAATTGTTGGAGTAAATGTGATTCAGAAATAAACTCGATGGGCTCCGGTTGACTGAGAATAGAAATATGAATAGCTAATTGAGCAAATTCTTCACGTTGTAATTGGGTAAAACGTGGATCAGCAAAAGCAGCGGCATAAGCATGATAAGCCACATCACTAACCAAAGGTTGGAATGCGACTATCGTCCCGATACACCCCCGTAAATGATTATCGATTTCTAAGGTAACAAAACTCGCCTTCTGTTCTTGAAGCGCTGGCGCATAATCTCGTGGTTCCACGGTGAGCGGCTTACCCGTTTCTAACCCGTGCCAGATAGCCTGTTTTGCTACCTGTAACAGGATTTCATGTTGTTCTTTAGTTAAAGACATAAGCACCATACCCGACTACTTGATGTTTCGGTCCCGCCGTATCACCCGAATTGCGCAAATCTATTGTTTGAGCACGCATCCCCAGATTTTTGGCGATAGACAACAAACCATTGATTGGGCGTTGACCACAGGCTTGTTCATGATGAATTGCTTCTGGTCTTAGATCTTCAATGGCTTGAGAAGTCAATTGATCGATTTGTTGCGCTGATTGGTAATCCCGATAATGACTGAGATCAGAACTAATCACGATGAGGGTTTCTTCACCCCCCCACAGTTTTTCTAGGACTGCGCTTACCTCTTGGGGTGTTGCCTCTCCCACCACGAAGGGGATAATACTAAAATCCGCTAAGATTTCTTGCAAGAAGGGTAAATGAACTTCTAAACTATGCTCATAGGCATGTGCTTGATCCATAATAACCACTTGTGGAAGGGACAAAATGGTTTTAATCGCTGCTTGATCAACGGGCACGGTACCGAGCGGAGTGGCGAAGTAATCCATACTCGTCGCGGCAATTCCTCGTAATGGAACGCGGTGACAAGGACCGAATAACACGACTTTATTTATAATATCACGAGCTTGTGTTAATCGGGCATAAGCACTGGCTGCAATCGGTCCAGAATAAATATAACCTGCATGGGGTACAATAATCGCTTTGGGTACCGGTACTGGACCCAATGCGGGTATTTCTTTTAAGAACTGGTGCACCATGCGTCGTAATTCATGAGTATCATTTGGATAAAACATCCCGGCGACTGCCGGAGGTCTAACAGTACTAGTCATCTTTCCTCCTGGGTGAAATGACAGAATACCTAATTAAGTATAGTATTAAAATAACGAAATAAAAAATTCCAGCACTTACCCCTAGGATAACCGTGATGAAAACCGCTATTTTGCAAACGGTTGTACCCACCCGTTATTGGCATATCTTAGCTGACGGACGAGTACAATGTGATTTATGTCCTCGTGCTTGTCAACTCAAGATCGGACAGCGTGGTTTATGTTTTGTGCGCGCTAATCAAGATCAAACCATCGTGTTAACCACTTATGGGCGTTCCAGTGGTTTTTGCGTCGATCCCATTGAAAAAAAGCCACTCAATCATTTTTTACCCGGAACACCTATCTTGTCATTTGGCACGGCTGGTTGCAATCTGACTTGTAAATTCTGCCAAAACTGGGATATGAGCAAATCGAGAGAAATGGACACGCTTGCTGATCAGGCGGATCCAGAAACCATTGCCCAGGCTGCTCAACAACTGGGTTGTCGTAGTGTGGCTTATACTTACAATGATCCCGTTATTTTTCATGAATATGCTATTGATGTCGCGCAAGCCTGTCAACAATTAGGTATAAAATCGGTCGCCGTAACCGCCGGCTATATTTGTAAAGAACCCCGTACCGAATTCTTTAAATACATGGATGCGGCTAATGTAGACTTAAAAGCGTTTAGCGAAGACTTTTATCACCGCTTAACGGGTGGACATTTACAACCGGTGCTAGAAACTTTACTTTATCTTCAACAAGAAACTCAAGTTTGGTTTGAATTAACCACCTTACTAATTCCTGGCGAAAATGATTCTGAATCAGAGATCGAAGCCATGACACAATGGGTAGTAGAAAATCTTGGTTCTCATGTTCCCCTGCATTTCACCGCCTTCCATCCCGATTGGAAAATGTTGAACAAGCCACCGACTCCATCATCAACCCTAACGAGGGCACGGCAGATTGCTTTAAAAAATGGTGTTCGCTATGCCTACACGGGCAATGTCCACGATAAAACCGGCGCCAGTACCTATTGTCACCAATGCGGTCAGCGGCTGATTGGACGAGATTGGTATCTGCTCAGCGATTGGAATTTAACCCCAACCGGTCAATGTAATCAATGCGGTACGGCTTGTGCGGGACTATTTGATGCACAACCGGGTCAGTGGGGAGCAACCCGGTTACCGGTGAGATTGCGAGATTTCAAACGAGTGTAGCCTGAACGAGTGTAGCCTGGATGAAGCGGAGCGGAATCCAGGTGCAATGATTTACTTACTTTGCGTGTCCGACCAATCAAGTTAAATCGCCTTTCTACTTCTTGGTTTGGCTTTCCACTTCTTCGCGTACCCTATAGTAGTGCCAAGAATATTATTCTTTGGTTTCAGCCCGCACATTTACCAGATTGCGATCCCATCAAGTGTTTCTCAATGCCATTAAGTTAAGCCATAACTCCCTCCTTTGACAAAGTGAAGAACTCCTTAAATTGATGGCAGTGACGATTTGAGTCAATAAAGGTTTAAGACTAAATGATTTAACAAAAGACCCTAGCTATTTAACTAAAATACAATTATAATTATCTCATATATTTAAAAAAAATCCAATAAAACTTGATTGCCCTATTTAAAAATATAATGTATTACTAAAATCAATTTTTTGTCAAAGCAAGATAATATCATGAGTCATGGTAGTAGTACGCTTTATTTCACCTTACCGCGACAACTACCGTTATTAGTAAAGTAAAAAATAATCAGGGTGAATTCATTGAGAAAACTGAGATGTTTTTGCATAAAATTATTCTTATGCTACTGTTGCTGTTGATGCGAATCGTAGTAGCATCGCCTAATCTCGAACCCCATGATACCAAGCACCACCTATTAATCTTGCTTTCCTACCACGAAGGCATGCCTTGGCAACGCACTTTTTTGAATGGCTTCAAACAGTTTTTTGAACACCAGGATACTGAACTTTACATTGAACAATTGGATACCGCGCGATTTCATGAATTGGATTATGCTGAAACCTTCCAAAAAATGATTAGCGAAAAATACCAACATATTAAACTTGATCTCATTATAACTGAGAGTACCCCGGCTTCTACTCTAGTGAGTCGTCTAGACCAATTCCAACCCCAAGCTTTGCGGCTTTATGTGAACGACCGGGAGAATAGAAATTTATTTAATTATGTCGGCGAAAAGATTAACAAGATTACCCTGCCGCTCATAGATTATCTTGCGGTTGTCAATATAGCAGTCCAACTGGTACAAGCTCAAACGCTTTATGTCATTAGTGAAGCGATTTCTAAAGATAGTTATGCCACGCTCAACGATTTCAAGGAAGCTATCAAACTTTATCGAGGTAAGAAGGTCAAGATAGAGTACTTAGACCTGCCCCTGAATGAATTGAAGGAACGAGTGAGCCACTTGCCACCATCCAGTGCCATTCTCTTTTTGCTAAAATTCAAAGACGAAAACGGTTTACCTACCACACCTTACCAAGTGGTTCAGAGCTTGTCACAATATACCGCTGTTCCTATCTTTAGCTACTGGAGTTCCTTGATAGGCAGCGGTGTAGTTGGAGGTAAAATGATAGTGGGAGAAAAGGTCGGAAAATTAGTCGCTGAGCAAGCAATACAGTTACTCAATGGGGGGACTATCCTGTCATTAGATGACATCTACCAACATGTCTTTGCCTTTCAATTTGATTGGCGACAATTGCAACGATTTCACCTTAATCAGCAACGCTTGCCAAGAGACAGTGAGATTTTTTATCGCGAACCGACTTTTATTGAGCAGCATAAGGGACCATTGGTGGTTTCAGCAATCATTATTATCGTACTTTTTCTGATGGTGATCTTTCTTAAAAGAGAAGTTGCTAAACGGACTCAAGCCCTCAAGACTCAGAATGCCGACTTGGTCAAGGCACGCAATCAAGCTGAGTCAGCTAACCATGCCAAAAGCCAGTTTCTGGCTAACATGAGCCATGAATTGCGCACGCCGCTAAACGCTATTTTGGGTTATACGCAAATTCTTGAGCGTAATACCATGGTACCTGCTGAAATACAGGAAAAAATTAGCATCATCGAACATAGCGGCGAGCATTTGCTAACCCTTATCAACGATATTCTTGACTTGTCCAAAATCGAAGCCGGCAAGTTGGAATTACAGCCGACAGAAGTGAATTTGCCAACATTTTTCAAAGAAGTAGTACATTTATTTGAGTGGCGTGCCCAGCAAAAGGGGCTAGAATTTATTTATGAACACCACCTTGCTTCCGCGGTGTCATGGTGTCAAGGCTTTCCGGATATCATCATGGCTGACGCCAAACGCCTGCGCCAGATACTGCTAAATTTACTCAGTAATGCAGTGAAGTTTACCGAAAAAGGCCAGGTGATTTTAAGTGTTACCTATTTGCCCAAGACCATGCTGGTAGAAGTGAAAGATAGCGGGCGTGGCATCGCTCCAGCGGATATGGACACCATTTTTGAGCCTTTCCGTCAAGTAGGAGATCAACAGCAGATTGAAGGCACTGGTTTGGGATTGCCCATCTGCCGCAAACTGGTGGCGCTAATGGACGGTGAACTCAAAGTGAGTAGCATCCTTGGACAAGGCAGCGTGTTTAGCTTGGAAATTCCTCTAGCGGTGGTGCAATGGACTGCTAAGTCACACGCTCAATCAACGACTGTTGCTCAGCGGCAGATCAGCGGTTATCAGGGACCGCGCAGAAAAATACTGGTGGTAGATGATGTGATGGCCAATCGCACTCTGCTGCTAGACTTTTTCAAACCGTTGGGCTTTATCCTGGCCGAAGCGAGTGACGGCCTAGAAGCCCTGCGTATCGCTTCAAATTTTCAACCGGACATCGTATTTATAGATGTGCGCATGCCTCACTTAGATGGCTTGGAAGCAACTCGTCAATTACGTGCTATGGCGGGTTTTGCCGACACCGTGATTTTCATCATGTCTGCTAGCGTATTCCAGGAACAAAAACAGCACGCCATGTCAGTCGGTGGTAACGCTTTTTTAAACAAGCCCATTGATTTCGATGAAATGCTGGCTGCTATGACAGAACATAGTCATATCTTATGGATTGAAAAAGTAGCCAGCCAAAGTAGTACGGTTCCCAGTAATACGCTGGTTCCGCCATCTCCCGAGATCCTGGCAACCTTGCGAGAAATGTTGCGTCGCGGTGAAGTATTACCGGCGAGAAAACTGCTAGAAAATCTCCAAGAACCGGCATGGATCCGGTTTCGTGATGAAGCCTTGAAACTGGCAAAACAGTTCAAAATGAAGGAACTAAAAGCATTTGTTAACGGATTTGGAGCTTAGCGAGATAGGGTGGGCATTACTCGCCAAATCGAGGGTAGCGAGGTAGGTCGGACAAAGCGAAGCGTGTCCGACTTCATTTCTTCCTCACGAAACTCGGTGTTTCCAACCTCGCTAAGGGAGGCTCAATTTCCCGGATTTCGTACTTTCGGAACTGATGAGATCTAAAAGATCTTGATTTCCTTGCGGTGTGTTTGGTGTTGCCTGAGTACGAGGAAAAGTCTTGGTGTCTACAGCCAGCATATTTTGCTTAGCTTCTTCCCGCACTTTAGGGTCGCATCGAATATCATAGGTGTTATAAGTTATTTGCTTTTTATCGACTTCAAAAACCGTGTAACGTAGGGGCCAAGTCACCGTAGAGGCCATAGTAAAGTAGGCGATGTGATCTTCTTCAAGATAACGGGTGCTCAGATGGCGATGACCCGATAATGTCATGATGACTTGAGGGTGTTGTTTTAAAATCGTCTTGACGGCATCAGCGTTGTACAATACAAATTTATCAAAGTCATTTTCACTGGTTTGTTCTGCGGGGGTGTTGGGGACCATTAAATCCATGTCCTTGAAATGTCGAGATCATGGTTGCGTGAGTAACCCCGGGTTCTTGAGCAGTAGCTTGAGTATCCACCGGACTAATATCATTAGTACCCAGGATGACATACCATGGCATATTCAATTCGTCCATCACTTCCTGAAAACGATCCACGTTCCACGGTTCAGCGTCTTTGGTAAGGTCACCTAACACGATGACAAAATCAATATCATCTACTTTGTTAATGGCTTTAACAGTAGATTGGAGCAATTCCTCAAAATAACAACGAGGAATAAGTTAATAAGTAACAGAATATTTTTATATCGTATCTTTTTCATCGTATTTTTCCTGTTTGGATTATTAAATACATCCATATATAATATATAGGCTAATTATTATAGCCAATTTAGAATAGATTTGTATAGTTGGTTTTGATGTGGACAAGCAAATAGGGTAAAGCCTGTGGAGGATCAATGCCGAGTGGAAGTACCTGAACGCCTAGAAATTGATTTCGCGAACTATACGAGTTGCAAAATGTGTCTCTCAATAAAAGCCACGATTTCTTCTGGTTTATTCATATCGAGTAAGGGTAAATGAGTAGCGATTACCGGTGGAGCATCACAGGCAACAGCGATGATTAAAGGATCTTGCGGGAAGAGGGGAGTACGTCCCAGTTGAGGGCGATGAATTTCGATCTTGGGAAAAGATTCGTGTTTAAAGCCTTCAACTAAAATTAAATCCAATTTACCTGGCTCAAAATGCGGTAATAGATAGTCTAAATTCGGTTCATCCAACGGTGTGGTTTCTACCATCAGTGCCCAGCGGTGCCGAGAAGCAACCAAAGTTTGATCCGCACCCGCATGACGAAGACGATAGCTATCCTTACCGGGTTGATCAATATCGAATTGATGATGGGTATGCTTAATAACACCCAGGCGTAAGCCACGTTGTTTCATTAACGGGATTATTTTTAATAATAAAGTGGTTTTACCGGTACCACTGCCGGCAACAAAACCTACAATTGGAATTTGTTTGGTAGTACTTACCATTGGTTCAGTTATTTTTCTCAGTTATTCAGTTATTCGCTTGGGTTAGAATGGCATGTTCTTCCAGCGTGTTAACATTGACTAGTGTTTCTGGAATATCTGTAAAATCCGCTCGTGCTAAAGAGTGTTGCGCGTACCATTCACTGACTTTATGTTTACCTTGATTTAGAAAAGTCAATAAATCAGGTAACAGCGCGCGTTTTATAAGCGCAACTACGTAGTGTAACCGACAACCATCGTCGGCGACGCTAATTGTCGCTTGATGGTTAATCAGGCTGATGTATAAACGTGATGCTAATTGTAAACTCAATTGTGGCGAATCACAGGGAACAAAGAGAACGTAATCGGTTTGAGCTTGTTGTAAAGCGGTTGCCATCCCCGCCAGTGGACCCGCATAGTGTCCAAAAGTATCCGTTAACACTGGACAATTGCACAGTTTGGCATACTGCAATTGATTACGATTGGCACTCACTAACAAGGTACTGACTTGCGGGCGAAGAGCAGCAATCACCGATTCTACTAAACATTTACCCTGCCAGGGGATTAAACCCTTATCTTGTCCACCCATTCGAGTTGCTCGCCCACCCGCGAGGATAACACCCGTTATATTGTCAATTGGAACCATGAAATTGATTGAATGGTTTTAGTTACTATTTAATTTTGCTGAGAATTTCTTTTAAAGCTTCCACACAATACCAAACATTTTTCAGATTACAAGCATACCCCATTAAACCAATCCGCCAAATTTGACCAGCGAGGTTGCCCAAGCCCGCGCCAATTTCTAAATGGTATTCGTTGAGTAATCGTTGTCTTACTTCGGCTTCATCTATTCCTGCCGGTACCGTGATCGCATTGAGTTGTGGCAACCGTTCAGATTCTTTGACTTTAAAAGTGAGCCCCAAGTTCTCAATACCTTGACGCAATGCTTGGTAATGTCGTTCATGTCGTGCCCACGCATTTTCTAAACCTTCTTCTTTCAGCATGATTAAGGCTTCGTGGAGTCCATAAAGAACATTAATGGGTGCCGTGTGGTGATAAGTTCGTTTAGCACTACTACCCCAATAACCCATGACTAAATTCAAGTCAAGAAACCAACTCTGGACTTTAGTTTGCCGCTGTTTAATTTTCTCAACCGCCCGTTCGTTAAAACTGACCGGGGATAAACCCGGCGTGCAAGATAAACATTTTTGTGAGCCTGAATAAATCGCATCAATTTGCCATTCATCGACTTTGAGTGGGATTCCACCTAATGAAGTCACGGCATCAACAATCGTAATACAATGATAGCGGTGCGCAATTTCACCTAACGTTTTAGCATCCGATTTAACACCCGTAGACGTTTCTGCATGGACAAAAGCGACAATTTTCGTATCTGGATGTGCTTTTAGCGTATCTTCTAGGCGATTGGGATCAACCGCGGTTCCCCATTCATCTGCAATAACGACGGCAATACCACCAGTTCGTTCCACATTTTCTTTCATCCGTCCACCAAACACCCCATTTTGGCAAACAATGACTTTATCACCGGGTTCTACTAAATTAACAAAACAGGTCTCCATTCCAGCAGAACCGGGTGCCGAAATGGGAAGAGTTAAAGCATTTTGAGTTTGAAAAGCATAATGTAACAAAACCTTAATTTCGTCCATCATGTCGATAAAAGCGGGATCTAAATGGCCAATCGTGGGACGTGCCATCGCTTGTAAAACTCTGGGATGAACATCAGACGGTCCCGGTCCCATTAAAGTGCGAATCGGCGGAATAAATGACTTAATATCCGTTATATTCATAAGCAAAAACTGTCCGGTTGAAGAGGTAAAAATTTTTTATTCATCATAATTAACTTAAGGGTGGCATTTTATTTTATTATTTTGAAACTATCTGAATAAAAATGTTTAATCGCTTAACGGGCGACTGATTGATAACAATGCCTCAATCTCTCATAGCAAGCCAACCCAAAATTTATTATGACTTCTCAATTTAGCTTTGTAAAGCAGATAACTAAGGCGTATCGTTGGGTGGGTCACACGGCGCGAAACTCACCTGAAAAATGATTCCTATTCAATTAATCGATGCTACAATTAACTCTATCTAAACATCAGAAGAGGATTTATGCTTAACGCGGCTTTGAATGAACCCGAATGGATTCCCCAACTTTCACTTCCTACCCAAGATGATTTACCTTGTGATGATGGTATTCCCATGGAAACTGAACGTCATAAAAAACAAATGGACCTCCTTATTTACCCCTTAGAATCTTGGCTGAATCAACGCGGCTATGTTGGGGGAAATATGTTTGTTTATTATAGTTTGAAACAAGTTCGTTATCAGGATTTTAAAGGCCCGGATGTCTTTGTGGTTTTAGGTGTTCCTCGGGTGGAGCGCAAGAGTTGGGTGGTGTGGGAGGAAGGAAAAAGTCCGGATGTCGTCATTGAATTATTATCAGAAAGTACCGCAACCTATGATAAAGGAGAAAAGAAACAGATTTATCAGGATCGATTAAAGGTTTCGGAATATTATTGGTTTGATCCCTTTGCGCCGGAAGATTGGGCCGGTTTTGAGCTGAAAGGCGGTAGTTACGAACCTATCTTACCCGATGAACGCGGTCATCTGGTCAGTCAACGATTAGAATTAACTTTGGTACGTTGGTCAGGCGTTTATGCCGGAGTTGAGGCCATTTGGTTGCGTTGGGCTACTTTGAGCGGTGAAGTGTTGCCAACTGCTCAAGAAATCAGTGACAGGGAGATGCGCCGAGCCGACGCGGAAGCCAAACGAGCCAAAGTTGAGGCACAACGAGCCAACGCGGAAGCACAACGGGCGATTTTAGCCGAACAACGAATAGCGGCTGAAATCGAAGCTCGTCAAGCGGCTGAAGTCGAGATTGCTCGGTTACAAACGTTGTTAGCAAACAAATAACCACTATTGATTCCGGATTCCACTTGGTGTCATGTGTGCTACTGGCTAGGCTACACGTCAATGCTATTAAGTTAAGGATCAAATCGACCACCACCCCTCGCTCCAATGCCATTAAGTTAAGGGCAAACACGCCGGTCTGCCCCTACCAAATGCCACGTATGTAGGGGCGAACCGACGTGTTCGCCCTAACACCCAATTGCTTAATGGCATTGACCCCTCGCTCCCCTCCTTGCTATCGACCACCACCCCTCGCTCCCCTCCTTGCTAAGGAGGGGAAGGGGGTGGTTTAATTAAGCTTAACTTAATGGCATTGAGGCTACACGTGGTTTCATTTCGATTCAACGTTAGAAAAAACACGGTGATGTGGTCTAGGACTTTGAGCAACGGTTACTAATTGGCGCCTTTCTTCTGCACTGAGTTGGCTGGCTATTTTAACTAGATCCGCTTGCATCATTTGTTGCATTTGACTCATTTGTTGATGAAGGTTGGCTAAAGCACTCGAAAGCGCTGCCGCATTAAAATCTGGGGCAATGAGTTGTTGATAGACGACTTGCCGGGCTTGTTGAACCTTCTGAAATTGGGGTTGGATGCGTTGTTGATGTTCTTGAAGTAACGGTAAAACTTTCTTTTGGCTAGCTGCAGGTAACGATTGAATTAACCAATGAAATTTCATCATCATTGGCCCTTGATGCGCCCCCCCTTGCTGAACCAGTGGGTTTAAAAAATGTCCCACTAACCAGCCACCGAAAAACAGATTTAATGCTAACGAACTCAGCAAAAGGATACCAATTAAGCGTAACTGACTTTGATTCATAACTGTTGCTCTAAAGTACCGAGTCCTAATAAATTGAACTCCTCTTCAACTTCCCCAGTATCATTAAAAGAAGCGAGGCTAAGACCCATCACTATCCCCAGTAACAGGGGGATAAGTAAAATAACGGCTGGACGCCAAATATGTTCATGAGACGTGGTACCAAGTAACAATTGACTTAACCACTGCCCAATATCAAGTAATGGTTGTTCAGGCGGCTGAATCGCGGCGAGAATACGGTTACGTAACTTTAATGAAGGTGGGACAGTAGCAACCTGGTCTAATAAATCATCCAAGCTCACAGCCGCTTGCCGCAAATGACGTGCTTCTGCAGAAGTTTCCAGTAATTGTGCCGCTGCGACTTGTTCTTCTAAAGGCCAATGGTTGGTATGGCCTCCATAAGCCGCTACCAATTGGGAAAATCGGGTCATCGTCATGGCGGTATCGGCAACCGGGTTTGCTTGATTCATTTATAATTCCCCCAATAAATTATCTACTTGCGCTTGCAGGATTTTCCGCAACGTTCGTCTTCCTCTCGCCATAAGTGATTCTAGGGCAGCTACACTGATTCCTAATACCGCAGCGGCTTCACGATTATTCATTTCTTGATAATGACAAAGAATAATAGCACTGCGTTGAGCGGGTGGAAGTTGTTGTAATGCGGCTTTGACCTGCACTTCAACGTCTGCTTGTTGCCGAAACTCAGCGGGTTGATGCTCGTCTGGTAAATCAAGCGCTTCTATGTCGATGTATTCCCCTTTCTGACCGCGGTAGTAATCAATACAGAGGTTGTAAACAATACGATGCAACCAAGTTGAAAGCTGAGCGGATTGGGGATGCCATTGTGCTGATTTTTGCCAGACTCGTAACCAAGCTTCCTGAACAATGTCATCTGCCTCGGTAGGATTGCCCAGCATTCTTTGGGCAAATCCATGTAAAGCGCCTAAATAGTGGTCTACTAACGTGGCAAAAGCCTGCTGATCCTGCTGTTGGACTTTCTGCATCAGTTCATCATCATTTGCGGTTGACTTCACCCACTGTTCCTCTCACTACCTTTTTATTACCATCACATTAGTAAACCTTAAAATGCAATTAATTACCAAGAAGGACGTGGCATTTGACGCAACTCTGCTTGAGTAATAACCCCATTATTATCAGCATCAAATCGATCAAACATCGGCATATTGGCAGTGAATTCAGTTAAAGTAATTTGGCCATCTCCATTATTATCAAAGCGAGCAAACCGAGCTTGTGTCCAATCTATATCATTCCAGTTACCTAGGCGTGGGCATGATGGATTTTGGCCCCGGCCACCACCCGGATTTCCCCGACCTCTTCCTCTACCTTTGCCAGCACCGGCTGGACTTTGTGGTCCCCGCATTATACTGGTCATATTTTGAAATTCGGCTAAATTGAGCATGCCATTGCCATCGGTATCGGCTGGCTTAAATAAACGCGCATGAACAGATTGGGCTTCATCCAAAGTAATTTGCCCATCTTGATTCAAATCCAGGCGAGACATCATTCTCTCTACACGCAATGCTGGTCCTGGGCCAGGGTTACCATAACCATAGGAATAAGCTGGATTATTATCCACAGCAAAACTGGTTGGGACGACTAAACTCAAGGTCATCATCGTTGCAAAAGTCATCATCGGTTTCATGGTAGTACTCCTTCAATCAAGTTTAACAACAGCGTTTAGAGAAAGTTGAGTTGCGCAACAATACTTTCTTATAACCTTAAACGTAAACTTAACCGGTTTTCTGTCGGTTTTTAAAAAATTTTTTGGTCATCCCAATTGGAGTAGTGCTAGACCAGTAGCGAGGTTAGCCCGGTGGCAATTAGAGGCTGCAATCCCTGGTTACACCATCTCTTTGCCGTCAACTGAATAAATCCCCACTTTGTCAAAGGAGGGAATTTCTAAAGCGGTGATAGAATTGGTTTAGCTGATATTGTCCACCTTACAAAACCAAAAGATTAGCTTATATCAATCGGTATACACTGTTTATCAAGAATGTCATACCGCAATATTTGATGGGTATTGGTGTTAGCAATCCACAAAGTATCTTGGTATAAACTTAAACCACTGGGTTCGTTTAATGGATAATGGATATCTTCGTCAACCACTTGATGAGTGTTGATATCAAACCACTTGATTTTGCTGTTATAAGTGTCTGCTATCCAAATACCTTGACGTGATTTATCCCAAGCAACTGCGAGCGGATGTTGTAACCGCGCTTGAGTGCCTATTCCGGCTTTGTCGCCGAACACAAATAAACCACAACCGATTAACGTATCGGTAATCGCAGCCGGTAAATGAATGCGTCGCACGGCGGAGGTTTCGGCGTCAGCAACATATAAAACGCCATCACCGCTACTTAATCCCGATGGTTGAGCAAAAGCCGATTGATGAGCCTGACCGTCGATAATGTCTTCCCGACCGGAACCCGCATAAATACTGATAGTCTGTTGGACTAAATTCATTGCCCAAATCTGGTGTTGTCCAGCCATAGCGATATATAAAATACCTTCATGGTAAGCCAGATCCCAAGGTGAATTTAGGGCAATTTGTAATAAGTTTTTAAAAGAGTTGCTTTGGTAACGACCTTGTTGTCCAGTCCCGGCGAGGGTGTCAACTTGTCCAGTCGTTAAATCAATTCGACGTAAAGCGTGATTATGCGTATCGGCTACATACAGTTGGTCATCAAGTTTGATTAAGCCTTGTGGATCATCAAATTGAGCTTGTTCTCGGTTGCCATTAATTAAACCAGGATGACCGTTGCCAAAACAGCGTAAAATTTGACCTGCCCAATTCGTTTCTAAAATACGATGATGTCCACTATCACTGAGATATAAACGGTCCGCACTGGCATAGAGTTTACTGGGAAATTTTAGCGGTGAATTTGGTTCTGGTGATAGTTGAACTGGCATCGCACTGGTTACTCGTATGCCTTGTTGTTCAGCTTGTGCTAAATAGTGGGTGATGAGGTGGTCCAGTTGTTCACGTCGTCCTTCGCCACTCAAGCTAGCAACGACATAGCCAGCGGCGTCAATCAAAATAAAAGAAGGCCATGCCCGAATACCGTAGTTTTCCCAAACTGTTAATAAAGGATCATGGGCAATCGGATGATGGATATCATAGCGGTTAATGGCTTTTTGAACTTGCTTTCCTACCCGTTCCTGAGGAAATTTAGGCGAATGAATTCCAATCACCGTTAAACTATCTGGATATTTTTGTTCTAAATAAGCGAGATCAGGCAAAATGTGCATGCAGTTAATGCAGCAGTAAGTCCAAAAATCGAGTAAAACCATTTTACCACGTTGCTCAATCAACCGCAGTGGGGATGGCGTATTGAACCATTCTAAGGTGGCAGGTAATTCGGGGGCGCGGATACTTGGATTCATAAGATTGCCCCTATGATAGACGAAAAAAATAATAACTCGGGTTGGCGGAGAGGGTGGGATTCGAACCCACGGAAGGGTATTAGCCTTCAACGGTTTTCAAGACCGTCGCTTTCAACCGCTCAGCCACCTCTCCAAGCGAGGAGGATATTATCCTTGAAATCACTAAGAGATGCAAGGGGGGGCATCACTTTAGTTTTTTATTTATAATCAGTATTTTATTGATACAAATGCGACACCAGATTAACCTCTTTATCTCTAGAATTGAGGTTGTTAACAAGCCGTTGCTAGTGTTGATGGATAACTGGCGTTTTTTTCTTCAGGGATGAGCAGTCTTGATTAGGATCAGGAGATATCCAACAATTGACTTTATCGGGGTTTTCTTTTACCCAACGTTGAGCATTTGCATAAGGTGCTAGTTTGTTTTCTTCATTCCATACCATCACTTGTTCCATATCCTCAGGTTCCCAGTAAAATTTATCGAGTACTCGATAGACTTCAGGCATATCTTGTTTGAGTCCTTTGCGTACAATCGTACCAATATGCTCTTCACCACTGTAAATCCCTTTTTGATCATAAATGCCTTTTGGATCAGCGAGATATTTTAATTGCCAGCGAGAAAACATCCAGTGGGGTGTCCAACCGGTAACGACTACCCATTGCTGATTAGTAATGGCTTTTTCTAACATCGCTGTCATTGTCGCACCACTGCTTTCCATTAATTTAAAGTTTAAATGGTAGGCTTTTATAGCCTCTTCGGTTTTACTCATCAACCCGACACCGGGATCGATGCCAATAATTTTCTTGCCAAATTTATCGGCATAGGCATTTAATTCTTCGATAGAATTAATCGTGACATAACGGGGTACTACCAAACCAATTTTGGTTCCTTCTAAATTTGGTCCTAAATACTCTACTTGGTGTCTAACGGCTCTTAGATAATGGGCATGGGCAGTGTATAACCAGGCGGCTACCAAGGCATCCGCTTCACCACTGGCAACGGCTTGCCACATAGCGGCTGCGGTAACCGGAATGATTTCAACTTGATAACCTAATTGTTCTAGCACCACTTTAACCACATTGGTACTCGCAATCTCGCTAGACCATTCTACATAAGTTAATTGTACTTTACCGCGATAAGTTTTCTCAGTAGCCCAGGTTAAGGTGGAACTCATGAAAACGAGTAACCCGATGACTACAATCACTGTGCTTATATCAGCCCATCTAGGATTTTTGCTCATTAAAGTAGTCCCTCCCAAAAGTCAGTTTTAATTCTGGATAATGATAAACCCTTTTAGTCATTTATTTGAATAATTATGGTGTTGTTAACTGCAAAAAAATAGTTTTTATTGACGCTCTGGAGAATTTTGTTTGCCAATTTTTTGAGTAATGCGGTCAAGAATCATCGCTAGAATGACTATAGCTATGCCCGCTTCAAACCCCTTGCCGGGTTCTAGTCGTTGTATGGCTTTCCATACTTCACTTCCCAATCCACCCGCACCAATCATCGCCGCAATGACGACCATAGAGAGTGCTAACATAATCGTTTGATTAATACCGGCCATAATGGTTGGAATAGCCAGAGGCAATTGTAATTTAAATAATTTTTGCCCACGGGTAGAACCAAAGGCATCAGCGGCTTCGATCAATTCTCGCGGAACTTGCTTGATTCCTAAACAGGTCAGACGAATAGCCGGCGGTACAGCGAAAATCACGGTGGCAAAAATAGCGGAAACAGCACCTAATCCAAAGAAGGGAATGGCTGGAATAAGATAAACAAAGGCGGGCATAGTCTGCATAAAATCCAAAATGGGCATAATGATACGATAAGCCATTGGCGAAAGGGCAGACCACACTCCCAAGGGAATCCCGACGATGATAGCAATAACCGTTGCGACTAAAACCAGAATCAAGGTTTCCATGGTCGGTTCCCACAAGCGTAAGTTCCATAATAAACCCAGCCCCAGTAAGGTGAAAATTCCTACATTACGTCCCGCTAAACGCCAAGCTAACGCGGCAAAAATAGTAATCACTAGCCAGGGTGGTAAAGCCATTAGGCCGTCAGTACTCGCTTCAATAATCGTTGCCAAATATTTACTGATCGCTTTAGTTAAAAAGGCAAAATGTTCCGTTAGGAAATCGATTAACTTATCAATTTCTTTATCCAATGGCAATTTATCGGTGAGGTAATGCCATTTATCAACCGACACAGCAGAATTTTCCATGGTTTATTCTTCCCCTTTAGTTAAGGCCATTAACACACGATTACTGAGAATCATTCCTTGCAGTTTATTTTCCGGATCGACCACCGGGATTGGCCAAGGCCATTTGGTTAGAATCCGAATTAACTGGGTTAAAGGTGCAGTAGCTGTCACGGTAGGTACTTGTGATTCAATGATATTCGCAATAGTTTTATCGCCGCGTTCTACTGCTTGACGGGTTACTTCGGCTAATACGATGCCCAATAAAGTATTATCCCGTTTTACGACAAACAGGCTAGCCACTTTATTGGTTTGCATTTTACTAAGAACATGGGCTGGTTCATCTTCTAGGTAAGCAGAGAGGTTTGTTTCTATCAAGATCGAGCGTGCCGTCAAAATTTTAGATTTATCGACGTTTTCGACAAACCGTTTCACATAATCATTAGCTGGGGTAGTCAGAATTTCCTCGGGTGTTCCTATTTGCACCACTTGCCCATCTTTCATCAACACCACTCGATTGCCAATTTTCAGTGCTTCATCCAGATCATGAGTAATAAAGAGAATGGTTTTTTTCATTCGCGCTTGCAAAGACATCAGTTCCGTTTGCATATCACCGCGGATCAAGGGATCCAGCGCACTGAATGCTTCATCCATTAACAGGATATCGGGATCAACCGCTAAGGCGCGAGCTAAACCAACCCGTTGTTGCATCCCGCCACTGAGTTGATTAGGCATAGCATCTTCCCAACCTTCTAAGCCTACTAATTTTAGAGCTTGCCTCGCTTTGTCCTGGCGTAAGAGTTTATCAACTTGTTGAATTTCTAGCCCATATTCAACATTATTGATAACATTCCGCTGTGGAAATAGGGCAAAATGTTGGAAGACCATTCCAAATTTACGGCGGCGCAATTCTAATAAGGCGTGATGATCTAAAGAAGTGATGTCGATGCCATCTATAAAAATCTGGCCTTGGGATGGTTCAACCAGACGGTTGATACAGCGGATAAGAGTCGATTTACCACTCCCACTCAACCCCATCACCACCAGAATTTCACCTTCGTGCACATCGAAAGAAATTTTAACCAAACCAACCGCTTGTCCAGTTTGGCTAAAAATTTCATCTTTACTCATGCCCTGGTCAAGAAGGGTTAGGGCACGTTGAGGATGAGAAGCAAAAACCTTAGTTACATTGACCGCTCTGATCTTTTCCATTTTAACTTGGCTCCTATTTTTAGATTAATTGATTCTTCACCGCTTAATCAATTTATTTTTATTATCAGAACAGTTTTTGGTTAAATAATCAACTCATTTTGCTTGAACCCATCATTATTTTTTGCGAAAGTGTAATATTCCCCACACCAAATAACCTTGTTGACCCTTTTCAATCCAGTGATTTAAACCGATTTTCATCCGCTCAATATAATCTTGATTGCACACTTTAAGGATTTTTTCGTAGTGCTCGTCAGTGGCTTGCAATATGTGACGGTAATGGTTAACGAGTTGTTCAGTCATTTCAATGATTTGAATAGTTTCCAATCCCACTGTTGCCGCTGTTTGAGTGTAGAAACTCATTGAACCCATTGAATCTAAGTTTAGTCGGTCTAAAACTGGTTGTAAAATATTGGGAGGACAATAGTCACTTTGCATCGGATCAGTAAAGATAAATTCACCACCGGATTTAAGTACCCGGGCTACTTCTTTAAATACTTGAAGACGGTTGCCACTATGTAAGATAGCATCTTGAGATAGAACGACATCATAGTGTTGCTCGGCTGCTGGAATCGCTTCAAAATTACCCTCAATGATGCGAATTTTACCGATTAACCCTTGCTGTTGATTCAATTGCTGATGGCGTTGATTCTGAACTTGACTCAAGTTTAAGCAATCAACTTGACAGCCCGTATTCTTAACTAAGTAGCGTGCCATTCCCCCATAACCCGCCCCAATATCTAAAACGCGACTATCTTCATGAAGTTTGAGCAAGGAGGCGAGTTTTTGTACGGTGCGGTGACTAGCTTGAGCAATGGAATCACTTTCTTGCTCATAAATACCAATATGGATGTTCTCACCGCCCCAAATACTAGCGTAGAAGTTGTCAGCATCGTTGCTATTGTAGTAAGTACAAGTGGTTGCCACTGCGGGAGAATCGGATGGTTCCATTAAATCTCTCCAGGATTTTTTGTGCCCAGTTCATATTTTTTTTCCGCAACGTGAATGAAAAAATCCGGGGTATGTTGATGATGAGTTTCTTGGAAATCACCATAAGTGGTAATCTGTTGAAAACCAACTTCCGTCATCAGTTGGCGGACATAGTTTTTTCGCAGTGGATACATGTTGAGGTGAAATACGGATTCATCTGGAAATTCGTAACGGAACCGAGCTAACCCGTCATCGACATATTCCGGTTCCGCTTTCACATTGTCTCCACAATAATAGTAGATGTGTTTAGATGAAAATCCGCTATCCAGAATCTGATCATAATTACGTTGATCTAAAATAAGCACACCATCATGGCGAAGCGCCGCATAAAATTCTGCTAAGGCTTTACGACGATCATTTTCGGCAAATAAATGGGTAAAGGAATTTCCTAAACAAATAACAGCATCATACTTACCATGGACATCACGGTTAAGCCAACGCCAATCGGCTTGTACTGTACGCAAAATTAGCCCGCGGCGGCGACCGTTTTCAAAGGCTTTAGCCAGCATTTCTGGACTACCATCAGCACTGACCACGTCAAAACCGGCTTGGAGGAGGCGCACTGAGTGGAAACCCGTACCTGTAGCCACATCAAGAACTTTTTTGGCCCCTCGTTGTTGTAAGACTTCCATAAAAAAACGACCTTCACTTCGGGCTCGTGCTTCCCAATTGATCAGTTGATCCCAACGGGCAACAAAACTGGTAATATATTCTTCTTTATACTTATCCGTTTGCCGAACGGCAACCGGATTGGGGCCGTAATTTTGTTGTTGCTTTTGAACTATCATATGAACCTTCCTATAGGGAAATAACGGTATTTTCACATTGAAAATACGTTGGTTAGAGAATAAGTCAATCAATAAATTCAGGGGTAAGCCGGTTCAACCTCACTAAACTAAGTGATATCAAGCTAGTTTGACTTCACACTTTGGTCAAAGTGTCTTCATTTACTTTTAGCCGGTTCATATTTCTTTTCAGCAACATGGATAAAGAAATCGGGTTCATCATGGTGATAAGTTTCTTTAAAATCACCATAGGTCTTGATTCTTTGAAAACCCACTTCCTTCATTAATTGCTGCATGTAGGTTTTACGCAACGGATAATTGTCAAGGTAAAAAACCGAATTATCGGTAAATTCATAACGAAACCGAACTAATTTTTCATCAACGTGCTCCGGTTCAACTTTTACGCTTTCGCCGCAATAATAATAGGCTTTGCGGCTGGAGAAATGACCTTCCAGAATGGCATCATAATTCCGTTGGTCCAAAATAAGAATGCCGTCATGTTCTAATACCGCATAAAATTCAATTAAGGCTTTGCGACGATCGCGTTCAGAAAACAGATAAGTGAAAGCATTACCTAAACAAATAACGGCATCAAATTTTTCATGGACATCACGACCGAGCCAACGCCAATCGGTATGTATCGCTCGCAAAATAAAGTTTTTTTGCAGGGCATTTTCAAAGGCTTTAGCGAGCATTTCCTGACTGCCATCGACACTGGCGACTTGAAAACCCTCCTGAAGTAATAAGACTGAGTGAAATCCAGTTCCGGTAGCGACATCAAGAACATTTTTTGCCGATTTTTCTTGTAATACGTCAATAAAAAAGCGACCTTCACTGATTGAGCGAGCTTCCCAATCAATTAACTCGTCCCAATGGGCCACTAGGTTTTGAACAAATTCCAGTTGGTAGAGATCGGTTTCTCCAGCACCCGGTGAACTTGATTTATTCTTTTTGGAGTATGGTTGAATCATGTTTAGTCAGCATAACAATTAATTAAGGTCGGTTGTTTGTTGAGTGCTTAATTCTTAGGGCTACCTTATTCTTAGGGGTACCTTGTGTCGCCTTGATGATTAGGTTGAGCATAAAGTACCTTTGATTGAAGTAACCCCCATTTTTAACTGGTTAACATCAGCAAATTCCTTTGTTATTCACGCCTTCTTACCTACACTAACTTTGGTTGCAAGCGTGGATTATAGGCACTGTTTCAGCACAGATCAAATGAGGACAGATTGAACAGGGCTGGTGAGAAGAAAATAAGTTAAACCACGAAGAAAGAGGGAAAGAGAAAGGTTTCAAATGATTTGAAATTATTCTCTTTCCACCCAGTCTTTTATTCCTCTTAGTTAACGTTCTGAATAAGGTTATTCAGTTATTCGACGGCATAATGTCTAGTGCACCCCAGCGCCATCCCTTCTATATCTTGATAAGGTTTTTCTAGGGTATCAACCGGTTCAACAACACAATTTTTATTACTATCCACATTAACTGAGTAGACAATATCTTTGCCATCAATACCCATTAAGAAAACATTTCCTGAAATTATTTCCAAAGCTTCAATCTTGCGATTTTCTAGCAAAGTGCAAATCAGAGTTGGTTTGGCTGCGTTACCTTCATAACGTAGGATTTTATTTCTTTGTGCCAAGTAGAGCACTGTACCCTCTTCGTTCCAAGTGAGATCATCAATCCGTATGGTAGAAAGCCATTCAAATTGAGGAAGTAGCGGTAATTGATTGACATCAACCCAAAAAAGTCCATTGCCTGGTGACCATCCCCACAACAAGCCGGTCATGGGGTTAAAGGAAAGACCACTGACATCACCAAGTCCCAAGTCGCCCACTAAATTGAGTTGTCCGGTAGAACTATCTACGGTATAAAGAATACCCGGTAATAGCGCATCTTTTCCGGAAGCCGCGTACAGTTGTTCTGTTTCTAAAGAAGCATCTAAAGCTTCAATATCGTGAGCAACATAAAGAGCCCCTAAGGGATTGACAGTTTTTGTTTGCGGATCAATGACCAAGAATTGGGAGTTATTCAATCCTTCATCGTCAACGGCATACAGTTTACATGTGGTTACTTTCTCAACGATGAATGACATCGTGGCGCTCAACGGTCCTGAACCACTGCTATTAGCGGTTTGTATCCACCATTGTGCTTCACCTTCAGCCAGTTCTTTGTCTGGAGTAACGGAACAAAGCTGAGTTTCTTCACTACAATTGGCTTCCACACTGGTATACATTTTTTCAAACACCTGGCCACTCGCATCTTGCACCCGCATGAGATACTGTGTCGCCTTTGGTACGGTTTGCCAAGTGTAAGTTGGCAGATTCTGATGCAGGGTGACTTGAGGCGAAACTAAAGTCGCCGCTAATGGAGTTGTGAGTACGGTAAAAGGCAATGCTTGGCTCCACTGACCGTTACCCACTTGGTTTTGAGTTTGAATATTCCAGCTATAATTGCCATCAGTTAGCGGCGTGGTTGGGCTGAAAGAACAAGTTTCCTGCTCACTCTGACAATTAGAAATCGTTTCCTCAACGACAACTTGATTATCAGCATCAGTCACTTGTAATTGATAAGTCGTTGCAGTGGCAATTGTATTCCAAGTATAAGTAGGCTTGTTCTCACGGATAACTTCACTGGGTGAAACTAAAGTAGTCGCTAAGGGTGGACATTGCACTACAAAAGATAAAGTTTCACTCCAGGGTGCTTCTCCTTTTAGGTTAGCCGCTTTGACTTGCCATTGAATGTTACCCTCTGCGGTTTGGAAATCTGGCGTTACTGAGCAAAGGGTGGCATTACAATTCGCTTCGATAGCACTATACCAACGTTCAGTTGTCCCTTGGCTGTCCTGTACCGACAATAGATATCGCGTAGCTAAAGCCGCCGGTTGCCAACTATAAGTCGGTGTTTGGTTGCAATTGACCAAAGTCTGAGCGGGTGAAATTAAATTCGTCGCATCCGGAAGAGTCTTGACGTTAAAGGAACTTGGACTACTCCAGGCACTTGAACTGACTTCGTTACGGGTTTGGACTTGCCATTGATAGTTACCATCGGATAAATTGAGATTATTTACATTAACGGCGCAAATTTCTTGGCCCGGACTACTACAATTCAAACTCGCAGCCGAATACCATTTTTTCATGACGGCTTGCCCTTGTGCATTTGTTATCTGGAGTTGATAGAGGGTTGCACCAGAAATAGCCTGCCACTTATAAGCAATAGCACTGCTTTGGACTGGTGGGAACCCCGA
This sequence comes from Thioploca ingrica, assembly GCA_000828835.1. GTDB lineage: Bacteria > Pseudomonadota > Gammaproteobacteria > Beggiatoales > Beggiatoaceae > Thioploca > Thioploca ingrica. The sequence continues at coordinate 2,276,356 of AP014633.1, forward strand.
TAGAGAAGTGCCGGTTCCTCCAGGAAAGAGAGTATTGCCAGAGGTAGCACCACCGCTACTAGGAATTAAGGTGGGAGCCGCTGGTGGACACTTCATAGTAAAAGATAAAGTTTCACTCCACGGCGCTTCTCCTTCTGGGTTAGCTGCTTTGATTCGCCAACTCACGTTACCCTCTGCCGGTTTGAAATCTGGCGTTATTGAACAATCGGTTAAAGTACAATTGGCTTCAGTTGAACTATACCAACGTTCTATTACCTCAAGATTATCTTGCACTGCGAGTAGATACCGAGTGGCTAAATAAGCCGGTTTCCAGCTATAAGTCGGGAATTGGTTGCAGTTAACGAAGGTTTGAGTAGGTGAAATTAAACTGGCTGCATCCGGAAGAACCTTAATAGTCATCGGCATTGCCCCACTCCAAGCACCTGGGCCAACTTGATTTTGCGTCAGCACCTTCCAACTATAGTTACCATCGAGTAATTTCGGAGTGGGAGTGAAAGAACAAGCGCCTGGGTTAACAGGACAATTGATCCCGGTTTCATCAATCACGATTTGGTTGTTGGCATCAAGTACTTGTAAACGGTAGGTTGTGGCTGTAGGAATAGCATTCCAAGTATAAGTAGGCGTATTATCATTAATCACGCCGGTTGGTGAGACTAGGGTAGTAGCCGGGGGTGGACATTTCACCGCAAACGACCCCGCTTCACTCCAAGGCCCTTCCCCTTTCGTGTTAGCCGTTTTTACTCGCCAATTCACATTGCCCTCTGCCGGTTTGAACTCGGGTGTGACTGAACAAGTAGTATTACCACAATTCGCTTCGGTATCAGAATACCAATGTTCAATTGTTCCTTGGCTATCCTGTACCGACAAGAGATATCGCGTGGCTAAATTCGTCGGTTTCCAACTATAAGTCGGGGTTTGAGTACAATTGAGCAGGGTTGCTGTCGGTGAGACTAACGTCGTTGCATCCGGAAGCATCTTGATAGTCATTGGCATTGCCCCACTCCAAGCGCCTGGGCCAACTTGATTTTGCGTCAGCACCTTCCAACTATAGTTGCCATCGAGTAATTTCGGCGGGGGGGTGACAGAGCAAATGCCTTGGTTAACATTACAATTGGCACTGGTTTCGTCAACCACGATTTGGTTATTGGCATCAAGCACTTGTAAACGGTAGGTCGTGGCAGCGGGAACGCTATTCCAAGTATAAGTGAGCGTATTATCATTAATCACGCTCGTCGGTGAGACCAAGGTCGTGGCCGGGGGTGGACATTTCACCGCAAACGACCCCGCTTCACTCCAAGGGCCTTCCCCGGTGGAATTAGCGGTTTTTACTCGCCAAGTCACATTGCCTTCTACCACGTTAAAGTCTGGGATTACCGAGCAAAGCGTATCAGTACAATTCGCTTCGGTCATACTATACCAGCGTTCCGTTAATTGACTCGTATCCTGGATGGATAACAGATAACGAGTGGCTAAATTCGCTGGTTTCCAACTATAAGTGGGTTTTTGAGTACAATTGAGCAGAGTTGCTGTCGGTGAGACTAATGTTGCTGCATCAGGCAGCATCTTGATGATAAAAGGCAATGTGTTACTCCATACACCATAACCCACTTCATTACGGGTTTGTACGTTCGAGTAGTAAGTGCCATCTGGCAAATTGAGACCCCCCACGTTAACTGAGCAATTCTGTTGGCCACTATTACAATTCAAACTGGTGGCTGAATACCATTTTTTCAAGATCACTTGCCCTTGTGAATTTTTTATCTGCAATTGATAAAGCGTGGCACTGGGAACCGTTTTCCAGGTATAGGCAACTAGATTGCTATTCGTTACCGGTATCGCTGTGGACAGCGTGGTTGGCGGTGGCGGACACTTTACTGCAAATGACAAGGTCGTACTCCATGGCCCGTCTCCTTTGGAATTGGCTGTTTTTACTCGCCATTGAACATTACCTTCCACCACGGGGAAATCCGGTGTAACCGAACAAGTGGTTGTTGTACAATTAGCTTCAATATTACTGTACCAGCGTTCGGTGGTTACTCCTAAAGCATCTTGTACTGATAATAAATATCGCGTGGCTAAGGCAGCCGGTTGCCAACTATAAGTGGGTTTTTGAGTACAATTGAGCAAAGTTCCCGTGGGTGAAATCAAAGTAACGGCATCCGGAAGCATCTTGATAGTCATGGGCATCGCCCCACTCCAAGCGCCTGGGCCAACTTGATTTTGCGTCAGCACCTTCCAACTATAGTTGCCATCGAGTAATTTCGGCGGGGGGGTGACAGAGCAAACGCCTGGGTTAACATTACAATTAGCACTAGTTTCGTCAACCACGATTTGGTTATTGGCATCAAGCACTTGTAAACGGTAGGTCGTGGCAGCGGGAACGCTATTCCAAGTATAAGTGAGCGTATTATCATTAATCACGCCCGTCGGTGAGACCAGGGTAGTAGCCGGGGGTGGGCATTTCACCGCAAACGACCTCGATTCACTCCAAGGCCCTTCCCCTTTCGTGTTAGCCGTTTTTACTCGCCAAGTCACATTGCCTTCTACCACGTTAAAGTCTGGGGTTACCGAACAAAGCGTATCATTACAATTCGCTTCTATCATACTGTACCACCGTTCCGTTAATTTACTCGTATCTTGGACGGATAACAGATAACGCGTGGCTAAATTCGCCGGTTTCCAACTATAAGTGGGTTTTTGAGTACAATTGAGCAAAGTTCCCGTGGGTGAAATCAAAGTAGCGGCATCCGGAAGCATCTTGATAGTCATGGGTAATGTTTGACTCCAAGTCCCTTCTCCAACTTCATTGCCAGTTAGGATTTGCCATTGGTAATTGCCATCAGGTAAGTCGACTGCCAAATTAACCGTACAAACCCCTTGACCTTGACTACAATTCAAACTATTAGCCGGATAGGATTTGTCTACAACAACTTGTCCTTGCTGATTTTTTATTTGTAATTGATAAAATGTAGCGCTGGGAACAGCTTGCCAACTATAAGAAGTAGGATTATTGGCGGGTAGTGGTATTCCAGAGATAGATTGATTACTTACTACACCAGGAAAAAGAGTACTACCGGTGGTAGGGCTACTCGGGACTAAAGTTGTTGCCGGTGGCGGACATTTCATGGTGAAAGTGTTAGTAGTACTCCATGGTCCCTCTCCTTTAGAATTAGCGGTTTTTATTTGCCATTGTACTGAACCTTCAGCCGGTTGAAATGCTGGTGTTACTGAACAAGTCTTTGTCTGATCGACACAATTGACTTCACTCGCATTATACCATTGTTCAAATACTGGATTCTTTGCATCTTTTATATGTAATAAGTAGCGTGTTGCCAATGCCGCCGGTTGCCATTGATAAGTCGGTAATAGGCTACATTTAATGGTATTTTCCAGTGGCGCAACTAAAGTAGCCGGATCGGGAAGTGTTTTGACGGTGAAAGATAAAGTATTACTCCATAAATCGCCACCAGCTTGATTTTGAGTTTTAACTTGCCATTGATAAGTCCCATCAGCTAAAGAGGTTCCTGGTGCTACTGAACACGAACCGGCTTGACTGTCACAAGCAATTTCATCGGAAGAATATTTATTGTCAATCAGTACATTATGATTAGCATCAACTAACTGCAACTCATATATCGTTGCGCTGGGAACGCTATGCCAACTAAAGGTAGGTGTATTAGTATAAATAATCTCGGCGGGTGAAATTAAAGTAGTGGCTGGGGGGGGGAGTACTAAAGCAAAACTTTTTCCCTTAATAAATACAGCTGAATCCAAACTAAAGTCACCTCTATCAGCAATAGCCAGTTTCATATGATGCTGTTTTCCTGGGGTGACTTTAGCTACGGCTGATAAGACGGTGGTAAATCCATCGAATTCAGTCAAAAATGGGGTAATAGTTCCTGGTATACAACTGTTTTTATTATAGTCGGTAATATTACTGGGGGAGGGATATTCATTATCGTAGTAATATTTGCTATTTGACCATTTATTAATTGTGTTAATGGCTACTGGAGTAGAAGACTTCGGAACGAGGGCAATATTTTGATCATTTAAGAAAAAGGCAAATATATCATTAAATTTAGAACCTACCCACTCTGGATATTCTTCTGAAGCAAAAACATATTCAAATTTTAAAGTATCACCCTGTGGTATAAAATCAAATTCTAATACCGAAGCATCATAGGTAGTAGTACCTTGCTCCAGAGTATTAAGGCTACTATCACCCGGTTTACGGTTAACCGTAGTTGTTTTATAGCATTTATTAGGGCCAATCGCATTGGTAACGTTACCCGTAGTTAAAATAACACCTCTGTCAATCCCTAATCCATCTCCCATCCCGTTACTAAAAATGCCGGAGGCTTGGTAAGCACCTTGGTACTTGATTCCAGAAACGGTAATTTGACTACTGGAGGTATCAATCAACTCAGTTATCAAACCATTGGCACTAAGTGTTCCTCCTAATGGACTGACTGAGATAGCAAAACTATTGTTACCCCACAGCAAAAAAGTGATTGCTAAAATCACTCGGATAGTTTTCTGGTTATACATGTTTTTTCCCCTATGAATTATTGATATTTGCACCTAGCTCATTCACAATGTTGAATCGGGATCCCACCGAGTAACATAGGCTACTTCATCAGAGAAATTCTGCATATTCAATTGGGTCCATTTAGAACGGTCCACTTTGGCCAGTTCAATTCCCGGTTCTAATTCGACGGCATAAAAACAATGTTCATTAACAAATTCTAAATCCATAGGAATGTTAAAACTTAACACCAATTCTTGTTCAGCATCGCATGGTGATCCACTTTGACTATTGTGGCTACAAAAAGCAGTGGGGATATCGGTTAACCCGTTCTTCGTAATAAACCATAATTTCTCTGCTGATTCACAGGGGTGATAAATAACATACAATTGAAAAGCAGAATCAGGATTATTGGCGTTTTTTTCATTAAACCAATAACGCAATTCGATTGGTTCACCTAAGGCTTTGACTTTTAATTCTGATGAAGTTTCACCGGCAATTTCCAACCCCTCATAGTTTTCTGCTTGTCCTATTAAGGGAAAAATACTGATGAGGGTGAGAAAAAAGCTTCTTTTAACCCATTTTTTGCTAAACTTAAACATAATTCACTCCTTATGAAGGATTCAGATAACAATATCGAACAGGAGGAAAGAAGCTTATTCTAAGAGAATATTAAGGAATCTCTAAAAATTCCCCTGTCCTTAAGGTGGTCATCATGGAATGGAGAATAATTAAATACCATACGAATAACCAAGATGACATATCCCCTGATTGATCAAAATGACGAGGACCATCATATATTTTTGTAATTATAGCATAATTTAAGTACTAAGAATAATTTATATTTTACTTCTTCGCTATCAGAAAATTGCTTATTTTTATGTCCACATTGCTTGCTTTTTTTGCCACTGCACCTAAAGGGATGGAACCTTTATTAGCCAATGAACTACATGACACTTTTAATCTGAGTCAAGTTTCACCGACTCGTGCCGGGGTTGCTTTTCAAGGAACGATAACTCAAGCTTATCGAATTTGTCTGTGGTCACGAATTGCTAATCGAATATTATTACCACTGAGCACCTTTCCCGCTCCGGATCCTGAGGCGTTATATGAGGGTGTTCAAACGATTCGCTGGGATGAACATCTGGCAGCGGATGGTTCATTAGCGGTTGATTTCACTAGCCGTCAATCTCATCTGCAACATACTCATTTTGGCGCACTGAAAGTTAAAGACGCGATTGTGGACCAATTTCGTACTTACTATCAAATTCGTCCTAATGTTAACCAACAACAACCGGATCTTAGAATTAATGTCCATTTAGATCATGATCAAGCGATTGTTAGTATTGATTTAAGTGGTGATAGTCTACATCGACGTGGCTATCGAGAAAGCGGTGGACCGGCACCCCTAAAAGAAAATTTAGCGGCAGCCATACTCATCTGGGCTGGTTGGCCGCAGATCGCTGCCCAAGGGGGTCAATTATTAGATCCCATGTGTGGTTCTGGCACTTTGCCTATTGAAGCCGCTTTGATAGCCGCCGATATTGCACCGGGACTATTACGTTCTTACTTTGGCTTTTTACATTGGCGACAACATGATCCTATCCGGTGGGCTAATTTATTAGCCGAAGCCCAACAACGTAAAGTAGCCGGTCTTAGTCAATTACCCAAAATAATGGGTTACGATATCGACAAAAATGCAATACGCAGTGCACTCATTCATGTTGAACGTGCGGGACTGACCGGGAAAATTCACCTGGAAAAACGATCTTTAGCGCAATTAACCGCTTTACCCAGTCCGGGTTTATTGGTGACCAATCCTCCTTATGGCGAACGTTTAGGTAATTACGAAGCCATGAAACATTTATATAGCCATTTAGGTGAGGTTCTTCGCACCCACTTTCAAGGTTGGCAAGCCGCTGTGATAGCTAGTGATTTAGACATGGGAAAGCAAATTGGCATTCGTGCTAACAAAAAATATACCCTCTATAATGGCGCCTTAGAGTGTAAATTATTACGCTTTAACATCGAGTCACAATGGTTTATGCAACCGCAAACCACTACCGAGCCGCCGTGGTATCAACCACCACCGGTTCCATTGGTAGACAAGGTAAACCAGTGGAGCCAAGGTGCTCACATGTTAGCTAATCGGTTACAAAAAAACCTCAAACATCTGAAACGTTGGGTACAACGTGAACAAATTCATTGTTTTCGTTTATATGACGCTGATTTACCCGAATATGCCATTGCCATTGATATCTATGAACAATGGATACACGTACAAGAATATGCACCCCCAAAAACCATTGATCAGCAAAAAGCAAAAGATCGCTTACAAGAAGCTTTAGCTGTGATTGCCGAAGTTTTGCAAACACCGCCCCAACGAATTTTCTTAAAAGTGCGACACCCCCAAAAAGGCAAAACGCAATATCAAAAACACAATAACACCGGTCAGTTCTATGAAATTCACGAAGACAAGGCCATATTTCTCGTAAATCTAACGGATTACCTAGACACAGGTTTATTTTTAGATCACCGCCTTACTCGTCAACTCATTTTCTCCTTGGCTCAAGGGCAACGCTTTCTCAATCTATTTGGGTATACGGGTACCGCAACAGTACAAGCTGCTTTAGGGGGTGCGATGGCGACCACCACGGTTGATACTTCCAAAACTTATTTGGCTTGGGCACATCGCAATTTAATTCGTAATGGCTTAAGTGAACATCATCACCAGTTGATTCAAGCGGATTGCCAGTCTTGGTTACAACAAGAAGCAGATAGATTCACCCAATCCCCGCGATTGGGACGTTATGGGTTAATTTTTTTAGATCCACCGACATTCTCTAATTCTAAACAAACTGACCAAACCTTAGACATTCAGCGCGATCATGTCACCCTCATTCGTACCGCTTTAAAATGTTTAACTCGGAATGGCGTATTAATTTTTTCAACGAATTACCAAAAATTTAAACTGGATACTCAAGCATTCACCCAATTACAATTGGAAAACATGAGCCATTTAACCTTACCCAAAGATTTTGAACGTAACCCACGTATTCACCAATGTTGGAAAATTTACCCCAGCTACTGATTACAGAACCAACCGCAGACTGGTTCAACGGTGCTGACCAAAGCGGATGGATGTCACTTTTCGTGAAAAGGCCAGCCGCAGTCGCAAAGGGAGCGCCCCGGCCAGGTTGACTACGGCTCGACATCTCGGTCTTGGGCGGTTTGAGGCTGACGCGATGCAGCCTTGCTAACAAACACCGTCAAGCCGATTGGAGCGATAGCCACCGCGCCAAGCTCGTCTTTGGAAAGGCATTTCAAGGCGCTGGCCCTGATTCATAGGTAAATATTTTGCGTTTTAGGTTATTTCAAATTATAATGGAACGTTTACAGTTTGAAAGTAACGCGGGTGAAATTAACGCTCACCAAGTGAATACGACTTAACAAGCTATCAAGAAAATAACATTGTTAATGTAGTGAAAATTGAGTTGATAGTTTGAGTTTAACATTATCAAATCATGATGACAATCTTATCAATCCTTATCTAAAGAAATCCTTTAAGGAGGTTAATCTTTCAATGCCTAATATTCGTGTCAAAGAGAATGAACCTTTTGAAGTTGCTATTCGTCGTTTTAAACGTGCTTGTGAAAAAGCGGGTATTTTAGCAGAAGTCCATCGTCGTGAGTTCTATGAAAAGCCGACCACCGTTCGTAAGCGTAAAGCAGCGGCTGCTGTTAAACGGCATTTAAAAAAAGTGAGTCGTGAAACTTTACGTCGTGAACGTCATTATTAACAAGGCGATTCTTCAGTTTGGCTATCACCCGTCTTTACGGGTGGACACATCAGGTATAACAAATCACTATGGCTGAGTTTTCTATTAAAGAAAAAATTACCGAAGACATGAAAGTAGCCATGCGTGCTAAAGAGAAGCAACGCTTAGGTGTGATACGGCTTATTCAAGCTGCTATTAAGCAACGGGAAGTGGATGAACGAATTAGTTTAGATGACACGCAAGTTATCGTGGTACTAGACAAAATGCTCAAGCAGCGACGTGATTCCATTGAACAATATGAGAAAGCGAAGCGACAAGATCTAGTCGATCAGGAAGCTTTTGAAATTCAGGTCATTAAAACTTATTTACCCCAACCACTGACTGAAACTGAATTAGCCAATTTAATAACCCATGCGATTCAAGCAACCGGAGCAACTACTGTCAAGGATTTAGGCAAAGTGATGGGTATTCTTAAAGTTCAAGTACAAGGTCGTGCTGAGATGAAACAAGTCAGCGACCAAATTAAACAACGATTAAATCAGTAAAAAATTATTAACTTAATTGACAACTGCTAATTGAAGATGGGTGGTCACATCTCGCGCAGTTTTATTCATGAGTTAATCAATAGGATTGATCTCGTTGATTTAATTGACAGTTATTTTTCGTTACGCAAAACCGGTCAGAATTATATCGCTACTTGTCCATTTCATCATGAAAAAACGCCTTCTTTCACGGTGAATCCGGAGAAACAATTTTACTACTGTTTCGGTTGCGGTGCTCAAGGAAATGCTATCAGCTTTTTAATGAACTACGCTCAGTTTGAGTTTGTCGAAGCGGTTCATGAATTAGCTTCCCAAGTGGGTATGGAAGTACAGTATGAACAAGGTAGTGCACCAGTCTCTATCACTTCACCAACCAGCTTATATGATCTGCTGACGCAAGTTGCTAAGTACTATCAGCAACAATTGCGTCAATCTCCAATAGCCATTACTTATCTAAAAAAACGGGGACTCACTGGCGAAATTGCCCGTGATTTTGGGTTAGGTTATGCGCCAACCGGTTGGAATAATATTTTAACCACTTGTGGGAGTACTTCAGAGGCTAAAACTCGCTTGTTGGAAACCGGATTAATAAAAAAAAACGCTAAAGGGGATTATTATGATCTGTTTCGGGATCGCATTATGTTCCCCATTGTGGACGGACGAGGACGGGTTATTGCTTTTGGTGGGCGGCTACTCCAAGATAATTCTAAAGAACCCAAATATCTTAACTCTCCTGAAACCCGCTTATTTCAAAAAGGGCGTGAATTATATGGTTGGTATTGGGCGCGTCAAAATCGACCATTACCGCATTTAGTGGTGGTAGAAGGCTATTTGGATGTCATTACCTTAGCACAGTACGGCATTAAAAATGTGGTTGCCACTTTAGGTACAGCCGTCACTCGTGAACATCTAACGCGCTTATTCCGAACTGTGCCGGAAATTCGGTTTTGTTTTGATGGTGATCTTGCTGGACAAAAAGCCGCTTGGCGTACCTTAGAGAAAGTCTTCCCTTTCTTACAAGAGGGACAACAGGTCAGTTTTGTTTTTTTACCACCAGGACATGACCCCGATAGTTTATTACGTCAAGAAGGTATCTCCAAATGGAATAGCTGTGTAGAGAAAGCCTTACCGTTGTCAAATTTTTTATTTGATACCCTCCAGCAACAAGTTGACATCAGGCATCTTGATGGGAGAGCAAAATTAATAGAATTAGCTAAACCTTTGTTAAAACAATTACCCAGCACCAGTTCTTATCAGCTATTGATGACACAACGATTAAGCGAACTTACTCAACTCGATGTTAAGCAATTGACGAAAATCATTTCCGGTGAATTAATTGAATCTCACCCAATAAAATCATCCCTACCGAATAAGACTGTAAGGGAATATTCACTGGTACATCAAGCTATTATTTACTTATTACATAAACCCACTTTGTTACAACACCTCGCTTATCCCAACGAAAAATTATCGGGTCTACTAGACGAACACATAAAATTATTCTTACAGTTAATTGAATTAATAAAATCAAATCCTAAAATAACTTTAGGGATGATTTATGAACAGTGGCGTGGAACAGAATATGAAGATATTATCAATCAATTAGGATTAGTCTCACAAGGATCGCTATTGACTAATCATATACATATGATAGATATAAATAAAGAATTTGAGGGTACCATTGCGCGTTTAGAGGAAGAATATCATAAACAAATTGTGTTCCCAACGAGAAACAAAACCCGAACAGATGAAAAAAAGAACCACAGATATTAATCTTTATAGATTGATTTAATTCCAAGAAACATTATTAAAGAGGATTATTGATAAAAGGGTCACTGCAGTAATAAATTGCTTTTTTGCTATAATTTAAAAAGTGTATCTTTTAATTAGTCAAAGACAGAGAGCTGATAATGGGTGAAGTTGCTGGCTAAAACTGTCTATCTTGACGTTCAATTGGTTTTCCAAAGCTTACCAAACCATTTTAGTGGGGAGAGTCGTTGGCTGTCGTTGAACAACCCATAGTATAGGTACATATGAATCACGAACAACAGAAATCTCAACTCAAATTACTGATTGCCAAAGGCAAAGAACAGGGTTATTTGACTTATCATGAAGTCAATGATCATTTACCGGATGATATTGTAGAACCGGAACAAATCGAAAGTATCATTAATATGATTAATGATATGGGTATTACGGTACATGAATTTGCTCCGGATACCGATTCCTTACTGATTTCAGATGCGCCCGTCGCTGACGAAGAAGCGGCTGAGGAAGCAGCGGCGGCTTTAGCCAATGTTGATAGTGAATTTGGGCGTACCACTGACCCAGTACGAATGTATATGCGTGAAATGGGCACAGTCGATTTATTAACCCGTGAGGGTGAGATTAAGATTGCCAAACGTATTGAAGAAGGCTTAAATCAAGCCTTATCGGCATTGGCAACCCATCCTGATATCATTGCGGAATTCTTAAGCTATTATGATAAGGTTGAAATAGATGAACTCAAACTATCTGATATTTTGACTGGATTTATCGATTCTGCTTCAGAAGACGTACCTGAAATTGAAATAGATGAAACTAAAGTGCCACCGGAGCTAGAAATAGAAGTTGAAGCGACTGTTGATGAAGATGATGATGAAGAAGTACCTCCTATCCTGGGTGAAGAAACTTTGCTTGATATGGAGGAAACTCGGAGTCGCTTTGCTCGATTACGCGGGTTATACCAACGGATGTTGCAGGTAGAAGTAAGCCAGGGGACACAAGCAGAGGCGTATATTCAGTTACGCAAAGACGTAGCAGATTGTTTTCTGCAATTCAAGTTAGTGCCGCGAGTGATTGAAGAATTAACGGCTAAATTACGCCAAACGGTGGCTTTTATTCGGGAACAGGAAAATTTTATTCGGGATACTTGTATCCTGAAAGTCGGCATGAATAAAAAAGAGTTTTTGTCTTCTTTCAAAAACCAACTGACTGATCCCTACTGGTTACCGTCGCTATTAAACTCGGCTAAACCTTATGTTACCAGCTTACAACAATATCAAAAAGAACTTGAAGGTGCTCAACAAAAATTGATTGTTCTCGAAAAGCAATGTCGCTTGAATCTGGTGGAGATTAAAGACATTAATCGCCGTATGTCGATTGGTGAAGCGAAGGCGCGGCGTGCCAAGAAAGAGATGATTGAAGCGAATCTCCGTTTAGTCATTTCTATTGCGAAAAAATATACCAATCGTGGCTTACAATTCCTGGATTTAATTCAAGAAGGCAATATCGGTTTAATGAAAGCGGTTGATAAATTTGAATATCGACGCGGTTATAAATTTTCCACTTATGCCACTTGGTGGATTCGCCAAGCCATTACCCGTTCGATTGCCGATCAAGCTCGCACGATTCGGATTCCGGTTCATATGATTGAAACGATTAATAAACTTAATCGGGTTTCACGGCAAATTCTACAGGAAAAAGGTCGGGAAGCGACTCCAGAAGAATTAGCAGAACGGATGGAAATGCCAGAAGATAAAGTTCGCAAAGTCCTGAAGATTGCTAAAGAACCCATTTCGATGGAAACGCCCATTGGTGATGATGAAGATTCTCATTTAGGTGATTTTATTGAGGATACTAGTATTCAAGCACCGATTGATTCAGCGACTTTTGAAGGGTTGCGGCGAGCCACTCAAGAAATGTTACATGGATTAACGCCACGGGAAGCGAAAGTATTACGAATGCGTTTTGGGATTGATATGAACACCGATCATACCTTAGAAGAGGTCGGTAAACAATTTGACGTCACCCGTGAACGTATCCGTCAAATTGAAGCTAAAGCGCTCCGTAAATTACGTCATCCGAGTCGCTCAGAACAATTACGGAGTTTCCTGGATTAAATAACTCAGGTTACGCACAGCTGCCATTTTCCCCTTTGGTAAAGGGGGGAGAGGTCGATTTCAAAAAATTAAAAAGGGGGTCAGGGGGGATTTAACAAATTGATATCTGCTCAGATTTTCCTCAATCCCCTTTAACCCATTTCCTGGATTCCGCTGCACTGCATCCAGGCTACCTTAATCGGCTACCGTAAGCCTAAAACGTCTTGCATGTCAAATAAACCAATCTCTTTTTGCATAATCCATTGTGCGGCACGAATGGCACCTTTGGCAAAGGTCATACGGCTAGATGCTTTATGAGTAATTTCAACTCGTTCCCCGGTACCAGCAAATAACACGGTATGTTCACCGACAATATCTCCGGCACGAATCGTTTCAAAACCAATGGTGCGACGAGCCCGTTCATTGGTTTTGCCTTGTCGCCCATATACGGCGCATTCTGCTAAATTGCGTCCTAAAGTTTGTGCCACAATCTCACCCATGCGCAAAGCGGTTCCTGAAGGGGCATCGACTTTATGACGATGATGTGCTTCAATAATCTCAATATCAACTTCTTCACCCAATACTTGTGCCGCTATTTCCAATAATTTAAAAGTGAGATTAACACCCACACTCATATTAGGTGCCAAGACAATGGCAATTTTTTGGGCTGCTTGTTCAATCAGTTGGCGTTGTTGCGCCGAAAATCCAGTCGTACCAATGACCATCCGTTTAGTCATCGCTTGACATTTCGCTAAATGAGCTAAAGTGGCTTCCGGGGTAGTAAAGTCAATTAAGACCTCAAATTGAGAAATAATTGTGTTTAAATCAGTAACAATATTAATATTTTGTTTACCGATACTGGCTAATTCTCCAGCATCACTACCAATAAAACTGCTTTGAGGATGTTCAAGCGCAGCGGCTAAAACAACCTCACTTGCTTGAATACAAGCTTCAATGAGCTGGCGTCCCATGCGACCCGCAGCACCGGCAATAGCAATATGTGTTTTCATAACTCAATTTATCCAATAAAATGAAATGACTTCATAACAATATGATCGTAATAAATTTTTTAATCAAAGCAATAGCCATAAAACCAATAAGTTGTAGTAGTATAAATATTTTTCACGGTATGAATAGCACCACGGGGGATAAAAATTTCATCACCGGGTTCTAAAATCCATGGTTGTCCTTGAATTATCAGTTGCAATTGTCCGTCGACGACAGTCACCAGTTCATCGCACGGATGAATAAAATCGCGCCATTCTCTTCCAGGTGGATCGGTAAATGAATTGCAAGAATAACCGCGTTGTTTCCAGTCAGCAGCGACGGTAGTATATTCAATCGGTAGTTGAAATTTTTTCTGAATCAACCAGTTATTCATATTGTTTCCGCTGTTATTAAAAAGTAGCTAATCTGCTTTATTTGTTATCCAGGGATGGTAAAATTTTAACGAGGTTAACTAAAAATGTTAGTTTAGACTATTAAAGGCAGAATTATAAATGAAAAGCTATCGTAAAGAACTTTGGTTTAATACGCCAGAACGTTTGGTTTTTATCAATATTACATCATCAGTTAATGAATGTTTAAAAGAAAGTGGTATTCAAGAAGGGTTAATACTGGTTAATGCGATGCACATCACCGCTTCGGTTTTCATTAATGATGATGAATCGGGTTTGCATCAAGATTATGAAGAATGGTTAGAAACATTAGCACCTCACGAGCCGATTAATCGTTATCGTCATAATCGAATTGGCGAAGATAATGGTGATGCTCATCTCAAACGCCAAGTCATGGGGCGTGAGGTGGTGGTCGCGGTTACTAAAGGACAATTGGATTTTGGTCCTTGGGAACAGATTTTTTATGGTGAATTTGATGGGGGGCGTCGGAAAAGGGTATTGGTGAAAATTATTGGTGAGTAAAGCAATACTTTAATTTTATTATGCGTTCGTTTATCGCTGTTGAGGAAAAAGAAAATCAGGCTAGTTCTAAACGGGTAGTGATTTTAGCAATGGAGTTAATCTGGCTTTTAAAAACAGCCGCTAAGCTAGCTTGACAGAAAAACTCCAAAAAACATTATCCTGAGCGGGAACGTAATCGTTTAAATATCTGATGTAATATACTGTTTTCTTCCAAAAAGATAGTTAATTGTTGTCGCAACTGCGGGGATAAAATTTGTGGCTCTATCGGCGTAAAAAACGCTTCTTTGACTGCTTGATAATACCAAGCTAATTCAAACGATTGTAACGCACGAATCAAGCCAAAACATAACCGTGAGGTAATGAGATAAGCCGCTATTGGCAAAGGAAAATAGCGACGAATAATCCAAATCGTATTACGAGTAGGATAATAAACCCGTCGCCAATGAGTTCGACCGAGTGGGGATTGACGATGTATAATTCGACAATTCGGATCATAATAAATTTTATAGTGTTGACACAAGACTCGAATGGCAACCTCAATCTCATTTTGATAAAGAAAAAATTCTGGCGGATACCAACCAACCTGTTCGAACAATGAACGTCGAATCGCAAAACCACAACCGACGAATGCCATGGATAAACCGGGCGTATCCGGTTGAGGAAGATGCCAAGTAGACAAAGGTTGTCCTTGTATCGATTCAATCCGACAAGCTACAATACCAATTTCCGGATGAGTATCTAGGCACTCAATGATGCGATCAAGTGTGATATGATCAACGGGGTGAGAATCATCATCCAAGACGAGTAGATAATTTCCCTGAGCCTGTTGGAAACCTTCGTTATAACCGGCAATACCGCTATTGTTGGGCAAATAAATCACTTGCACCCAGTGAGTTTGGGTTTGCAAAAATTCTTTAGTCCCATCAGTAGAACCGTTATCAATAGCAATAACTTCAATATCATGGCGCTGTTCCCATAGCCAAGACAGTTGTTCTAAAGTATAACGCGTTTCCGCCAGGCGGTTATAATTGAGGAAAACAATGCTCAATTTAGGTTGGGTAGCTGATTTAACTCTTGTCATTATTTCAGTATATTATGTTTGATGGGATTAGCTTCAATCCGACCTAATTCAGTTGACAACCCGTTAGGTAGGTATTTCTTATTTGCAATAACAACGCCTAATGACGAATGATAAAATAAAATGAGAGGAATTCATATGATTAGTTGATCTTGGATCGAGGCTTGTCACCGAACGGCTTTGTCTAGTGTAAAATACCCGTTTTTTGAAGGAGGGAGACTGTGCAAGATGGATGATATTATCCGCTTAATTGTTATAGAAGAATCTGCTAATGATGCTGAAGTGATTTTAAATAGTTTGCGTAAAGCGCGTTATCCCATTCGTCCTCGCCATGTGGAAGACGATGAAGATTTACAAGCCGCATTAGGAGAACATGAATGGGATCTCATTATTTCTGTGCCTCAAGTGGGCGAATTTACTTGTGCACAAATTTGTGAGATGGTTAACAGTTCCAAACAAGATATACCGGTCATTGTATTAACCGACAAATTGGACGGCAAAATTATTTCCACCTTGCTGAGTGGTGGTGCTCGCCAAGTCATTCCTAGTCAAAGCGATGGTTGTTTACAAGCCGCTGTCGGCAAAGAATTAGCTGATCTAACCGAACGTCGTCGACGTAGACATCTCGACCAACTTTATAGGGAATTGCAAAGACACAATAAAATACTGTTGGAATCTTCACGCGATGCGATTGCTTATGTGCATGATGGTATGCACATCCATGCGAATCCAAGTTACCTAAAAATGTTCAATTATAAAAGTATGGATGACATTGAAGGGTTACCGATTATGGATTTAGTTTCGCTAGAAGATCAAGCTAAGTTTAAAGAATTTATGCGTGAATTTATGACTGATGACCAAGAAAAGGAGCGTCAGATTGATTTAGAAGGGATAGCAGCAGATAAAAAGCGTTTAAAACTCAAAATGGAACTCAGTCATGCCATTTATGATAGTGAGCGATGTATTCAAGTTATTATTCGAGATCAATCGCAAAATCAAGAGTTGGAACAGAAGATTAAAGAAATTAGTCGCCGTGATCAAACCACCGGGTTACTTAATCGCCAATATTTCATTGAGTTATTAGAAAAAGCTTTAGCCAAAGCCATGGAAACACACACCCGTAGTGTGCTGTTTTACATTGAATTGGATAATTTTAATACGATGAGAGAAAATCTGGGTGTCGGTGGCAGCGACCCAGTCATCCAAAATACCGGTAAAATCATTAATGAGGTATCAGAAGGGGGTGCTTTATCACGGTTTGGGGAAAATGTATTTACCTTATTATTAACGGATAAAGATGGTAAAAAGTATGCCAACGCTGGACCATTAGCCGATAAAATTTGTAAAGCCGTTGAAGCCAATGTGACGGAAGTGGGTAAACAATCGGTTGTTAGCACCTGTAGTGTTGGTATCGCCCAAGTACTGGCTTCCGCCGCTACGCCCCAAGATGTGCTTAACGATGCTCATAATGCCTGTGCTATCGCTATGAAACGAGGCGGTAATAGCTTTGAATTTTACAAAGTCAGCGGTGATCAGAAAGGTGATATGAAACTGTCTGATATTGCTAAACTCATTGAAACCGCCATTGAGGAAAAACGGTTATCGCTCCGTTATCAACCTATCGTTAACTTACACGGCGACTCGCAAGAAATGTATGAAGTATTTTTACGGATGCTCGATGGAGAAGGAAAAACGGTGCCAGCAAGTAATTTGTTTGATGCCGCCGAAAAAGCTAACTTGAGTATTCAACTGGATAAATGGGTATTAGAACAATCGATTAAAAAATTAGTCCAACAACAGAAAGCCGGTCATAAAACTCACTTTTTTATTAAATTATCTGATCAAGCGATTCGGGATGAAAGTGTGTTACTTTATATTAGGAAATTACTTAAATCGACTCAGTTACCCGGTAGCCGGCTCATTTTTGAATTGAGCGAATCTATCGCCATTAGCCAAGTTAAATTAGCTAAAGCCTTTATTAGTCAGCTCAAAAGCTTTGAATGTCAATCGGCATTAGAACACTTCGGTACCGGCCTAAATTCGTCAACCACGCTCAAACATTTGCCAGTCGATTATGTCAAAATTGATTCTTCTTATAGCAAAGGGTTATCAACCAATCCTGATAATCAAAAAGCCGTACAAGAAATTGTCAAAATGGCACATGAGTTAGATAAACTGACGATTGCTGAAGCAGTAGAAGATGCTAACAGCCTAACGGTATTATGGTCATCAGAAGTGGATTTTGCTCAAGGACATTATATTCAAGAACCGATGGATGAGCCGGAATTTGATTTTTCTGAGGAAGAGTAGTAGTAGAAGCCAGCGTGCGCACTGCTAAAAAACGCGGCGCGCACTTTACCTAGCTCGTTTCTCAATCCATCCGCATCAATACCTTTAAATGAGCAGCCACACTACGTCCGAGCGATTGGAGTTCATAACCCCCTTCTAAAGTAGAAATAACGCGACCTTGGGCATATTTATCCGCTATAACTAAAATTTCTCGTGTTACCCAAGCATAATCATTCTCACGTAAGCGCAATTGGGACATATCATCCTCCGCATGAGCATCAAAACCGGCTGAAATGAGGATAAGTTGCGGCGCAAATTTATATAAATTGGGGATCCAGTGCATTAAGACGGCTTCTCGAAATTTATCACCACCGGTACCGGCTGCTAAAGGAACATTGATGATATGATTGCTCATGGTATCTGCACCACAATAGGGATAAAAAGGATGTTGAAAAGTTGAACACAGCATGACACGGGGTTCATGAGCAAAAATATCTTCGGTACCATTCCCATGATGAACATCAAAATCAACAATAGCAACCCGGTTAAGACCATATTTTTCAATCGCGTGAGCAGCACCTACTGCCACATTATTAAAAAAGCAAAAACCCATAGCCCGATGACGTAAAGCATGATGCCCTGGTGGACGAATATTACAGAAAGCGACTTTGTGTTGATCCATTAATACTAAATCGACTGCTTGAATCATAGCACCCGCCGCACGTAAAGCCGCCTGAGGTGTTGCGGACATTAACACCGTATCGGGATCAAGATAAACCACACCCGATTTGTCAGTAAAATTTAGAATAGTATCAATGTATTCGGAATCGTGGACTCGGGTCAATTGTGCTCGAGTCGCTAGCGGTGCCTCATAATAACGCACGAGTTCCAGCAAACGACTCGCTTGCAATTGATCTTCTATCGCATTAATTCGACTGGCTCTCTCTGGATGACCTTTACCCATATCATGCAATAGGCATTCAGGATGATGAAAATAAGCAATGGGCATAATTTAATTTCCTGTTATTCTCTTAAGGTGAATTAATTGATTATTTTTTAAGATGTTGATAAGCACCCAAGGCTTCACGACGTGATTGCATGTAATCAATAATCGGTGTCGGATAATCGGGTTGAGGTTGAGCAAGCCAAGGTCTATGTCGATATTGTGGTGGTAAATCGGCTAATTCTGGCAGCCAACGTTGCAAATAATCTCCTTGGGGATCAAAGTGAGTGCTTTGTAATAACGGATTGAAAATTCGATAATAAGGTACGGCATCAGCACCACAACCGGCAACCCATTGCCATCCCAGGGTATTATTGGCTAAATCCGCATCCACCAGATGTTCCCAAAACCAATAAGCGCCTTCTTGCCAAGGAATTGCACAGTTTTTAGTTAAAAAAGAAGCTGTTACCATTCGTACTCGATTGTGCATCCACCCGGTCGTTAATAATTCCCGCATCCCGGCATCCACGAGTGGATAACCGGTTTGTCCTTGTTGCCAAGCTTTTAATAGCTTTTGATAATCAGTCCGCCACGGAAATTTTTTAAATACCGGCCGCAAGGGTTGTTCTGGGGTATAGGGATAGTGATAGAGCAAGTAATAAGCAAATTCGCGCCAAAAAAGTTGACGTTCATAATTTTGTACCCCTCGAACACGACCATTAAGATGATGTAAAGCATATTCGACTGCCCCTAAAACTTGCCGTGGTGATATTTCGCCAAAATGTAAATGCGGCGATAAGCGAGATACGCCATCTATTCCAGGAAAATCTCGTTGTTCGGCATAATGACTAATGGGACCACTACACCATTGTTGTAGCTGTTGCCATGCTCCAGTTTCACCGGGTTGCCAAAATTGGGCAAATTCGTTAGTACTTAGCGCCGCTAATAATTTTAAATCAGCTAAATTAAAACTGGGGGGCCATGGTTGAGGCGCCGTAAAAATAGGAGGAGCGGTTAACGGTAATTCTGTCAGCAGGGAACGTTGGCAAGTTCGCCAAAAAGGGGTAAATAATTGATAGGGTTTGCCCGCTTGAGTGTGAATAGTCCCAGGTTCGTGTAATAAATCGGCTTTAAAACTTTGCACCGTAATGCCTTGGGAGCGTAAAGCCGTTTTAATCGTTTTATCACGAGTGATAATCGCGGGTTCAGATAAACGGTTCCAGTAGATAGCTTTAGTTCGAGTGGATTCAACCAGCTTTTGCAAAATCGGTAAACTACACCCTTGAAAAAATAAGAGTCGTGAATTTTTAGCCCGCAGGGCCATATCAAGCGCTTGTAAACTGTGATGTAACCACCAGCGGCTAGCACGTCCGCTTGGCCAAGGGGTTTCCTCTTCCGGTGCATAAATATAAACCGGAATAACTTGATATCCTTGAGCCACAGCATGATGTAATGCCGGATTATCTTGTAACCGTAAATCACGACGAAACCAAACGATAGCATGGGACATCGGTTGTCAAAGTTTAAGGCGCAATTTGACGCTCAATTTGGTTAATCTTTGACCATATTTGTTGTAAAGCAGGTGGAACCGCTTGGAGTTGTGAAAAAGTGATCGTCTTTTGTTGCTCATTGAGCGTAAATTGCAGGGTGTGATACGAATGGTTTTTTGAGCAGTTATTTTGACAACCGTAACTTTCTCGCAACTCGAAGATCTGGCTATCATTCACTAATTTTTTAAATGCTTGGATATCGTTTTCAGCTAATTGTTCGGCTTTAATGACTTGATTTCGATAGCTTTGCTCAGCCGGTGGCTGTTCCACAACGGTTACTAAGCCATTATTTTTAATAGTCACTGTCTTGCGCCAACCGGTTTGATAGGGATGAGTAGAATAAATAACTTCTACCGTAGTTGGCGGAAACGTCTCTGATTGAAGATGTGAACAACCTAAATTGAAACAAGCGGTTTCAAGGATAATACTTATAATAATTATTTTTTTCAGCATATCTCATCAGTTACCAGTGAACAGTTATCAGTGAATAGTTATAATATTTAGTTCGTTATCAATTATTAAGCGATCATTATCAACTCTGATCTATCCATTATCAATCATTTTTCTCGTTTTTCTCGTTCCCACGTTGGAGCGTCATTACCATTAAGTTAAGATGGGTTACTTCCCCCTTTGAAAAAGGGGGATTGAGGGGGATTTTTAGATTTCAACCACCTAAATCCCCCCTAACCCCCCTTTTTCAAAGGGGGGAATTCTTAACTTAATAGTAGTGACGCTCCAACGTGGGAACGAGAAAAACTGATAACTGACTAAACGGTTAGTTTTTTATATTTAATCCGGTGTGGATTGTCTGCATCTATTCCCAAACGGCGATGGCGATCCACTTCATAATCAGCATAATTACCTTCAAACCACACCACTTGACTATTTCCCTCAAATGCTAACATATGGGTAGCGATTCGATCTAAAAACCAACGATCATGTGAAATGACCACTACACATCCCGGAAAAGCTAACAAAGCTTCTTCAAGGGCACGCAGTGTTTCTACATCCAAATCATTGGTGGGTTCGTCTAAAAGCAATAAGTTACCACCACTCTTAAGTAACCTCGCCAAGTGAACTCGATTACGTTCACCCCCGGATAATTCTTTAACTCGCTTTTGTTGATCTGGACCTTTAAAATTGAAACGTCCAACGTAAGCTCGGGAGGGAATTTCATATTTACCCACGACAATATTATCTAAACCACCGGAGATAACTTCCCATACTGTTTTTTCGCCCTCCAAGCTATCTCGACTTTGATCAACATAAGCCAATTGAACCGTCGGTCCAATTCTGATTTCACCGTTATCGGGTTGTTCTTGCCCCACCATCATCCGAAATAGGGTCGTTTTTCCGGCCCCATTGGGTCCAATGACACCCACAATACCACCGCGTGGTAAATTGAAATTGAAATTTTCTATTAAGAGGTGATCATCAAAACCTTTACTAATATTAACAGCTTCTACCACTAAATCACCTAAACGTGGACCGGGTGGAATATAAATTTCTTGAGTCGCATTCCGTTTCTCGATATCTTGATTCGCCAATTCTTCAAAGCGAGCGAGACGCGCTTTACTTTTAGCATGACGACCTTTGGGATTGCTGCGTACCCATTCTAATTCAGCTTTCATGGTCCGTTGCCGTGCCGTTTCTTGTTTTTCTTCAACTTCTAACCGCTGTTCTTTCTGTTCTAACCAGGAGGAATAATTGCCTTCCCAAGGAATTCCCCGCCCGCGATCGAGTTCCAAAATCCAACCCGCAACATTATCTAAAAAGTAACGATCATGCGTAACCGCGATGACAGTACCGGGATAATCTTGGAGAAACTTTTCTAACCAAGCCACTGATTCAGCATCAAGATGGTTAGTCGGTTCATCCAATAACAACATATCGGGTGCGGAGAGCAAAAGCCGACATAGGGCAACCCGACGCTTTTCGCCACCGGAAAGTTGATTAACCTCACTTTTCCAGTCTGGCAACCGTAGAGCATCTGCGGCTATCTCCAACTGGCGATCTAATTCCCAAGCATTAGCTGCATCGATCGCATCTTGTAATTGACCTTGTTCTGCTAACAAAGCATTCATTTCCTCATCGCTCATCGGTTCGGCAAATTTCATACTGATTTCATTAAAGCGATCTAATAAAGCTTTCGTTGCGGCAATCCCTTCTTCGACATTACCACGGACATTTTTTTGCAGATTTAATTGGGGTTCTTGAGATAAATAACCAATGCGGATACCCGGTTGTGGACGTGCTTCGCCGTGATATTCTTTATCAATACCCGCCATAATGCGTAATAAAGTCGATTTACCGGCGCCATTTAATCCCAGTACGCCAATTTTAGCCCCGGGAAAGAAAGATAACGAAATATCTTTAAGAATTTCACGCTTAGGTGGCACCACTCTGCCAACCCGATTCATGGTATAAATATATTGAGCCATGCTTTGCCTTTATTAATTAACAGTTGTCAGTAAACACTTAATCTGTTGTGTTCACCTCATGGATATAATTAACTATCAATTATCAATTAACTGTTCCCAGTTATCAAGGAATTTCAAGGTAGTTATTGTTCTTCGGGTGGCTTGATGGCTTTAAAGGCAGAATAAAGCAGGATATCGTAACCGATTTTCATTGTGGCACCGATGATCAAGGGAATAGCCGGCGCAACACTTTGCATCAACCATCCCGCTATAGAGGGCGCTATAGCCCACCCCCCCATCCGGACTAAATGCGTCACTCCAGAAGCGAAAGTCCGTTCTTGGGGACGCACCACCGCCATGACATAGGATTGACGAGTGGGGACATCCATCTCCACGAGACCTTCACGCAAGATGAACAGTAAAGCCGCTATTCCAAAATTGGGTGCAATAGCTACGGTCATTAAGAGTAGACTGGAGGGAATATGAGTAAACACCATCGTATTGACCAAACCAATCCGTTTAGCCAACCAAGCTGCGCCTAAATGAGAAAGGGCATTAGCCAGTCGTGCTCCCAAAAATAATATTCCTAGTACCGCTTCATTCACCCCAAAACGCGTGTAAAAGTAAAATGAAATCAGTGCAGTACCCACAAATCCCCCAGCGATGCTATCCACCGCAAACAGCGCAGAAATTTTGGTTAAAATAACCCGACTTTGCGGTGACAAGACTAAGCGTTCTGGAGTACGTACCGTTTCGGTTAGCGCTGACAAGTGCAGATAAGCCCCAAAAACCGGTAAATAAAAACTCGCGTAGAGTAACATCGTGAGACGAAAAGAAGTTTCTTCTTCCACACCCACTAAACGGAGCAAAACCGGTATCCCAGCTAATAACCCGCCTAAAGCGTGGCCAACATCCTGTAATAGGTTATACCAAGCAAATACCTGAGTACGTTCTTGATCAGTTACCGTCAGCGGCAGAATCGCTTGTTCCAATACCAGTGACGCACCACGATCTCGCCCCATACCATTGAGCATTCCTAGAAAAGCAGCCACACCAAGGAACAACTGCTCGGAAAAAAGGGCTGCCATAATACCCCCGACCATACTCAACAGAGTCAACAGCAGTAAAGCACGTCGACGTCCCCAATGGTCTCCAACCAAGGTGACTACCAAGGTTGCAGTGGCGGCTCCCAGTAATCCAGCGCTAATAACTAAGCCAATACTGATTACCTTCAGACCCACTCGAGCCAGATAAATTCCTAATAACACGCCCATCATCCCAGTCGCTAGGGCACGCGCAAAAGTACTGAAGTAAAGTAGAGAACGATCATTTATGGTCATAATATCAACGCTAACTCCAATCGGTGGAGCGGTAAATGGTTTCAAATTGATTTACTCACCTTACGCATTTGCATATCGGCTTGACTTTTTACGGTGATGAATTATCATAATAATTCCTCTCTTAAAATAAGTTCCTCTCTTAAAATAGTCTTCGTGAAGAAGAGGGATTATTATCATCCCGCCGTCAGCTGGAAATCCAGCGGGCGGGATGATTTTTTCTGCAGTCATCTCATCCCAACTACACACGCCATTGAGGGTTGGAGGTTAACACCAAGCAGATGTTCTACTCTAAATTAACTGGCTTGGAACTCCAATAAAAGTGTTTTAAAATAACTCACCATTCACTTTCTCAACCCTAACACCATGGCGAATAAACGTTTAAAAATCCCGCCGACCAAAAGCGCGCTACTTACCCTGAAAAGAAAAGTCGCTTTTTTAGAACAGGGATACACCCTCCTGGAACGCAAAAAAGAACTCTTAACTCGGTTAGTCTATGAACGTTTAAAACAATATCGTATTCTTCGCCAAGAAGCGAAAGTAGCTTTAGAAAGAGCCTATTTTTGGCTCGGAATCACGCAGTTACGCATGGGAAGTTTAGCTTTACAGCAATCGGCTTTAGGACTAAAACCATCTTTAGAGGTTAACATACTGCCGCGTAGTAGTGTTGGCGTTCAGTACCCCGTGGTGAGTGCTAAAAGCCTGCCGCTACAACCCGTCGGCTTAATGGGTACCGATACCAGCTTTGATGAAACCCGTCGGCATTTGACTGATATGGTACTGTTGTTAGCGCGCCTGGGTGAAGCCGAAACCGCTTTATGGCGCTTGCTAGAAGAACAACGTAAAACGCAAAAACGGGTCAATGCGCTGAAATATAATGTCATTCCGCAATACCGTGCGACAATTCATTTTATTAAATCAACCCTCGAAGAGGAAGAACGTAATACCTTATTCCAAATCAAGGTACTTAGAGAGCAGCGTCACTCAGTTATTTGAACGAATAATGGAGATTATTTTATGAGATGGTGGCGAATATCTTTGCTCGTGAAGTTGCGCATAATCCGTGTCCTTAATGAGATAGGTCATTTTTTAGCACCATTCGGATTACGACTGCTACTGGCTTGGGAATTTTGGGAAGCGGGTCATCATATTCGTAAATAAGATCTGGAAAAATTCGCTATTCTTTTTATGCAACCTCACCAACAAGCCTTTATAGATTTTATTATCCGTGAAAATATTCTTCGCTTTGGGCAATTTACTCTCAAATCGGGACGGCAAAGTCCTTATTTCTTTAATGCGGGTTTATTTAATACCGGTCACGCCTTAGCTCAGTTAGGTCGTTTCTATGCGCAAACGATACAAAGTACTCAAATACCTTTTGATATGCTATTTGGTCCAGCTTACAAAGGCATTCCGTTAGTGACTGCCACCGCGATTGCCCTAGCTAACGACTATCAATGCAATGTACCCTATTGTTTTAACCGTAAAGAAACTAAAGATCATGGTGAGGGCGGAAACTTAGTGGGTGCGCCATTAAATGGGCGAGTGTTACTCATTGATGATGTTATCACTGCGGGTACTGCGATACGTGAAGTCATGCCCATTATTCAAACTGCTGGCGCTCAACTAGTCGGAATTATCATTGCACTGGATCGTCAAGAACGAGGACAAACCGAACGTTCCGCCATTGCCGAAATAGAACAGATTTATGAAATACCGGTGAGAAGTATTATCAACTTAACCACTTTAATTAACTATTTAAAAGTGCAATCCACTGATCAAGCCCTATTAAAATCGATGCAAACCTATCAAGAACAATATGGTGCGCAGTAAAAAATTTTTTGCTAGTCACTTTAACTGGGTAAAGTATCATTTTTAACCATAAAATTGTCACTAGAAATGATAAATTTGTCACTATAACTCAGGAAATTGTCACTGGCAGTTAAGAATTTGTTACTTTAAACTGGAAATTTGTCACTGACAATGAAAAAATTGTCACTTAAAACTGGAGAGTTATCACTGGCAATGAGGAATTTGTCACTTTAAACTGGTAACTCGTCACTCCAAACTGGTAATTACTAACTGATAACTGAAATGCTTATGTGGAATTTTTTACATAAACTCGCTTCACCAAAATATTTCTATTACTTCTCCAAACGGTTAATCTTCTGGTTTGGCTGGCTATGTCTCGCTTTTATGTTGGTGGGATTATATTATGGTTTATTGGTCGCACCACCGGATTACCAACAAGGTGAAAGCTATCGGATTATGTTTATCCATGTTCCGGCTGCCTGGATGTCGATGTTTGTTTACATAGTGATGGCTATTAGCGGCGGTATTGGACTCATCTGGCGAATAAAATTGGCGGAAGTGATAGCAGCAAGTTCTGCTCCATTAGGCGCCTCGTTTACTTTTTTAGCTTTAGTTACCGGTTCATTATGGGGTAAACCGATGTGGGGTACCTGGTGGGTTTGGGATGCCCGGTTAACTTCGGAATTAATTCTATTATTTTTATACTTAGGCGTAATTGCTCTCAACTCTGCTATCGAAGATAAGCGCACGGCTGCCCGGGCAAGTGCTGTTTTAGCCTTAGTGGGTGTCGTCAATATTCCGATTATTCATTATTCAGTGGAATGGTGGAATACGCTTCATCAAGGTCCGACCGTCACTAAATTTGATGCCCCTTCTATTCACATTTCTATGTTAATTCCTTTACTGTTGATGGCCATTGCCTTTAAATTGTATTACCTAACCGTAGTACTGATGCGAGCGCGTTGTGAAGTGTTGGAAAGAGAAAGGAATACGAGCTGGGTGCAAGAGTTGGTGAGTAGCTATGATGGCAATGGATAATGCTAAATTTGTAGTGATGTTAACAATATCACCATAATGTGGCTCATTATTATCTGAATCTTTACGGTCAGAATCAGAATTTTCAGGAGGTAAGAATTAACAGAATGACGTAATTGATCTTCAACCTAATTCTGTGAATTCTACCATTCAGAAAATTCTGCTTCCGAGAGGGATAGGAAGAAAATAATTCAGGATGTTAAGAGGATTTTTCCGTTCGTAATGCCCGTGCTAGCGCTTGTGCCCGATTACGCGCTTCCTGAGCGCAATTAAAATCACCCAGTCCTTCACAAGCTCGGGTAACGATGACCCAATTTCTTAAGCGCAATTCTCTATAATCGTTGTTACTACCCGCCAAAGTATTGGATTTGGTTGCAAGGTTGGCAGCCCGTTTCCAATCTTCTTGGGCTAAACGGATTCCGGCTAGATTGTGCCAAAGAATAGGATTACGCGGGTCGATCCGCAGTGCTCGTTCCAGCAAAGCAGCGGCTTGTTCAAATTGCTTCATTTCATAATAAGTCTTGGCATCATTGAGTAAGGACTCAACCGCCGAGGTGGAATCAACTGGGATTAACTGATTAGCTAAGGCGTAAGCATTTCCTCCGGCTATCAGCAGAGTGATTGTCAGTAGTCGGTTAAATAGTTGCCTTGGTTTATTGGAATAAGATACTTTCATTTGAATTTCCTCATCAGGCTCACTGAGATAGCAATCTTATTACGAGTGAGTATCGTTTTCCAAATGCTGGCTTGAAGATTGTTTCCTGGAGCCGAAATAAATTAATTACTTCGATCAGCTACCGTGTTATTGAAATGGTGATTGACAATAAAAGGAATACGAGTTGTACCTTCGATTACACGCCATTGTACGCTATTAGGCGTAACCGGTGCCAAAGATTGTGGCCGAATTTTTTGAATAAAATCTCCCCAAATAACCATCGCACCGGAACCCCCACTTAATCCCATCGGCTTATTATCATCACGACCTACCCAAGTAACCGTTAACAACTCGGTGCCAAAACCGGCAAACCAACTATCACGCAAATCATTACTGGTACCGGTTTTGCCAGCTAAGATGAGATTACTCGGTAGTGTTTGAGCTACTTGACGTCCAGTACCCTCTCGTACGGCGTGTTGTAGTGCATAATTAAGTAAAAAAACTGGGGCAGCATCAAAACGTTGATCCACCGATAGGGCGTAACGTTGTAGCGGTTTGCCCTCATGATTGAGCACTTCGCGAATAGATCGTAATGGAACTCGAAAGCCACCGCTCGCAATCGTTTGGTACATTTGAGCGACTTCGAGAGGCGTTAGCGAAACGCTCCCGAGCAACATGGAAGGATAAACTTCAAATTCACGTTCTACCCCTAAACGGTGTAAAGTTTCACGGATTTTGTTTAATCCTAATTCCATTCCTAAACGAACCGTCGCCAAATTATAAGAGTTAGCTAGAGCGCGGTATAAGGGAATTCGACCATGAGAACGAAAATCATAATTTTGTGGTTTCCAGACTTCACCGGTATATTTATCTACCCATTGATAAGGCATATCATCAAGAGGACTGAGCAAAGAATAAGTGCGACTACGTTCTAAAGCGGTTAAATACACAGCCACTTTAACTAAAGAACCAATGGGACGCACGGCATTAAGTGGACGATTAAATCCAGCATAATGAGGATTTTTACCATTAACGAAGCCTAATACCTCTCCATTATCACTATTGGTAACGACCATAGCACCTTCCAGATGGTTGGTTTGGCGATGACTTCTTTCTAGTTTTCTTAAACCTTTCACCATCGAATTTTCACCCACTTTTTGAATATACGGATCGAGGGTGGTAAATATCTGTAGTCCTTCTGAATGGAGATCTTCTTCCCGATAATCTTGTCGCAGTTGAGAACGGACCAAATCAATAAAAGCCGGGTATGGAAAGACACTCCCAAAGGGTTTTTCAGTGATTCCTAATGGTGCATTTTTAGCAATTTCAGCATCTACTGAGGTAATCATGCCTTGTTCAGCCATTTTATCTAACACTAAGTTCCGGCGTTCTATCGCTCGTTGGGGGTGCTTACGCGGATTATACATAGAAGCACCTCGTACTAAGCTGACTAGCAAGGCTAAATCCGATAATTTTAGTTCTTCTAGCGGACGATTGAAATAGAATTGAGCCGCGATACCCATACCGTGAATCGCACGATCGCCATCTTGACCTAGGAAAACTTCGTTTAAATAAGCTTCCAAAATTTGTTCTTTGCTATAATGCCATTCCAATAACAAAGCCATTATCGCTTCATTGAGCTTCCGTTTTACAGTCCGTTCATCGGTGAGGTAAAAATTTTTGACCAACTGTTGAGTTAACGTACTACCCCCTTGGACCAAATCACCCGCTTTCAAATTCGCAATGAAAGCCCGCAACATCCCTCGTATACTTATCCCGTAATGACTAAAAAAATTCCGATCTTCCATCGCAACTAAAGCATTAACCAATAAATTCGGTACTTCATTGACTCGAACTAAAATGCGATCTTCATTATGAGTGGGATAAATTTTACCGATTAACTTCGGTTCTAAACGTAATAAAGCTAACTGTCGTTCCGGTTTGGATTCACTAATAGAACTCACTTTATCACTTTGAAACCGCACTTGTACTATTCGTGGCGGATCCGTGGCATCCCAAAACTTAAAAGCCCGCGTATTGATTAAAAAATCATTGCCTTTACGCCAATATTGTCCTGGTTCAGACAAAGTTTCGATTTTTTCATAACCCAGTGCTTTTAACTCCTCATCAAGCGTGTCGGACATGAGGCGCATTCCCGTGTAAAGTTCTAAAGGACGAGCGTAAACTCGTGCCGGTAAAGCCCAACGTTTGCCTTCAAATTGTTCACGGACTTTGACATCCAACATGCTAACATAGCTTACTGAAGGAATCATAAGAATGATTAAGGCTAACCAACGCCATTTAAAACGAAAGCCCGTGGTTTGACGGCGTGATGGCGAACGTTTAGCCTTGGAATGCGGCTGACGATCTGAGCGATAAGTCGGTCTGGTTTTACGTGTGCGAGTCATTTTTAGGTTACTCAAACAAAGTGATCTTTAATTATAACAAGTTAAAATATAAACTTGTTATGCTGCTTAAAAAAACACTTATTATTTATTGATAATACTTGTTTAATTAAAGCAAAGGATAAATCAAAAGTGAAGAGGGTATGGATAATGAAAACAAATTACAGAATTTATTTTATTTATAATCAAATATATACTACATCTTTTATTTTTTAACACCAGGAACTGATAAATAATGATATATTTTTCTGGATGACAGATTTTTCAGTTTCCTACCTAAAATTGATGATGTTCTAAAATTGTTTTATAAGTCGGATCCGGATATGAATAAACATCATACACCTTCTATTACGTTAAAAAAATACTCATCGTTTGTTCATACGGGGTGAGAGAATTCGGTTGTCAATAAGAATTGACGGTATTGCTCGCCATGTGGACGTTATAATCTCAATGGGGAAAATTGATTATGTCAAGTCAGAAAATCTTTTTAACAATTTATTTAGTTAATATATTAATTATTATAAGTTTAGGTATTCTAACGATTTTATTATTTAAGCTGCAAGGTCAACTGCTGCAAAGTCAACAGGTTCGCTATCAATCTTACCTCGTTGCTGATGAACTGCGTCAAAGTTCAGATGATTCAACTCAATTAGCCAGAAGTTATGTCGTTACTGGCGATCCGCAATATAAGAAACGCTATCGGGAAGTATTAAATATTCGTGATGGTAAACAACCTCGTGCGGATGGTAGAGCGATTACGTTACAAAAAATCATGGAAGAATTAGGTTTTACCTCGGCTGAATTGGATAAATTAAAAGCAGCAGAAAATAAATCCAATGCTTTAGTTAAAACGGAGCAAATTGCGATGAATGCCGTTAAAGGGTTATTCGATGATGGTAATGGACATTTTACTAAACAAGGTCAACCGGACTTAGCTTTAGCGCAGCGGCTCATGTTTGATGACAACTATCATCAACAGCAACTCGTTATTATGAAACTGATTGATGAATTTTTTAGTCTATTGGATCAAAGAACTAAAACCGCCGTTGATACTTTATCTCAACAAAGTTTTTTTTATCTGACTTCCATATTGAGTTTGATTGCTGCCCTCATTTTTATGGCAATCGTTTCTTATAGTATTATAAAAATAAAAATATTAAATCCATTAGGTGGTGAACCACTGGTGATGGCAAAAATAGCTCAAATGATATCTCATGGCAATTTAACGGTGCAATTTGATGCTATTAGTAAAAAAGTCACTGGGCTTTATGCCGAATTGCAAAAGATGGTCATTAACTTGAATGTGTTAATAAAACAAATTCAACAAACCGGTATTCAGGTGACTTCTTCAGCGACCGAGTTAGCGGCGACAGTTAAACAACAAAAAGCCACCATGCTAAATCAAGTTGAGTTTTCTGAACAAGTGAAAGAATCGGTCAAAGAAATTTCTGAAGTGATAACCAAGCTGGTCCAAACCATGCAGCAAGTCGCCATGCAATCAGCAGAAGCAACCGAATTTGCCACTCACAGTCAAATTGATTTGTCGCGGATGGAGTCGACGATGCGTAATATGGAAAATGCTTCTAAATCAATCTCCTGTCGACTCAGTGCGATTAACGAAAAAATGGAAAATATCACCACGGTCGTCACCACCATCACTAAAGTGGCTGATCAGACTAATTTATTGTCTTTAAATGCGGCTATTGAAGCTGAGAAAGCTGGGGAATATGGACGTGGTTTTAATGTGGTGGCACGAGAAATTCGCCGGCTGGCTGACCAAACGGCGGTAGCGACTTTAGATATCGAACAGATGGTTAAAGAAATGCAGGCAGCGGTCACCACCGGCGTCATGGAAATGGATAAATTTATTTCTGAAGTTAAACATAGTGCGGAAGATGTCAATAAAATTAATGGTCAAATGAACCGTATTATCGAACAAGTTCAAGCATTATCTCCTCAATTTGAAGAAATCAACATTGCGATGACTAATCAGTCACAAAATACCCAAAAAATTAATTATGCTATACAAGAAGTCAGTGAAGGCATGCGCCAAACCGCAGAAGCTTTAGAAGAATCTTTCCAAGCGATCGAGCAACTGAATGAAGCGGCCAGTTCTTTGCAAAAAGAAATATCCTGTTTTAAAGTTAATTAATAACCTTAGCTTATTCATTTAAGTCAGTTAATATGTTGTTATTAGTTTTTTATTTAGGTGATGAAAAATATTTAATTAAGCACGATAGCATCCGAGAAATTTCTCCAATGGTCGTGCTGAAAAAAATGCCGCATATGCCGGATTATTTCGCTGGTTTTTTTAATTATCGCGGTCAAGTTGTCCCGGTGATTGATCTTTGTCAATTCATCCAGGGCTATCCTTGTCGAATGCAGCTGAGTACCCGAATTATGTTAGTCGATTATCAACAAGCCAATCAGCCAGCCGCTATTTTTGGGTTGATGGCAGAAAAACTAACCGAAGCCATTAGAAAACCCGCCGCGACTTTGATCTCATCTGGTCCCACTTTGCCGAAATCACGTTATCTAGAAGGTTTCATTATCGAACGCGATAAAATGATTCCTTGTCTCAATTTAGAAACTTTGTTAAGGCAGTTATATTTGGACACTGATTATGTCTCAACAACAAATTGAGTGGTTATTAGCGAAAAAAATCGGCTTATCGGCACAAATTGTTGGCAGTAAAATGATTGCTCAAGCGATTCAAACGCGAATGGCACAGTGTGGATTAACGGATAAGCAAACCTACTGGCAACTGTTGCAATCGACTGCAACCGAATGGGAAAAACTGCTCGCCATGGTGGTCGTACCCGAAACTTGGTTTTTTCGCAATCAATCGGCTTTTACTTTTATAAATCAATATGTAAAATCAACTTGGCTATCTCAACCTAAACCTTTGCGGGTATTAAGCATTCCTTGTTCTACCGGTGAAGAACCTTACTCGATTGCGATAACGCTCTTGGAAGCTGGTTTATCAATACACCAGTTTCAAATCGATGCGGTGGATATCAGTCAACCCGCGCTGGAGCAAGCCCAACAAGGTCTTTATCCGCCCACCGCTTTTCGTGGTCAAATCGACCGTACTTTGCAACAGCGTTATTTTGCGTCAACCCCGGCGGGTTATCAAATTCGGGCTGACGTGCAAAGTGCCGTCCGGTTTATGAAAGGAAATTTACTGGATTCACAATGGCTCCCCGTTGCCAATCCTTATGACCTCGTATTTTGCCGTAACCTGTTAATTTATTGGGAAGAACCAGCTAGGAAAATCGGTATCAAGCAGTTAAAGCGATTATTAAGTAACCGTGGCATTTTATTGGTTGGACACGCCGAAGCGAATTATTTTTACCAGCATGGGTTTGAGAAAAATGATTCAGTCGGGGCTTTTTCTTGTCGTAATAGCCCGCCTTCTCCAGATAAACCCGCTAAGCTTGATTCAGCAGTTAAGCCGACGAATTTAACTCATCCGCCGTTTTCTCATGTGGTGAGCACGCCACGAGCCAAACCAGTTTCGGCAACGGTCAATCAAACTCAGCCAATTCATCCGGTTAATAACGCTGAATTTCACTCTGCAGAAACTCAGTTAGCGGAAGATTGGTTAAGTATTGCTCAACAAGCCGCTGATCGGGGTCAATTAAAACCAGCCTTCAATTTATGTAAAAAATGTTTAGCTAAACAATTGGATCACGTACCAGCCTATTTTTTGATGGGAATTATCTGTCAAGCGCTGGGTTGGAATAGCCAAGCCGAAGATTATTTTAATAAAACGGTTTACTTAGAACCGAATCATACCGAGGCGCTAAATCATTTAGCGGGTTTGGTTGAATATCGTGGTGATAAAAAGCAAGCCTTACATTTACGGCGACGTGTGCAACGAATTCGTCAACGAGGGTGAACATTGAAAAACGTTGTTAAACAACACATTAACTGTTGGAAAACGACTGGGGTGTGGGGACAAGAGAAACCACGTTGTCCCAAATTAACTCAAGTCATTCATTGCCGCAACTGTGAAGTCTTTACTAAAGCCGGACGCAACCTGTTAGAACGGGATTTGTCAACGGAGTCTGTGCAAGAATGGACTCGAGTGTTAGCGGCTAAGAAAGAAGAAGAAAGTGTTGGTACACTCGCTGTGGTTATCTTTCGGTTGGCAAGCGAATGGTTAGCCTTACCCGCTGCCATTTTCGCCGAAATTATTCCCCTCGCGCCGACTCACACGATTCCTCAGCGTCACAGTTCCGTGTTATTGGGTATTGTTAATGTTCATGGCGAAATCCAGATTTGTGTATCATTACAGGCATTGCTTGGTATCGAAACGGATCCAGAGCAAAATAGAAATCATCACCGAACTTATAAACGCATGATGGTCATCAACCGTGCAGAAGAACGCTGGGTATTTCCAGTTGATGAGATCCATGGCATTTATCATATTCATCCCCACCAACTCCAAAACGTACCGGTGACCGTTTCTAAATCAGAACCGGCTTTTACCCAGGGATTGTTTCCATGGAAAGATAAATACGTTGCTTTTCTGGATGATGAACTTTTGCTCTATAAACTGAATCGGGGTATGCAATGACCGCAGCAGTTCCTCCAGAATTGGCTTTGTTAGCGCTATTTCGCTCAGAAGTTGCTCATCACACCGTGGTGTTAGAAGAAGGTTTAGCGGGATTAAAGCAGAATCCAAATGCGGTTAAGCCATTAGAACGGATGAAACAGGAAGTGCATGCCATTTGGGGCGGTGCGCGGATTGTGGAATTGGAGTCAATCGTTCATCTCGCGCAAGCCATGAAAGAGAGTTTGCTCGCGTTACAAATCCATAAAATTACTTTATCATCAGCACAGTTGGATTGTTTAACTCAAATCATTATTTTGTTTCACCAATTGGCGGAAACAGCGGTTGAAGAAATAGTCACTTGGGTAAAGGGACATCAAGCCGAAATTGAGCGCCTGATTGTCACTATCAGCGGCTTAGTTGCGGAAACATTAACTCGCACTGAATTAGTTGAGCAACCCCAAAATTCGGTCGCCTTGTCAACTCAGGTAACCGACTCTGACAACCGCATCATTACTGATCCGGCTTTATTGGGGCTATTTTTGAGTGAAGTAGAAGCCCATACGGTTATCTTAAATGAGGGCTTATTAGCGTTAGAAATAAATCCTAGTGCCACAGAGCAATTAGCTGCGCTAATGCGTTCCGCTCATTCTATCAAAGGCGCTGCTCGGGTAGTGGGATTAGAAATGGTGATTAAATTAGCCCATTTGATGGAAGATTGTTTTGTCGCTGCCCAACAGGGTAAGTTAACCTTTGTCTCTGAACACATCGATATTCTGTTACATAGTGTGGATAGGTTGACCACGATGGCTCAAGTAGTTAAGTCAGGCACTTACCAGGATTTAACTCAGTTGAGCCAAGAAAACGAATCATTAACAGTGGCACTTAATTCGATATTGACCGGATCCTTATCACCAATTCCTCTTCCAGTCACTCAATCAATATCGGAGCTAATGATTCCTAAAATGCCGCCGCCCTCCTTAACTCCTGCGGTAGAATCGATTTCCCAGTCAGCGGTACTCGTTAATGGAAATACGGAATTCAACTCCCCGGCGGTTAGAAGAAAAGCCTTGGCGAATACTGACCGGACGGTAAAAGTAACCGCAACTAAAATAGAACGGCTGATGGGATTAGCCGGAGAAATTGTCGTCAGTACCCGTTGGTTGTCGCCTTTCTCTGAGTCCTTATTAGCCTTAAAAAAAAGCCATATCGAATTAGCACGTATCTTAGAGAAGCTACAAGAAACCTCGGAACATGAGCAAACTTTTTTCAAATGGGTAAAAAAAGCGCAGGCTAAAACCAAAGAATGTAAGTTATTTCTGGCAGAAAAATTAAACCAGTTGGATATTTTTACTAGTCATACCACCACCCATTCGGATCATCTTTATCATGAAATGATTGGTGTTAGAATGCGTCCCTTTGCAGATAGCATTCAAGGTTACCCGCGGATGGTTAGGGATTTAGCGAGGGAATTGGGTAAAAAAGTTCATTTTGAAATGATAGGTAAA
Organism: Thioploca ingrica; assembly: GCA_000828835.1. Lineage (GTDB taxonomy): Bacteria > Pseudomonadota > Gammaproteobacteria > Beggiatoales > Beggiatoaceae > Thioploca > Thioploca ingrica. The sequence goes on from AP014633.1 coordinate 2,312,570, forward strand.
ACCACCGAAGTGGATCAAGACATTCAAGAAAAATTAGAAGCACCGCTTAATCATTTACTCCGCAATGCCCTTGACCATGGCATTGAATTTCCTGAAGAACGCCTGGCAATCGGTAAAGCCGAAACCGGTTACCTACGTCTCGAAATTGGACATCGTTCGGGGATGTTAATGATCACCGTGGCAGATGATGGGCGTGGGCTCGATTTAGCACGCTTACGCCAAAAAATTGCCCAAAAAAAATTAGCCAGTGTGGAAATGATCAAGCAACTCACGGAAACTGAATTAATAAATTTTCTGTTTCTACCGGGCTTTTCTACCATGGAACAGGTGACAGAAATTTCTGGACGGGGTGTCGGTTTAGACGTGGTACATAACATGGTGCATGAAGTCGGTGGCGTGGTTCGTGCAGTATCTACCCCCGGTAAAGGCATGAGTTTTCAGCTTGAGCTACCGATCACGCTATCCGTGGTTCGCACTTTTTTAGTCACTATTGCTGGCGAGCCCTTTGCATTTCCTTTAGCGCGGATCGAACGTTGCCTAAAATTGCCTAAAGCTAACATTGAGCGAGTGGAAGATCGTCAATACTTTCGTTTTGGTAATACTAACATTGCTTTAATCGACATTCATGATGTATTGGATAAAATCCAACCCACTTATCAACAAAATGAATTAGCGGTGGTCGTTATCAGCGACCGGTTAAATGCGTATGGTTTAGTCGTTGATAAATTCTTAGGTGAATGTGATCTCGTCGTCCGTCCCTTGGATCCGCGTCTGGGTAAAGTCGCTAACATGAGTGCCGCTGCCATTATGCTCGATGGTTCACCGGTCCTGATTTTTGATATTGATGATTTAGTCCGTTCTATTGATAATTTATTGATTGGCAAACGGTTACGTAAATTGGATGAATTATCTGAGCCAAGCCCAAGTAGACGCAAACGGGTTTTAGTCGTGGATGACTCGATTACCGTTCGAGAAATGGAGCGCAAAATTCTTGAAAATCAAGGCTATGAAGTTGAAGTCGCCGTGGATGGAATCGAAGGGTGGAATGCCATCCGCATTGAGCATTTTGATTTATTGGTCTCTGATGTGGATATGCCGCGAATGAATGGCATTGATTTAATTAGTCGCATTAGACAACACGAAGAATTAAAATCACTTCCCATTATTATTATTTCGTATAAAGATTCCAAAGAACATCGACTCCAAGGATTAGAAGCGGGTGCCAACTATTATTTAACTAAAAGTAGCTTTGAAGATAATTCTTTTATAGAGGCGATCGTTGATCTCATCGGTGAGGCTTGAGCAAATATGCGAATTGGAATAGTCAATCACTTAGTGGCGGAAAGTTTACAGCAAATTCTTACCCAAGAATCCAGTTATAAAATTGCCTGGATTGCACGCGATGGTGCCCAAGCCGTTGCCCAGTGTATAAAAAATACTCCCGATTTAGTGTTAATGGAACTGAATATGCCGGTCATGAACGGGGTTGAAGCCACTCGTTGTATTATGAAAGAATCGCCCTGTCCCATTTTGATCGTGACCACGACGGTCGATAAGAATACGGCTCAGGTATTTGAAGCGATGGGCTATGGCGCTTTAGATGCCGTCGATACCCCGCTGATAGGGAATGATAGTCACGCGCAGAGTAGCCGGGAGATTTTTTTAAAGAAAATCAAAGTGATTGCTAAATTGCATACCTTCTCGGGGTTACCTCATTTAAAACGCCCATCGCCATTGATCAGTCCAGTACGCCAAGCACCGCTTACTCAGTCGGTTGCGCCTCATTTAATCGCTATCGGTTCTTCTACCGGGGGACCAAAAGCTTTAGCAGAATTATTAGCTAATTTACCTAACACCTTACCAGCGACCCTAGTTATTATTCAACATGTCAATCAAGAATTTTCAGTCAGTTTAGCGGCTTGGTTAAATGCTCATTCCGCTTTGCCAGTACAGTTAGCCTTAAGCCATCAACGACCGCAAATCGGCACGGTCTACCTAGCCAGTAGCAATGATCATTTAATTTTAACTAAGCAACTCACTTTTGCTTATACACCCGAACCACACAGTATCCCTTACCGTCCCTCAGTAAACGTTTTCTTTCAAAGTGTTGCTAAACATTGGCCTCAAAAAAGTGTGGCGGTGTTACTGACTGGAATGGGGCGAGATGGCGCTGAAGGCTTAGCCTTATTGCGAACAGCGGGTTGGTACACGATTGCGCAAGATGAAGCCACTAGCGTCATTTACGGTATGCCTAAAGCCGCTAAAGAGCGAGGTGCCGCTACAGACATTTTACCACTGAGTGAAATCAGTAAAGCGATTATTCATTTTTTGCAGTGCAATGGTCTTGATATGGCTAACCAGTTAAAGCTTACCCAATTAATTGATTCTTCTTCATAATGAACTTTGTTAGCGATAATGATAAATCGGTTATCCCGACTGCAGCGGCTGCTTTGACTCCACATCGGATTACGGTGTTACTCGTTGATGATCAAACTATTATTGGCGAAGCAGTCCGCCGCTTATTAAGTACCGAACCGGATATTGATTTTCATTACTGTCGAGATCCCACCCAAGCGATTAAAATAGCGAATCAAATTTCACCGACCGTTATTCTGCAGGATTTAGTGATGCCAGAAATTGATGGCTTGACCTTAGTTCGTTATTTTCGCGCCAATCCCGCTACTCAGCAAGTCCCCCTGATTGTGCTATCGAGTAAAGAAGAAGCTAATACCAAGGCGGAAGCATTTACCTTAGGTGCTAATGATTATCTCGTCAAATTACCCGACCGATTAGAACTGATTGCTCGAGTTCGCCATCATTCCAGAGGTTATATTAATCGATTAGAACGAGACGAAGCGCTAAAAGAATTAGCTAAAGCCAACCAATTTATTCGCCAAACTTTTGGTCGATATCTCTCTGATGATGTCGTTGCTACCATTTTGGAATCCCCGGCGGGAGCCGCATTAGGCGGTGAAAAGCGATATGTGACCATTATGATGACTGATCTGCGCGGATTTACCTCAACTTGTGAGCAGTTACCCGCAGAAGATGTCGTCACAATTCTGAATATTTACCTCGAAACCATGACTGAGATTATCTTGAAATATCAAGGTACGATCAATGAATTTATTGGCGATGCCATTGTCGTCGTGTTTGGTGCCCCCATTTTGCGTGATGACGATGCCCAACGAGCCGTTGCCTGTGCGTTAGAAATGCAAGTGGCTATGGCGAAAGTCAATAAGCAATGTCAAGTTCGCGGCTACCCCTGGGTAGAACAAGGTATTGGAATTAACACTGGCGAGGTTATCGTGGGTAATATCGGCTCCAAAAAACGCACGAAATATGATGTAATTGGACATAATGTTAACCTCACTTCTCGCATTGAATCCTATACCGTTGGCGGGCAAATTTTTATTTCGCAAAGTACCGTAACCGCCTGTGGTCCGATTGTACGAATCACTAATCAAATGGAAGTGATGCCCAAAGGCATAAAAAAACCCATTATCATCTATGAAATCAGTGGCATTGAGGGTCAATTCAATTTGTTTTTACCCGAGCAGGAAGTGGTTCAATGGGTAGAATTATCCACACCATTACCGGTAAAGCTGACCATCTTGTCTGGAAAACACGCCAGTGAGGAAGCCTACCTAGGTAATCTGCTGCGATTGAATCATAAAGGCGCGGAAATACAAGCTAATATGAGCGGTGAAAAATTACTTAACCTCAAAATAGCGCTATTTGATGAAACCGGACAGGAAATTACCACCGATCTCTATGCGAAGATTACGCACACTTTTGAACACCAGCCCACCCTGTTTCAAGTCCATTTTACGGCGATTCCCGCTGAAGCTAAAGCTTTTTTCGACAAAAGCTTAGCTCCCTCCGCTTTATATCAACTTAACCTGATTTATTAATCAGTTATCAGTTATCAAGATGTAGGTCGGACAAAGTCCGACCAACCGCTAAAAAGATTGGGTCGGACACGCTTCGCTTTGTCCGACCTACCTGAATTTTTAGCCTCACAGTTGCTTAAGAGCCACAGTGTGTAAGGTAAGTTGGGTAATACTAAATTACATTCAAGAATAAATGTAGGTCGGTAAGCCGTTGCCGACCAGCGTGGCTACTCAATGGCTCTCTTCTTAAAGGCAAGTTAGTATTAAAAAGTCAATTGCGAGGCAGATTGTCTATAACCCAAGGTCGTAAAGCATCGGCAATTAAGGCGTGTGTTAGTGAAGTGGGGTGACCGTCATCGGCAATCACCACCTGTGAATGAAACGGCTGATACTGTTTGACTATCTGAGTCATAGTTGGCAGCAGTGACAAAAAGGGTAATTGTCTTCCCTTAGCCCACGAGGAGACATGTTCATCTAACATCCGAGCATGTTCACTATAAGCGGGGTTGAGACCCGGTTCTTGTCCGGTAATAGAAATATTCGCTATCATGACAGTAACACCCTGTTGACGACAAGTATCCACCACATAATCCAAATAAGCTTGACTCATTCTCCATTGTTTATCAAATACTATCGGGGCAACCAGATGTTTCGGTCGTATTTTTAAAGCATTCAATTGAGTTTGTTGTTCCTCAAATACTTGGATAGCCTGTTGTTCTGCTGGGGTATAAACATTTGCCTGGTTTTGGGCAATGATTTTTTCCGCCGCTGAATGAACCCAGTGACGCCAGCCGCGATGAAGTAAGGTATAAAGTCGCCATTGCGTAAAAAAGTTTTGAGTAGTGGTTTTCATCAACAACGCGGTTTCATCATCCAAAACCGGGAGCGTAAAGAACACGGATTCACTGGCTCGATCATCTGCAAGATCATTTTCAAAAATGACTATCAGTATCGCATCGGGTTGCACCGCTAAATAACGTTTCAAATTAACCGCATAATAAAGCGGGCTAGCGCCTTGCACGCCCATATTTATTACTTCCCACTGATGAGGTCGAAGATTTTCACCTAGTACAGAAGAGAATGTTTTGTTAAATGGATTACCATGTCCTTCAGTGATAGAGTCACCTATCGTAATCAATCGTTTTAAGCCCGTTTCCGGTTTAGGCGGAATTTCTGGACCGCGAAAGCCCAAACGATTAATTTCATAACTCACTTGATAAGTAGAACGGGCTTGTATGTATTTTGAATGCGGAATGTGGAAGTAAAGATAGGGGCGCATTCTGACGATGTAAGGATTGGGTTGATAAGGATCGATTGTGCTCAGCGGCGGTGGTTGCGGAATACCTTGAGGAATAACCCCAACCCGTGCGATTAATTCACCTATAAATAATAAAAATATCAAGGTTATAAGGGACATCAACAGGTGAAATAACAGTTGCCGCTGATTGGAAGGAGATGGGGTTATCGCCATATCTGTTAAAATATAATTCTACTTATTTACGTCGAGACAATAGTTTATTTAAACCTAATCGGGCTGTCAGAGAAGCCGGTAAAGGTTGGCGCTTCTTTTGTGCCCAGCCAATTCGACCCTCATGGGTTAAGTGAAAATTCTCAAAATCGGGGTGTTGTTGAACAGCTAATTCATAAACCATTTTCATTTGAAAAGTATCCAATTCTCTATCGGTATAATGACCATGCGTCTCTCGCCAACTGGGCATAATCCGAAAATAATAATTGATGTCATCAATCGCTATCCAACCACCGGGTTTCAACAATCTAGCCACCAGGAAAAAGGCTAACGCATCCGGTTCCCATTCATGAGCACCATCCAATAAACAAAAATCAAATAAAGGCTGACATACACCATCATGGGTTTGCTGACGAATTAATTCGGGGAGATACCAATTGTAACCGAGTTCATCAACGACCACTTCAATACTATCTTCACTCAGTCCGACCTGTTGCATTAATACTTTGACATTGACGGGTTGATGTAAATATTTATCGACGGTAATGACACGACCACCATTCAAAGTCTCAACTGCTGCGCCCATTACGCAAGAGGTTGCTCCAAAACCGGTACCTAATTCAATGCAGCGACGCAGTCTATTATCCACGATAAAGTGATAAATAGAGTGCATAGCTGCTTGGGGAAGCAGAAAAAGAGTACCTTGCCAATCAGTCGGTGGAACAAAGCTATTGAGAGAAGTGAATACTTTTTCTACTAACATTCTTTTAATCCAGTAACAAACAAATAAGCGAGAAACGATGATCTCTCGCTTAAATTTAAGTAAATTATTTTACAACAGTGATAGTCGTTACAGCAGTACTATTGGGATCATTGGCGTTAACGATTAAATCCACCGTACCTGGTTTTAACCCGAATAGGCCACAAGCAGAACTATTATTATCAAAAGAAACATTGGCAATTTTTTCATCAATTATCTGACAAGAAGTGATTTTTCCTTCGCTACCCGCTTGTGAACTAATCACTTTAAATTCATTCACCTTAATTTCCATCACTTCTAGAGTTAACGGAACCGGTAATTGGAAAGTAATTGGCTGACTTACGTCATAAACAAATTTCCCTTCAGGTGGATCAGAAGGATTCATTGGTGCGATCCATATGCCATAGCCAACAAAGAAATTAACGTATTTAGCTTGACCGAAACCTTCAATTGGAGGAGGTACTAATTTACCCGTAAATACATTAACTGGGTAACTTTCTCTACCGGTGTAAGTACCGTAAGGAATAACATGCAGTTTAGATAAATCAGGGCTCCATTCTACCCAACCGGTATTATCGAACATAGTTGAGGTTGGCGTTTTCTGATACCAACGGGTTTGTTGTTGATTGTCCCAACCAGCCACTATCACAATATCGATAAACTGATGATTAGGATCGGGCGTAATAATGGCGTTAATATCCACTGAACGACCGGCGGTTAGTTTTAATTGATCATCTCGAGTTAAGGGTTCAAAAATACCGTTGTTATTTTCTAAATTCGCAGTAACCACAATTTTTACTTTATCTGAAAAAAACGAAGTTCCTGGAGGAGTTACAAATTCTTGATTGCCTTTGTTAAGATTAAACGGATCGATCTGAACTACCGTTCCTTCAATAGTTAAATCAAAAGGATTTTCATCCGCATCGTTATTATTAATCTTTAAATTACCGCTATAAGTCCCCTGAGCGATTGCGTCGAGTTGTATCGTAATCAAGGCAGAACTATTAGCTGGAATGAGATTAGGTAAATTACCGATTAAGCTGAAACCCGTTGGTAGGGTCAGGTTAGTCAAATTAAGATTACCCGTACCGGCATTTTGGATAGTAAGCGTTTTAGTTACTGGCTTACCCACGGTACTATAACCAAATTGAATTGGTGTTGGTGAACCATCACTTAAGTGATTTCCACCATCAAATAATTCAATTTCAGGTGGATTTTCAGGTATTTTCTCAAAGGTGGCGCTGCAAGTTTTATCACTGTTCATGGTTAACAAAGTTACGTTATCTGTGCCTCCACAACCATTACTCCAATTGATAAAACGAGAACCAGACTGAGCAGTTGCCGTTAAGGTAACTTGGCTATTAGCGGTATAAGTTGCGTTACAATTCGTAGTACCCATCGTACCACCACATTGGATACCCAAGGGATTACTGGTTACTGAACCAGTAGTTGTAGGTACGACGCTGAGAGTAAATTGACCATTGGTAGGGGATTCTCCAATTCCATCAATGGTATTTCCCAATGGACCACCAGCCCAAGGTCTGGCATTACGCCATTGCGTATATTTTTGAACATCTGATATGCCAAAGGTAATTCCTAAATTACTGCCAAAGTAAAAATCGCTGCTCGCTTGTGGTTGTTGGTACAAAACAAAATAAACATAACGTGGTTCTGTGGTTACCTTAGGTGAAGTAGATTCAGTCGGGTATAAAATATCACTTAACCTGGCTGTCACTGTATGTAATTTTTGAGGATAAACAAAAGTGCCGTTACCACAAGGAGTTGGTTTGCCAGCAGAAGGATCTTGAGTACAAAATTCACCGGGATCATGATCAAATCCCCCCATAATCGGGCAACGAAGCGGGCTGGGTGAACCAGAAACCGGATCCGGTGCACATTGCCAATTATTGGATTGTGCAGTGATAGTAACGGTAGTAACCCCAGGTGGAACGAGTACTTGCATGCGAAATGTTTGCCCCCGTGGTATTCCATTGGTAACAGAATGAGCAACCGTAACAATCTGTCGAGTCACGTCTGCAGGAATTTGAGGGTAATTTTGGGTATTGATGGATAATTGAGAAGTAAAATTCCAGGCGGTTGCATCTCGGAATAAAAACCACATAACAACTAAAATTAAACGGTTTAATTGAGATCGAGTAAAAATTTTTCTTCCTTTTTCACTCTGAAAAGGTGTTTTAACATCATTGCTTATCATAAGATATCCTCTGTTTATAAATTATACTGGCTTTATTGATAGTTAATACTATCTACTCGTTAACTCATGAAATAGCATAAATATCTATCGGCAAAAAAGACCAAGCTAATATTTAATATTATATCCTACCGCTTTTACACTTGATATTTATTATAGAGTGCAAGATGGTAATTTTTTCAGAGAGCTATTAATCGTTGAAACAATTCTTAAAAACCTTTTTCTAAAATAAATTTTATTTATATCATTTATTTATCTAAAATCAATTCACTGCCATTAAGTTAAGAAAAAGTTCCCCCTTTAACGAAGGGGTAGGGGGAATTTCCTGGGAAGTTAACCTCTTAAAATCCCCCCTACCCCCCCTTTTTCAAAGGGGGAAATTCTTAACTTAATGGCAGTGTAACAGCAGGTTGTTAATGCAACCGATTTTTAAAATTTTTCAAAAATATCTGCAAGATAAGAATTCTGATGTCTTTCATTCGGACGGAAATTAACCTAACCAATAGACATAAAAAAATACCTACCCCATTTCTTAATGGAGTAGGTATATTTAAAAATTAGATTACTACAAACTGGCTAAAAATAGGGTGTAGATAAGATTACCACATCATGGAAGGGCAACTATCTGTTGCACCTGCACTATCACAACTTCTAACCGGTTGATGAATCGTAGGCACAAACCAAGATTGAGTAAAGCCAGCACCTTTGTCAATATATTTATGTGTAAAAGAAAGTACTGGTGCACCCGGGTAGTAATCAGCACAACCATTTTTGGGTTCCGTTCTCGCTTCCAAAGTCATGTCAAACCACCCTGAACGGAAATCAATAGTACCTGTAGCTGGTTTGCCATTAGCATCAATATTCGATGTTGGCCACTTAGGAATAAAATAGTTCACTTCGGCCAGTTTATTGACACATTCATTTTGTGGGGTATTGGGATCATCTTGGCAACCTCTTGGACCACCGGAGAAAGGCGTACCGGTAGTTACAGTGGTTTCTTCAAAATTGTTATAACCAATTAAGTTATAGAGCATTGCACCATCCGGTTGAAATGGCGGACTAAATTGGTTACCGGTTACGCCGGTTGCGCAAGGATCAACTGTCGGATTGTGACGATACCGAGTTGGGAAAGTCACTAATAAACGGGTACGATACCCAGTATCCCGATTACTGCTACTTTCATCTTCAAAACTTTGTTGTAAATTGGTCGCCGCTAAAGCCGCTTCAATTTCGACCGTCTTATCAAAGTTTGAAATACCAAAGATATCAATACCAAAGTTGGCACCAATCCCGGTTTCATTGGCTGAGTTGGCATCCCATCTGGGGTTGGCTACCACTAGCCCATCCCATTGTGCAGCAGTGGCATGTAGCCCAACAGGTATCATATAGGGAAATGATACATTATCCCCAATAGCACCGGCTAAAGCCGGAAAGCGATAGGCTACCCTATCAACACCACTCACCATCTCTACATTACCGATTAATTGAATCCAACTGGGATCGGTAGAACGAATACGACTAGTAGCCAGTGGTGCCAGCGGTGCGAGACTACCCATCAGCCGCTCAGTTTGTTCGCCCGGATCATTATCCCTTGTTCCACTTCCGGTTCCGGTACGGTCATACTCCAAAGGGGTACCCCGGTAATAAAGGCTACTATCAAAATGCTCTATATAACGTGGCGTATCAAAGATCTGTGCTAAAGCAAATTTAGCCATACCTCGTTCGATTGTAACGGGTACTGCTCTATCATTGGCTGTACGTCCTACAACCGTACCATCAACAGCATATAAACCAAATACTTCAATATGCCCCATTTTCGACGTATCATTTACGCCCAGATTTTGTATAAATAAAGGTTGAGTCACTGGGCTAATAGAAGCAAAAGTCGTCTTGGTTCTTTCAAGAGAATCTACTAAGGGGACCCCTTTTACTTCATCAGCTACTGGACTTTTAATGGAATCATCATCTGAGTACATCACGATTTTTCCATTTTCTTCTCTTATCTCAAAGCGACACACGTCTGCGGGAGTAAGATAACAAATAAAGTCAAGTAACTCAGTAGAAGCAACCGAGGAACGCAAAACAACTTTGGCTTTAACTGCTTTAGTTGGGTTAGTATTTACAATAGCAACTTTAGTTTTATAACCAAAATCGGCTAAGTAAAGCGGCCCTAATAGGACTTGACCAATGCCATCCTCCGCCAAATGAATAGCATGAGCACTACCGGTGAAAGTAACGCCCGATACTAATGCTGCCGCCATTAAGGAAGGCAACAACTTCTTTTTTAATGAAAAATCCACCATCTATTAACACTCCTTAACATGATATTAACAAATACAATACTTCCACACCTTTGTTGAGTGGCATAAGGATACAGAATTAGCTTTTCATGTACAAGGGTACTACATTCTCTAAACTTATTTTTAAGATTTAAGTGTACCTTAATTATCTATTTTAAGGTATTTCTTGATTGACAGATGTCACTATACAAAGGTTGGTATGTAATTGCAACAGCTTTTTTCATAAAAACAACATATCTTGCAAAATGTTGTAAAAAAACAACGTACTTTACCATTTTAATCCGTTTTACTGCTCCAGCAATAAATTTGCCACAATTGTAGTTAGTGCTTTTAATCAGGGTGACATTGTTGCCAAGAACCTACAAAAAATGGGGTAGTTAGAACAAGCAATCTAAAATCCGATAAGCCACTTTTTCTGGGTAAAAATGAACCATATCTTGACTCGCTTGATTCATTAATAACATACGTTGCTGGTCGTCGGTTATTAAGGTGCTTAAAGCCGTATAACATTGATAATAAGAAGTCGTATCGATGACCAAGGCATTGTGTTGATGAACAGCAAAACTTTGACTGCCACCCTGGTTAGGAACGATAACGGCTACCCCACACGCCATCGCTTCCATCGCGGTTAAACCCATTGCTTGGAAATTAGAAAAATCAACAAATATATCAATTTGGTTAAATAGTAATGCTAATTGTTCTGGTAAACAAATACCTAAGTTAGTGTAGTTGAAATCGCGTGGCAAGGCTAAAAATTGGGGATCATCCTCTCGCGCTCCAAACAAGATAATTTCGACTTGCTCAGCAAATTGCTGTTGAATATCTCGCAGTACTTGCATGGTCCGTAAGGCACCGCGCCGACTACTAGAGGGACGAATCATAGCGCTAATACGGATTTTTTTATGCGCTATTCGTTCTAACCGTGGCATGAATAAATCAATATGACAACTCGCACCAATAACCGTACAAGGTTGTTTAACTTGGGTTTCGATCTCGGTTTTATTCCAATCAGTTTTGGTAAAGCGTACCATCTGCGGAATTTGTAAATAGGAAACCCAAGCTTGACGAAATCCGGTCACCCAGCGGAAATAATAAGAAGCTAAGCGGCGACGTAGCCAAGCCGATTGCCAAAACCAGCGATAATGCGTCGGTTTTTCAACATAAAAGTAAGGTTCAAAATCTTGAATGTAATAAGCGATCACCGGCGGATGAGGTAATTGAGCCAATGGCGCAATCCATTCTACTGAGTTGTGTAAAGTGGCAATGACTGCATCAAAATTATGACATAGTTGTGGAATTTCAACCTCAGTAGCGGCATAAATAACCGGAATATCGAGTTGCGGATAGCAGCGTTCAAACTTGACTTGATGATGTAAAAAATTTAACAGATAAACCTCAATGCCCATGGTCAACATCGCTCTCGCTTCCGCAAGGATGATATTTGCACCACCGCCAATTTCCATCACCGGTAAAATGAAGATAACTCGTTTACCTCGCCAATAATATTGTGCTTGCGCAATAAAATTCCAACGTTCTACCAATAATTTAGCTCGATGACGAATCCCTTGTAATACTTGGCTATAGCGACAAATTTTAACGCCTTCATCAATAACACTTTGTCCATGTTTATCAATTAAAATCTGCATTCCTTGTTCAGCCAATTGTTTGCGTCGTTCATGAGAATAACTTTTCGATTGGCTATGATAAATGTAGACGTCATCGGCTACCGCTAATTCCCAACCGGCTTGACGCGCCCGAATACAGTAATCATTTTCTTCACCATAACCGGCCGGAAAAGCAATTTCATCAAAATAACCGATGGCTTTAATCAGTTGGCGTTTAATTAATAAACAAAATCCATTCAGAAAGGGTAAGCGTGGATATAACCGTGCGGAATGCGCAGCTACTCTGGCTGCCATTTGACTGACGGTCATATCGGTCGGTAAGGGGTTAGTTGCCCAATCACCGTTAGTTTCAATATCGGGAATCGATTGCCAAGAAGCGGTATTACTCAGTGGTCCAACCATCCCAATTTTAGCAGCAGATTCTGCGCAAATTATCAGGCGATCTAACCAAGTTGGCGAAACCACCGTATCACTATTTAATAAGACCACATAAGGACTTTGAGCAATTTGTAATCCTTGGTTGGCTGCGCGAGTATAGCCATGAGCAGTCGAATTTCTTAATAATAATAGGGGATGGAGAGTCGCAAAGTGGCGCAAATATCTCAGGGTTTCCATTTCACTACCATCATCAATAATAATAAGATTATAAGGCGAAGTGGTGTATTGATGAACGGAATCGAGACAACGTTGCACCTCGGCTAAAGCATTATGGACACAAATAATGATATCAACCGTTGGTTGATGTTGAACGACATCAGTATCCTCCAACTGATAACTCGGCAAGGTGATAGGTAAATTTTCTAGCATCGTTATAAACTTTATTGAACTGGGAGGTAGCCTTGCTTTACTAGCAAATCAGCTAAGGCGATTGCCCAGCGTTGATGTGCAGCCGCATTGAGGTGATTATTCCAACCTAAACCGAATTGTTCTAGTAATTCTGCCCAACTACAGGCTTCAGGAAACAAAGCCAGTAATTCTAAAGTAGGAATTTGTTCTTCTTCAGCGAGGTGAGCAAATAATTGTCGATAGTCCAAAATCGCATTAAAATTAGCCATAATAATGGGAATTCCTACTTTTTTAACTTCATGAATCATCGTTTTTAAAGGCAGATAAACCGATTGAGCCAGTCGATCAGAGATCGTTCCTGCAAAAAAAGGACCTAACCAACAAGTCTGAGTCGCTGCAGAATGGGATAATTGACGACGTTGTTCTTGGGATTGGTTAGCTAATTGATATTTTTTTTTGAGCCAATAAAAATATAATAACAAATGGCTGTGTTTAGTTAGCCATGAAGCGGTAGCGGGTTGAATTTTCTGAATGGATTCATCAACAAGCGGCGATTGAGGAGTAGCGGATGAAAACCCACCATATAACCAACCGTCTTGATCCACAAACGGGGTTGGATCATCATCATTACTGGAAGCAATCACAATAACTAAATCGGGATGATGAGGCAAGGCATAAGCCCGCAATACCGCTAATTCTTGCTGACTATTATAAGCACTCACGGCAAAATTGAGTACTTCATAATGAGCGTCGCCACGGGTATTTAATAAATCAGCTAATTTTTCTCCCACGGTATCTTTAAAAGGAACACCATAGCCAAAAGCGTGAGAATCACCTAATAAAGCAATTCTAAAAGTATTTTGGGGTTTGGCAACTGACCATTCTGGTCCGCGAAAACCTAAGTGGTTAGTAATTAAATCAACGCCAAAAGCAGTCCCTTGAAAATGAGGTTTAAGCGTATAACTGACACCTGGAGTATTAACCGATTGATAAATATTACTAATAGGCCAAAAAGTTTCTTGAGGCACCAAAAGTCGTACTATTCCTTCAGCGGCGATAAACAATATTCCTATACTCAATAACAACGTTAAAATGATATAAAGAAAGCGGCGAGTTGGTTCCGATTTTTCCATTGTCAGTTATCCGTTGTTAGTTATTATAACGGTTTATACTTAATTAGTAAGGGTATCAATTTTTAATATCTTCGCCAACTGATTTAGAACAAGCCCGCGTAGAGTTTCAGGAATCGAAAAAATTTTGTCACTAGAAAATAATAATGATAAAATTTGAAGTTTAAAAGTGCGTTTAGTTTTCAAGGAGAGTTATATGAAAATAATTGAAAAAGTTGCATTATCCCTTCTATTACCTGCATTAATGATGATTAACGTTTATGGAGAAGAAACGTCTACCACCACAGTAAAATCCTGTTCTACACCACCAGCTTGTCCTCCTGACCCTGCAGCCTGTTGTAAAGAACCTACCAAAGAGGGACCGACTACCCAAACAACGACTAAGGAAACGTCTACCACCACAGTAAAATCCTGTTCTACACCACCAGTTTGTCCTCCTGACCCTGCAACCTGTTGTAAAGAACCTACCAAAGAGGGACCGACTACTCAAACAACGACTAAAAAAAGAATTACCACAAAAACGACTGCTACCAAAGAGGTACCGACTACTCAAAAACCGACTGAAGAAAAAATTACTAGAAACAAGACTGCTACCAAAGAGAGGCCGACTACTCAAAAACCGACTAAGGAAACGTCTACCACCACAGTAGGAGCCTGTTCTACACCACCAGTTTGTCCTCCTGACCCCGCAACTTGTTGTAAAGAACCTGCCAAAGAGGTACCGACTACTCAAACAACGACTGAAGAAAAAATTCCTACAAAAACGACTGATCCCATTAATGATATCTCAAAAGAAACTCCTGATACCGCAGAAGGCATTACTTGCCATTACCCACTACTTTGTCCTCCTCAATCACCTTTATGTTGTTCAAAGAAAAGATAACCTACTATTAGAATAATATTAAGGGATTAGCTTTTAGATCTTCTGGGCGAGGTGGGCTACCAGTAAGAGAATTAATTTTAAATTGGCTGTGGTTTTTTTTGAGGTAAGACCGACTGCATGATTCTAAGAGAACGCTAACATCTAAAAAACCAATTGGTAAAATAACAAAACTTTCAGTTACATTCGTATCCGGTGAATTAATTTTTACCTCACCATCTAGACCAAACTCTGAAGAAGCATTGATGAATTCTTCTAAAGGCTCTGGCAAGAAGTTGTAAATACCAACCGTTTTAATGTCAATATGTCCGCCATTACCACTCACCGCTTTGGCAATAATTTGACCATCATCTAAGACAATAAAAGTGGGTTGTAAAATGATATTACCACCATTACCATTTTCAGCCTTGACACTAGTAGAAATATTACTACGAGTTAAGCGCAGATAACCCGGAGAGGTAATCGTTATGTTACCACCATCAGAACGTTGAGCCTCAGTAATAATCGAGCTATCTTCTAACACTAAAGTATCTCCTACAATAAATCTTAGATTTCCAGCATTACCTTGACTTTCGCTACTTGCTGAAATCTCACTTCCCTTCGTTAAATGAAGATGATTAACATCTATCTCAATATTCCCACCAGGCTCTTTCCCTTTTGCAGTTGCCAGTATTTTAGCATGGTCTTTCAAATGAAGTTCTGGAGTTATTAGCTTAATTAGTCCGGCATGTCCATCTACTGATTCTGTAAAAATACCACCTTGATTAGAAAGATAAATGCCTTTGAGAGCTTCAATAGATATGTTTCCGGCTACGCCAGATTCATCGGTTTGCGCAGTTATTTTCCCACCTTGTTCCAAAGTTAATTTTTCAGTTGTTAAGGTGATATCACCGGCATTGCCGTTGATTGAGAGTGTATAAATACCACTAAAGACATACAAATCAGCCCCATTTTCATCAACGGTGTGCCAAAAACCAGAAATAACAATATCTTTTACATCCATATACAGATCACCTCCTCTACCCGTTCCAGAAGTAAGTGATTGTATTTGTGCCCCCCCGTTAACAGTTAATTTTCTTGCGGCTAATCGTAAATCGCCGGCATCACCCGTTGCCAATCCCCATACCGACGCAGCAATCTCTGAGGAATTACCTTGACTTGAGGTACCAGAAACGACTACATCGTCTACTATTCTTAGGTTAATACTTCCCGCTGGAGGGGTTCCAAAACTAGATGAATCAATTGCTCCTCCTTTGGTAACTTGCAATTGTCTAGCTCTTATATCAATCATTCCACTTTGCGGAGGATTATTATTTTCGGTATACATTTGCGCAAAAATACCACTAACTTGATCTGAACCATCCGCATTTTTACTGATGGCTTCACCCGAAACATTCACAGTATTATTTGCGGTGATTAATATATTTCCCCCATTACCGGTACTATAGCTGGAAGTCGTTATTACAGCACCACCGGTTAAGTTGAGTTTATTAGTTGTTAGCAGAATATTACCGGAATTACCGATATTTTCTTCACTATTGTCATCCACCTGGCTTTTAGATTTTGCAAAAATACCACTAACTCCCTGGTCATTCTCACCACTCAGTTCAATTTCATCGGTTGCTTGAATATTAATATTGCCACTGTTTCCTGAACCGCTAGTAGAACTAGATAGAGATCCGCCTCGAATAGCCGCTAAACTTGTTACATTTAGGTTTATTTCATGACCATTTTCTGCACCTAAAGTTTTCGCAGCTATCGCACTGTTATCTAATACTAAACGTCCGGCTCGAATGTAAACCGTACCACCGGCTTCACCACTAACATTTAGTTGAGAATCAGTTACAGTTAAATTGCCACGCTCACCCACCGAGGTTAAACCATCAACTTCAGGTACGACCTGACCTTCACCGACAATACTTGCTAAATTCAATCGTCCTGAAAATGCCTCAACCTGAGCCTGATCAACCTTTACCTGACCACCTATAATCGATAGGGTATTTTGGGGTGAAATCGATAGTTTGCTTCCTTGAATAGATAGATCCGCAGAAGAATTAGTCAGAAAACCAAAAGCCGAGGGTGCTGCTGAAGTTAAGAGACTATTACTCGGTTTAGTTGCATCGAATTTACCACCCTCTTGTAAATATAAAATATCAGCCGTGCTCACATGAAATGAACCCGGTATATTTAAAGTGGCATTCGGTCCAAACACGACTCCAAATGGGTTGAGAAAATAAATATCTGCGTTAGGAATTGTGGAATATAAGCCACCATTAATATTTGAAGGGTTACCACCGGTTACTCGGTTAATTATGTTATTAATATTCTCCGGTCCGGAAAAAGTGATACTTTCATCCGCATTTAAATTAAATTCGCTGAAACTATGAAATAAATTTGCCCCTACCTGCTTGCCTAATTGGGCATCCAATAAGTAATTTGGTCCGGTTAGTGCGTCTTTAAATCCCAAAGTACCGTCTAATATTATCTCAGCATAAAGCGTACTCTGAGTTAGCAATACCATTAGATACGAAATAACCCAAGTTTTTTTCATAATTTGCGTGACTCCTTGCGATAATTTAGCGTAAAAAACGGTTAAACATGCTAAAACATAACTTTATTTTCAGTTGGTTTACCATAGAATCATAATAGGTGGAATGATAAAGTAATGAGGAGGCTATGGTCAAATTCTCAGCACATCATCGTGAACCTATCTTAGCCTACCAATTACTGGGTTATACTTTACTTTGTGGTACCATCTTTACCCTAGTAAAAAGGTTGCTGCAGCCCGCGTAGGATACGGTAAGCTGGCGGACCGCATCAATCGAGAGATCACTTATTTCACATGGGATATTCGGATATTGTCGAGCCTCCATCGCGAAATGATGCGGTTCCTTCGTCACCACATCCTACGAATTCTACAAAATCCAAACGATATCGAAACTCGCTAACCAAAATATGGAGAATTAATTATGTTCCATGAAGAACTTATTACGATTGATCCAGACCTTTTGCATGGTACGCCCGTGTTTCGTGGCACTAGAGTCCCGATAGAAACCTTATTTGACTACCTTATTAATGGCAATTCTATCAATGAATTTCTGGATGATTTCCCCACCGTCAATGCCGATCTAGTCAAACAAGTCTTGGAACGTTCTAAACTCGCACTGGTAGCGTAAATGAGAATTTTATTAGATGAAAACCTACCCAGAAAACTTAAACAAGCATTTCCTGGTCACTTAGTTACTACGGTGGGCGAAATGGTGTGGGCTGGCAAAAAAAACGGGGAGTTGCTCAAGTTAGCCGAGGAAGTATTTGAAGTCTTGGTAACCGTAGATAAAAGCATTCAATACCAGCAAAACTTTACCAACCGGCAACTCATTTTGGTCACATTGATTGTTGCTCACAACCAAATATCATACTTGTTACCTTTGATCCCAAGGGTGTTGAAGGAACTGCAAGTGGCAATCCCAGGACAAGTTATCAACGTTGGGTCGCCCTAGAAAGCCCGCGTAGGGCGTATAAGCGAAGCGTCATACGCCGTATGGAATGGTGCATGACGCTTCGCTTATGCACCCTACGCTCGCTGGGCAATCCAACGAGCCGTCTGCCGAAGGGTCGGCGGTTGTTTAGCCAAGTAGGTCGGGTTAGCGGTAGCGTAACCCGACATTTCGTGCTGTGATAGATAATTAAATTTAGGATACCTTTCTTTGAAAAGGAAAAAGAACCTCTACAATACAATAGAAATTGAATACCTTGTTACCAAACTTAATAGCATTAACCTTATACTTGCTTAAGATTTAGTTGGAGATTTTAATATGAAGGATGATCAGTTTACCAAACTAAGTGACTTAACCGGAATGTCAGCGATGGAAGTTTCTAAGTTCAAGGATCCGTTGGGCATTTCAGCGATGGAAACCGCTAATGGATTGCAAAGTCTTGTGCAACGTGCCAGTGAGTTGTCAAAGATGGAACTATTCCTAGACAAGATGAAAAGCATTAGTGGATTTGATGAGAATCTTGTGTGTGTAGAATTAGAACAAAAAACATTGCAATTCTCTCACTTAATGGAAGAACATTATGATGATTGCGTCATTGATGATATCGCTACAATTACTGAATACCGCGCTAACTTCAATAATGCGATTGCTGATATAGAAAAACTTTTAGATTCTTCTATTGATTCTACTATTGAAAACTGCTTTTATCGCTTACTTTATGCCAATGTCATCACCGCTTTAGAAACATATCTTTCTGACGCATTCATAAACGCTGTGCTTCCAAATCCCTCTTTTATACGTCGATTGGTTGAAAGTACACCGGAGTTTAAAAAGGAAAAAACTGCAGTTTCAGATATTTACAAAACTATTGAAGGCATAAAAGTCAAGGCTCGTGAATATTTGGTTGAGTTTCTTTGGCATAAGTTGTCTGCTGTAAGAAGAATGTATAAAGACACGTTAAATATCAATTTTCCTAACAACATGGGTGCTGTATATAAGGCAATTCTTACTCGTCACAATATAGTTCACCGCAACGGTAAGGACAAGTCAGGAGAGGAAAAAGTAATTTGTCGACAGGATGTTACGAATCTCATTGCCGAGATAGAGGCGTTAGTTCAACATGTTGATTCTTTACTTAGCGAACTAAAATTAGAGTTCTCGCTAAATCATGACGCGCTGCTAGAACAGCAAGTAGCCCCAACCGATACCAAAAATATTTGGGATGCCATTCAAACCTTCAGAAACCAACTTGAACCGGGTGACTTAGAACCGGATGAAGATGTGTTTGCTGAGGTACGTGATTCATCCCCTGGTCGAGAGGTGTCTTTTTGAAACGATTTCTTCTAGATACGAATATTCTCTCTCAACCAACGCATCCGACACCTCATCCTAGCGTATTAGCTAAACTAGCGGAACATCGTCAGGAAGTGGCAACCGCCGCGGTGGTTTGGTATGAGCTTTGGTACGGTTGCCGACGGTTACCACCTTCCCGTAAGCGACAGCGAATTGAAGCGTATTTGTTAGCTTTATTGAATACCGATTTACCTATTTTGCCTTATACCCCGCAAGCCGCCGATTGGCACGCCAAAGAACGTACTCGTTTAACCAGTTTGGGCAAAACACCTACCTTTGCTGATGGTCAAATTGCTGCAATTGCCTATGTCCACGGTTTAATTCTAGTTACCCGCAATCAGAGTGATTTTGCTAATTTTGAGAACCTGTTAATAGAAAACTGGTTTGCGGATGAACCAGCTAGGTAGCTGTAAATTCGATTAGACATGCAAAGAAGCTCATAGAGAATCCAAACTTATCCGCTTTACACCAACAACGGCAAACAAGATGAATCAAACTCAATGGCAATTTTGGATTGATCGCGGTGGTACTTTTACCGACATTGTTGCCCAACGTCCGGATGGCTCGTTATTAAATCACAAATTACTTTCTGAAAATCCACAACATTATCAAGATGCGGCAATCCAAGGTATCCGTGATATTTTTGGTTTAGCGCCCGATGAACCTTTACCAATTGACCAAATTGCCACGATCAAAATGGGAACCACGGTGGCAACCAATGCCCTACTCGAACGGAAAGGTGAACGGACTGTTCTCGTGATTACTCAAGGTTTTAAAGATGCTTTAAGAATCGGTTATCAAAATCGACCGGATCTCTTTGCTCTCCAAATTATTTTGCCCGAATTACTCTATGAACAAGTGATTGAAGTGGATGAACGTTACACGGCACAAGGTGAAGAGTTAAAACCGGTTCCCTTAGCGGCAGTTCGTCGTGAATTACAAGCGGTTCGTCATCAAGGTATTGCTACCGTTGCCATCGTTTTCATGCACGGTTATCGTTATCCGCACCACGAACAACAAGTAGCGGCTTTAGCACGCGAGTTAGGCTTTACTCAAATTTCGGTTTCTCATGAAATTAGTCCACTCATTAAATTAATCAGTCGCGGCGATACCACCGTAGTAGATGCTTACTTATCACCCATTTTGCGCCGCTACATTGACAGTGTGGCACGGGAATTAGGTCAAGTTAAATTACTGTTTATGCAGTCTAACGGCGGTTTAACGGACGCAAAATGGTTTCAAGGCAAAGATGCCATTTTATCGGGACCCGCTGGTGGCTATGTTGGTGCCGTTAAAACCAGTGCGCTAGCCGGTTTTACTAAAATTATCAATTTTGACATGGGCGGCACTTCCACTGATGTTTCTCATTATGCCGGTGAATATGAACGCGATTTTGAAACCTTAGTGGCTGGCGTCAGAATGCGAACCCCAATCATGCGAATTCATACGGTAGCGGCTGGTGGTGGTTCTATCATTCACTTTGATGGTTTGCGCTTGCGTGTCGGACCAGATTCCGCGGGTGCTAAACCCGGACCCGCTTGTTATCGTCAGGGTGGTCCCTTAACAATTACTGACTGTAATGTTCTTTTAGGTAAATTGTCAGGACGGTTTTTTCCACAAGTATTTGGCGAATCCGGACGGGAACCTTTAGATGAAACTATTGTTAAAACTCAATTGACTACCCTAACAGCAGAGATTAATCAAGCCACTGGACAACAACTTACCCCTAACCAAGTCGCTGAAGGTTTCTTAAAAATTGCGGTTGAAAATATGGCGAATGCGATTAAAAAAATCTCAGTACAACGAGGTTATGATGTCACTGAATATACTTTATGCTGCTTTGGTGCTGCTGCGGGACAACATGCGTGTTTAGTCGCTGATGCGTTGGGAATTAAAACCATTTTGATTCATCCGCAAGCGGGGGTGTTATCGGCACTCGGGATGGGATTAGCCGACATTCGTACTCTACATGAACAAACCATTGCGGCTGAATTAGCCGAACCGCTCATGGAACAATTGACAACCGTTTTGACTCATTTAGAACAATGTGGTCGTGATGAATTACTACAACAAGGTGTTGCTGCAACCGCGATTCAAGTTCGTTATCAAGTTCAATTACGTTATACCGGAACCGATACGCCGTTATTGATTGATTTTGCTACCGTTGCCGAAATGACAGCCCACTTTGCTCATCTTCATCAACAACAATTTGGTTTCGTTCGTCATGATTCCGCGCTCATCGTCGAAGCTGCGGCGGTGGAAGTCATTGGGACTGTCGTTAAGCCATTGCCTTTATTACCTCCTATCTTAACTTTCCCTCACCAAGAGGAGATGGAACCCAATAGCTATCCCAATGATAACCCGATAAATCCCCAATTTTTTCCTTTGCAGAAGATGGCTAAAGAGAAGAAAGAAATCCTTCCGCCCTGGTGGGGAAAGTTTACTACTTTAGAACCATCCCCCTCGCTTTCCCAAGACGCGGAGAAAGGACAAAACGACCAGCCCAACGATTATCCGCTGGATGATACTGCGCCATTTCCTATCCCGTGGTGGAAAAAATTCGCTACCCTCGAACCCGCTCACTCCCCTCTTCATAACCAGGAAAAGGGAACGAACGACAAACCCGACAGTCAGCCGCTAGATACCGCGCTATTTTCTTTTCCCTGGTGGGGAAAATTCGCTACCTCAGAACTGGCTCTCTCCCATGACGTAGCAAAAAAATCAACCGATTACCCCAATGGTAATCCAATTGATACGGTTACAATAACCACCGGTGACCAAACTTATCTGACCCCGGTCTATTCACGCCAATTGTTACCGATTAGTTATCAACTCATTGGTCCAGCGATTATCATTGAAAAAACCAGTACCACCGTAGTTGAACCCGGTTGGCAAGCAGAAATCACCGCACGCTATGATATCGTTTTAACTCGGTATCAACCAATCCATTCGCAACTTATTTCCACTATGAGCACTGCCATCGATCCCATTCGGTTGGAAATTTTTAATAATCTATTCATGTCCATTGCGGAACAAATGGGGGTTACGCTAGCCAATACCGCTTATTCGGTCAATATTAAAGAACGCTTGGATTTTTCCTGTGCTCTCTTTGATAAAACCGGTCAACTCATTGCCAATGCACCGCATATTCCCATTCATCTTGGTTCCATGAGCGATAGTGTCCAAACCGTCATTCACGCACAAGGGAATACCATGCAACCGGGTGACGTTTTTGTCCTGAATAATCCTTACCACGGTGGAACCCATTTGCCCGACATTACCGTGATCACCCCGGTTTTCCTGCCCACTTCAAGCGATTCAACTCAAGCAAACTCAGTGCTATTTTATGTTGCTTCTCGTGGACACCACGCTGACATTGGCGGCATTACGCCGGGTTCCATGCCCCCCCAAAGTCGTACTTTGCTCGAAGAAGGCGTGATCATCGATATTTTCAAACTCGTTGATAAAGGACAATTACGAGAAGCTGAGATTCGCCAATTACTAACAAATCATCCTTACCCCGCTCGCAATATCGAACAGAATTTAGCCGATTTACGTGCACAAATCGCTGCTAATGCCAAAGGTGTTCAAGAACTACATCGGATGGTGCAGCATTTTGGTCTCGAAGTCGTACAAGCTTACATGCAACATGTCCAAGATCACGCAGAAAAGGCTGTACGACAATTGTTAACGCGATTAAACAATGGCGAATTTCGTTATGAATTAGATGACGGTGCCGCTATTCAAGTGAAAATCACCGTTGATAAACCACAACAACGTGCCATCATTGACTTCAGCGGTACCTCACCACAACAAGCTACTAATTTCAATGCCCCTATCGCGGTGTGCAAAGCAGCAGTTCTTTATGTATTTCGTACTTTGGTCAACGAGGATATTCCGCTCAATGCTGGTTGCTTAAAACCTTTGCAACTCATCATTCCACCCGGTTGCCTACTCAATCCCACTTATCCAGCCGCTGTTGTCGCTGGCAATGTCGAAACTTCACAATACATTACCGATGCTTTATACGGTGCTTTAGGTGTCATGGCGGCTTCACAAGGGACGATGAATAACTTGACTTTTGGCAATGAAAAATACCAATATTATGAAACCATTTGTGGCGGTTCTGGAGCAGGTCCCCATTTTCAGGGTACAACCGCTGTGCAGACTCACATGACTAATTCTCGTCTAACCGATCCAGAAGTATTAGAATGGCGTTTTCCCGTACTGTTAAAATCTTTCGCCATTCGTAACCACAGTGGCGGTGCTGGGCGTTATTATGGTGGTGATGGGGTGATAAGAAGAATTCAGTTTCGCGAAGCGATGACAGCATCCATTTTATCAAGCCACCGGCGAATCCCGCCCCACGGTATGGCGGGTGGACAACCCGGACAAATTGGCCATAATTGGGTAGAACGAAGTGATGGTACCCAAGAAATTCTCACTGGAACAGCCACCGTTGCAATGCAAGCGGGAGATGTTTTGGTGATTGAAACGCCAGGTGGAGGTGGATATGGGGTAGCTAAGCCGGAATAATCAGCTTTTCCGTGGCTCACCCTACCTAATTTAAATGATGCGAAAGTCCTAAATACCGGAGTACCTACTAATGAAGTCTATAATTAAGTCCATGTTAAGTAAAAGTTTATGGCGTTACATTGCTCTTAAACGCCGCTTACCTTGGGGGCCCTATAAACGGATGTCTAGCCGTGACAGAAATTCTTTTGCTTCAATGCTTTCTATTTGGCGTCCCTCAAATGCGTTACCGGTTATCCTCCTAGAATGGAATATGACACGATGGTGTAATTATAAATGTTCTTACTGTAACCAACCACATCAGCGTTTTGCAAGAAATGGCAAATATACTGCCCATGCTTTTGATAATTTTCCATTAGAAGATTGGTTGAGTGCCTTTGCTCGACACTTTGAGAACCGTCGGTTAGCACTGCTAATCAGTGGTGGCGAACCGATGATGGACAAGAAAAATATGCTTCCATTTCTTCAAAAATTGACGGTTATGCCAACGGTTGAATATATTAACATTAGCACAAATGCCTCATGGAACCCTAAAATGTATGAAGGGCTCGATCTTTCTAAAATAATGCTTCTGTTGAGTTATCATCCCACTCAGGTTGCCCAAGAATCTTTTTTTAATCGTCTAGATGAACTATTAGAATTTGGTTTTAAAATTGGGATGGTTAATTTTGTGATGAGCAAAGACAATTTTGCTCAATACAGTGACTTTAAAACCAAAATAGCCAAAAAAGGTGTTCCCTCGCACTCTAGCCCTCAATGGCAATTAAGAGGAAAGTATTCCAAGGAAGAACTCGCTATTTTGAAGCAAGAACTCCCCGAAATGGATTACAGTTATCGAACTGGAGTTATTTCTACTTTTGGAAAAAAATGTTTATTTCCGGCTGTAAGTTACCAAATGGACCAAACTGGACATATTTTGGTTAGCTGTCACCCTCAAGTCACCGGTAGCTTTTTTGATCAGAGTTTACCTTCAGTCTTCGCTGGACCAGTCCCTTGCCCACATATATCTTGTGGTTGTTTGCATAAGTACTCTTTATTAAAAGGAAGTAATCGCGACACCAACGTTAATATCTTGCAAATTTATTCAAATATACTTAAGCAGAAACAAGGTATTAACTCTTAACTGGATAGCCCACGTAGGATCAATGCCATTAAGTAGTAGTAGGATGCGGTGAGCTTGCGAACCGCATCAATCGAGATACCAACGGATCGGATTGAATGACCGAATACCGCAGAGCCAAAATTGAAGGAGCGACCTATTTCTTTACGGTTAACTGTGCAGAACGGCACGGAAATCGTTTATTGATCAACTATATCGACGTGTTGCGGCAAGTCTTCCGCAAAGTCAAGCAGGAACATCCCTTCCAAATAGATGCTATTGTCATTTTACCGGAGCACTTACACTGTATCTGGACTCTGCCAGAGGGTGATGCTGACTATAAAACACGATGGACCCTAATAAAGATAGGATTTTCTCGTGCGATCCCGCCTGGGGAAAGACGTTCCCAAAGCCGAATAGCAAGGGGTGAACGTGGTATCTGGCAGCGTCGTTACTGGGAACATCTGATTCGTGGCGACCGAGATTTTGAGCAACATGTAGACTACCTACATTGGAACCCGGTAAAGCACGGTTGGGTGAAACGGGTTAGGGATTGGCCGTATTCAAGTTTTCATGCTTATGTGCGGCGAGGTATCTACCCGGCGGATTGGGCATGTCAACCGGCTGAGACAATAAATGGTGGAGAATGACACGATTGATGCTACTACTGCGAAATGATAATACCAAGTAGGCTGTTGCCCACCCTACTTGGCCGATTTACGTAACTAGCGTTTATAAACTTCCTGTCGGTGCGCTATAGAAAAAATTTCTATTTTCTTTTGAGTCTCGTCTATCGAGTAAAGTATACGATAACGACCCATCCGAATTCTGTAACCTTCTCTACCCTGTAACTTTCTTGCACCCCTTGGTAGTGGATTTTCTTTCATTTCCAATAATTTTTCAACGATTCTATCATGTGTTTTTCCAGTCAATTCGCCTAGTTCTTTTTCAGCTGAACGTTTAAGAAAAAGTTGATAACTCATTTACGTTTAGCCCTATCTGCCAGATAATCATCTAACGGACGAGAGGGTTCGTTACGACGTTGTTCTATCGTAACAACATCTAATAAATCTTCTATAAATTCATCCTGCGTAAGTAATTTTGCAATAAAGGCTTGTTTTTCCGCTTTAGATAAGGCAAGAAATGCGGTTAAGAAAACTTCAACTGTAGCATGGGTTGCTTCTAAAGGCATTGTCATTTCTCCGTGTGTTAAAGATGAAATAGCTAACTTACTTACTCGATTCATTTCAAATGAAACTGATACTAAGTTGCTTCCAGGAATAACTCCATTTCGTCTGGCGAGAATCCTTTCCCGCCACGCCGATCGGCAATGGCTTGCCAACCTACATTTATTCTGGCATTTATTCTTGAACGCAATTAAGTATGAAGATTAATCTATTCTATTGCTAAAGCAAAGCCAAGTAGGGTGGGCACCGGTGCCCACCAGAAGTAGTAGTAGGATGCGGTGAGCTTGCGAACCGCATCAATCGAGATACCAACGAATCGGATTGAATGACCGGATACCGAAAAGCAAAAAGTGAAGGAGCTACCTATTTCTTTACAGGAATTCGGTGGGCAACGATAAACCCGTTGCCCACCCTACTGCATCCTACTGCATCCGACACTCGCTTGTTAGAGCTAATATTTCCAATTGAATCCGCATTCTCGACATTTATGATGCTTTTTTCTCAATGGAAAAATAATAGCGAATATTCCAAATGTTAGCAGCACAGTTATTAGCGAAAATAGCGATAATCGACTTTCATATTGTTTCGCTTCGCACTGGGGACAATGATTTTCTTCTATATCTGGAAATTCACTATCGAGATCACTTTCGTATGCACCTTTTAAATGCTTTTCCAAGACTAAATTAGCTGCTTCAACATTATTCTCTAATACTTGGAGCTTTACGCCGCCCAATGCCTGGGAGTACATCCAATTGGCCCACACATGATTTTCATGTGCGACAAAAGCCGGAATACCTTCCACTTCTAACCGCCCTTTGGCTAAATACGCCTCAATTGGGAACGTAAAAGACGCTACTGTTTTGAATTTTGCCATGGTAATTTTTAACTCTAATTTAACCAGCTAAGTCGCTGCTGACAGAGAGAATGGTGAGCAATACTGCGCTTTTGCCTACCCTACCTAAACTCAGCCATAGTAATTAAGTCATGAATTATATAATCACCGATGTAACCACACCCGTAGTAAAGATAATAATTTATTCGCATCAAAGGGCTTAGCTAGATAATCACTGGCGCCCGCTTCAATACATTTGGCTTTATCTCCTTTCATGGCTTTCGCTGTCAAGGCAATGATGGGCAGTTTACGGAAACGCACTTGGCTCCGAATTTGGCGAATCGTTTCATAACCATCCATGCCCGGCATCATAATGTCCATGAGAATCACACTAATATCCGTTTGTGTTTCTAAAATGGGTAACGCTTCCTGACCATTGTGGGCGACGACAATTTCCATTCCCTTATCTTCTAACGTGGCGGCTAAGGCAAAGACATTACGCACATCGTCATCCACAATTAATACTTTTTTACCGGTTAAAATCGCTTCTTTGTTACGAACTTTGTGTAAGAGTTGTTGGTGTTCTTGAGGTAATTGTGATTCAATTTGATGGAGAAATAGAGTCACTTCATCCACCAGCCGCTCTGGCGAGTAGACTTTTTTAATCGTGAGGATATCGTGGTATTTTTGTAAAATCGCTTCTTCTGCTGAGGTCAATTCGCGTTCGGCATAAATAATCACTGGCATTTGCGCGAGATAAATTTCGTTATGCAATTGCTCAAGCCATTGTAAACCGGTATTTTTTCCAACACTGACATCTAAAACGATACAATCAAAGTGTTGAGATTGTAGTTGTTGTTGTGCCTCTGCTTCCGTAGTAACCACGGTAGTTTGAACGTCTCCGCTATTGATCCAGTGCAAAATCGCTTGCTGACGTTGTTGATCATCTACGATGACCAGTAAATCTTTTACAGTTTTGGTAATGAAAGTTTCTATATGCTTAAAAGCATCACTGAGTTGTGCCATGCTCACCGGCTTGAGGCAGTAACCAATTGCGCCCATTTTTTTAGCATCTTTGCTCTCATCGGTGCCCGAAACAAAGTGAACCGGAATATGACGGGTAACGGGATTGTCTTTGAGTTGTTCCATGACGCTCCAACCATCAACTTGTGGCAATCCCAGGTCAAGAATAATTGCATGTGGTTGATAAGTCGCCGCCAGTTGTAACCCCATGTCACCGTCCGTTGCCAGTAAGCACTTGAAAAATTTCTCATGTGCTATTTCCATTAACACTTGAGCAAATGAGTGATCATCTTCAACGATCAAAAGAACTTTATCATCAGCCGTCAAATTATCTCGATCATCATTGGGAGGCGGTTGCGGTGGTAAGGTTACTTCATCAAGGGATTGTTTTAATGAATGTTTATCAATAGCGGGGGCTGGCTGACTAGCTATCGTTGGTGATCGGGTTAGAGAACGTGGCGTCAATGTTTTATCAGTTTGAATTCGTTCCGGGAAGTAGCAGGTAAAAGTACTGCCTTGACCCATTTCACTTTGTAATTGAATCTCTCCACCTAACAGTTGCACTAACTGGCGAGAAATAGATAAACCTAAGCCGGTACCACCATAGCGGCGGCTAGTCGTGCCATCCGCTTGTTGAAACGCTTCAAAAATGACCTTTTGTTTATCAGCAGGAATACCGATGCCGGTATCGGTCACCTGGATAGCAATGGTGGTATGCGGATCTAAGTGACTCCGTGATAAATTCGCTGCAGCCCGTGGTCGAGAAATGTTAACGGTAATACCGCCCTGACTGGTAAATTTAAAGGCATTAGCCAGTAGATTGTTGATAACTTGTATCAAGCGTTGAGAATCGGTATACCAACTCTCGGGTAAATCTTCGGCTAATTGAATCGTAAAATTAATCCCTTTTTCTTCCGCAATATGGCTGAATTTTTGTTCCAGCGAGTCAATTAAGTCGGTAAACAGAATTTCTTCCGGATGAATTTCCACTTTGCCGGCTTCAACTTTAGATAAATCTAAAATGTCGTTAATGAGTGACAGTAAATCGGAACCAGCGTTGTGAATGGTATTAGCATATTTAATTTGCGTGGCGGTCAGATTGTTGTCTTTATTGTCAGCGAGGAGTTGTGCCAAAATCAGCAAACTGTTTAAAGGTGTCCGCAGTTCATGAGACATATTCGCTAAAAATTCCGATTTATACTTACTCGCTAATTCTAATTCGTTAGCTTTGGTTTGTAATTCCAGTTTGGTTTTTTCAAGTACGGCATTTTTTTCTTGGATAGCGGCTTGTTGGCGTTCTAAATCGCGGGTGCGGATTTCAAGTTCTTCATTAATTTGGCGTAGTTCTTCTTGTTGGGCTTGGAGTTCTTCGGATTGATGTTGGAGTTCTTCGGCTTGTTTGGTTAGCCTATCGTTACTTTGTTGTAATTCCAATTGTTGAGATTGTAATGCTTCCGCTTGGGTTTGACTTTTCTCTAACAAGATTTGCATTTGCGTGCGCGATTCGGCGGTATTGACTGCAATCGCAATATTGGGCAGTACCTGATTTAAAAATTCCAAATGTAATTCAGTGAAAGTCGCAAACGAAGCTAATTCAATCACCCCTTTTAACTGGTTCTCATATAAAAAAGGCGCTACTAAAATGGTATTCGGTAAAGCTTCTCCCAAACCGCTGCTAATGGTAATGTAGTTTGGTGGTGCTTTGGTGATCACAAATAGTTTTCGTTCCAAACCGGCTTGTCCCACAATTCCTTCGCCCATTTTAAATTCATAAATCGAATGATGACGCCAGATATAGGCATGACTCGCTATCATTTTTAAGTAAGGCGGTTGAGTTTCTTCGGCTTGATAAAGGTAAAAAGCACCAATCTGGGCTTCTAAGTAAGGCGTGAGAAAATTAATAATATTTTCAGTTAAATGGATAATATTCTGTTCACCACTAATACAATCATTGAGTTGGGTTTGACCGGTTTTAATCCAGTCTTGCTTAGCCTTTTGTATCGTGGCCTGTTGTAGCGCTTGGGTCATGTCTATTAAGGCTTGTCCCAACTGATCTTCTTGGGAAAGGCGTTTAATTTCAGTGTTATAATTCCCGGTCGCAATGGCATGCGCTTGAGCAATAGTCGTTTTCATTCCTTCTTTGAGTTGTTGCGAAGAATGAACAATTTCACCAATTTCATCCTGAGCGCGGTAAACGACGACTTCTTCTATTAATTTACCTTGTGATAGTGCTTTGAGTTGAGTATTAATATGTACTAAGGGCTGAATTAATTGTCGAGTCAACCGAGTGATTAATACTAAAGCAATTAAGCCAACGAGGGTCGTTAGGAAAGTGATAGCCCAAGCCGCATTTTGTTGCGCACTGAGCGCAGAATCCCGCAATGCCTCCATCCTTTTTTGGTGACTTTCAATCAGGGTACTCAACGAATCAGTCATCTGCTGATAAGTTGTCCAGCCGGCGCCGCTAATCACTAATTGCATGGCTTCTTTTTTGTCATAGTCATCACTGAAATGTAACACTTGATGAATAATGTCAGTAAATTTTTCTTCCGTTTCTTGAAAAGCAAACCAGGGTTGACGACTGGATTCATCGGCGGTACCCATCTGCAGATAGCGCAGGGCAACTTGTTTCATTCGTTCGTTAAGCTTCTGCTCGAGTTCCGATAGTTCGCGCTTAACACGTTGCATGGTTTCCTCATCCGTCACACTGCTATGCAGAATTAGGCGTAACCAAATTTCTAAGATTATTTTTTCTAAACTCTTA
This sequence comes from Thioploca ingrica, assembly GCA_000828835.1. Taxonomy (GTDB): domain Bacteria; phylum Pseudomonadota; class Gammaproteobacteria; order Beggiatoales; family Beggiatoaceae; genus Thioploca; species Thioploca ingrica. The sequence continues at coordinate 2,343,912 of AP014633.1, forward strand.
ATTTTCAAGATAGGAATGGCTTCGGTTTCCACTAATTTCATGGAAATATGCGCCACATAATAAGTATAAAAAAAACCAATGCCACCGCTAGTCACACTCAGAAATACCACAACTACAATCGATTGGAGCAGTAATTTAGAACGCAGATACACAGCTTATCCTTTTAATAAATTAACTACTTAAAAATAGATTGCGCTTCTGCTATAGCCATTTGGGTTTGGATATAGTCTTGGGGTTGCAAGGAATGAATGGGTTGACCCACTTGTTTGAGGTAAAGCAATAATTCTTTAATATAAATGGGTAACTCTTGTTCATTACTAGCGATAATCGTATTGAGGTCAGTATGAATTTTACCGCCGGCATAGAGGGTATCTAATTCTTCATCAGTACGAGAACTCGTGCGAAACATAGTCGCTTTTACAATGGCATAAAAAGCGGGCCGATTATTGAGATCAGCTTGCCACTGCACGGCGCGTAACCAGCCGCGTAAAAATTTTTTGACGATTTCCGGTTGCTTTTGTAGCAGCGGTTTTTGAACACTAATACCTTCGGGAATAACCCCAGGAAAATTCGCTGAGGTAAATAACAATTGTCCCACTTTCTCGGCGATGGCTTTGGATGCTTCCGGATCGTAACTCACAATCGCCGCCAATTTACCTTTCTTAAAGGCTTGATTTAAATCATAAGTATTCGCTATTTCGACTAATTTGACTTCATCGATATTAATTTTAGCTTTATCAAGCACTTGTTTGATGAAAAACTGTATCGGCGCTGATTGAGTGTAAACGCCAATTTTTCCGCCTTTGACCTGCTCCAAACTAGAGAGACTGTGATGCAAAATAAATAAATCACCACCATGAGACCAATCATGCTCATAAATAATGACATAGCGGGGGGAACGATTGATCATTTCGATGGCATTACCCAACATACTGACCATAAAATCGGTTTTGTTATTTTCAAACGCTTTTAGATTTTCGGTTTCGTAGTCGGTAAATTGTTTAATAATTACGTCGATTCCTTCAGCTTGCCAAAATCCTTGTTGCTGCGCTACATAAGCCGTACTCCAAGGCATCCATTCTACCAGACCTAATTTATAAGTTTCTGTTAATCCAGGTAAAGACCAACAAACTAGCCATAGCAACGTCATCAATTGATTTAATTTCATCGTTATCTCCTTAAGAAATGATTTAGAGTGTAGGGTGGTATTTGCTGCGGCGCTCTTCCTACCCTACAACTGGCTACCATTATGTTAAAAGCGAGCCCTTAAATTCGCCGACTTTTTAATGATATAACCATACCCGCAGTAAAGACAATAAGCGTTCACCATCCACTGGTTTACTGAGGTAATCATTCGCACCAGCGGCAATACATTTGGCTTTATCGTCTCTCATGGCTTTAGCGGTTAAGGCAATAATCGGTAATTTGCGGAAGCGAATTTGTGCCCGAATTTTTCGAGTCGCTTCATAGCCATCCATTTCCGGCATCATAATATCCATCAATACCACCGCCACATCGGGATGATTCTCTAAAGCTTGTAAAGCTTGTAAACCATTATGTGCCGCTACAATTTCCATATTTTTATCTTCTAAAGTGGCAGTCAGGGCGAACACGTTGCGAATATCGTCATCGACTATTAATACTTTTTTACCGGCTAAAATGGTTTCTTTATCTCGGACCTGATTAAGAATTTGTTGTTTATCTTGCGGTAAAATCGCTTCTATTTGATGGAGAAATAAGGTTGCTTCATCCAAAAATCGTTCTGGGGAGTGGACTTGTTTAATGGTCATGCTCTCAGCGCATTGTTGTAAAATAAGCTGTTCTTTATCAGTCAAATCACGCTGGGCATAGATAATCAGCGGTAATTGCGCCACCACCGGTTGCCGGTGAGATTGTTCTAGCCATTGCAAGCCGGTGTTCTGTTCGAGATCAACATCTAACACCATACAATCAAATTGTTCAGTTTGTAAATGTTGCCAAGCCGTTACTCGATTTGCCGCTACGGTCGCTTGAAATGAACCCTCTTGAACGATGTCAATCAGGGCTTGCTGATGTTGGGGATTATCGGTGACGATTAATAAGTTTTTGACGGTTTTAGCGAGGAAATTTTCAATGTGTTTGAAGGCATTACTGAGTTCATCCATACTCACCGGTTTCAAACAGTAACCAATGGCTCCCATTTGTTTCGCTTCTTGACTCTGATCGGTTCCGGAAACAAAATGGACCGGGATATGGCGAGTGAGAGAATTTTCCTTCAATCGAGACATCACTTTCCAACCATTCATTTGCGGTAAGCCGATATCCAGAATAATGGCACTGGGTTTATATTTTTCAGCCAGTTGCAAACCGATTTGCCCCTCAGTAGCGAGTAAACACTTAAAGCCTTTTTCCCGGGCTAATTCCATCAGTAACCGGGAAAAGCGTTCATCATCTTCAACAATCAACAGTGATTTATCACCCGTTTGTAACTGGGCGCGATCATCTTCAGCCGGTTGGAGTGATTGAGTGTTCGTAGCTAAACTGGGAGCACGAGCCAGTGATTGAGCAACACCATTGGGCGGTGTGAAAGTCAATGGCGTGATTTGATCGGCAGGAGTTTGTTCTCCAACCACGGACAATTTTTCGGGTAAGTAAATCGTAAAAGTACTGCCTTTCTCTTCTTCACTGTGTAATTGAATTTCACCTTCGAGCAATTGGATTAATTGCCGCGAAATAGACAAACCTAAACCGGTGCCACCGTAGCGACGACTGGTGGTGCCATCGGCTTGTTGGAACGCTTCAAAAATCACTTTCTGTTTATCTTTAGGAATGCCAATCCCACTATCACTCACACTAAATACAAGGGTTCGATTCGGATCCAGACCACTACGCAATAAATTAGTTTTTTGATCCGGACGATGTATCGCTAGCGTAATTTGTCCTTGGGTGGTAAATTTAAACGCATTACCGAGTAAATTGGTTAAAATTTGGGTCAGTCGTTGTCCATCCGTGTTGATCACGGCGGGTAATCCCTCAGCGATTTGAGTCAGAAAATGGAGGTTTTTTTCCTCAGCCATATGCCGGAATCGCTTGTCTAATAACGCCACTAACTCCACTAAAAAAATTTCCTCCGGATTAACCGTAATTTTACCCGCCTCAACCTTAGATAAGTCCAATATATCGTTAATTAAATTTAATAAATCTGTCCCGGCATTATAAATCGTGCGAGCATATTCGAGTTGTTTATCACTCAAATTGCCTTCTTTATTATTATTCAGTAATTGCGCCAAAATAAGTAAACTATTCAATGGGGTACGCAATTCATGCGACATATTAGCGAGAAATTCTGATTTATACTTACTCGCCACTTCTAATTCTTCGGCTTTGGCTTGCACAATCGCTTTAGCTTGTTCCAGTTCGAGATTTTTTTCCCGAATCGCATTTTGTTGTCGCTGCAATTCTTGGCTACGCGTTTCTAAAGCGTCATTGGTGCGACGCAGTTCATCTTGCTGGGCTTGGAGTTCTTCCGCTTGACTTTGGAGTTCTTCATTGGTTTGTTGTAATTCAGCTTGTTGAGTCTGGAGTTCTTTGGCTTGTCCTTGAGTTTGTTGTAACAGTTCTTGCATTTGGGTACGGGATTGTGCCGTGTTTACTGCAATCGCGATGATGGGTAATACTTGTTGTAGAAATTCTAAATGCGTGGCGGTGAAAGTCGTTAAAGTGGCTAATTCGATTACCCCTTTGAGTTCATTTTCATAAAGAAACGGTGCCACTAAAATAGCGCGCGGTGACGATTCACCTAAGCCCGATTGGATAGTGATATAGTCAGCGGGTGCTTGTTGAATGACAAATTGTTTGCGTTCCCAAGCGGCTTGTCCAATGATGCTTTCACCGATTTTAAATTCATGCACCGCGTTTTTACGCCAGACATACGCATGACTGGCTATCATTTTTAGACAAGGCTCTTGATTAGCGCAATCCGGTTGTAAGAGATAAAAAGCTCCGACTTGCGCCTGCAGATAAGGTGTTAAAAAGTTAATAATTTCCTCTGCCAGTTGTTGTAAATTTTTATCGCCACTGGTTCGCTCACCGAGTTGACTTTGGCCGGTTTTTAACCAAGTTTGGATATTATTTTGTTCCGTCGCTTGCGCTAATCGGCTCGCAGTCGTTTCTAGAGCCGATTTAATGTCATTAAAATCACCCGGAAATACCTGAGTCACTTGAATAGCCATGTCACCAATTGCTAATTGGTTTAAAATACGACTGGTTTCGGTGATAATAGCTTGGAGATCATTCGCCATGGTATTAGCCGCGCGTTTAATTTCGGCAAAATCACCCGGAAAATCACTTACAATTCGAGCACTGATATCACCATTGGCTAACTGACTCAGCCGTTCACTGACTTCTTGAATCAAGCGTTGGAGCTTTTCTGCCATCGTATTGGTCGCGTGTTTAATCCCACTGAAATCGCCAATAAAGTGCCCGGTGATCCGCGCAGAAATTTGACCGACTGCCATCTGGCTCAGTACCGTATTAGTTTCCCGAAAAATCAGTTGGATTTGTTCGGCAATGCCATTGCAATCTTGTTGTAACCGGGCATAAGCACCTTGATAAGGTTGGGTAACCCGCGCGGTGAGTTGACCCGCCGCTAATTGATTGAGATTATTGCCCACTTCGGTTAATACCCCACCCATAATTTCTAATACTTCATTGAGTAATATTTTCAGTTGATTTAAGGCGGGGTTATGCGCAGTGGCGGTGACGCGATCTTCAAGTACTCCGAGTTTGGTTTTATTGACGACGGCAGCAACATTATCAATTAATTGATTATCCTTAGAAATTCCTTTTTTGATGAGTTCGATATTATCATTGACTAATCGCGCCATCTGCCCCAGTTCGTCTTGATACTGGACTTCGAGGCGTTTAACGCTGGTACTTTGACCATTTAAGTAAGCAAAAAAACGCAGTAATCCCTCTTGAAAACGTTGCAGTGGCGCAATTAACCAAATTCTCAGGGCGAGTAAATTCACCAGCACGATACCCACCATAATAACAATGCCAATAATGAAAATTTGTTGGCGGAGGGCATAAGCGGTTTGTAAGACTTCGGCTTGATCAATTTCCGCCAAAATAACCCATTTGATCCCGGCTAAATTAATGGTATCGAAAGCCGAAACGACCGGAATATTTCGGTAATCGGTAATGATTTTACTGCCTTGGTTACCGCTGAGTGCTGCCGTAACCGCCTCGGTATTAACCAGACCCTGTTGTGGATTCGCAAAAGAAACTTGCAGCGAATGATGCTGTGGATCCAGATAACTATCACTGCGCATCAGTTTATCCGCACCCACTAAGTAAGTTTCGGCCGTTTTACCGAGTCCAGTACGTTCTTGCATGATAGTATTGATATCTTTTTCATTCACTTGCAAGACAGCAATCCCAATGATCTGCTCGTTATCCCAAATCGGTGCGCCAATAAACATCGCCGGCTCATTATTAGCAGGGGGATAAGGCGCCATGTCAACCGCTGCTAGTTGACCACTGGTGGTAATTTTTTGCCACAATTGGGCTAAATTGCTCCGCTGCAATTCCCCGGTAGACAGATTAGTTCCTAAATCGGATTTTTTAGTTGCGGTGTAGAGAACATGCCCATGCTTTTTACAGATGATAAATAGATCTCGATAACCATAAGCACGAGCGTATTCCTGGAATTGGGTATCATATTCCGCATAAACGGCTTTGACTTGCGGATCATAGATGGGAAACCCTTCGGCGGCGGGTACCTGCAGGTCATTGTGGATCTGAATGAGTTTACGAACAAATTGGCGAGTGACCTCCAACTGAGTGAAAATTTTAATGTTGGTTTCTAATACCCGTCCATAGCCCTCAACTTGATTTTTTTTCATGGTACGGATACTTTCCATATGGGCAATACTTTCCTGTTCCATAGCGAATATCGCTTGTTTGACAGCCAGATAACTAATCACGATACCCACACTCAGCACAGCGAGTACACTGAGTAAGATCATCTTAAACTTGATGGAAAGATGATTAAGCATATTTTTTTAATGAACTCCTTTCAATAACAATAAGAGTAGTAGGATGGGTAGAACGAAGCGAAACCCATCAAATTGTTAGCTCGTAGCTCGTTACCAAACTCTGCGAACCGCAACCTCCGCGGGCTGGTGATATTTATTTTATATTTTCAATAGCTTGTAATTAATTAATGATACACCCTAAAGTTTTATTATAATAGTCTAACTATGATTAACGTTATCGAAATCCCCACTCAACTAGAAAATTTATCACCAGAAGCCATTCTTGAATTGTTTAAAGCGAAGGGTATAGACAAAGAGTGGTCCTTTGCGGAATCGAGGCCATCTGATACTGGAAAATGGACGCATGGTTATCATCGATATCCGGCCAAATTTATCCCCCAGTTAGTTGAACGGTTGGCGGTTGAATACGTTTCCGGGCGCGAGGTTCATATTAACGATCCTTTTATGGGTTGTGGAACCACGATTGTCACAGCAATTTCCAAAAGTTTCTTTGCGAGTGGGACGGATATAAACAAAATTGCCTTTCTTATTACTAAAGTCAAATCGACTCCGATAGAACCAATTTATCTCGACAAAAAAATCCAACTGCTGCTGTCGAAATTAAGTTTTCTTGACACTTCATCGGTACCCTTATTTGGCGTCATCGAACCGCTAATCCCGGCAAAACATCTGGAAAAAATTAATTACTGGTTTACAGCGGCAAATAAAACCGAATTAGGCCTAATATTGCAAGCGATTCATGGCGAAGATGATAAAGACCTCCGCGATTTTTTCTTGGTGGCTTTTAGTCATATTTTAAAAAATTGTTCAATCTGGTTGCAGGGTAGCACGAAACCAACCCGTGATTTAAAAAAACCACCGGTAAAACCTTACGCTATATTCAAGCGCCATTTAAAAAAAATGCAACGAGGCAATGAGGTTTTTTTCAATATTGTTCCAGTAGAAATCCGGCAAAGCCTCTCAACACGCTTAAATATTAAAAATGGTGATGCTAAACAACAACCGGTGGAAGATTCATCCGTTGACTTGATTGTAACGTCTAGTCCCTATGTCACCAGCTATGAATATGCGGATTTACACCAACTTTCCACCTTATGGCTAGATCTGTTTGACAACCTTTCGGAATACCGACAAGAATTTATCGGAACTGCCCATAAAAAATATCATGATAAGCACACGCAAAGCGCCATTGCTCAAAATATCGTCTCTCAAATGTCACTGGTCAGCCGGAAAATGGCTAGCGAAATTGATGCCTACTTTATCGACATGCAAGCAGTTTTTAACGAAAGTTATCGGATACTAAAAAATGGCGGCCGGTGTTGTTACGTCATAGGAAACACCCAATTGAAGGGGGTTGAAATTCTTAATGCCGAGGTGTTTGTGGAAAGTTTACAACAATCTGGCTTTCTTATCGATAGAATCATTAAAAGAGAAATTCCGTCAAAAATACTTCCACAAACCCGGGATGATAAAACTGGCCGATTCGCCAGCGCCAATAAAGCCAGTCGGGACGCCTATCCAATTGAATATATCGTCATTGGGTTGAAGGAATAAAACATGAAATTTGAAGACTTAGTGAAATTATACTTAGAAAAAAAGGAGAGGTTGGGTGCAAATGTTCACCAACATATATCGGAAATCTTAAGGGAAGCCAAGAAACTTCATAAGCGAGATTGGCAGGAACAGCCCACCCGGAAAGGAGATCATGAACAGAGTTGGAGAGCATTTAAGGGAAAGGATCTGGAAAAGTTAATTGAATGTGAATTAAGAGCAAGCGAGTGTAGGATGCGGTGAGGAACGAACCGCATCACTCGATATACCAACCAGCGGCTTGAATTTAGCTTGTTACCAAGCTCTGCTTGGTAATGCCGGTTAGCCGAGCTTGGCTTGACGAGGTACGTTGACTCGTTATCAAGCTCGGCTAGAGGAACATTCTCGAAGCCAAGCTTCGAGTGCAGACACTACCAAGCCGAGCTTGGTAGCGAGCAAGCAATATGTGAGCACTTAATTGGCATCAAAGTTCAATCAAATTAAGGATATAACCATACTCTTAACAAAGAAATCAATTTTTCAGTATTCACCGGTTTAGCCAAATAATCGTTAGCACCGGCTTCAATACATTTTGCCTTATCACCTTTCATCGCTTTAGCGGTTAGCGCAATGATGGGAAGTTTGCGAAACGGCGGTTGCGCACGAATTTTCCGAGTGGCTTCATAACCGTCCATGTTAGGCATCATAATATCCATCAAAACGACGGCAATGTCAGGATGCTCGCTTAACCGCGCTAAAGCATCTTGACCATTATGAGCCGTGATAACTTCCATGCCTTTATTTTCTAATGAAGCGGCTAAGGCAAAGACGTTACGCATATCATCATCTACTAATAAAAGTTTTTTACCACTTAAAATCGCTTGCGGATCATGAACTTTATGCAAAATTTGTTGCTGTTCTTGCGATAATTTCGATTCAATTTGATGCAAAAATAGGGTCACTTCATCTAATAGCCGCTCTGGTGAATGTACTTCTTTAATGGTGAGGGTTTCCGCACATTGTTGTAAAATCGCTGCTTCCAAAGCCGTTAATTCGCGTTCTGCATAAATAATCACTGGAATATCGTGAGGTAAGTTAGAATCATGGCAAAGTTGTTCGAGTAATTGCGTACCACGACGATGTTCGACATCAACATCTAATATCAAGCAATCAAATTGCTCCGACTGTAATTGTGGTTGGGCTTTAGCGCGATCCGATACCATAACCAGTTGAATTCCTTCACCTTGAACTAATTTGACAATATTTTGTTGATGTTGTGGATCATCGGTTATCACCAGCAGGTTTTTAACGGTTTTATTGATAAAGTTATCAATATTTTTAAAAATCTTAGTCAATTCGGTCATTCCCACCGGTTTGAGACAATAACCAATCGCTCCCAATTGTTTGGCTTCTTTACTTTGATCCGAACCAGATACAAATTGGACTGGAATATGGCGCGTTTCCGGTTTACCTTTCAGTTTTTCCATGACGGTCCAACCATCAATTTGAGGTAAGCCAATATCAAGAATAATGGCGCTAGGACGATATTGTTCTGCTAACTGTAAGCCGCTATAGCCATCGTGAGCGAGTAGACATTTAAATTGCTTTTCTTGGGCAATCCCCATCAGAATGTGAGAAAAATTAACATCGTCTTCGATAATGAGGAGTGATTTATCCCCAGGCTGAAGGCGATTTCTATCATCTTGAGGTATGGTTGTTGTGGTGAGAGGCAATTCGACTACTGCTGGTGTAGCGGGTGACGGAATCGTAGCGGGATTGGCTGGGGATGGGAATGTCAATTTTGGCGGTGATTCCAGGGGTTGCTGACCGGAAATATTCCATTTTTCTGGAAGATATGCCGTAAAAGTACTGCCTTGTCCTTCTTCACTGTGTAATTGAATTTCTCCACCCAGCAATTGGGCGAGTTGTCGAGAAATGGATAATCCCAGCCCGGTACCGCCATACCGCCGACTGGTCGTTCCATCCGCTTGTTGAAACGCTTCAAAAATGATTTTTTGTTTCTCTTTAGGAATGCCGATCCCGGTATCGATCACATTAAAGGCAATGGTTTGCTGGAGCTTAAGTTGACTGCGCGATAAATCGATCTGGGAAGTGGGACGCGCGATATTTAACGTTACGCCGCCAGTTTGCGTGAATTTAAACGCATTCGCTAACAAATTGGTAATAATTTGCTTGAGGCGTTGAGGATCGGTGTATACCGCTGCGGGTAAGTTTTCCGCTATTTGGACCGTGAAAGTAATCCCTTTCTTCTCCGCTAAGGGGCGGAATTTTTGTTCCAGCGAAGCGGTTAAATCGGTAAAGGCTAATTGTTCCGGATTAACTTCTAATTTACCGGCTTCCACTTTCGATAAATCCAAAATATCATTAATCAGCGTGAGTAAATCATTTCCAGAACTATGAATGGTGCGCGCATATTCGGCTTGGGTGGCACTTAGATTACCATTTTTATTATCGGCTAACAATTGCGCCAGTATCAGCATACTATTTAAAGGCGTACGCAATTCATGCGACATATTCGCCAAAAATTCAGATTTATACTTACTGGCTAATTCCAATTCTTCCGCCTTGGCTTGCACCACTGCGGTCGCTTGTTCCAGTTCCGTATTTTTGATTTGGACAGCGGCTTGCTGACGTTCTAGTTCTTGACCCCGCATTTGCAACATTTCATTGGTTTGGCGTAACTCTTCCTGCTGTGCTTGTAATTCTTCGGCTTGAGCTTGTAGTTCTTCGGCTTGACCTTGTAACTGCTCATTGGTTTGTTGCAATTCTTCTTGTTGGGCGCGTAATTCTTCGGCTTGTTGCTGACTTTGTTCGAGCAAAATTTGCATCTGTGTGCGCGATTCGGCGGTATTGATAGCGATAGCAATCAGCGGTAATATTTGATTTAAGAAATCTAACTGCGTTTTAGTGAAAGGCGTGAAAGCGGCTAATTCAATCGCCCCTTTTAAGCGATTTTCGTAGAGGAACGGCGCGATGAGAATCGCACGCGGCGGTGATTCGCCTAATCCTGACTGAATAAAAATATAATCCGCTGGGGCTTGTGCCGTAACGAACATTTTTCGTTCCAATGCCGATTGTCCTATAATTCCTTCGCCGATTTTGAACTCATACACCGCATTTTTTCGCCACACATAGGCATGACTGGCTATCATTTTCAGGTAGGGTTCTGCCTGATCTTCTTTGAAAATATAAAAAGCACCGACTTGGGCTTCCAAATAAGGTGTCAGGAAATTAATAATATCTTCAGCCAATTGAACGATATCTTTCTCGCCACTCGTTTGTTCACTGAGTTGACTTTGCCCGGTTTTTAACCAATTTTGGATATTATTTTGCGTGGTAGCGGTATTCAGCTTATCAGCAGTGGTTTCTAGGGCGGTTTTAATGGTACTAAAATCACCTAAAAATTGCCCACGCATTTGAATTTGCATATCACCCGCCGCTAATTGCGCCAAGGCTTGACTGGTTTCACTGATAATCAGTTGTAAATCATTCGCCATATGGTTAGAAGCTTGTTTAATCTTGGCAAATTCGCCAGGAAACTCGCCTTGAATTCGCGCAGTCATCTGACCCTGTGCCAATTGACTCAGTGTTTCATTCACTGCTTCGATCAATTTTTGAAATCGCTCTGCTAAATTATTCATGGCATTTAACAATAAACCCACTTCATCTTGAGTTTGGCGAATTTCAACCCGCGCCGCTAAATCACCCACCGTTAAGCGATGAGAAAGTGCGACCACTTGAGTTAACGGATGAACAATCCGCCGAGTCATAATGATGGCGATAAGGATCCCGATTATCACCGCAATCGTTGCACCCATAATCAGGTAACGATGAATGACTGCAATTTCTTGAGACATCTTATGTTGCTGATCTTGCCGCGTGACTTCATTAGTGGTTTGTGCTTCTTGAGCCATTTGCATCATTTCTTGATTGGCTTGATTTTGTTGTGCAGTGAGATTCACATAACTTTGAAAAGCCGCTTGATATTTTTCTAGCGCCACGATGACCCCTTTGCCTTGCTTGATATGTTTGTCGAGGGTAAAGCGATGAGTTAAATCCTGAGCTAATTTTAAGAGATCGGTTATTTTGCGGTTAACTTGTTCAGCGTATTGAGTTTCCCCGGCTGAAATAATGAATTGCTTTTCATCATGACGGGCTTCAAGAATGCCTTCAATAAGATGTTCCGCATCGTTAGCTTTAGCGAGTTTGTCATTGATAAGCAAGCTATTTTCTTGAAGTCGCTGAGTTAATTGTGCGGATTGATCTACATGAATCGCCTGCATTAGTTTCATGGCTTCCGTCATGGTACTGGTTAAACTCGCCAACCGTTGTTGTTGTTGGTTAGCTACATCACGGCGATTTTGCAAAAAATTCAAAAACAGTTGTTGATATTGTCCATAACTGATTAACAGGGCATCAATTCGATCCCGATCAGCCGGTTGTTGAAACCGGGTTTTCAAGCTTCTAGCTAAATCGATAATATCCTGATTAATTTTCTGCCATTCAGCAAATTTCGCGGCATCTTCTTGTTGAAGTAGCGCAATATGTAACGTTTTAGCTATTAAACTTAATTTGATTAACTGATTAGCATCATCGACTTTAGCAATCGTATCTTGGAGAAAGCGAGCCGATTGCTGTCTCCGGTTTTCTAATGGCTTGACTTGCTCCGGTTGAATCGTTTTGGTTTCAGCTTGATCATCCACTTTAACCTTTAACTGGGCAGCTAATTGTGCCGATTGATCAGTATGAATTGCCTGCATTTCCTGTATGGCTTTCGCCAAGGCGGCTATCATGGTTTCTTGATCTTGATCTTGATGTTTGGCAAATTGTGCTTGCTCAGCGAGATAATGCTGAAAAACGGGTTGATATTGAGTGTAATTGCTTAGAACAATATTGATTTGATTGAGGTTTTCTTGCCGATGAAATCGAGCTTGCAAAGATTTAGCTAATTCAATGAATTGTTGATAATCATTTTGCCACTCGGCTAGCTTATCCGCATCTACTTGGGCGATCAAAGTCATCTGTAACCGCTTGAGATTATCAGCTAATTGCAACAAACGAGTGGCATCTGCCACGTTAGTTATTTTTTCTTGCAAAAAAGTTTCGGCTTGCTTCCTAATATCTTGTAGTTGTTGTTCTTGATCATCGTAGTTATCTCTAGCCGATTGCAATACCTTCTCTGCGGATTGTTGCATCGTACCCATCGCAATGGCTTTTTGTTTTGCTAAATTGACATAATTCAAAAAAGACGCTTCATATTCATGGACTTTTTTAATAATATCATCCATCTGCTCTTTATTAACCGTCTGTTGAAATTCCTCTTTGGTTAACTGAGCTTGAGTTACCAAAGTGTTTACTTGTTCATTAACTTGTTTAATATGACTTTCTTGTTCAGTCAGCCGATAATCTTTTTCAGCTAACTGAGTTTTATAAATACCTTGTACCAGTTGATTAACATTATTCATTTTCTCAAATCGCTCAGTGATGCTAGCTAAACCATACCAACCCAACCCAGCGACTGTTATAGTGAGTATTAAAATCAGCCCAAAACCCATTCCTAACTTCACGCCCAAAGTCATACGGAACATATGCTTTTCTCCTTAAGTTAACAATTGGATTACTAAATTAACTGATTTTTATTTATTTTTTTTGCCAATAGGAATTCCCGTGCTCATAAATTATTTACATTCTATACCAAGCACTTGACTAATACTCTAAGTAATACTAAATTTTTGCGTATTTACTAAAACAAATCTAGATTAGCTCAAGGTTAGCAAGGGATTTTTTAACACCTAGAAGAGAAACTTGGACAAGAAGGGTATGATGTGTCGGGGGAGGGTATGCAGCTAGGTAGGGTGGACATTGCACACCAGGAAAGATGTGATTGGTGAGGGGTGTGCGGTGCACACCCTACAAGGCTCGCCAATATTTACAATTGGCTACAAACTCTGGTTTCCGTGAATTATAGTGACAGCGCTTTGTCCGTCACTTAGCATTTAGATATTAATCAATTGACACCGGTTGAGTAGAAACTAGATGAGGGGTTTTAGTTCCATCATAATCAACGTCTACAAGCGCGTAGCAGTATTTTGTACCAGCGGTAACAGCCGTATCAGTAAATTGGTAGGAAGCACCTGAAACTGAAGTGCCTCGAGAGTTGATCTGAGAAGAAGTATATCCAACATTTTTATAATTGTTAGGATCGAGGTCACAGACACCACTTGCGGGTTCATCACCTCTGGCAATAAGGAAGTGGGCGTTATTTTCTTCAGTAGCAGTTTCCCATTCGATTTTTACTTTGCCGTTTTCGGGTTTAGCGGTGAGGGAATCTAGGGTGATGGAGAGTGCGTGCCGACCGTCTAGGCAAGCTACAAGTTCATCATTTTCATTATACAATTTAGTTTTAGTTCCTTTAGGAGGAAAATGCCAATCGGTTGGAAGGATAAACTTTATTCCTTTAGCCCGCATAATATGTGGATCTATATTGTGCAAAGTACCTATACCAGGAACATCTATTTCAAAATAGACCCTAAATTCACTGTCAGCCTCTGTGGGAATGGTTTCGACAATTTCACCTTTTGAAGCAGGTGTGATGCCTTGGTTCACGCCAGCACGGACAGTAATTCCACTTCCATTAAGTACCATAGAAACTATCTCGGTATCAATCTGATGAGGGACACCCGCTTGCCTTTCAATCTCAGTGGGCCCGGTTAGGAAGAGATTTTCTACTATTTTGTCCTCTAAACACTCGTCGTTTCTTGCTTTTACAACGGTTACAACAGCAGTGCTGTTCGTAATATCAGTCCCTGCTGGGCACTTATCTACCCAATGATTCCCAGGCCCGCAAACAGGAGGTGCTGCCATCACCGATGATACATTCAACGATACTAATGTCAAAGAAGAAATGGCCGCCAAACACAATTTAGATTTTACTTTCAACACGATATTTTTAATCTCATTGATAAAAAAATTATTAGGATTTCCATAAAGGAAAATAGATTATAAAGACTTCAAACACAAATTCAATTGAATTTTGAACTAACCAACTTGGAGTGCGTTGTTAATGCACCATTAATAAAGCGAGCCAAAGTAGGATGGGTAGAAAGCGAGCGTAGAATGCGGTGAGCTTGTAAATCGCATTAATTAAAATACTCTAAGGTATCCGATCATTCAATACAATTCGTTGTTTTGTGTCTCGATTGAGGCGGTTCGTTTCTCAGCGTATCCTACGCTTCACTACCATTAAGTTAAGGAAACCTTCCCCTCGCCCGCTGGGAGAGGAGTGAGGGTTAACCCCCCTTGAAAAGTAAACCGATTTTTCCCTCACCCGCTTAGTCTAACTGAGGCAACTAAAATCTTTGAGTCTTCAAACGGCTGAGATAAAATAAAAAAATATTAAAATACCAACCCGCGACCAAAAAAATTGCCAAAATAATTTTACTCTACCAGAACAATAAGTGGTACCATTCCAACCGATTGAGTTGTACCAGCAGGTAATCTTTACAATTAACTGATTAAATAGAATATTTAAGATTTTCTCATGAACTGATTTTTCCGAGAACTAAATATGAACTATAGCCAATTTAAACTGTATTCCATCCTTGCTCAAATACCCTTTTTACATAAAAGCTATAACCGTAAAGTCATGTTCATAGTCTTTATTGGTCTCCAACTGCCTTTATTGACTTTACTGTTCTATATAGCGGTCAATTCAACCTTGACTTTTCATGATCATTACCTTCTTATTATGGTTATGTTGTTATCAACGGGATTCAGTACCGCCATCACGTTGTTATTATTATTTTTAATTCTGTATCCTATCAATCTGGTTGCAACTACCCTCTATCAATATATCAGTGAAGAAAAAAGAACTCAGTTACCCGTGGGTTATGAAGACTCCGCCGGTCAATTGATGACTTATATTCAATATATGATTGATAAAATAGAGTTATTTAGTAAATCCCTGCGCAATGCTTCTAACCTCGATCCACTCACGGGGATACAAAACCGTCGCTCTGGTGAAGAACATCTTCGCCAAGATATGGCGCGTGCTCGTCGTGCTGAAAATCAAATTTTGGTTGCTTTAGTGGATATCGATCAGTTACAAAATATCAATGATCACTTTGGTTACCATGTTGGTGATGTTTGTTTAACTCAAATTGCTGAGATCCTTTCTAAAAATGTTCGTGAAGGCGATTGGTTGGCACGCTGGGATGGCGATGAATTTCTTATCGTCTTATGGAATTTTAACCATATCCAACCCCGTGCGGCTTTAGAACGGATTCAGCGACAAACGATTAAAACGCCGATGGGAGAACTTCTTAAAATCAGTTTAAGTGTGGGTGCTTGTGAGTATCGAGGTGATACTGATTTTGCAACCGATACGGATATGGAAGCTCTCCTGATTCATCTCGAAGAAGCGTTGTCTAAGGTCAAGCAATCCGGGGGTGGTGGAATTGCAATTTGTGAATAAATTATCATAGCTACAGATTATTTTTACAGTTAAATGTGAAGTAGATAATTTAACTTATTTATTTTAAAATAGTTATCTGGTGATAAATCACTTGTCTAACGACTAACCAATTATTAAAATATTCAACTTGACCTCCATCACGCTTCCAAAGCATCTCCTCTGGAGAATTCAAGGAAACACCGGCTATCGTAGCTAAAATCAATTGGGAAAAGGGTAGATAATTCCTCTTGTTCTGGTTTAAGTAAAGCTATCATTAACTTGAATTAGAGCTGATTTCCGCTAGCAAGTGGTTATATTTTTTTACTTTACCCTAAAATCGTAATGCGCAAGAGAGACAGTATCTTATGATGATAAGGAACGAACGAATGGCTCAACAGGCTCGCCGTACCAATCGAAGAAGCAGTGCGCCTAAAGAAAAGCTGATTGGACATGGTCTGCGCGAGATTGTGTTAATCTTTTTCTGCTTTGTCGCGTTATATCTGTTTGTATCGCTACTAACTTATTATGGTGGTGATCCGGGTTGGTCACATAGTGGTCCGGTTGAAGAAGTAAGAAACAAAGGCGGCGTTGCCGGGGCCTTATTTGCCGATATCTTTTTTTATTTATTTGGTTATTTTGCCTATTTATTTCCGATTATGGTTGGTTACAGTGGTTGGCTTATTTATCAAGGTCGTCATCATGATATTTTAGCTGAACCCAGAAACTTAATTATTCCTTCAATTGGCTTTATTTTGACTTTAAGCGCCGGTTGTGGTTTAGCGATCGTGCATTTTATGGCAGAAAGTGCTTTATTACCGACTCATGCCGGCGGTATTTTAGGTTTGTGGATTGGCAATGGGTTGGTATCTATTGTGGATCGGTTAGGTGCAACCTTAATTTTATTGGCATTATTTTTTACGGGCATGACTTTGCTCACGGGATTATCCTGGTTGAGATTAATGGATAAATTAGGTTATCACACTTTGCTGTGGTTACCCGTTCTAGAACGATTTTTCAGCCAACAATTCCTCCCTTGGTTGTTCGAATATAGTCAGCAGGGATTACGAGTTATCAAACAGCTATTAAGGATCTTGCTGGTTAAGCTCATTACCTGGAGCAAATTCGCTTATGCACGCTGGCAAGTCCGTCGAAAGGAATGGCGTAAGGAACGTGAACGGTATGCAGACTATGACGATAGCGATTATGAAGCAGAGGAAGATTATTTTTTAAATGAGAAACAACAGGATAATGAATTAGCTAGCGCATCACCGTCAATTAAACCTAAAACCGAATCACCGCCTTTACCGGAACCTGAAGAAATAGCGGCAACCGCATTCAAAATTGAGCCACCAACCCCACCGCTGTTACCGGTTCTTGATTGGTTGGATCCCACGCCCACTAAGACTTCACCAACGAATTTCAAGAATTTATCTTCGCGAATGGAAGAAGCCTTTGCGACGCTACAAATTGAAGCGATAGTCAATACCATCCATCCTGGACCGGTGTTGTTCGGTTTTGAAGTGCAAACCATTACGCCGATTAATACGAATCATCTCACTGAATTAGGCGAGGCACTCGCTAAAGTATTACAGGTCACCATACGGGCGGTTGAAACCCAACCGGGGATTTTAACTGTCGAAATGCCTAGTCCTAAGCGACAAACGATTTATTTAAGTGAGTTATTGAATTCCCCAGAATATCAAAATAATCTGTCTCCCTTACCCGTCGCACTGGGTCAAGATATGAGTGGGCAAGCGGTTATTGTTGATTTAACCCGTATTCCTCATATTCTGATGGCCGGGAGTGAAAGTGCAGAAAAAGACCTAGCTCTCCATACTTTAATTCTAAGCTTGTTGTTTAAATCCCCACCGAGCAAAGTACGGTTGATTTTGGTCAATAATTCTGCTCAAGTATTTTCAACTTATACGGATTTACCCCATTTATTAACCCCCATTATTGCTGATATGCAACGAACCACACACGCTTTACAATGGTGTGTTCAAGAAATGGAGCGACGTTATCGATTAATGGCGACACTTAGCGTCCGTAATATTGATGATTACAATCAAGCTTTACTTAATCCCGCAACGCTAGCCCGCTTGCCAGAACCAGATACTCAAAAACCGCTTTTCTATGTGGTGGTTATGATCAGTGAGATCGATGAATTAATGAAAAATAGTAGCGGTGCTCAGGCAGAAGAAGCCATTACGCGTTTAACTCAAAAGGCACGTGCCGCTGGGATTCATCTTATTTTAGCGACGCAATATCCTTCGGTAAATGTCATTACCGGCTTATTAAAAGCTAATATTCCTACGCGGATGGCATTTCGAGTGACTAATAAAAGCGAATCACGTACTATTTTAGGTCAAATGGGTGCGGAAAATTTATTAGGTCAAGGAGATATGTTATATATGACAGCGGGGACCGGTATGCCGGTGCGAGTACACGGTAGTTTTATTTCTGCAACTGAAATTCATCGAGTTGTCAGTAATCTAAAACAACAAGCTATTCCGAATTATATTAATTTAGATGTCAGTTAATCCGTATGAAATATATAATAATATCGCCCCCCCGCGAAACAAGCCTGCAATTTTAATTGTGGGCTGAATAGCTTTTCTTAATTTAAGGGTTAGAATTAAGTAACTCATTAATTAAGTTGGAGAAGTCTCAATCTGATAAATAATTCACATAAGTATGTACTTGTGAACCATTCCATTCGATGATACGCCAACCAGGACGAGTATGTTCAATAACGAAATGAGGCGTGCGAGTGTCAATTTGAAAAATAGTTGAAGGCGTGAGATAAATATATTTATCTTCTTTTAATATCGTCTTTTCGGCGTGATAATGTCCACAGAAAATATGTCTGATTTGAGATAATTGGGTCAAGACCGACCATACCTCTTCCGTATTTTGTAAGGCATGGCGCTCATCCATAAATTGACAACCACAATGTAATGGTGGATGGTGTATAAATAGCAAGGCTGGTTCTGATTGTTGTAAAAATTGTTCTTTTAACCAAATCAGTTGTTGTGGTGCTACTCGATAGGGAGAACTATCTAAAAATAATAACCATCGTTCTTTAACCTGGCGACTGAAATACAGCATCCCATTTGATATTTCTTCCTTTGGTAACTTAAAAGCGCGTGCTAAACGTGGAACATGATCATGATTACCGGGCATTACCACATAAGGATAAGGAAAAGCAGCTAAAGTTTCTTTTAACCAAGCATAAGCTTCTGGTTCTCCAGCCGCAGCCGCTAAATCACCCGATACGACTAGTAAATCTAAACGAATTTTAGCCAATGTTTGCAGGACATGAGAGAACTGTTGACGAGCATGAATACCTCGATAGGGTAAATCTGAACGTCCAATATGGGGGTCAGTGACTTGGGCAATAGTTAAATGGGTTGACATGGTATATTCTCCTGGTTGTTCTTGCCAAGACCACAGAACAGAATTTAAAGTGATTGCTTCAAGACGGGGCTATCACCTTTATTGCGGTGGTTTATACAACAGAATTTGTCGAAACCAACCTCGAGCTAAAGCCGGGCTATTGTTGAGTAAGATTAGGTTAGGATGGCTGAGTTCTTCAAATACGACATCGGTTCGAGTAGCTATTTTACCCAACCAGGGACTCAGCCAGCGACGTAGTGGTGCCCACTGTTTGGGTTGTAAAAATTTATCTAAAATCAAAATTTTTCCTCCTGGCTTCAACACCCGAATTGCTTCATCTAGAACCCTCTGTGGCTGAGGAACGACCGCCAGAATAAAATGCATAATGACGAATTGGAAACCGTGGTCAGGATAAGGCAATTGCATCACATCACCTTGGTGGAGAATAAGATTATCTTGGTTATGGATAGCCCGTTGAGCTTGTCTTAACATGGCCCAAGTGATATCTATCCCCACATAGTTATATCCTTTTGGAAGATAAGGAATATCCAAACCACTCCCTATTCCACACAATAAAATCGGCCCTTCTGGTCTTGGCTGTCCCAATTGGGCAAGACTACGTTGTCGCGCCAACCGAGTGGGAGTGGCCACCATTTTATTGTAAAATGGTGCCCATAGCGTGTAGCTTCGTTGCAACCCCGTCATTGGCATTAGTGTAGTGTATGCGGTAATGCTAAGCTAAAAGGCGGAATTTCTGCATAAAAAGATTGTCCATCATCTGCAATCAGCTGATAACGTCCTTGCATACTACCCACTGGGGTTTCTATCATCGTCGCACTGGTATATCGAAAACCTTCTCCTGGCCGTAAATAGGGCTGTTCTCCAACCACACCTTCACCATAAACTTCTTGTATTTTGCCGTTAGCATCAGTAATTAACCAATGTCGTCTTAATAGTCTTGCGGGCAAGGCACCCACATTGCGAATAGTAATAGTATAGGCAAAAACGTATCGATTGTCTTCGGGATCAGATTGGGCATCCACATACATTGTTTCTACCTCAACCCGAATATCATGGGGAGTGGAATAAGACATAGTTACTACCTTCCGGTTGTTGTTAGTGAAAGTGAACACCCTAATATTTAGGTAATAATGGATGTAGTTCAATTCACTATCATCTAATTTTTTTAACTGGTAGCAATCTGTTGTAACGAAAAAATTGGGGTGAACGATGGGATTTGAACCCACGACCATCGGAGCCACAATCCGATGCTCTACCAACTGAGCTACGTCCACCACTAAAATACTCCGCGCCCGACAGGACTCGAACCTGCTACCCTCGGCTTCATACCACTATAGTTTTCACTACCAAGCTGGTGGTCTTGTTTGTGGTCTGGACCATATCTTTGCCTTCTCAGGCATGGTGCATATGGCCTCTACGGAACCCTAGACGTTATGCCTTAGAGTAGTTACCGATAAACTGAATTTACCCCTTTACTACTCATTCGGTTTCCTCGGTGTTGCCATTTTACAGGGTTCACCGATACAGCACCATCCACCATAACAGTTCTTGTTTTCTATTATGGGTCCAATTATGCTTTAGAAGGCCGATGCTCTATCCGGATGAGCTACGGGCGCCTGTAAAATAGAAAAATGGTCGGGGTAGAGGGATTTGAACCCCCGACAGCCTGCTCCCAAAGCAGGTGCGCTACCAGACTGCGCTATACCCCGAATTAAGAAACTTGCATTTTATTCTCAAGTGATTCTCAAGTCAAGTCTCAAGTTGTGAAACCACGTTGTCCACTACCCAATCGGTAAAATTCTGGTGAAAACGACTATTATTAAAAATAATTTTTCTAAATTAAATGACTTGATCTTTTTGTTATCGTACTTACATAAGGAAACATAACTGCTTAAACTTTAGCTTAGTTTAAACAGAAATAAATAAAAATTACCCACTCTGGTAGCTAATCATACAATAGCCCCCTTTTTGTCATTTATATGACAAATTTTTCTGTCATTAATTTTAACAAAATTGGTTAATAATCAATTATTAATTTTCTTTTCTAAGAAAAAGGCGTATTTTTTGCTTCACCAGAGTGATTAGTTAAAAACTTTTTTCTCTACCACTTGTTTAGATGAGAAACAAAATTATGTCAGATATATTAGTATTTCCAGTCGTTGTTGTCTTTGCCAATATCGTCATTTTATCAGGGATGTTAAGTTATTTTTTCTATTGTAAAATGAAAAAATGTGATAGCAAGTAATCTCTTTTTCTAATTTAAGAGATTTTAGTAAGTAGTCAGGTCGCAACCAGGGCTTGCAACCCCTGGTTGTCCTTTAGCACTACCCGATTTCACCATATCCCATGACCATCTCAACCCAGGTTTTTTACCACCACCAAAATGACTTTTGGAGTAAGGTTAAAGTATTTGAACCCAGCGGTAGAGTGTAAGCATAAGAAGATATCACCTCACTACTTTTGCAATCCAGCATCTTCAAAGTAAGATACACCTTGTCTTTAGCAACTGCATAGGTTCCCGCAACAACGGTATTGGCTTGATATTGTTGCCCCAAATCACGTAATTGATGTGATAAGATAAATTCCCCCGTTTGAGGTATCATGAATAATCCATTTTGCAATTTGGCTTCTATTACGGTGTAACCCCGTTGGGCAAAACGAGTGGCTAGTTGTTCGCCTAGGAGTCGTCCTAAAGAAGTACTGTCTTCTAAGTTATCAATATCTGCAATCGTTGTTATAAGCAATCGAGACTTCGGTTTGAAAATAGCTCTATTATTGCGTATCAGATTATCAGCCGCCTGATAACTGGATTCGATTAAATTAGCATCTTGAGTCAGTATCTTTTGTGGGCATTCACCGGTCCGAGTTCGATATTCACAACCCCCAAAAGCCATTCGATAGGTACAACCGGTGAGATAACTCAATAAAATTATTAAAAACAAGGTGAATGCGGTGACAAAATGTGTTTTAAGCATGAGGGAAAGTCCCTACTATTATCTTTTGCTTCTGCTTTGCATAATGATTTCCAATGTCATTTGAATAGCACAGTATAAACTGTTACTAGAAGCTTGTCCCGTCCCCGCAAGTTCTAAAGCCGTGCCATGATCAACTGAAGTACGGATAATAGGTAACCCTAACGTAATATTAACGGCTTTACCAAAACCACGCTGTTTAAGTACCGGTAACCCTTGGTCATGATACATTGTCAATACCACATCAATACCAGCTAATGATGAAGAAGTAAAAGCGGTATCTGCTGATACCGGACCAATGAGTTGTATGCCTTGCGCACGCAGTTTATTTAAAGTCGGAATAATAGTAACAATTTCTTCTTGTCCCAAGTGTCCACCTTCGCCGGCGTGTGGATTTAAACCACATACTAAAATATGCGGGGTATCTATGCCTAATTTATTTTTTAATTCAATATTTAAAGTTTGGATAATTGACTCAAGTCGAAATGAAGTAATAGCCGTACTTACTTGTGATAACGGTAAATGAGTGGTTACTAAGGCGATACGTAAACCGGGTATAGCTAACATCATAACCACTGTTTTAGCGCCGGTTTGCTCCGCTAAAAATTCAGTATGCCCACTAAAGGGAATCCCGGCTTCATTGATAACTCCTTTATGAATCGGTGCGGTAACCAGGGCATCAAAGTGATTATCCATGCAACTCTGACCAGCTTGTTGTAAGGTTGCTAGCACATAAGGTGCATTGGCGGGATTAAGTTTACCACTTATGACCGGTTGTGATACCGCAATGGATTGCACATACAAATGACCTGGTTGATGTGGATTAAGTATGCTTGGTTTATCACTGCAATAGGTATGTAACTGAATAGTTAAACCCAATTGAGAGGCGCGTTGTAATAACACCTCGGGATCGGCAAAAATAACCAGCCTGGCAGGTATCGATTGTTGAGCTAAAGTTAAAACAATATCTGGGCCAATACCAGCAGGTTCACCCAGCGTAATAGCCAAACGAGGTAAATCATTTAACATAACAATATTGTTATCAGTTATCAGTCAAGGTTAAACCCTTGTCAAACCATTCAGTTACGATGACAACGGCTCACTGAATAACTCCGGTGACACCAGAAACAGTTTCTCTCCAGTTTGAAAAAGGGAGATTAGGAAGGATTTAACCCCAATCGATTTCCCGAAATTTTCCTATTCCCACCTTTAACTGATAATGGTTTACTGATAACGGATATTAACCCAACCCTCCTTCAGGATTATCCAATCGATATTCAACATAAGCTTCATCACGTAGTTGTCGTAACCAGGCTTGTAATTCTTCTTCAACTTTACGTTGATGAATTTGGCGAGCCGCTTTGGTACGCAAAGCTTGTTCAGTGTTATCATATTGACGCCGAGCTAACACCTGCACAATATGCCATCCATAACGTGACTTAAAAGGTTCACTGATTTGATTAGGTGCCAAATTATTCATGACATTTTCAAGTTCTGGTACTAAATCACCGGGATTAACCCAGCCAACTAAGCCCCCTTGAACAGCAGAATTTCCATCTTGAGAATTAGCACGTGCTAACTCAGCAAAATCATCGCCTTGCTCAATACGGGCTTTCAGCGTTTCTAAACGGTTTTTAGCTTCAAATTCTGAGATAAATTCACTGGTTTTAATTAAAATATGCCGTACTTGGGTTTGGGTAACAATACTTTGTTCACTGCCACGTTTACCTACTAATTTAATGAGATGAAAACCACTCGAATCCCTTAACGGCCCTTTGATTTCACCCGTAGTCATCTGTTCAACAATATCATTAAATAAAGCGGGCATTTCTCCGGCTTTAAGCCAACCTAAATCTCCGCCGTCTAAGGCTTGTCGGCTATCGGAAATGGCAACGGCTGTTGCTTGAAAATCAGCACCTTGTTTTAGTTTTGCTAAGACAGTGTCCGCTTGCTGTCGCTTGGCTTCGATTGCTTCTGGAGAGGGAGCTTCGGGTGTAGCGATTAAAATATGCCAAAGATGATATTCCTGATTGGCTGTAGTACCCTGTTGCGTTTGGTTGGCCAGGAAATTATCAATTTCACGATCAGTGACATTAACCCGACTGACCACTTGGCGCTGTTGTAAGCGTTCTAGAATCATACTACTACGCATTTTTTCTCGCACTTGCTCATAATTTTGACCTTCACTCTCTAAGTGGCGTCGAAAGCTTGATAAATCCATTTTATTTTGTTCAGCAAGATGGCGTAATTTTTCATTGAGACGATTATCCTCAACTGCAATACCAGAGCGTTCCGCCAACTGTAATTGCAGTGTCGTCATAATCAGCCGTTCCAAAACTTGTTTCTCTAATTCTTGACGTGATGGAATGACAATTTTTTGTTGGTGTAATTTTTTTTCTGCTTCCTGTAATTCCTGTTGTAAATCAGTCTTGACAATGACTTCATCGTTGACAACAGCCACAATGTAATCGAGCACTTGTCGATCAGAATTGGCTTGCACAGAACAAGCGCTTAGCAGTAACCAGCCTAATAGGCTATTTTTTAATTTTATCATATGCTTCCTTATTCCTGATGTTGAGGTATGACTGAAGGAGAAATATAATTTTAAAGAAACTAAGGGAAACTCGCAATTCTAATCAACTTTGACCAGTCTCATAACGGTATGGCTTCTTTTAATACTCGTTCTTGAAAACGGGGGCGCATAGCATTTTCAATGAGTGATTCAGTTAATTGAGCGTAGAGTAGATTATCTTGGTTTAACAAAATGGATTAAGAATTTGCAACTGATTCTCAATCGGTTGCTGTATTTGCAAATCTTCTGAATACAAGATATTACAGCCAGCATCTAAGGCACTTGCTATAATTAAACTATCCGAATAGGAAAACTGGTAACCTACTTTTATTCTATGCGTTAATCGAATAATCGACAAGGTAATTAATTGAATTTCACAATATTCAATCATCGCTTCAATATTAGTTTGAATCCATTCATCGGTCATTTTATTTTTCAGCATGGCAGAATAATATTCATGTAAAACTTGGGTACTTATCACCAATGGCTGCATGGTTTTCTCTACTAAGATATTCGCTTTTTGATGTTTAGTGTCATCTTCACCTTCCAAATGTGCATAAATCCAAATATTGGTATCCACAAATAATTTAACGCTCATGTAATTCCTCACGCGAAACCACAATCACCTGTTGCACTTTCATCGTGTTAAAACGCTTAATTGGCTTAAATTGTAGTTCATTTTTTTGGCTTAGAAATTCCAAATAATGTAATACTTCTAGCAACCCGCTTTCGGGCAATTGGCGGCTGTATTGCAGAATTTTCCATTCTATATCTAAACGATTCATCTATTATGATGTCCTTTGCGGAAGCGCGTGTAGCGGCGGGTGCGTTAGGCGTGTCTGTTTGCACCGTAACGTACCTTCCTTCTTGAAATGGTGCGTTACGCTGTCGCTAACGCACCCTACGTTCACTGCTTGAATAAAGATGTAGTAATAAGGTGGAAAAATGGTTTAATTGATTAGGAATTATTATTTTAATAATTAAATAGCCAGGTAGGGTGGGAGAAACATCTTTTTGTTTTACCCACCATTACGCGAAAATGGATGGGCAACGGTTGCCCATTCTACTAAACTAAAGTTTTCAATAGGGGTTTGACCCTCACCCCTAACTCCTCTCCCAGCGGGAGAATAGCATTATTGTTATTTAGCTGGTACCCTATTAAGCTCATCTGGTTTCCCGGGTACGATCGGCGCTATTTCTCCAGGCTTTTTGGGAGTAGCCGCTGCTTTATTTTTAGTGGGTAGATGTAGCAACCTATCTACTTGAGTCTTGGGTAATTGATATTGCACCCCTTTGTCTGGTCGTGCGATGACAAAATGAGGCGTTGTCGAAATGAGATCAAAATGGAGGGGTTGGGTTTCTCCAGCTAAGGTGATTTCTATTGCGCCTTGAGCAGCAGAAGCAGATTGGTAGCGTTCGACATTGAAGGCTTGCAGATCTTGCCAATTGCCAATTAAGGTATTGAGTGCATCTTGACCGGTGTCTATTTCTTCAGCCGAGAATTTACTATCTAAAACCCATTGTTTTTCTTTTGGTACTAGGTGGTAGTCTGGGATTTTCAATTCAATAATCTTGGGTTGTTCTCCTATCAAGGATAAACTTACCCATGAGACCGCATCATCATTTACTGAATAGAACAGCGTATCGGTGATTAAATAAACTTTTTGGTTGATTTGGATGTAACGTTGTCCATCGTTCAGCGGTGATTTGTCCCCTAAAGCAATTTTGAGTTGGTCAAAGGTTAATGTTGCTAAGGGTGGCTCTAGTTTCAGAGCAGCTAACTTAAGTGAGTTATCTTCTACGAGCTTGTAGTGATGTTCAGCTAAAATTTTGAGTAACTGTTCGACTCGAAAGTAATTGGCTGGCAAAGTAAACGGGGTAGTGAGTTGCCAATTGCCCTTGTCATCCTTGACGAGTTTAATGGATTCTTTGTCCGCTCGATCAATCGTAATGGTCTGAATGTGTTGAGCGGTTAAACCGGTCAATTCCGGTAGTTGTGCTCGCTTTTTCTCTTGTTCTAGGGTATACAAAGCGACTGCCCCAAGGACAAAGATAATAACGACTAAGATCAGATTAATTAACCAACGTTGTTGCATTAAGCCCTCCGCCGACGTAACCAAATAGATATGCCAGTACCAATTAAAATTCCAGGTAAACCGAATAAGAAGAACAGACCCAAAAGAATAGCCATATTGGGAGACAAATCTAATTTTAGATCCAGCGCAGTTTTAGCTGGAATTTGAATTAGATTATCCTCTTGTGCTAGCCAATTGAGCAGTTTTAAACCCAAGTCAAGTTGCCCAGCATAACCTAACAGGGCATTAGAGAGAAAATCTCCATCGCCTACAATAATAACCCGTTGTTTAGCTTGGTTTGTTTTAGTATCGGTAGTGGTTAGTGGTGGTTTAGTCCCTTTTACCGGCTTAATTTTAATGGCTGCTGGCGGTTGACCGGAAGTCACTTCAGTACCGAATTCTTCTTGCTGCGGGTCCATTGGGCTGTGCTTGGACTGTTCCTGTGGCTGATCACGAGTCAGAGCAAAGGCGATTTCTAATGGTCCATTAATATCAGTTTTGGGGTCATATTTTACCGTCCCTTCTATTTTTCCAGTTTCTGACCACACTTGGGGGTGAGTGGTTAACAAAGCGGTTTTTTCCCACTTTTCACCGGGTGGTTGGACGACAAGACCGACTGCTTGAGGAAATAAAGTCACTTGCTCTGCTAAATCTTCTGTCACCGGATGATGACCATAGCCGGTAGTGGTAATTGAAATAATGCTGGGATCGTTAACACCAAATAGCCGACTGGTCGGATCAACCAAAATCCCGGGTTGAATGGTTAAACCCAATTGGGCGGCGAGGGGTTCTAATCCCAATAATTTACCCGAATCAAGTAACCATAACAAATTACCACCTTGGTTAAGGTATTGTTCAATGAGCGTTGTTTCTTCAGGTAAGAATTTGCTTCGTGGACTGGCAATAACTAATACCTTAATTTTTTCCAATGGTGGTGAACCTTGTCCCCAATTCATCGCTTGTATGTCAAAACCTCTTTGTTTTAATTCTTGTGCCCAATCGCTTAAGTCCGGTGCTTGAACACCGGTAATACTTCTTTCACCATGTCCGGTTAAAAATGCGACAATTGGCTTGTCAGAACGTACCAGCCGCTGTAAAACCGAACTGATTTCTTGTTCAGATAAGCGTGGTGTGGTAACCCGTTCCGTTTTACCCTGATAATTAATAAACAATTCACCATCCACTTCGATATTTTTTTCCCTCACTTCATTCGGTACGGTATAGGGATTAACAAAGTTTAATTGAATATCAGCTTTATATTTTTGATAACGTTGAATTAATTCTTTTATCGGTTGACGTAGTTGCTCATCCTTAGAAGCATAAGCCGTAATGGTAATTGGGGCGGTAAATTCGGTTAATAATTTTTGACTGGTCTCGGAAAGCGTATGGCGATGACTATAGGTCCAATCCGCTTGTAGCTTATAACGAGTGCTTAACCAAGCGGCTAATCCGATGGCAATAACTAATAGAATAATAAAAGAACTAGTTTGTAAACGTAAATATAAACGAGTGCGCTCAGTGATTTGCATAATGGTTAGTTATCCGTAATGGCAACTCTGGCGGTTGCCCTTTGCAGTTATCAGTTAGCAGTGAATAATGGGTAGCTCAGAACTGAGAAACTTTATTGAATGCGATCAGCATCTAAACGCTGAATACTTAAAATAAGAAATAAAGTTATGAATAATATGTAATAAATAACATCTTCAGTGCTGAAGATTCCTTCTAATAGGGGTTGATAATGATTCATCATGGATAAATAAGTTAACACGCCACCTTGTTCTTCGAGATATTCCGCCCAATCAATCATCCATAAGAAGAGTAACACGCCAAAAGTGCTAATAGCGGCTATAGTGGGATGAGCAGTCAAAGTAGAAATATATAACCCAATAGCGGCTAAGGCACCCAATAATAAAATAGTACCTAATAATCCAGCCGCTAAGTGACCAAAATCTAAATGACCACCTAATAATAAAGATAAGGGCATCAGCATCAGCATCGCCAGCATAATCAAAAGAAAAGACATTAATCCCAAAAACTTACCCATAATGATACCGGTCATAGATACTGGGGCAGATAATAATAGGGGTAAAGTTTTATTGCGCCGTTCTTCACTAATCAGTCGCATGGTGAGCAAGGGCATAACTAATAAGAGGATAATGCCTATCCAACTAAATAAAGAACTCACTATCATCATCGTGATACCCGGTGCATTAGGCTCATTAGCCAACCGTGATTGAATATCCGGACGTAAAAATAACTCGACTACTTTGGCAAAATTCCAACTCGAAATCAGCTGCATCACGGCTAAAATACTCCACGCCAGCGGAGATGATAGTAAACTCCTGAGTTCTCTTGCGGCAATGGTCCACATTTAAGCAGCCTCCTGATGATGTAATAAAGGGGTTTCTTCTGGTTCTGTGGTTAGGTCAACAAAAACTTGTTCTAAACTGCGTTTTTCTGGGATCAATTCATACAATCCCCAATTGCCAGCTACCGCTTGTTCTACTAGCGCTTCAGCAGGATTATTATCGGTAGCGTGTTGAATACGAAAATGATCATTATCTTGTACTTCCACGGCTTCTACCCCGGAAATTTGTACTAACGCATTGATAGGGGGTGGACGACGTAACCCCACTTGCAAGTGAGTGGTTTGTATTTGAGCAAATAACCCGCTAATGGTATCGTTAAGAACTAATTGACCCCGGTTAATAATTTGGACATGATTACAAAGGGCTTGAACTTCTTGCAAAATGTGAGTGGATAAAATCACACTATGTTCGGCACCTAAACTTTTGATTAACTCCCGAATTTCACGAATTTGAATCGGATCTAATCCAATGGTCGGTTCATCCAAAATAACCACGGCTGGCATATGAATAATCGCTTGCGCAATGCCGACGCGTTGCTGGTAACCTTTAGATAAATTACCAATCAGCCGCTGAGTCACTGAAGCTAAACCACATTGTTCAATCACACGATTAACGGCACTGGTAATCGCCTGAACCGGAATCCGATGCAACCGCGCACAAAATCTTAAATACTCTATGACCAACATTTCTCGATAAATCGGCGGTTGTTCGGGTAAATAGCCGAGTGCTAATTTAGCAGGTAACGGTTGTTCCAATAAATCATAGCCAGCCACCGCAATTTGACCGGTAGAGGGTGCCAATGTTCCTGCAATCATTTGCATCGTGGTTGACTTTCCAGCCCCATTCGGTCCAAGAAATCCTAAGATCTGACCCCGCGTGACTTCAAAACTAATCTTATCAACAGCACAAAAATGACCATAATAACGCGATAGATTTTGTACTGAAACCAATGTATCTGAGTTCATTAGTCTTTCTCTTAATTTAAATTAGAATAACGAAACACTTAGTTCATTAATCGCCAACAACATTTCACTATCATCCGTTAACGCTTGAGCAATGGCACTACGGCAAGCCAGGTTAGGATTAACTCCGCTGACAATTAATTTAGCGGCGTGGACTAACAACCGAGTACTTGCACCTTCTTCTAAACCATTTCCCTTTAAATGACGCGTCATGTGGGCAAATTTAACCAATTTATCAGCAACAGCCGCATCAATCTGGGTTTCGTTACCGATGATTTTGGCTTCTAGATTTGGGGACGGATAATCAAATTCCAAGGCGACAAAACGTTGCCGAGTACTTTGTTTTAAATCTTTCAACACACTTTGATAACCCGGATTGTAAGACATGGCTAAGCAAAATTCCGCTGGACTCACTAGAATTTCACCCAATTTCTCTATCGGTAACACGCGGCGATCATCGGCTAACGGATGAATTACCACAGTGGTATCTTTACGTGCTTCAACGATCTCGTCTAAATAACAAATACCACCATGACGTACCGCTCGCGCTAATGGTCCATCAACCCAAACCGTGTCACCACCACTGACTAAAAAGCGTCCCACTAAATCGGAAGCCGTTAAATCATCATGGCAAGACACGGTAATCAAAGGTCGCTGTAGCCGCCACGCCATATGTTCCATAAAACGCGTTTTACCACAACCGGTTGGTCCCTTGAGCAACAAGGGAAGTTGATTATGATAAGCCGCCTCAAATAATTCGATTTCACTACTGATAGGCTCATAGTAAGGTTGCTGTTCGATGAGATACGCTTCAGGTTTAAATACACGGGCATTCATGAGGAATTAATTAATCGCAGTAGGTTTGGTTAACATTTTGCGTATAATGACATAAAGCTTTTTCAAGTCAATGAAGTATTAAAGGTCAAAAGTAAAATTAAATGATGACACTAATGATGTTAAACGGCACGAAGTTTTAATCGGCACGGAGCTCGCGTAGGATGTGGTGACGAAGGAACCGCATCATTCGCTTGATTAGTTTAAGCAGCCTGTGTAGGGTGCAATTGAGATAGGGGTTATGGCGGATGACGCTACGCTTATCCGCCCTACGCTTCACTGCCATCAATTTTACGCCTGCTAATACAAAGCCAGCACGGCTATATCAAGTTAAAATTGTTCAAGAACAAGATCAAACTCAACCACTTGGCACTCAAATCTAAACGCTATCTGTACGCTAGTCAATCAGGTTACGCTGCCCTGCGGGAATTCAACCCGGCTCAATTGGCTGCGTAAAGTGAGTAATTAATCCAATAAAGTGAATTGAAATACTATATCAGAAAATACTTATATGCTATGCTAATAGCGTTGGTTAGCGTGCCATAATACGATTCATTTTTTAACTACTTAGGAGATATTTACTATGGATAAAAATTATTATGATGCTGTCGTTCAAATGGAAAAAATGCAACTTAACCGGGAATATAAGTTAGGCTGGATTGGTGGTTATTTACAAAACCCCATGCGTGAAGAACAACGGGTCAATGAAGCTTATGAAGCGGGTTATACGGATGGTAGTAATCGTAACACTAGTAATTTTACACAATGGTTAAACCAGTAGGTTGAATGATTTACTCAGGTTACGCACCCATGCCATTAAACTTGTTCCTGTGACAGTGGGAATGACCAAGAGAGAGGTCTTAACTTAATGGTAATGAAGTTACGCAGGGTTGCTCTACCCCTCTTTCGTTTCCGGCTTTTTCAAAGGGGGAATGGGAAGAAATCGTTTGGTGCGTGACCTGAGTAATTAAGTTAATTTTTAAATTAATCTATTCATTCGGAGGTCGTGATTATGCCAGTTATTCGTATGTATAGCACTCAACTTTGTCCTTACTGTATCAGAGCGGAACGATTATTGAATCAGAAAGGGGTGGCAGTCAACAAAATTTTAGTGGATAACAATCCAGAAGAACTGACTAAAATGATCCAACTAACCGGGCGACGGACTGTTCCACAAATTTTTATTGGTGAGCACCATGTTGGTGGGTTTGATGATTTAGTGGAACTTGATCTAGAGGGTGATTTGGAGCCACTATTGCAAACAAGCTGATTTTTTCAGTGAACAGTTATCAGTTATCAATGAACAGTTATCAGTTATACTAATATATGAAGTCGTTTTTAAGTGTAAAAAATTTTAATTTACATTAACAAAAATTATGTTAAAACAATACTTCGGACCGTTTGCGGTCAAGTGCGTTGGGCAATAGCCGTAACACACCGGTTGTTTTGTA
Source organism: Thioploca ingrica (assembly GCA_000828835.1). Lineage (GTDB taxonomy): Bacteria > Pseudomonadota > Gammaproteobacteria > Beggiatoales > Beggiatoaceae > Thioploca > Thioploca ingrica. Next base: position 2,376,605 of record AP014633.1, read on the forward strand.
AAAACTCTGGTGCGTTACGCTCCGCTAGCGTATTATGATTAAAATCAATTAGTTATATAAAATGGCGAAGGGATTGATTTGAACACAATTCTAATATTAAGTGTTCATCAATAACTGATAACTGTCTTGATTCTCAACAAACCGGTTGTTAGAATTCGACATGTTGTAATATTTACCGTTAGTGTGGCGTCTAAGTCATACTGAAACAAACCAGATCATAATTCAGTTTTGCTCAGTGGGGTACTTTATCAGCTAATTGCTTGCTTGATAAGACTAAATAAGCAGTAAACTCAGCGTAAAGTATTGTTGTAAAATAGATACAATTTGACTAAAGGTGTGTGAATTTGGGGTTAAGAAGGTAGCAGACTGAATGACGAAAAAGTTTGTCTGGATGGTACTGAGTGGTTAAGTTGACTCCAGTCATTTTACCGTTGTTGTTTTATCAGAGTAAGGAAACATATCCATGTTTGATAGCGCCGGTCGTAAAATTTTATTCGGAGTAGTCACGGGGACATTATTGTCAAGCGCCGTGATATCCGTGTTAGCAGTAGATGAAAAAGAAACTCACAATTTAATTGATTCAGAGGGTAGAGCCGTTCTGACTAGCCGTCAGGAAGAATGTGTCCAAACCCCCAATACGCCGAATACACCGCCTAAATCATTTAAAGAATGCGGCAGTATCGGTGATCGAGATGGTGATGGCATTCCCGATGATGAAGATATGTGTCCGGATAATACGCCCGAAGAAATTTCTAAAGGCGTTTATCAGGACGGACCCAAGAAAGGTTGCCCCATCGATACGGATAATGATGGCGTACCGGATTATCGGGATGATTGTCCCAATAATACGCCACTAGAAATTTCTAAAGGAGTTGATGATCGCGGTTGTCCGCTAGACAGTGATGGTGACGGCGTGCCGGATTATCGAGATAAATGTCCAGGAACACCACGTGGTGCAGCAGTTGATGAGGATGGATGTCCAATCGAGGGACCTTCCCAAGCACCGGTCGTTTTTTCTTCCGAAGCACTCTTTGATTTTGACAAATCTAACTTAAGACCTGATGGGCGAAAAGCACTTGATGAATTCCTAAGCCATAAAGATATTGAGCTTGTCCATAGTATAACCGTGATAGGTCATACCGATCCAACGGGTACTGACAGTTACAATATGACGTTGTCCAAGAAACGTGCGGCAACCGTAGCCAATTATCTGAAATCCCGCTTACCCGCTACGGCGCAAATCATCTCTGAAGGTCGAGGTGAAAAACAACTGGTAGAACGTTTACCGGGTGAATCGCAAAAAGCTTGGCATCAGAGATGCCGTCGTGTTGAAGTTGGGGTTAAAGAGTATAAAAGAAAACAATAAGCTGGTTATTCTAGCTGAACCAATGAGAACCGGGTGCGGTGTTTTCTGACAAGAAGCATCGCATTTTTTTTGGGCAATGGTATTTTTACAACGGGGCTAATATTTAAATTTTACAATTAAAACAGATAATTAAAATATTACTTTGATTTAGGCTATTCCCTAACAGGAGGGGTGTGGTAGAATCGATACACTGTGTTCAGCAGGTATAGATTTTGAAGGTTGTCTAGACAAGTCTTCAAGACTAGATAATACTAAACAAGTAACAAGCGTTTTGCTGGATTATTGTGGATAATTAAACTATCACAGCAAAGGAACCTATCTCATGTTGAATCGTTTTAGTCGAAAAATTTTAATTGGAATAATCGCGGGAACATTGTGGTCAACTGCAATGACTTCCTTGTTAGCAGATAATGAAGAAAGAGAAACTTACTTTTTACTCAATTCGGAGGGTAATCCCGTTCTCACTACTCGTGAGGGAGAATGCGTTCAAACCCCCAATACGCCGAATACACCGCCTAAATCATTTAAAGAATGCGGCAGTATCGGTGATCGAGATGGTGATGGCATTCCCGATGATGAAGATATGTGTCCGGATAATACGCCCGAAGAAATTTCTAAAGGCGTTTATCAGGACGGACCCAAGAAAGGTTGCCCCATCGATACGGATAATGATGGTGTACCGGATTATCGGGATGATTGTCCCAATAATACGCCGCTAGAAATTTCTAAAGGAGTTGATGATCGCGGTTGTCCGCTGGATAGTGATGGTGACGGCGTGCCCGATTATCGAGATAAATGCCCAGGAACACCAAGAGACTTAAAAGTTGATGAAGATGGTTGTCCGATATCTAAGGGAGAAACAACACCTGACCTCGTGTTAGTCGCAGAAGGTGATGTTCTCTTTGATTTTGACAAATACAACTTGAAACCGAATGGACAACGGTTATTAGAGGGAATGCTGGGTAAGATTGATCCAAGCCATACTGCTAGTATAAAAGTGGTTGGTCATACTGACCCGGTGGGTACCGATAGTTACAATATGCAATTGTCTAACAGACGTGCGACGACAGTGGCTAATTACTTCAAGTCTCGAATTCGGGATAAAGATATTACAGCCGAAGGTCGAGGTGAAAAAGAACTGGTAGAACGTTTGCCGGGTGAATTGCAAAAAGCTTGGCACCAGAGATGCCGTCGTGTGGAAGTAAAAATTTGGGAATATCAGAAAAAATAAATAAAGAATTTAATTAATTTTTTACGTTAAATGAGTGCGATGTTTATTTCTAAGCATCGCACTTTTTTTTGGGCGTTATTTTCTGTACATTAATTCAGTTGGTATTAAACTAAAAAATATTCTATAATATAAAGATATGTGAAATTTGAATTAGGTAGGACGGTTCGTGAACCGCCGCTACATGCTATCAAAGTAAGGATCATAACCAAGGTATTCTTTATCAGTTAAGACCAGCATGGTTGCTGCCAAAACGAGGATAAAAAACCATGTTATCCCCTATTTTTAAATTCCTACCAATAAGCCTATGGGCAAATTCCTTAAAAATTTGCTTTTCCGCTAAGCGAAGAAGATTTTTGGGAGGTATTATTTTCCTAGTTTGTGGATTAGCTTGGTCCCAGAATATATCGGCAACGATTATCTACGTTAAATCTAATGCTGTTGGCGAAAACAACGGTTCTTCATGGCAGGATGCCTACCTTGATTTACAAAACGCCCTGGCAACCGCGAGTATTAGAGATCAAATCTGGGTCGCTCCAGGAATATACACACCTTCTCAACCCAACGATACCGGTGACCCACGTGAGGTTACTTTTAAACTGATTGATGGGATAAAAATCTATGGGGGATTTGCTGGAATAATTGGCTCTGAAGGAATTTTTAGTGGATTATTCCAGAATCAGCTAGTCCGTAATCCCAATGATTATGAAACGATTCTCAGTGGTAATATCGGCATAAGTGATAGCGACACTGACAACAGTTACCATGTTGTTACCAGCGATGACACGATGACTAACAACACCTTGCTAGATGGTTTTACGATTACCAAAGGTAATGCCAACGGCGGTAATGATAAAGACTTTGGTGGTGGTTTATACAATCGCGGTGGCAAGCCACGATTAGAAAATCTAATTTTTAAAAATAATGTTGCCACCCAGTGCGGCGGCGGAATATATAACTTCAATAGTACTGATTTAGTATTAAAAGCCGTTAAATTGGCTAATAATGTGGCTACTCAAAATGGGGGAGGAATGTGCAATATGAACAGTTCTCCTCAACTTAATTCTATTACGGCTATTAACAATTCTGCTTTTGATGGGGGAGGAATCTATAATAATAACAGTATATTAGTTCTTAATGGGGGTTATGTTAAAGAGAATCAAGCCAGCAATAATGGCGGTGGTATCTATAATCAAAATACTACGTTAAAAGTAACCGATAACCTCAATAAAGTGACCATTCAAAGTAATCAAGCCAGTCTGAATGGCGGGGGAATCTATAATAATAATAGTCAGTTAACTATCAGCTATTTTAGTGTTGAAGGTAATTTGGCTACGGGTAACGGCGGTGGTTTATATGATGATGCGACGAGTTATTCCTCAATGCATCATACCCTATTCACCGGTAATAAAGCGGCGAATGGCGGTGGTTGGTATAGCGAAAATTCAAATTCTATTTTAAGACAAATGACCTTCAGCGGCAATTTGGCGGTCAATCAGGGTGGGGGTATATACCATGCCGCTGGTAGTCTCGTTGTGAATAACAGCATCCTTTGGAATAATGCCGATCAAGCCGGTAACAACCAATCTCAATCTGCTCAGATTTATTTTGATTTGATTCCCCCTATGGTTGAGAGTCCCATTGTTAACTATTCTATTATTCAAGGGGGTTGGAGCGATATTACCGATTATCCTGACCACAATAATAACGAAAATCCCCGGTTTGTCAGCGACATTGATCCCTTGTTAGCACCTCAAACGGGAGGTGATTTTCATTTAACCCCAGGCTCACCAGCCGCTAATACCGGTCTTAACATTTTGCTCGATGGTACGGTTAAAGATTTTGAGCAAAAGGTACGCATCATCAATGATATTGTCGATATGGGACCTTATGAAATGCAATTTCCCTCCGTTTCCCAAATTAGCTGTAAACACCCCAAGGGGTGCGGTGATCAACAATTACCTATCAACGATCCAACTCTCCAATTTGAAGTTACTTTTAGTGAAAAAGTCACTGGATTAGATGAAACCGACTTACAACTTCATACTGAAAATTTGCAAGCCCATATTACTGATATTAGTCCCAGCAGCGGTAGTCATCAAAAGACTTATCTGGTTACGGTCACCATAACCGAGGTTACGGCTAATTTAGCAACGCTACGATTAGATGTTGAAGATAATGATAGTATAATCAATGAGAGTAATATTTCTTTGGGAGATATTGGTTTGGGTAATGGCAATTTTACTACAGGTGAAGTTTACTTTGTCGATTTAATGCCACCAACCGTTACGATAGAGCAAGCCAGCCAACAGCCTGATCCGACTGGTTTTTCCCCCCTTGTTTTTACAGTCACTTTCAGCGAAAAAATCAATGGATTTAAAGAAACCGATATTAATTTCAATGGCAGTACTGAGAAAGAATTACTCACAGCCACGCTCATTGATAACAATCCGAGCTACACAGTAGCCGTTAAAGGGATGGTGAAGCCAGGACTCGTAATCGCTACGATTAATGCCGATGTGGTTACTGATATCGCCGGGAATTTAAATAAACTCAGTACGAGTACCGATAATCAAATCACTTATGAACCCACTCCTCCCGTGGTTGTTGCTATTGAACCTAAACTTCGCAACCCCTCTAAAGAAGCGATGGTCACTTATCTCGTTACTTTTAGCGAAGCAGTAACCGGTATCGATATGACCGATTTTGGATTAGAGACGAATTTGATAGGTGCTTATGTTGATTCAGTGACTGGTGAAGGTCAAATCTACACGGTGAAAGTGAATACCGGTGAAGGTGAAGGTGATTTACAGCTTAATTTAGTTGATAATGATACTATCGTTAATCAATTAACGGTTCCGTTAGGTGGTATCGAAGCGAATAATGGTAATTTTAAAGGGGGTAGCTATCATATTGATAGAATTGCGCCCACGGTTGAAATTGTTGCAGTCGATCCCGACCCGCGTGAACAAGGAGTTCCGAGTATCCTCATTCAATTTAGTGAAGCAGTGACTGATTTTGATTTAGCTGATCTGGTGCTCACTCGCAATGGGGAAAATGATTTACTCACCAGTAGCCAAAACTTAACCAGTCATGACCAACTGACTTGGCAACTCGATAATTTATTCGGATTAAACAATGATAATGGTGACTATCTTTTGGTGGTTAAAGCCGCTGATATCACTGATGAAGTGGGTAACAAGGTTATCGCTAATGCTACCGAAACTTGGCGAGTCAGTCACGAACCCTTTGCGATTTACTCTTCTAACCCAACGCCTAATAGTATGCTTGATTTTGGTGAGACTGCTCAAGGCGCTTCAACTACGGTAGCGATCGAAGTGACGAAACTGGGAAGTATCCCTTTAACCGTTGAGTTAGATCGAATTAGTGGTCATCAAGCCAGTGATTTTAAAGTGATTACCCCGCCGTTGCCGCTAACGATTGCTGAACTCGGTGGAACAGCAACGATAACCGTCCAATGCACCCCTTCAGAACCAGGGTTGAGCACCGCTGAAGTGACTTTGAAGACCAATGATCCGGCGCGCCCTCGGGTTTCTTATCCACTTAAATGTCTAGGTAAACAACCACCGCGCTATTTTTCCGAACCAATTTCAGAGAGTCATTTAGATTTTGGTCACCAACTCGTGGGACAATCGACTTATCAGCAGATTCACGTTGAACAACAAGGTGAACTTGATTTACAAGTGGATTTTGTGGCGATTACCGGTAGCCATGCCAATAATTTTGTAGTGACTGCTCCTCCGTTTCCAGTTCTGCTCACAGTTGACAAACCGACTCAGACGATACAACTCAAATGCACTACGACTGATGAAGGCTTACACACGGCGGTTTTGCAGCTCGCGACCAATGATCCGCACCATCCCTTTCCGACTTATCAATTAGCTTGTGCGAGTGAATTTTCAGTAGGGAATTATCACTCGACTCCACCTCCAAACCAGACTATCCATCTGGGTGAGAGTATTGTCGGTAGACCCATCACCACGACGCTGGTCATCAACAAAACCGGTCAAATGAATTTGCAGGTTGGATTAGAAAGTCTAACCGGTGCTCATAGCCAAGATTTTCACCTGATTGATCCGGTCTTACCATTTGAAATTAAAGATGAAACTGAGACAAAAACTATAACGATTCAATGTACCCCGTTAGCCACCGGATTACGTCAAGCTAATTTGGTACTCAATAGTAGTGATCCAGCGCAACCGGTATTGACTTATCCTTTAGAATGTATCGGTAAACAACCTACTGATGTGGCAGCAATTTTAAATTCTCTAGAACTCAACAGTAATAGAGACCTTGCTAATGACTCGGTTTCAGCAACCGAACCAATGAGTTACAGTTTGGTACCAGCGCCTAATACCCTGCTGTACTTTACCAACAGCCCTAATAATGAGCCAACTCGCCAAACTTTGACCGTGAATGCGAATCAAGGTGAACCGGTGCAAATTGATTCTTGGGTGATAACTGGTCTACACGCTGATGATTTCTTGATCCATTCGGCGCCACTACCGCTTAACATAACCAACAATGGCTTTGCGGCTGTCGAAGTGCAATGTGCTTTTTCTAAGCTCGATCGATATGGTTTACATACCGCATTATTAGAAGTGAAAGTCAGTGCACCTTATCCTGCCAGTTTATTTTATCCCTTGGTGTGTGTGAGTGAAAAACCCAATAGCCCCGGTTATGATTCCTTACCTTCCCCAGAATCACAGCTGAATGTGGGGGAAAATTCACTCGGTAACCCCACCACGACGGGGTTAATCGTGTTAGAAGTGGGTAGCAGTCCACTGGAAGTCCAGACCAGTATCATCACCGGTCCACAGGCGGCTGATTTTAGTATTAGTGAAGGAATAGCGCCATTTAGCTTAACCGCCACCGGTACTCATTCTCATTCCTTAATTGTGCAATGTATTCCCAGTGAATTAGGACAACGTCAAGCTTATTTGACACTAACTACCAATGATCCGGATAGCAGCCAAGTCAATTATGAATTAGTCTGTACTGGCTTATCAACTTCCCCATCAGCCGCGCCCACCGATATTTACTTATCGAATCAGGAGGTGCTTGAAGGTCAATCCACAGTAGCTCAATTAGTGGGGACATTGACTACCGTTGATCCCGATATTGACGAAGCACATTACTACACGGTAGTTGCCGATACTAAAGATATTTTTTTAATAAATAACCACGAATTGTACTTAAAACCCGGCGTTACTATTGATTTTGAAACCACTCCAAATTATACCGTAATGATCCGGAGTACGGATCAAGCTGGGTTATTTGTGGATAAAGCCTTTACCATCCAGGTCATTGATTCTGCTGAGGCTATTTTTAGTGGGCAAATTCAAACGTCAGCCGGCGCAGTGGGTAGTCAATTAACGATAGATGCACCCGAATCAATTACCCTGATTGGGCGCATTCAACCAAAGCAAAAACATCTTGGTAATCAAGCGGATATTATTGTCACTTACCAATGGTGGTCAGCCGACGATCATTCTACTTTGAATCTACCGATAGTGGTAAGTAAGAATCAATTATTAACGCCTTCACTTGAATTCACCTTATTCCAAGGCAATTTAATTGGCTTAGCCGGACTGTTTAAAGTGCATTTAGGTTATCAAATTAATAACCAGTTGTTAGCCGGTGAGATAGCGACTTTATCGGTTCGTTCTAACCGACCACCGACGGATATTCTTTTATCTGCCGCAGTGGTAGCCGAAAACAGCCCGCTTGACACCCCGATAGGAAAACTCGTGGTTCTGGATCCGGATCAAGGCGAATGGTTTAAGTGCGGTTTAATTGACGATGCCGGTGGGCGCTTTAAGATCGTTGATAATGAATTACGAGTCGCTAATCCTTATTTACTTGATTTTGAAACGGCACGTGACCATTCGATCACGGTTAAAGCAGTCGATGCCAGTGGTGAAATGGTAGAAAAATCTTTGCTGATTACCGTCAAAGATGAAATTGAATCCAATCCACCCGCAAAAAATTCTACTGATGATGCTGCCGCGCCTACACCAGAAGATTTAGTGATTTCCATTTTCCCCAAACCAGAACAGGTTGGTGAACCAGCGGATATTTTAATGAATTATCATTGGCTTCCTACTCACGGTGAGCCTTTTCATTGGTCAAGTAGCTATGCTCAAAATCTTTACCTCCAACCTCAAATGGACTTACTCATCTGGCAAGGATCAATTAAAGAATTAAGTGGGGAATTCATTATCGAGCCGGCTTATTTATTAGCCAATGGTGATCTCATGACACAACCGGCTATCCGCTTTAACATTAAGCCCAATAGCATTCCCTACCATTTGATTTTAAGTAACAATACGGTTGTGGAAACCAGCCCAGTTGGAACTTTAGTGGGGACTTTATCCGTCGAACCCGACATCCCAGATCGCTATGTACATGAATTAATAGATGATGCTGCTAGACAATTTAGTTTAATTGACAATCAGATTGTGATGGCAGCAGAACAGCCGTTAACTCATCAGCAATCCGCTCATTCGATTACTGTGCGGACGATGGACTTGCAAACCGGTTCGGAACTCGAAACTGCTTTGGTTATTTATGTTATGCCAGATAATCCCTAACAGAATTTCCCTAACCGTCGGCAAAGGATTGCTGACCTACGCCGCAATGCCATTAAGTTAAGGAAAACTTCCCCTCTCCCGCTGGGAGAGGGGTTAGGGGTGAGGGTCATTTGGGCTTGAACTATCACCTTTTTTCCCTCACCCCAGTCCTCTCTCAAAGGGAGAGGGAAAACTTTAAATCGCTTAACTTAATGGCATTGAGGCTTTGGCTACCCATATTCTTCACAAATATCTCTCTGGTACATTGGTGGAGAAACACAATCTAGGATAGATTGCTCGCTACCGAACTCCGCTTCGCGTATTTCGTCAAGCATGGATATCAACGATCAATCAGGATTTCATATTCCATACCGACCGATCTGTTCCCTACCTATCATCATTGGCTTGACAAAACCCGAGTAAGGAAAAACAATTCTGACTTTATTTTCTGCTAATTGAGTCACTTGAAGTTCCTCATGATAATAATTTCCAACTCCCTTTATCAGCCCAATCATCAAATCAATTAAATTTCTATGAGATTTATATTTCATTATCATAATATTATCGGCTTCAATCTGATAACTAAATCTGGGTGGTTGCGCATTTTTTATTTGATAAGTTATTTGCTGATGAAGTTCGTCCATACCGAGTAAAAAATCCATTGCGCATTGATATTTGGAATAATAGCGAAAGTAAGCTTCTTGGCTATAAGTATTTACCCAATAATCTCCAAATTTATCAGCTAACTGAGTGGGTGATATAGCTAAAACATGGCAAAGTTCTTCGATAATTTTTATCACCGTCAAGTCATCAATATTTTCTATGACTGGGAATACGGCGTATTTACTTATGCCAATATTTTCAAGAGTTTCCTCCCACGGTTCTTTGCCAAAATGCGCCACGGTCATTCTTTTTAAACAGGTCGGAATTGAACCTTTCATAAGGATTAATTTCCAAATAGGTGAAACTTAACTACCATTTTTTATAATATTGATGCTTAATAAGCACGTCATTTGAGTAAAATGAGGGTTATTCAGGACTGACTATTTTTAATAATCCCCTTTTCAGAATCACAATTCAAGTCTTTAATTGTTATCTAAATTTAAACAACTTTAGAAAAATCGCTGGGTGCGTAACGTGAGTTATCTTCTAAAGTATTAACAACCGAATTGATTATTTTCTCCCCAGCAATTTTTCTTGCTAGTAAAATATATACCTCCTAAAATAAAAAGATAATTTGCCAGATATTTTTTAACGCAGTGCCATAATTTGTTACTTATCTTTTCATGAGTAAGAGCACTTGCTGGACTTGCTAACAAGGGATACTCTGGTGGTGTTTCTTATCGCTCATAAGGATAATAACCATGCTCCTGATGATAGACAATTATGACTCTTTTACCTATAATTTGGTTCAATATTTTGGTGAATTAAATTGTGAGGTACAAGTTTACCGTAATGATCAAATCACTTTAACTGAAATGGCTAATTTGTTACCTCAATATCTCGTTATCTCTCCTGGTCCTTGTACCCCAAACCAAGCCGGAATTTCTTTATCTGCCATCCAAACTTTTGCTGGTAAAATTCCATTACTCGGTGTTTGCCTTGGACATCAAAGCATCGGGCAAGCTTTTGGTGGCAAAATTGTTCATGCTAAATATATCATGCATGGGAAAACTTCAATGATATATCATACCGGTCAGGGTATTTTTCAGGGAATACCAAACCCTTTTCAAGCAACCCGTTATCATTCTTTGGTAATAGACCCAACAACTGTGCCAGATTGTTTAGCCATTACCGCGTGGACTCAAACTGCTAGCGGTGAGAAAGAAGAAATTATGGGAATTCAACACCAGAACCACCTCATCGTCGGGGTACAATTTCATCCAGAATCGATTCTAACTCATCATGGACATACTTTACTCAAGAATTTTTTGACCATGGCATCCGTTTCTGAGCTAACCAATCGGGGGTACCGGCAATAGTTCTTAACCTAAGTAAAACTGATCGGTCATAAAATAAAGAGTCAACTGTTAAAAGCCAAAAAATAGATTATTATTATAATAGTTCGGTCAAGTTAATTTACCGAATTAAAAAGACTGATCTAAGAGAATAACTCATTGAATTAAATTAATGTTTATGGTTTAATGATCTCACTTTTTAATTTAACCCCAATGGGTTAAACTCAAATGACCTAACTCGTTTGGCTAATTATTTCCAGATAGTCTATCATTTGATAAATATCTAACAACAACATTGATAACACCATGGCAGTCTTAAAACCTAAAATTGTCCTTCCAGGGCTGGCACGTAAATTAGTCGCTGAAGGACTATTAAGTGAAGCGGATGCGGAACAAGCATTCGAGAAATCGTTGGCAACACACATTCCCTTTGCCAGCTATGTGGTCAGCCAAAAACTGGCTAGCAGTCGCGATGTGGCCATTGCTGCCGCTGAAGAATTTGGTGTTCCTTTAGTTGACATTGATAGTGTTAACCTGAATCCTGAAACGATCAAATTAATCGACCAAAAGTTATTGGAAAAACACCATGCGCTACCTATTTTTAGCCGTGGTAAGCGTCTCTTTGTGGCTATTTCGGATCCGACCAACATCCATGCCTTAGATGAGATTAAGTTTCATACTAAAATGCACACCGAAGCAATTTTAGCGGAAGAAGATAAATTAGAAAAAGCGATAGAGCGTGCTTTGGAAGTCTTTGATACCAGTATGAAAGGTTTGAATGATGAAATTGGCGAGATTGATCTGGTTGATGAAGAAAAAAGTGATAAGGCTGAAGACGACAAGAATGAAGCCGATGAAGCGCCGATTGTTAAATTTGTTAACAAAATGTTGCTGGATGCTATCAAAATAGGGGCATCTGATTTACATTTTGAACCCTACGAGAAATTTTACCGAGTACGCTTTCGCGTTGATGGCATGCTGAAAGTGGTTTCCAATCCCCCCGTTACTCTGGCTAGAAAATTAGCCGCTCGGATTAAGGTGATGTCACGCTTAGATGTTTCCGAACGACGAGTGCCACAAGATGGACGGATTAAACTGAAACTTTCTGCTAATAAATCGATTGATTTCCGAGTCAGTACTTGTCCTATTTTATGGGGCGAGAAAATCGTTATGCGCATTTTGGATTCTTCGGCGGCTAAGCTCAATATTGATATGCTCGGCTATGAAGAAGAGCAAAAGCGTCTTTATCTAGAAGCACTGGCTAATCCTTATGGGATGGTCTTAGTTACCGGACCAACCGGGAGTGGCAAAACCGTTTCTCTCTATACAGGCATTAATATTCTTAACAAAGAAGGCGTTAATATTTCAACCGCAGAAGACCCGGTTGAAATTAATTTACCTGGCGTTAACCAAGTACAGATTGATGAGAAAACCGGGATGACTTTTTCTAAAGCCTTGAAAGCTTTTCTGCGACAAGATCCTGATATTATCTTAGTTGGCGAAATTCGTGATTTAGAGACGGGAGGGATTGCTATCAAAGCGGCTTCTACCGGTCATATGGTGATGTCCACTTTACATACCAATGACGCTCCTCAGACTTTAACGCGAATGGTTGATATGGGCATTCCCTCGTTTGCGATAGCAACTTGTGTCAACTTAATTATGGCGCAGCGTCTTTGCCGTCGTTTGTGTAGTTGTAAAGTAGAACAGGATATACCGGAAAAAACTTTGTTAGAAGAAGGATTTAAAAAAGAAGAAATACCGAACATTAAACTTTATGCTCCTAGACTAGGAGGTTGTGAAAAATGTGGTGGTGCTGGATATAAAGGTCGGGTGGGTATTTATCAGGTCATGCCGATCTCTGAGGAAATGAAGCGTCTGATTATGGAAGGTAGCAATGCGATTGGCATAGCTGACCAAGCCCGTAAGGAAGGTATTCCGGATTTACGGGTGTCCGGGTTGAAAAAAGTCAAAGATGGCTTAACTTCATTAGAAGAAGTCAATCGTGTGGTTAATAAAGAGTAGTCGTATTGTTATTAAATAAGTGCTTTTCCCAACCAGAATAATTCTAATAAAAATAGCTTGATTAGCAATCGAACTCTAAACAAGCCAAAAATACTGGTTTTTCCCTTCTGAGTTAGGCTTGATAAAATTAAAATAGGTTATCAATATTTTCTTACCTGAAATGGCAATAATGCTAGGTAGGTAAAACACCAAAACTTAACTTCATGCACTTGACATGAAAGGAATAGCATGACCAGAAGCAGTTCCATTATCACTAAATACAATAGAATCTAAGTGAAGAGATTTTATTCTTCTTAAGGAGATATAAACTATGGCTGCAACTGCAACAAAAAAAGAAATTATGTTTGTCTATGAGGGCAAAGATAAAAAAGGAACTAAAAAGACCGGTGAACTGACTGGAGCAAGTGAAGCCGCTGTTAAAGCCGTTCTACGGAAGCAAGGAATACTTCCCATTAAAGTCAAGAAAAAACCGAAGTCATGGGGAATGGGAGGCAAACCCATTGAAACAGCGGATATTGCTCTGTTTGCTCGGCAAATGGCCACGATGATGACTTCAGGCGTACCTTTACTACAATCATTTGATTTAGTGGGACAAGGGCATGATAAACCAGCTTTCCAAAAATTAGTGATGGAAATCAAATCTAAGGTGGAAGCCGGTGGAACCATGGCAGATGCTTTACGTGAGCACCCCCAATATTTTGATTCACTTTTCTGCAATTTAGTTGAAGCCGGCGAACAAGCCGGTATTTTAGAATCGCTGTTAACTAAATTAGCTATTTATAAAGAGAAAAGTGAAGCTATTAAGAAGAAAGTCAAAGGGGCACTGAGTTATCCGATATCCATTATGGTCGTGGCTATGATCGTTAGCGCCATTCTTCTGATCTACGTGGTACCCGTATTTGCGGACATGTTTAAAAGCTTTGGTGGTCAATTACCGGGTTTAACTCAAATGGTGGTTAACATGTCAGATTTTCTGGTAGCTAATTATCATTGGGCGGAGATAGGTGGCGGTTTGTTTGGCGCTAAAATTGCGTTTGGACAAGCAAAACAACGTTCCGTGAAATTTCAACATTTTTTACAAAGATTATCCTTAAAATTACCGATGTTTGGCGAATTGCTGACTAAATCGGCTTTAGCGCGCTTCACCCGTACCTTAGCCACTATGTTTGCAGCGGGAACACCTTTAGTGGAAGCAATGGATTCCGTTGCCGGTGCGACTGGGAATATCGTTTTTTATGAAGCGACCATGAAAATTAAAGAAGAAGTGATGACTGGGACAACGTTGGCAGAAAGTATGCGTAATACTGGCGTTTTTCCGAATATGTGTGTCCAAATGACCCAAATTGGTGAAGAATCCGGTAGTATTGATAAAATGTTAAATAAAGTGGCTGACTACTATGAAGAAGAAGTTGATGCACTAGTAGAATCATTGAGTGCAATGATGGAACCGATGATTATGGCCTTTTTGGGTGTAGTTATTGGTGGTTTGGTACTCGCCATGTATCTGCCTATTTTCAAAATGGGTGGTGAGATATAACACCATTGTTCAACCTAGATTTAAAATAACTGATAACTGAAATAAATGGAGATATTTTCTTATTTAGCGAGTGATCCTAACGCATTGATTATCGTAGTGGGTCTACTGGGGTTAATAATTGGTAGTTTCCTTAATGTGGTTATTTACCGATTACCGATTATGATGCAGCAGGAAGCGCGATTACAATGTGCTGAATTATTAAATGTACCGGCATCTCAACCAAACCAACCTTTTAATTTAATTCAGCCACGTTCACATTGTCCACATTGTGGTCATCAGGTGGCTATATTGGAAAACATTCCCTTGGTGAGTTTTATTTGGCAACGGGGTCAATGTACCGCTTGTCACCAAGCGATATCATGGCGTTATCCTTTTGTTGAATTGCTGAGTGCCAGTTTAGCGATTATTCTGGCTTGGCAATTTGGATTTACTTGGCAACTCTTAGGCGCTTTAACACTCACTTGGATTTTACTCGCACTGAGTATGATTGATTTTGACCATCAATTATTACCCGATAGTCTGACTTTACCGGGTTTATGGCTGGGGTTAGGTGTTAATTTATTTAACCTCTATACTAATATTGAAACCAGTGTAATCGGTGCCATCGCCGGCTATCTATTTTTGTGGTCTATTTATTGGGTTTTTAAACTACTCACTGGCAAAGAGGGGATGGGGTATGGTGATTTTAAATTATTAGCCCTGTTAGGTGCCTGGTTAGGTTGGCAACCGCTACCCAGCATCATTTTAATTTCTTCTTTCTTGGGTGCATTAGTTGGTATTAGTCTCATTATCATCCGGCAACACGATAAAAACGTGCCCATTCCTTTCGGTCCCTACCTTGCCTTTGCGGGTTGGATTTACTTACTCTGGGGAGAAAAGTTAACTCAAATCTATTTCACATGGCTCACCTACCCTTAAAAGTAGGACTCACTGGGGGTATCGCTGGAGGCAAAACCACGGTATCTCACTTATTTGCTCAATTGGGTGTTCCAATCATTGATGCGGACACCATTGCTCATGCTCTGGTCGCGCCTGGGCAACCGGTTTTAGAACTCATTAGCCAAACTTTTGGTGCTGATATTATTTTACCTAATGGGCAGCTTAATCGAACTCAATTACGTCAACGGGTGTTCGCCGATGCTAAACAACGCCAAGCGCTTGAAGCGATTCTTCATCCAAAAGTTTTTCAGGTGATACAACAACAGTTAAACCAACTACCGAACATTCCTTATTGTGTATTAAGTATTCCGTTACTCTTAGAGACACAACGAATGGATCTGGTTGAGCGGATATTGGTGGTGGATTGCCCACCTCATATACAGCGCCAGCGGCTTATTGAACATCGTGGTTTATCTTTTGAGGAAATAGAACAAATTTTTTCTGTCCAGGTGAGTAGAGAAGTACGGCTTGCTATCGCTAATGATGTGATTTACAATGAATCCAGTCTAGATAACTTGCAACAACAAGTTTTAAAATTACACCAACAATACCTTAACCAGCAGCATTGTTCATGTCAATAATGGGTTATTAATTAAGCGGGGGTAGGTTATTCATAATACGTTACATTAAGTATTAATTAATCGGGTTTCCTGATAATTTAGATAAAAGAAATAGCAATATGAAGGGTGATGAAGTTGCTATTTCCACATTTTAACAGGAATGGAACTCTGTGAAGAAAAAAATCGTCTACGAACAACCTCTCAATGAACGCATGAGGACTTTACTCCGACTGGAACATCTATTCACTGGCATGATGTACCACTTCAAAGGTCCGGCAGAGTGGGATAGTCGTGCTGGGATAGAAACATTGATTAATATTTTGGATTTTATGGGGCGCGTTGATTTCAGAACAGAGTTAATAAAAGACTTAGAACATCACGTGACGGGATTAGAACGGTGGCAACGGACTCCTCAAGTTAATACCGAACGAGTATCCGCACTGGTTAAACAAGTGGTTCTGGTATTAGAAAAATTAACAGCAGTCAAAGAAATTTCCGTAGAAAATTTATTGCAAAATCAATTAATCAATCAAATTCGACAACGGAGTAGTATTCCTGGAGGAAGTTGTCGCTGTGATTTACCCAATTACTATCATTGGTTGCAAAAAAATCCGAAACAACGCCAAAGTGATTTAAGCGAGTGGCTGATGCCTCTAGAGTTATTACGTGAAGCACTGGAATTAGATCTATACCTTATCCGTAATAATGCAATTCCTTCTCAGGAAATGGCACCAACCGGTTTTTATCAGTCGAAACTCGATGCTCAAGTGAGTTATCAACTGATTCAAGTGATGTTACCTATCGAGCATCCCGGCTATCCGGAAATTAATGGCGGCAAACAACGTTTTACCATTCGTTTTTTTGAATGGATTCGTTCAGAAGGAAAACCAGTACAAACTCAACAAGATATTCATTTTGATCTGAATTGTTGCATGATATAACGACTTTAATAACCCTAACTTAATAATAATAACAATAGAGCTAAAAAAGTAGTGGTATAACCATCGTCAAAAGAAGCAAAATAGGAACAATATCAATGGATAAAGTTTTTAAAGTAGGCTTATTTGGGTTAGCGAGTAATGAACAAAATACCCTTGGCAGTATTTTTAAGTTAGCTGCCTCAAGAAGCCGACAATATACCTTGATCAGTTCTGATAAACGTCCCCAAGCAGAAATTATCCTGGTCGATGCGGATGATCAGAATGCCATAAATGAGTGGCGTAGTTTTAGTGTCCATCATAGTGCAATTCCGGTTATTAAAGTGACTAAAAATCTTCCTATAGAATCCGGTAGTGACATCTATTTGCGTCGCCCCTTAACTTTAAAACGGGTACTTGAAACCCTTGATAAAGTAACCATAGAAGCGCATAAATACGTTCCGGAGTTAGTTATCGGCGGTGAAGATAAAGTCCTTGACGAAGAAGCCAATGCCGCACTACTGGGAGCGGTACAAGGTGCTGAAAAAGCTTCGCGAAGCGGTTTTAAAGCCTTGGTGGTTGATGATAGCCTGCCAGTACGTAAATCTATGGAAATTCAGTTAGGTTTATTTGGTATGGAAATTGATTTCGCTGAAACGGGTGAAGAAGCACTTGAATATATAAAGAAAAGTGTTTACGACATCATTTTTTTAGATTTAATGCTACCCGGTATTGATGGCTATAAGGTCTGCAAAGAAATAAAATCTTATAAAATGTCTAAAAATACCCCAGTGGTTATGTTAACTGGCAAAGGCTCACGTTTTGATAAATTGAGAGGAACCATGGCGGGCGCTAATGTTTATTTAACTAAACCCGTAGAACAAGAAAAACTCAAAGAAGTTATAAAACAATACTTGCCCAATACGACGGCAGCATAAGCTTAAATCACTTAATAATAGTTAAGTTATTCAATAACGAAATCACGTAAAAATAATAATCATCGTGATAAAATAAAAATCAGCCAGGAGAATGGTATAAAATACAATTTTATTAATTGATAGCCCATTCAATTTTTTACCAACGGTTTATAAGATTGTTTAATATTAATCGGTGACACTGATAAAATAAATATAGAAATTAACATTTAACAAATTTTAAGGAGAATATTTCTATGCCCATTAATAAAATCATGGTGGTTGATGATTCGACAGTTGATCGAATGAATATTCAAAATATTATTTCTGATGCCGGTTATGCGGTGATTGCAGCCAGTTCTGGACAAGAAGCCATTGAAAAAGCCGCTGCAGAAAAACCCGATTTGATTTTTATGGATGTGGTTATGCAACAAATGGATGGTTATCAAGCCTGTCGAGAAATTACTCATAATGAAGCCACTAAAAATATTCCGATTGTATTTGTAACGAGTAAAGGTCAAAAAGCCGATCGGATGTGGGCTGAAATGCAGGGAGGTAAGGCTCTGGTACAAAAGCCTTATACCCCCGATCAAATTATTCAACAAATCAATAATTTTAAATAGTTATTGATATTAATTTAATGAGTTGCTTATTATTATGCGAAGCAGCAAAAAATCTTTGTTTCTTTAACCGGAAAATCAAAAAGGTCAAGCTGAGTGCTTATTTTATAAGCTCTTTTTAACTAGAAATACTCGTTAAAAAATCTAGCATGACGTTAATGTTCCACCTTTGCCTAATCCATGCCAATGCAAAGGTGGTTAGGTCGCCTAAACAATATCTAAACAACGTTGAAAACGAAATCTTAATATAGAGTAACCGGTCATGGTTTGAGGGTGACTTTTTAATCTCAAAATCTAACTAACTAAACTACTAGCAGATTATAACCACATCCCTTTCTTCTTTCTAACTGAATTTACCAATTAATTATGTTTGGAATAGAAAATATTATTCGCTTTGCTCTTAATGGTTCTCATCTCCATTTAGAGTTAACCGGAGATGCTATTGACTATCTATTTTGTTAGGAGGGTGCCTAAAGTCATTTAGCTTACTTAATAAGGTACATTAAGATCACTTGGTAACTTGTTATTTGATAAATTTTTTACTATTATATTTTGTGATTTACAAGAACCTGAGGTGTAAACAATGAAGCGACAAGAATACCTCTCAGTTTTAATATCTAATAAAGAATAAAAGGAGTTACTATGTCTAAACAGGTCAATAAATAACTCAGTCTCCACCTGAGAGGGATATTAACAAATGCCGTTTTATTACACGATCCGTATAGCGATATTATTACTGGCGATTTTGAGTTTAACGAGTTGTGATTTTTGGGAAAATATCCAAAAATGGCTGAAAAAACCGACTGAGAATGTTGAAATTTCTCAATTAACTTTAGCGGTTGCACCACAAATTGCCTGGATGCCTTGGTATTTAGCTGATGAAGAAGGCACATTTAAAGAACATGCTAGCGCTTATAACTTAGAAGTACAATTTGTTTCTGATAACTACCAGGATACGATTGAAAAATTTATTAATGAAGAAGTCGAAGCGATTGCGATTACGAATATTGATGCAATTGCTCAATTAGTTAGACGAGATATTGAAGCAGACGTTATCTTAATAACGAATTATAGTAGTGGTAATGAAGCGATTCTACTACCGAGTAATGCGGATACCAATGTGCGTAATATTCGTGGGAAGAAATTTGCGCTGGTTCAAAACTCTTCGCGTCATTATTTACTCGATCGCTATTTAGTGAGAAACCAAATTCCATTTGATGATGTCAATGTTCTTAATACCCCGGAAGTGGATATTCCGGCAGCTTTTGTCAATAAAGATGTTTATGGGGTAGTAACCAGTAATCCTAATGTCCACAAATTAGTTAAAGAAGCGGATGCGAAAATATTATTCGATAGTCGTGAAATTCCGACGGAAATTTTCGATATGATAGTCGTTCGTCGCGATACACTCCTTGATCATCCTAAATTTGCTCAGGTCTTATTAGCAACTTGGTTTGCTATGATGGAAAGATTACAAGGTAATAAAAAGGGACCGACTTTAGATGCGATGGCACGTTTAGCTAATTTATCCCGTGAGGAATATGATGATGAACTCGCTATGACACCGCTCAATGATACGTCAACTAAAGCATTATCAGCTATTCGGGCACATCGGCGGATGAGAAAGGGCATGCGTCATATCCGTTACTTTGTTGAGCGACATGAACTCAGTGGTAATGAAATTTTTACCGGTTGGGTATCGTATCCGGGACGAACACCGGCTTTACTTCACTTTAATGGAGAACCCCTACAAGATTTTGTGGCACCACCGGAAACTTAGGCAAGAACGCTCATGAAAACACCTTGGTTGATACCAAGCGAAGCATTGAATCGACCCCTTAACCGACAAACGGATGATCTGATTTTAGTCAGTGAAGAAATGACTGAAACTATCCGTCGACTGGGATTTCATATCGGCAATATTGGCCTCTTAATTGCGCAACATGCCACCAGTGAACTGACTGAAATGAAACAAGTTTGTGCTATTCCATTCACCGCACCTTGGTTATTAGGTTTAATTAACTTACGGGGCAATTTGGTGCCGGTGTTTGACCTGAATATGCTAATGCAGTTACCCAGGCGAACGGAACAAAAACAGATGTTATTAATTTTAGGACAAGGTGAATTAGCCGGTGCCATTGTGATTGAAGATTTACCTATTCATCTCACTTTTACTACCGCAGATAAATTAGAAACTTTACCACCATTACCCACGGTACTGAAATCCTTTGCTACCAACGGTTATGAAAAAAAGGGTGAAATCTGGTTTAATTTTGATCATCTCGGTTTTTTTGAATCATTAGCCACTAAAATTGCAGTTTGATATGAAAAATACCAAAGCGAAGGGTTAACCCAATGATAATGAGGTCATGGGCAGTGAGGTAAACCAACCGCCAAAAATTTTGGCACGTTTTCATAATGGGTTCGAACCGAAATAATTAATTGCGTTGACTAAACTTTTAGTAAGTTGTTCGATAGATTAATAACTGAATCAGCTAATAAATAACTGCTAACCACTTAACAACCACTCAAATTCAACCTAACAAATGTAGCTGACTAACATGAAACTTCGGCAAAAAATGTTCATTGGTTCGGCTTTCCTCGCCGTGATACCTGTTGTTATTACTGCCTTCTCCACAAGCCAAATCGCCGGTACCTTAGGACAGCAAGCACTGACTCAAAGTGCTCAAAGCCATATTATTTCCATCCGGGATACCAAAAAAGCCCAAATTGAGGATTACTTTAATTTGGTTATCAACCAACTCCAAGTTTATGCTAATGCCCGTACTACCATTGATGCGATGCGTGCATTTAAAGAAGCTTACCCCAAATTTAAAGATGAAGCAGCACTTCATACTGAGATGGAAGTCAGCGGAGAAGAAGGCCCGATTGAAGGGCCACCGGTACCTTTATCTTTACCCATAGAAGAATATAAATCGGCAGTACGTGATTATTACGTTAATGATTTTTCTCAAGAGTATGGTACTTTGAATGTCAACGAAGCACCTGACATGATGGAAATTCTCGATCAATTAGACGATAACAGTATTGCCTTACAGTATTATTATTTGGCTGATAACCCTAATCCTTTGGGTACTAAAGAAGAATTTTTCTCCGCGAGTGATGCTTCGAGTTATACTCAACTTCATCGCCATTACCATCCTTATATCCATGATATTCAGCGACGCTTCGTATTTGAAGATATTTTCTTAGTTGACCATGAAACCGGTCATATTATTTATTCCGTACTCAAACAAATTGATTTTGCCACTTCACTGATTGATGGACCTTATGCGAAAACCAGCTTAGGCCAAGTCTTTGAGCAAGCCAAGCAAGGTTTACATAACAGTGTTGCCTTGGTTGATTTTTCACCTTATTTGCCTTCCTATGACAGCCAGGCCGCTTTTATTGGAACGCCGATTTATGATGGCGATCAAAAGTTAGGGGTGTTGATTTTCCAGCTTTCTATTGATCCGATTAATGATATTATGACTTATGATCGGGCTTGGCGGTCGGACGAATCGGGTCGCACCGGTGAAACTTATATTGTCGCCAGTGATGGAACGATGCGGAATGACAGCCGGATGTTAGTTGAAGATAAGGAAGGCTATTTACTCGCTGTTCAACAAGCGGAGTTACCGGATGATGTGATTTCCAATATTGAATTGAAAGATACCAGTGTGGGTTTACAAAAAGTCGATAGTCCAGGAACTCGAGCGGCTTTTTCTGGAGTAACGGGCTTTGATCTATATGAAGATTATCGAGGTCAATTTGTTTTATCGGCTTATGCGCCTATTAATGTCCCCGGTTTGCAGTGGGCCGTTTTTTCCAACTTACAAGAAGACGAATCACTGGAACGCTTACAAGCTTTAACCACTGAAATTACGAAAGGGATTCTACCCATAGCGGCTGCTATTCTTATTCTGGGTGGGATAATTGGGTTTTTCTTCTTTGGTCGCATTGCTGCTCCGATTGGTCATCTAGAATCAACGGTGACTAAAGTTGCTGAAGGTGACTTTACTGCTCGGGCTAATATTAAAACGGGCGATGAATTAGAAACATTAAGTAACGCTTTTAATGGTCTGTTAGATGATCGGCTTTCGGCTTTAGCTAAGGCCGAAAAAGAAAATGAAATGCTCAATAATTCGATTATTGAATTACTTAAGGCTTCTTTCCAATTAAGTCAACGTGATTTAACCGTTCAAGTTCCGGTGACTGAAGATGTGACCGGGCCATTGGCTGATGCGATTAACCAAATGGCAACGGAAACCAGTAAAGTGTTACTCAATGTGCGGCGAATTACTGATGACGTCGAACATGCTTCCAACCAAGTTAAACGCCAAGGTGATAATGTGTGTAAAGTGGCGGAAGCAGAACGGGCGGTGGTAGATACCACTATGGCGGAACTCTCTGCTGCAGCGGAAGCGATGAATAAAATTGCGGAAGTTGCTCAATCTTGTAATGAAATTGCAACGCAAGCGACTCGCTCCACTCAAACTGCATTGTCTACTGTAACTAGCACCGTTGATGGGATGGGTGAAATTCGGGAAACGATTCATGAAACTGAAAAGCGTATCAAGCGCTTAGGTGAACGTTCGCAAGAAATTAGTAGTATTGTGGATATCATTAACAACATTGCTGAACGTACTCACGTGCTTGCACTTAATGCCAGTATGCAAGCGGCGGCAGCGGGTGAAGCGGGTCGTGGTTTCTCGGTCGTTGCGGATGAAGTGCAGCGATTGGCAGAAAGTTCACGGAATGCAACGTCCCAAATTTCGGCTTTGGTGAAAAACATCCAAGTGGAAACCAACGATACCATTGCCACTATGGATAAAACCATTGGCCAGGTGGTTGAAGGTTCACGGCTGGCTGAACGTGCCGGTGAACAAATGAAAGAAACCCAAAATACCACGGCTAACCTGGTGCAAGTCGTCGAACAGATCGCCATGGCTTCTCGGCAACAAGCTCAAATTAGTAATGAACTCCGCGAGCGTGCCAAAACGATTCAAATGAGTACTCAGGAAACCGGTAAACAATTAGAGGAACAAACTTTACAAACGGACCGCTTAGTTGAATATTCTAAACAGTTAATTGAATCTATTCGGGTATTTAAACTACCTTTAACCCACGATTAAATATGGAAGCGGTTGTTCAATTACAAACTCAAGTTGCTACCGAAGCATACCGTTGGTATGAGGCAGTGGCAACTCTGGCACAAGGTGAGGTAGATACCCTTGATCCCGCTCTAGCAACCCTTCATCATTATTTAACTGATCTACAAAAGGCAGCGGCTAATGCGCATTTACAAGGATTAGCTGAAATTTGCCAATATTTAACGGATTACTTTATTCAACTGCGTACTTTAGAAGTTTCTCAACGTTGTCAATTATGTACTGACATAGAATCTTGGCCAAGACGAGTTATTAACTATCTCTATTCACCGACGGATATTACGGTTTGTGAACAACTACTCGCTTGTTTGCCTCAAACCGATGATGCTTTACCTCAACCTCGATCCTTTGAATCTTTGATTCAAATGCTATTACAACCGCCGCTTGACCATGAAGCAGGACCAGCCATACTGGCAGCGGGAGTCGCTGTAACAACTGCACCGGCACTGACTACAACCACTCATGAGGTTCAACCCTTAACCACGACCCCGGTGAAGACGGAGGTCAAAACTGTGACTAACTATATCAGTTCTCGGGGAGAAACGATTTTTGTTCCCCAATTGTCTGACTTGTCCAAACAGATTGTAGAACAGAGTGATACCTTAGCCCAAGCACTTAATCAAATTCTGTCACATGACGAAGAAGACGAAGCATTTTTTGCCGGTATAGAACAATATACCAATACGGTCCAACAATTTTGGGAACTCGCCGAAAAAATTGGTCTGAAGAGTTTCCAAACCGTTTGCACTTTTATTAATGATAATTTTTTTGACTATAGCAATTTATCTAATGCAGAACGCTTAGAACGTTATGAGTCATTTGGTCAATGGACCCAATTGGCGGTTAATTATTTAAACCAACCCACTGAAGGTGCTGCTGCTTTAGTTGAATATCTGAGTCGAGATACTTGGTTAATCCCTTTAGTAGAACCTCAAGCCAAAACGTTACTCACTCAACTCATTCAAGAAGGTACATTTTTTCAGCGGAATAATTTGCCACAGCCATTGCCGGCAATTTCCAAACCGGCAGAATCAAAATCGACACTTCGTCAAAGTGAGACTGAGCCAATGGCAGAGGCAGAATCAACTACAGCAGCTTATCTCGAAACTGATGCGACTGACGAATTTGCTTCTAGCTCAACGGATTCAATTGAACCGGATGCGGATGAATTAGCCTTACCCATGACATTAGATCACCTGCCGACGGAAGATTTTCTCTTCCTCGGTTCAATGGAAGAGGTTTCGATAGCGGATTTAGTTTTACCGGTCCCTTTAGAAAATCTAACCGAAGATCTGAGATTGCCGGCTGATTTGGAAGCGATAGCAGAAAAGGGAGAGGAATCGTCTTTACCCCCGTCGCAGACACTCGATTCTACCACAACCGAGGTGACGCCGTTATCGAACTGGGTCGCTGATTCAACCGCTATTTTAGATAGCGAGTTACTCATAGCAGCAGCAGACTTAGATCATTTACCGGAGCTATCAGCAGAATCTCTCTTTTTACAGCAACCCGATTTAGAAACCGATGAATTTTTCACAGCCACTGAGTTACCACCCATCACTGAGGAGGATGACAATACCCTATTAGTTCAGGCTCACTCCACCGCTCGTGACGAGGTACCTCCTTCACCAACACTGATTACCCCAGCCAATCTTGATCTGCTCACTGCAGAAATTACTGAAGCTCAAAATGATTTATTAGCGGCAGTCAATAAATTTGTCACCGCTAAAGATGATAGCCCAACTTTATTGGAAGCAGTCGAACACTATAATGATAATGTCCAGTCCATTTTGGAGACTGCACAAAAAGTGGGATTATCCGGGTTACAATATATTTGCACTTTTATTCATGATAATATCTTTGAACTCAGTACCCATCCTCATGGCATTCGTCAAGCCGCAAAATCTTATATTGAAGTTTGGCCCCGCTTAATCTTAACTTACCTACACGATCCAGTACAAGGTATTCAACCGCTAATTACTCATCTGAGCCATCCGGCATGGCCTTTAGCACTCGATGATAGACAAGCGCAAATGCTAGTCGTGCGGTTGACCCAAGAGGCGTTAGGTAAAAAAATAGCGAGTGAATTAGTCGTTGCTCGCTCCGGTAGCGAAGTAGAAGAGGAATCTCAATTCATTGCAACAGAAACCGCTATCAAAACAGCCGCTGTTGTTGATGAAGAGGAATTTCAATTCGTTGTAGAAGAGACGGCGGATATAATCCCGACAGAAGCAATTGTTGTTGAGGAAGCAGATGAAGAAATCGTAGCGCCGCCAGCAGAATTACCAGAAGCAATAGCAACTACGTTAACCCTGAGTGGGGATACCAGCCCCATTGAACCGGTTTCAGACTTTACTCAGGCTGTCCCGAGCATTAATTTGCTTCATGAAATCACCACCGCTTTAACAACCCTTTTAAACTCCCTTATCACAGCGGCTAGTGATAGCGAAGCACTCTTAAATGCAATCGAATCCTATACTGAAAACGTATTGACGGTGTGGAATGAAGCAGAAGTGGCTGGTTTAGGAGGGTTGCAGGCGGTTTGCAATTTTATTAATGATAATGTGATGGCACTGAGTGCGCAAGAACCGGCTGATCGACAACGTAGTCGCGACGTATTGTTACATTGGCCAGAACGGGTTATAGCCTACTTACAAGATCCGGCCACAGCGACGGTAGCACTCGTAACTCATTTACAAGATCCAGATTGGCTACTGCCTTTAGATGATGAGGTTGCCTCACAATTACAATCATTGGGGCAAATTGAAAGTCGAGTAACCGCAGCGTTAGTGACTGAGACGGATTTATCGCCGGCAATTGAAATTGAAACCGAGTTTGAAACGCCAACTGTTTTACCCCTAACGACCGAAGAGGAAATCAAACCACTCGAATCATTTACTTTAGCTGCACCGGATGTGATTGAGTTGTTAATTGGCCAAATCACTGAGATAGCCGAGTCAATTGAACCCATACTCGTACAGTTCATGGGTACTGAGGAAGGGAGTGAAGCGTTATTAAATGCAGTTGAATCTTATACCGAAAATGTGCAAGTGGTATGGGATACAGCGGAAATGGCTGGCTTAACCGGATTGCAAACGGTTTGTAATTTCATTAATGACAATGTGGTAGCGATTAGCGGTCAAGATCAAGCGGGTCGACAACAGAGTCACTCAGCATTGTTAGCTTGGCCGGCATGGATAATAGGCTATTTACAAGATCCGCTCAATGCGAGTCAAATTTTAATAGGCCATTTACAAAACGATCATTGGCCACTACCGCTTGATGACGCCGCAGCATCTCAGCTACAACAGCAGTTAACCCAAAGTACTCAAGCAGTTGCCCAACCCGATTGGGTCGAAACCGAGGGTCACTTACCCGCTGCAGAAGCAGAATCGGCAGAAGTAATCGTTTTAGCTGCACCCGATATTATTGCCGTGTTGGTTAGTCAAGTGATTGAGATTGCAGATTTACTTAATTCATTACTTGAGCCATTAACTGAAGCTGCGGATGGTAGTGAAACCTTACTTGGTGCAGTAGAATCCTATACCGACAACCTGCAGGCGATATGGGATGCAGCAGACCTAGCCAAATTAACTGGACTACAAGAAGTTTGTAGTTTCATTAATGACAATGTGATGACTTTGAGTAGTCAAGATCAAGCCACTCGACAAGCGGGTCGAGAGGTATTGGCTATTTGGCCGGCGTTAGTCATAGCGTATTTACAAAATCCGGGAAAAGCGATAGTTCCCCTTATAAACCATTTGCAACAAAGCAATTGGTCAGTGCCGCTGGACAAAGAATCGGCTGCTCAGTTACAACAGCAGTTGCAAGCCAGCCGCCAATTACCAGCGGCGGTACCAGAAACTACTACACCAAAACCAACTGCAAGTATTATCCCCAGCAGTACTTCTATTGTAGAGTCCCAAATTTACTTGGCAGCACCTGAGGTATTAGACTTGGTCTGTAGCCAAATTAGTGATGTGGCTGAAGGATTGTCAGCAGCCCTTGAGGTATGTGTATCTATGGAGAATGGTAACCCAGCCTTATTAGAGGCCATTGAAAATTATACGAATCAAGTACAGGCCATTTGGGATGCGGCAGAGATGGCAGGCTTAAGCGGATTGCAAGAAGTTTGTACCTTTGTCAACGATAACTTAATGGCTTTTACTATTCAAGAAACGGATCAAAAAGCCACTACGCAAACTTATTTCCTCCAATGGCCAGCAAAGGTGTTAGCTTACTTACAGTTCCCAGCAACTGAGGCGACTCACTTAGTGGCTTTTATGCAAGAGCCAGGGTGGCCAACACCGCTAGAAACAGCGGCTGCAACTCAGCTATTGAACTTACTGACTCAGCCAACTCAATCGGCCATTGCTGGTCAAGAAATCGTTGCGGATAGGGCAATAGCAGAGCCGGAAGAAATAGCCTCTACTGAAGAAGAGGGTTCTATTGCGGAAGTAACACCCATTGAAATCGAAGGCGGTGCCGATATTTCTTTGGGCAGTGTCGAGGTGTTAGAAATTCTCAGCACCGAATTAGAATCCGCTAAAGGTGATTTAGCCGCTGCTCT